>JAOABQ010000114.1 GCA_026418275.1 Clostridia bacterium
CCGTTAGTTCATTTCTTTCCTCTTTAGTCAATGTAACAATATATTTTTTTTGCATAGCTTCTTCTCCTTCATCTTTTGTGATATCCTTAATATCGGAGAAAAAACTCAAACTATAAATATCAAAAGTTACAGACTACTAGGATAATTAAGTAAATTACGGGCATTTAACCAAATTAGTATCAATAATATTATTTATTGCAGGGCTGACCTTTCCGGTCAGCCCCTATTTATCTTTCGGTTGCTTTTCCTGCCTCCCATACTTTATATAACCTTACTGATTTTATTAAGACTCCATTTACCAATCACACCTTGCAACAGCCAAAACATTCATAATTTAGTGTTATCTTTTCTAAACCTTCGTCGATATTTAAAACAGTGCTTAGTTCCACCATGCTTTTTATTTAAATATAATGATCTTTTTGTTGGTCATCTTTAAATTGATTATGTTTTCGGATGTTCATTTACTAAAACTGTTAAAGCAATTCCTGAATAAATATCATTGATGCTCATAAGTTTTTATTTTTATACAGATCGTGAAAATAATTTTGCATGGATAAATTAAATTTTCACGATTTTAAATCAAGGAAATTGAAGAGCGATGTAAATTCTTTATCCCATTCAATTCTTTATCCCATTCAATATAGTATAAGTATTTTTCAATTTTTGTACCACAAAATCTACTACCTTTTGGAACACTTATTTTATAAGGAGATTTTGTAAATATGTTAAACATTTTAAACAGAAAGAAATCAGTCGGTAATTCATTAGCAGAGATTGTACAAGCTGTCAAAAGGGACAAACACGGAGAAAGAAACAGATTTATAGCAGACTATAAACCTTTTGTGATCAGAGTGTTAGTTAATTTGCTGGGTTACAAGACCAATATACAAGGAACAGATGAATTCAGTATCGCTTTAATGGCCTTTAACGAAGCCATAGAATGTTATGATGAGGATAAGGGCAATTTTTTTTCTTTTGCTTCAATGGTTATAAAAAGAAGAGTGTATAATTATATTACGTCCACATCTAAACACATACAGTCAGCTGTCTTTCTATCTGATCTTGAACTGGAAAATTGTTCGGATATCAACAATAAACATCATGCCCTTTACTCGGAGGATTTATTTAATTTTATTGAAATTCAAGAACAGCTTTCAAGATTTGAGGAAGCACTCCATCAATATGGAAGCAGTCTCGATATTCTTGCATTGGAGTCCCCCAAGCACGAAGATTCAAGGATTCAGCTCATTGAAACCGCTAAGATGCTGCTTGAAAATCCTAAGTTGTTTAAAACTTTTTTAGACAAAAAAAGGCTTCCAATTTCCAAATTGTCAAAGTTTGTGCATTGCGATAGAAAAACCATTAGCAGAAATAAACATTTTATAACCGCAGTTGTTTTGATTTTATCCGGAGAATTTGATTATCTAAAAAACTACATCATCACAAATGAAAGGACACAAATAAAATGATTTTTATGAAAGGTGTAATTATAAAACTGAATGGGAATAAAGCCTATATTATGACAGATACTATGGGATTTTATATTGTTGAAAAGCGGCTTGGCATGCTTCCGGGACAACACATTGAATTTACCGAACAGGATATCCTGTCACAAAAACCGGCCCTTGTTAAACATAAACCAATATTATCTTTTATTGCTGCATGCATTATACTGATCCTTATTCCCCTTTCGATGTACAACTTTATTTTTGTACCTGAAAAAGCTTATGTAACCTTAGATATTAATCCCAGTATTGAATTTTCCATAAACATGGATGGAAAAATCGTTGATTTTACCGAACTCAACACTTCTGCCCAGAGAGTTCAACATGGGCTTCGCCTTAAAGGAATGAACCTTGTAGAAGCATTTAATAAAATTATTGAAGCCAGCTACCAGGAAGGCTATTTGGAGAAGGCTGAAAAACATGTGATTGTCATTGGATTTAGCAGCAGCATAGAAAATCAAAAGGATTGCGTGAAAATTTTTAATGAACTGGCCGGTATGATAGAAAATCGATATAAATTTATCGAAACCGGTGTTTTATATTCATCTCTCGAGGAACGGCAGGAATCAGAAAAATATAAGCTATCCGTGAATAAATATAAAATACTCAAATGGGCAGAAAGCGGGGAATACAATTTAAAAATTGGAAATATTGAAGAAGTCTCCATTCATGATCTTATACAAAAACTTCCTGAAAAACCGCACCTTGAGATTACTCAGTTTTTAGGATTACGGAACCATCTTGATCCTAGGTTTAGTAAAAATAATGTAAAAACTTTGGACTCAGAGAAGCTGCCTGCAAAACAGACCGTAAAACCAAATACGCCTACCCCTGTAAAAACACCTTTTGCGACGCCTTCTGTTGATATGAATAAGCATTCCAATAAGAAGGTTAATAATATAAATTCAGCTTCAAAACCAAGTAAGCCAAAAATAAAAACACCGACACCTCGATATACAGCTCCCCCCCAATACAATTCTTGGAAAAGGAATACAACGCCTGCGCCCAAGATAACAAATCGGGAAAAGGAAGATGATGATGGTGAAGATGATAACAATGATGAAGATAATTAAAATTTTATTTATAAAATATAAAATATGTACCTGAAAAAAAAATCAAATTTGAATAATATAGTAAATACTATTTTACTGGGGGAAAAACAAATGAAATTTTTCAACAAAAGACTCACTATGATTACTGCCTCAGCCGCTATCACTTTATCGCTGCTGTCGTTTTCTGCAATGGCTAAAACGGTTGACACCAGGGCTACAAGCACCCAAACTGCGGCAGCTCCGACTATTACATGGGAAAAATCTCTTTCACTCCTTGAGTCGGGAAATAAGAGATTTGTTACCGGAAAATTGACAAAGAAGGATTTCAGCAAAGCAAAGCTCAACGATTTGACAGTCAATGGACAAAAACCCTTTGCCACCATTATATCCTGTGCCGATTCCAGGGTACCGCCTGAACATCTTTTCGACCAGGGATTGGGGGACGTTTTCATAGCACGAAATGCAGGCAATGTAATTGACGATGTTACTCTAGGCACAGTTGAATATGGGGCTGAGCATTTGGGTACACCACTCATTGTAGTAATGGGACATACTAAGTGCGGCGCTTGTAAAGCAACTGTTGACAGCAATCTTGCTCACAGCCATGAAGCTTCGGTTGGCATTGAATCAATCCTAAGCAAAATTAAGCCTTCTTTTGAAGAAGCTTACACCCATACACAAAATACCAATGCGCTTTATACTTTAACAGAGGATTTGAATATTGAAAACAGTATACAAGAGTTGGAAGAAAGAAGTCCTATTTTAAAAGAGCTTGTAGAACAAAAAAAAGTTAAGATTGTCGGCGCTAAATATGATATTTCCACAGGGAAGGTTACATTTGAGAAAAGCCATGACTAATTGAGCAGGATGAATATTCAATCATTTTTAATAAACACTGCATACCTATCCTCCTAGCTCCTTTACAAAATAGAGTGTAAAAAATGCCGCAGGCAATTCACCCCTGCGGCATTTTTTTGCCCCCAGACAATCAGTAATAACCCGTCACCTTGATTATATCCCTCTATTCTTATCTAGCTTACTGCTATTTTTTCCTGCTCTCCAATAATTTCTTGGCAAGCTCGCTAAGGTCATTTCCCTTTAAGGCCCCTTCCAAAAGCTCCGGAAGCAGCGTTGGTGTACATGCAAAGCAGGGTATCCCAAGGCTTGAAAGCTTCCTTGCCAAATTCTCGTCATAAAAGGGAGCCCCTTTGTCCGAAAGAGCCAGAAGACACATCACCTTCACACCCGCTTCCTTCATTTCACTCATTCTGCGGACCAATGAAGCTTGATTGCCTCCTTCATAGAGGTCGGAAATCAAAATAAAAATCGTCTTTTTCGGATCGCTGATAAACTTCTCGCAGTAAGCGACGGATTTATTAATATCGGTGCCCCCACCCAATTGGATTCCAAAAAGCATATCCACCGGATCATTGTCGTACTGCTCACTCAGGTCTACAATTTCGGTATCAAAAGCTACAATCCTTGTATTGATAGATGCCATGCTGGCAAAAATAGCACCTGCGACCGATGCATAAATGATCGAGTCCGCCATGGAACCGCTCTGGTCCATATCCAATATGACCGTCCAGTTGTTTGTGCTTTTTTTCCTGTCAAAGAAGTAAAAACGCTCGGGTATCATTCTTTTTTGCACCCTGTCGTAGTTCTTGAGATTCCGGCGGATGGTAAGCTTCCAGTCTATACTGGAAACATTGGGAATGGGTGAATGCTGCCTTTTGTTTAAAGCACCGGTAACCGCTCTCCGGATATCATTTTCCAGCTTCTTGTTAATTTCATCCACCACCGCTTTTACAAGCTGCCTCGCCGTATCTTTTGTCTTTTCGGGGATTTTCCCCCGCAAGGACATTAACGTGGCTACCATCTCAATATTGGGCTGGACATTTTTTAAAACCTCCGGCTCAAAAAGAAGCTGTTTAAGTCCCTTACGCTCAATGGCATCGGTTTGTATTACCGAAACCACATCTTCCTTGAAAAAGGTCCTTATATCTGCAAGCCATTTTGCAATTCTGGGCGAGGAAGATCCCTTCCCTGCAAGTCTTTCCGAACCTTCCCCCTCGCCAACACCATCATAGATAGCCGCCAATGCTTCATCCATTATGCTTTCCTCCTGGCTTAAAGAAAAGGCTTCATTTGCATAGGACCCAAGGGTTTCATTTGCATTTTCCCCCAGTATTAATCTCCATCTTTTTAACTGTTTCAAATCTGCCATCTTTATATATCTCCAAAATCAAATTCATTTAAGTTTTCTATTTCCTGTTCTTCCTCATCGCTTAATTCCCGGCTCATAAGGTCGCTGGCATCATCTTTGTTCATTCCCCAAATCTCTCCCAGGTTTTCGGCAATGGTCCTTTTTTCCTGAGGGCCGAAACTTCCAAAGGCCCTTCTTAAGAAAACCAGGGCCCTTTTAAATTCCTCATCCTCGAGGGAATGTACATAGCTGGATAGCTGCTCCCATAAACTAAGCCTTGCCAAAAGTGCATACCGGTTTCGCATGGAAAGTCCTTCAAACCACCCTGCTCCCAAATCTGCAGCAATCCCGGGGGATAATCTCCGGGATACTTCCTGTGAAAGCTTTTCACTGCTCATTATATTCCGCTCCAGGAGGATTGCACATGCATAACCCGAAAGAGTAGGGTTCCGGTCATCCCGGTCCGAAAGTTCTCCCAAGGTTTCAATCCACAATGCCTCATCCACTTCCTTGTAATGCTCCAAAGCGACTTGGTTCATTTTGTGCACAGCATGTACCACCTCTTTTGCTGCTTGATTGTCACACTTTGCCGCATCCAATAACAGGAGTGTTCCACGGAGGAAAAGTTGCTGCATAAGGGGTATCAAATGAGAGGCTTCAAATTTCCTTATATCTCCATAACTAATTACCATGGCTAATTCCGATGCCGCAGCCGCTATTTCAACAAATGCACCTGAATCCACCGCAAGCCGCTGGAGGGTCTTCCTCGCTTCTTCCATAGATGCTTCCATGCCGCATTCACAAGCTTCCCGGATTACCGCTGCGGCTTCATGCACCCGCTCACACTGGGAAAGCCTTTGCTTAAACTCAAAAGCCCCTGCCAGCTCTATGGTTTCACCCCTGAGGGTGGACTCCACAAGCTGAATCTCCGCCTCCGGTGTCCAGCGTAAAACCCATCTTTCCGCCCATGTAGCCGCTTGCTGGCTACCCTTTTGCTGGGATGCAAAACTTACGCCAAGAACCTTCAAACGGTGCAGGAAGTTCGAGCGGTTGAGGTCAAGAAACGCAGCCTCTTCTGTCTTTACCCGCCGGTTTTCTCGAAGGTCCAGTTCCAGGTCCATGGCAACATTGGACTTGTATTTTTCCAGCTTCAGCTTTTTTAATTCCCTGTAAAAATCATCCTGTATGGACGTTCTGCTTACACCCTCCGGCAGTTCTCCAATGGCAGTACCGATTTCGATCTTTGCCGCTGCCTCCGCAATTACGGCCAAATCTCCGTAACCCAGTAAAATCATCGCAGCATCCCTTAAATCCCTTAGCGTGGGAGCACTTCCCCCGTGCATGGCTGCTAAGGTCCTGGACAGTCTGACCCCTTCAATCACTTCGGCAGAGGAACGCCATGTACCTTTCTCCCTAAGGATTTCAGCCATTTTTGATAAGTAAATCATGGGTAGGTCATCGAATTGACCCTTTTGAAGACACTCCCACATCATTTCAAAATAATTGGGCGCATGGTTGCCGGCTCCATATCCGGATTGGGATGAAAGCCTGAAATAGGAATAGGGCATTAAAGTTAGGCTGCTTTTCAATCTTGGAAGGCACCTCACTTCCTCCTCTGTCATTGGCTCAAATTCAGGCCCCAGGACCGAAGCATGGTATGCTCCGGTAACCACCACAATTTTATCCGGTTGGTGCCCCCGCTTTATCACATCTTGGATTCTATACCTCATAAAGGCTTCTCTCACAAGGTTTTCCGCATACTCCAGAGGTGTATCTGCAGATATTTCCCGAAGGCTTTTTCCAAATTCGAAGGAAGTCTTACGGTAGGTATCCGGGTTCAAGTTGTGTTCAAAATCTCTTTCCCAATAGGTATCATGGTCTTCTTCCCCGGCAATTCTCGCCCATTCGCTGTATATCCATCCCCGAGGCATCAAGTGCTTTTCAGGGTTTTCCTCCCGTACGCTTTGAAGGGCGAGAAATACATCCGAGGGTAAATCAATAAATTCTGCCAGGGCCCCATTTTCTTTTGCCCATAAAAGGGCCTGGTATTCAGGGGAGTACCCGGAAAAAGGATAAAGAAGCGTACGTACCGGAAGTTCTTCGGTATAGGCTAAAATAGCTATGGGAAGCTTTGTCTCCTTTTTTGTAAAATATTCGATCTGCGCATTGGTATCGGATAAACCTTCCACAAGTACCGCGGTGGGTTTTATCTCATTTAAGAATTTCACCAGATGGAAAGCACCGCCCGGCGATAGGTGTCTTACCCCAAAAATATGCGGCGCTTTTTCCAACCGGCTCACTGGTTTATCTCCTTGCATGCATTATATAAGCTGCGCCAATCCGATCCTCTTTTTTTAATAATATTATCCAAGTACTCTTTCCAAACAGATTTATCCTTCTCTTCATCCTTTACAACCGCCCCCTGAAGTCCGGCAGCCAAGTCCTCATCGGTCAGCTTTCCGTTTCCGAAGCTTGCCGCAAGGGCCATACTGTTGGCCAAAAGAGAGATGGCCTCGGCAGTAGACACTACCCCGCCGGGTGATTTTACCTTCTCCTTCCCGTCCAAGGTTACACCGTTTCTAAGCTCCCTAAAAATTGTAACCACCTTGGCCACCGCATCCTCTGAAGGCAAGGCAGCTTCGAGATCAAGGCTTTGAGCAAGCTCGGCCACACGTTTCTTAACAATCTCAACTTCGGTTTCTATGTCTTGGGGCGCCGGAAGAACAATGATATTAAATCTTCTCTTCAGTGCCGCAGACATTTCATTGACACCACGGTCACGGGTATTGGCTGTAGCGATAATGGAAAACCCTCTTACCGCCGGTAGTTCGAATTCCAATTCAGGAACAGAAATCCGTTTCTCTGAAAGAATGGATATCAATGCGTCCTGCACTTCGGAAGCACATCTGGATATCTCTTCAAACCTGGCAATACCGCCGCACTCCATTGCTCGGTAAATTGGGCTTTTGATCATGGCTTCCCTTGAAGGGCCGCTGGCCAAAAGCATGGCATAGTTCCATGAGTAACGGACATGCTCTTCGGTCGTTCCCGCCGTTCCCTGTACTACCTTGGTAGAATCCCCATGGATCGCTGCCGCAAGGTGCTCTGAAAGCCATGACTTGGCGGTACCCGGCTCTCCGATTAAAAGGAGGGCCCTGTCCGTCACCAGTGTAGATATGGCAATTTCCACCAACCTCTTATTTCCTATGTATTTGGGCGTAATAGGAGTCTTTCCTGCTTTACCTCCCGTAATATAAGTCAGTACCGATTTAGGCGACATTTTCCATCCAGAGGGAACCTTATCCTTTTCCCCGGCAATCAAGGCCTCAATCTCTGTCTGGTACATTTCCTCAGCAGGCAGTCTTAAAATATCTGCTGCTGTTTTCTGTTTTGATGTTGGCATATTCACGCTTCCTTTCAATGTTTATTTGGCATTCAGCAGCTCTACAATCTCGTAGAACCTTGTTGTAATCCAGTGTCCTTCGGACATTTGCTCCTTTACTTTTTGGGCAAGTTCTTTCATTCGGGGCACATATTCCTTGGGAAATTTCTCAAGGATATATAAGTATTCAACTACATCGGAGTAAATGCCCTTTGCCTTAGCCGTTTCAAACAACTTAAAATATGTCTCCAGAATGACTTCATACCGTTTTTCATAACCGGAGTTTAAAAGGGCGTTTAAAGAATAAAAAAGACCTGCTTTCCTATACTTCACACTATCCAGTTTTGCAGCTATTTTATCCATAATATACGCAATACATTTGGGTTCATTTTGTGCCAAGTGATACACCAGTTCCTCCTGATTGAGTTGAATAAATATTTGGAGCCATCTTTTATCCATCTCAAATTCCTTTGAAAGCCGATACTGCCCTGAGGTCTCATAATCAGCCTCGAAGGTTCTGACCCCATACTGAGATTCATAGTAGCTTTTGGTGGAGACATCATGCACCCAGGTATTTAGAAACCGGAAAACAAGCTTACCTTCTGCCGTTTGGCTTTTTTTAGCCCATGGGCTGTATTGTTCAAAAATATATTCCTTGGACCTTATCATAAACGATGCATTTAAAGCATAATCCAATATGTGCTTCCCTTTATCCTTCCCCAATTCCTCCAAAAGGGTATAGGCTTCCTCTTTGCCGTAGGAAAGCACTAAAGCTGCAATTCTTCTGGCTGTCAGTTCTTTCTGATATCCAAATGCAGTGCGGTAAACACTTTCTTTGTTTTTAAGACAATCCTTAAGGAAGTGAAAAAGCTCTTTATGGTTACGGTCATATAGACATTCTATAGTATCCATAAAGTATTCTGCCGTTTCGTCTTTTGGCTTTGGTTCCTTCTCCAGGTTTTCAAGGGTTTTCTGGGCTTCCAATATCAGAAGATCATCTATTTCACCCGGGTTACATATTTTGATTGCTATTTTTGCACCTTGCCTGTCTTTCCCCTTAAAAGCTTCCATTATACGAGCGATTCCTGCTGCGCTTCCAAGCTGGCTTAACGCCAGAAGTGCGGCTTCCTTTACCTCTTTCCTTTTTGCCTTGGATTGCTCCAATAAAATATGTTCATACTCAGGGAAGTCTTTCAGGGCCTTTATAGCACTGACCTTAACTTCAGGTGATCCTTTTTCCAAAGCTTCAAGGTATAAAGCTTCTCCACCCCTTTTCAAGAACTTGGATATAACATCCAGTCTTCTTGCACTGCCTTTCCCGCCTTCTATATTGAGATCCCTTTGAAGGATGGGAACAATATGATCTCCCTGTTCTAATAGGATTTGATAACAAAGCTCCGCTATTTCCGAATAACTGTCATCCATCCCTCTTACCAACAGGCCTGTTAATCTTATATCATTAAATAGTCCCTCCTGATGTGCATCCCGGATAATTTCCAGTCTGCCCGCTCCCTTTGTTGATAAGGCATCCATCACAGGCTTTAGTCTTCGGTATGTAATTCTGGTAAAACCTTTTACAGGATTCACTTCCATCTCCTGCATTTCACCGGCAGCCCCCGTCTGGCCTTGGGTATACATAATGGCATTCACCAGGTTGGAGAGTTCCAATAGGTTTTGAGATGAATTTTCCGGCGTTGAGGATAGTACTTTTTCAATAAGCTCGGCAGCACGGGCAAAAACAGGCGCCTTTTCACCGGATTTTTGCATCTGCGGAAGGAGCTTTTTTAAGCGGAAATCATCAATAGCCATATCACTTCCGGCCACTTGAAGCCTTTTCACTTCCTTTTGTGTATCAAATGTTACTGGTATACTCATGACTCTATCCCCTCTCTAATATATAAACCGAATGACGCTGTTCTTATTCACTAGGCTTAAAGGTTGAACTCTCAAAGTCCGTTCATCCATGTTGTGATGGAACCGCACCAGGATGCTCCCCCCACTGAGATCCTCTTTTTCCATGATGTTCAGCATATGGCAGCTGGCAAGCTCATTCCCAAAGGGGTTATCCTCAAGGATCAACCGTTCCCCCGGAGCATCCTCCATTATGGTTAGGCCTTCCACCATTCCTATTTTTGTGAATTTAAGAAGCATGACAGGATTTTTATCCGCAAGGGGATTTTTTATTTGATTCCTTACAGTTTTTACTGCTTCTGCAAAGGAGGTACCGGCAAATGAATGTATTTTATCGAAATATTCTTCGGATAGGTCTTTTACCGTCATTTCCTCCCACCGCACTCTTGGATTCAGGTCTCCGGGATAGATGTAAAGGGTTTTTACACTAACCACAGAGTAGAAAGAATCGTCTTCTTTTATAAATTTGGCGGCTTTGAAGGGTCGGAAATTTTTAGTGGTCTCAATCCTCCCATCACTTAAATTCAACCAAAGCCCTTCATCAACAAACTCATTTCTTGCCGTATCGGTATAAGAATTAAAGGACAACTGCAAAAGTTCCACATTTTCCTGTGCCATCCCCATTTCCTTGAGCTCAGAAAGCTGCCAGGCATGTCCCAGCCATTCATCAATGGTAGAAGTTTTGTCCAGCTGCATCTGGGGATCATTAAGACGCTTCTCCAGATATTCTTTGCCCTTTTTAACCAGGGCATAGAGGGTGGTCAGCTTTTCCACAGCCCGCCCGTAGACTGTCTCCCGGTTTTGTTCTTCATTAAAAAGCTGGATAAACGCCCTTAACTGGATTTGAGCACCGGGCAGATAGTAGTTGCCCAGCTGTTTTGCCTGTTCATTGAGGGTGTCGGCGGTTTTGGAATTAAAGGTACCGATACCGGCTTTGGCAATACTTAAGGTCACTTTTTCAAGCAGGTTTAAGCCTTCGAGCTGGGCTTTGATTTTCTTCGCCAGGGCGGATTTGTTTACTTTTTTCGGCGCGCTTTCAGCTTGTTCCTTCTTCTTTTCTTCTCTTTTTTCGGACTTTTGGCGCTTTGATGAAATATCTTCGGGAACCTCCGCCGTTTCAAAAGGTTTACCGCTCGCAAAAGCATACATAAGTCCAAGGCAGTGCTTGCATGGGAACTGCCTGCTGGGGCAAGTACAACGGTAGACAGGGCTTTCAGGCTTCACAAAGTCCACGGAAGTCACATAATTGCTTTTTCCGCTGCCTTTGCATTCACCAAAAATCAGCGTTTCATCCTCCGATTTATTAAGCTTTACAAAACTGCTTTTCTTTACAAGTCCCCAGCCGTTTGAAATGGCACTGGCATTGGGGGCAGTAGAATCAATAAATTCTTCTGTAATTTTAAACATTTGACCTCCTTCTATGTCGTCATAACAGGTATTGACATAGCATTATTTTGACTAAAATATATCTTGGCATAATTATATTATCCTTCACAATGTAACATGCTCTTTAAAAAGCTTTGTTAATTTTGCGACTCATATAGTTTTTGAATTCAGTACCTCTGAAATCTCGTAGAACCTACCCACAATCCATGTTTCACCGGGCGTTTGATCTTGTACTTTTTTACCTAACGCTATGATCTGGGGTCCGTATTCTTTAGGGAATTGCTCCAAAATGAGATCAAACCGTTTTTCAAAATCGGTTTTGATCAGTGCATATACCTTCGAGTTCTTCCGATTTTTATGTTAAAAGTTCAAAATTCATACTATATCTATTTCTCTGTAAGCTTAGTTAATCGCTGTCCAGCCTGTGTCATCAGTCCTTAATTTAAAATACCCATATTTATTATTAATTTGGCCGTAGAAGTAAACCCATTCGTCAACCATGTTTATAAAAAGCGTATGGTAACCAAGTCTCTTCCGGCCACTTCCATCCACTTTGATCTTATATAGCCTCATCCCATCATCCTTATTCGAATAATATACCCATCCGTCCTTTTGATTTAGGAAAACACTGGCATCATCCGAGATTTTTGTCTTGCTGCTGCCATCTACCCGCATCTTATAAATTCTGCTCCCGTCATCCGTATTGGAGAAAAATATCCATTCCCCGTCAACTACACAATGTAGTCCATTCCCCAATTTGGATTTATTGCTTCCATCCGTCTTCATTTTATATGTTTCATATAAGTTTGAGCCGTCGCTTTTTTTTGTTTCCTTGCTATAGTAAATCCATCCGTTATATACATTGACATTGTGGCACTTTCCATCATCAAGCTTTGTCCTTCCGGTTCCGTCGGTTTTTATTTTATATAAAAGTTTCTGGTCATCCATGAAATTTACATAGTATATCCAGTCACCAACCACATTCAGATACATTCCATGGTCGTCACTTATCTTAATACGGCTGCTTCCATCCGTTTTTATTTTATAAATCCTTTTTTCACTGTTGTTTTGATAATAAATCCAATCCTCCAGCACATTAATCGAACCGCAGGCATCATCACTGATTTTCACCTTCCCGGTTCCGTCGGTTTTAACCTTGTATAATTTGTATCCATCACTACTATTGCTGTAATAGATCCAATCCCCTTTTTCGGCAACCATACTTATATTGGCATTGTTGCCCGGCCTATTGCCATATACATCTCTACTTGCCGCACTTAATTCCTTTATGAAGTTTCTTTTTATGATTACTGTTTTGGACCCACTGTTCCAGAACACATCCGAACCAAGGGCTTCACTCACAAACCGCACAGGGACCATTGTATTGCCGTTTACAATCCTTGCCGCAGCATTAAGCTTTATCTCCTTATCATTTACAGTTGCAAAGCCGGCTCCAATGGAAATTTTAACCCGGGTTCCGCCTTTAGAAGCTGCTGCTGTATCCGTTTTTGCATCCCATTCTACTTTTGCACCAAGACTTTCGAAAATACTTCTCATGGGCACCAAAATACTTTTATTCTGCATAACAGGCATTTGGCTGTATCTTTGCACCTTTCCATCAATAATAACATGAATTCCGTCGTCATCGGATTGCTCCAATACATCCTCGGACGTATACGCATATACCCATTTTGCAATAAGCTTATAGGTTTCACGGTTTCTTTCTTCAAGTCTATCTGTCACAAGCTCCGGATCCTTTATCATATTAAACCCTTCTATGAAAAGGTTTCTGATTTGCGCGGAGCAGTGCAATAGTAAAAGTCCCGCAGTCCGCAGCTTATCTATACGCTCCGCCGTCGGGTTCTCCACAGCCGCCTTAAAACATTCCTTATAGTATTGAAGTGCATATTCCTTTATCCAATTTGTAGACACAGCAATGGAAATTTTATCCGAGGCCTTAACCGCGTTTCCAAAGTAGGGGATAAGCTTGGAGTAATCCCAAATCATTTTAGGTACGATGTATTTACCAAAAGCCAGCTTACCGATATTTGTATATGTAAGTGTTTCACCAACCGAGCTCAATGCCTCGGAAGTAAATTGCTTGCTATACTCAACAATTTTATCCTTGAAGGAATCCTCATACATAACCAAAGCTTTGTCCCCGGTTATGAGAATGGCATTCATATATTCGTCGCCTTTATTATAGTTTTTATGTACATAATCCATCAATTGGCGAATTTCAACTTCCCGGTCATTTTGTACATCAACCGCCCCAAAAAACTGTTTGAACTTTTCATAGCTCCAGGTACCAAACTGTCCAATGGTTAGGCCCATGGACCAAGCACTTGTAACCTTGCCAAACTTATCAAGTGAGTTCTCTAAAATATTAATTTCCTTATTTACCATCCTGATTTCGGATAAAGGTGCCTTGTTTTTTACCAACAGCTCTTTTTGTTTTTTCAATGCTTGCACCGTCGCATTGACCGGTGTATTGAAAAAGATGTTTGAAGCTTTATCTGCTGTATTAAATTGTTCTGACACGTGGTTTAAGTATTGAAGCTGCATCCGGCTCTGGGCGACAGCAAGCTCCTCCATATTGTCAATCTCAGTTCCGTCCGGTGTTAATAACAAGTCCATGGCAGGCCGCATCCTGGCTTCAAAAATCCTGTTATCGCTTTGCACAACATTTCCCAGCCCAATTCTGTGGGAAATCCCTGCCCACCAATACTCCATATTATAATCACTCAGTTTATCCAAAGCATCCACATAAACAAATTCATCAATACTATCCAAAATACCCTTGGCATTTTCTCCGAAATCATTCTCCCATGTAAACGTACATTTTTCGATTTCACCCTCCATCGCTAATTCCAACAACTCCACATTTCCCGGTGAAACGGCTGAGGAAGCTTGTCCATGGACTTGTACTGGCGCAGCTAATGCCATAGTCACTAAAACTGTTAATGCGACAATCCTTTTAAATTTCATGTTACTATATCTCCTATAGATCTTGTTATGTATTTTCCTCTCTTTTTTTCATCATAAATTTATCCGGTTCTTTTACAAAGCCATACTTTTCATATAAGCCGTGTGCATCACTAGTCCCAAGAACTCCCAATAATCCTTTTATCTCCTTAGTTTCTATAACGCACTGAATCAGTTTTTTTCCCAAGCCCTTTCCCCGGTGCTTTTCATCAATGATTACATCCCCAAGCCAAAACATGGTACTATAGTCTGTAACAACTCTTGCAAATCCTATCTGATGAGTACCGCAATATACCCCATAACATAATGAATTCTGAATTGCTGCTTCGTGGATGTGTCTCGGCCTGTTAGGCGCCCAGTAGCTCTTGGATAATAAATTGCATACTGCATCGATTGATATTAAAGCTTTATCATTGCTTATAAGATATTCTCCTTCACGCCACTCCATACAATAACCCCCATTCTATATCGTAGTACTATTTTAACATCCCGTATCTCTTTTTGAAAGCATTCGCTTTATATACTTAAAATTTCAGAATTCTCCCCTTTTTCAGTTAAGTTTTTTACACTATAATATAATTCAATTTTTCGATGAAAAAATCCGTTATTTTGAGCAATACCTCAAGACCGTAAAAAAGGGTAAAGATGCGGGCTACGGCCTTTTAAATATCCTCTTTCGCGACACCCTCAAGGAAGTATGGGATAACAGCTGTTATTTGTAGAAGATTTATCATAAGCAGCATCCTATTTTACAATTTAATTACAATGGTTGACATTGGAATTTGTCCTGGTATATACTTTATGTATGAATAAATTTGTAATTTACTCAAAAACATTTGCAATTTTATTCATAATATCAGGTGAAAGGAGTGTTGGACATGACAGGAATCAATCAATATGAGGTGGTACATTTATAATTGAATATAGGGCCGTAAGTAGGATAGTAAAGGGATTTCGTATTTTTCCCGATAGTGCTCTTCTTACCGGCCATGGAATGTTTGTAGTAACCGTCACCTGAAAATTTGAATCATTGATACAAAACAACAGGAACACACGATAGGTTATCGTGTTTTTTTATTGCCTGTAAAGCGTTATCCGTGGGTTACATCCACGGATTTTTTATACCCTTTTACCAAAGGGATCGAAAGGAGAAAATTAAATTTTATGAATGATATAACCATCATAACCTCCCAAAAGAATTGGTTGGAACAGGATGCTGTAATTCAGTTAAAACAAATAGCCGCTCTTCCGGGTGTAGTAAAAACAGCAGGCCTTCCCGACCTGCATCCGGGTAAAACACCTGTAGGTGCAGCCATTATAACTGAAGGTTTGATCTATCCTCATCTCATCGGCAACGATATCGGCTGTGGAATGAGTTACTTTATGACTGAAATGGAAAGAAGAAAAGTCAAACCTGACCGGATGGTTAAAAGGCTGGAAGCATTACAAAGCTTAAAGGAAATAGATATTTCCGGTGTTTTTGATACCAGCAGTCTATCGCCTCTGGGTAAGAGCCTTGGAACCATTGGTGGAGGAAATCACTTTGCGGAACTCCAGGAAGTAGACCAACTATTTGATAAAGAAGCATTTCATCAACTCGGCTATGACAAGAACCGCCTCATGCTTCTTATTCACAGCGGCTCCAGGTGCTACGGCCAGTCCATCCTGGATGAGTTTATCCGGCAGCACAGCGCCCAAAAGGGTTTAATTGAAGGCTCTGAAGCTTTTGATCTCTATCTTTCAAAGCATGATGATGCTGTTAACTGGGCAAAAATCAACAGGGATTTGGTTGCTTACCGTATGCTCAAAGCCTTGGACATGGAAACATCTGCAGTAAAGCTCATCGACAGCATTCACAATAGTGTTAGCCCAAAGGACATGGATGGCAGGAAGGTGTTTATCCATAGAAAGGGGGCTGCCCCCGCGGATCAAGGCGCAGTGATCATTCCGGGTTCGAGAGGGACACTTACTTACCTTGTGCTTCCTTCATCTGATACATCGGTTTCCAGTTATTCTGTTTCACACGGTGCAGGACGAAAGTGGGAACGGAGTGTGTGCAAGGCAAAGCTGGAAAACAAATATACAAAGGAAACCATTAGAACTACCAAGCTTAAGGGAAAAGTGATCTGCCAAAGTAACAACCTTCTTTTCGAAGAAGCTCCTGAAGCATATAAGAACATTGATACAGTGATTCAAAGCATGTTGGAATATAAGCTGATTAAAGTAGTTGCTGCTTTTAAACCGGTATTAACCTACAAGGCTTCTACATAATTTTTTTACAAGGAGGTCCCATGTGGATACAAATAAGTTCGGGAACAGGCCCCGATGAATGCGAGATTGCCGTAGGCCTTTTCCTTAAAAAATACCTTAATGAATTAAAATGCGCCGGAATGGATACAAAAGTAGTAGATGCAACTCCCGGAAGTATCCCCGGCAGTTTTAAGTCAATTCTCCTATCACTGGATAATGAAGAGACTTATAATTTAACAAAAACAATAGAGGGATCTGTACTTTGGGTCTCTAAAAGTCCAATCAGGCCCAACCACAGACGCAAAAACTGGTTTATTGATATAAAAGTATTTAGTGAAACGGATAAGTTAAGCTTTTCCGAGAAGGATGTCCGGATTGAAGCCATGAGAAGCTCAGGTCCGGGAGGTCAAAACGTAAACAAAGTAGAGACCGCGGTTCGTGCAGTTCATCTCCCCACCGGCCTTAGCGTAACAGCAAGTGAGGAACGGTCTCAATTCATGAATAAGAAGCTGGCCCTGGCCCGTTTATCCAAGTTGGTCGAGGCTAGGAATGAGAAGGATCGGGGTGTTCTCAAGAAATCTATGTGGACCCGCCATTCCGAGTTGGTTCGTGGAAATCCTATAAGGATTTATGAAGGCAGTGCTTTTAAACTAAAATCAAAGAACGCATAAATAAAGTTATAAGAATTGGAGTGATATAGATGAAAAATAATATTGAACTCATACTTGAGATAAGAAAGTCCTGGACCATCAACCCCAGAACCCGGGTCCATGACAATAATATGAAAAAAAATAAAAAGAAACAACGTCAGGAAGCAAGGAATTTATCCAGAGACTATTTAAAGTCTGTCCATTGATTACTTATTGAAATAGGGAAATTTTTTATTGGTTTGCCGCTGGAAATATTCTTGTTTTGTTTAACCGTATGATTTAGAATAGTAAAGCAAACATTATAAATCAATGGGGGTTAGAATCAATGGAAGAACAGAATAAGAAATTAAACTGGGCAGGATTTATTGAAACAACCGTAGTCAATTTCTTTACAGAAAATGAGCTTGAAAAATTGGTTGTAGAAGACGGTAGAGGAAACAAGGCAAAACTCTCAAGACAAAAGGACAATACTATCAAGGTTGAGTATACGTCTACAACGCTCATATAGCGGCTTTAAAAACCCAAGGGGTATACCTTGGGTTTTTAAAGTTCTACAATTCTTGATCTGTCGGTTTCAAATTTCCAATGCCAAATGTAAAGAAGACAGCACCAAAGAGAATCAATATGGCAAGATTCAAGCTGACATCGTAAAGGGTACTCCCGTCCACCATTTTTTCATATGTCCTCATGGCCCACTTTTGGGGGAAAAAACTTGCAATCTTATCCATGGTCTCTCCCATTAGATTGGACGAGAATAATGCGCCTCCTATAAAACAGGTAAAAAGAGAAATTAATGCATTTGCCATGGAATAAACCTTATTGTCATGAATAAACCCGATCAGTCCAACACTGATTCCTACCGAAGATAAAAGAAAGGAAAACAAGATAAGGAATACATAGGTTATCGGCAGCTTCCAGTCAAAATGGAATATATATTTTGTCACAAGCAAAAAGATAAGAATTTGTGTCACCCCAAGTGCCAAACATGCCAGTACGTTCCCTATAACCATCTCATACTCTTTTACCGGAGCACAAAAAGTGCGCATAAAGGTCTTGCATTTTTTGTCTTCCAACAGAAGTTCCATACACGTACCGGTAAAAAGCAGTATAAAAAGCAGTAAAAAACCGATAGAGCCCCGTTGGGCCGGAATATTGTTCTTTGAATTGGCCAAATATTGGGCTACTTGGTCTTTGTCCCCCGTATAGACGGACTGCATATAGTATTCAGCCATTGTCCTCATGTGAATCAAATTGGCATTTTGTTTTAATCCCTGAACTTTTATTTGTATATGCTTTCGATCTAAAACTTTACTCTCAAAATCCTTCGGTAGTATAAGCCCAATTTCTATTTCCCTGCGTTTTAGCTTCTTTTCTATTTCGTCCTCTCTGACAAAGACAACCTCAAACTTGCCGGTATCGGTGATCGCTTTATGTAATGCATTTTCCTTTGGAAGAATATAAGTTATCCCTATTTTTGATATTTCATAATGTGATACCAAAACCACACAAAATATTCCTCCCAATACCGGAAATATTAAGAGAAAGGCAATTGCATGCACTTCCCTGACCAACCTCCGAAATATATTGATAGCAATAATCACGCTATTCATATATTTTTCTCCTCATAAATAAAATAGTTGCAGCGCCCAGCAAAAGGAAACCAATCAAGAATAAAATCAAATAACTCTGAGCATTATAAGCTATCGGCTGGCCATCCAGACAATTCATATAGGCATCAAAAGCCCACCGGTTAACCGTAAATTTGCTGATGGCGTTAAATTGCATTCCTGCTGATATTCCCCCGCTGCTGAAGGCCATGATCACAACTAGAAATGCAGAAACACTCGCTGCAATTTTAACACTTTTAAAGATACCCGATAGAAAAATAGAGAGAGACGTGCCCGTAAAAGCAAGAATCAGCGTAGTAACAAACATCCCAAAATATGCTTCTCCCCATTTAAATCCGAATAAAAAGTATACCAAAACCACATAAGAAATTGCGATAAAGAGTGTAACTGCAAAATATCCGATAAAATTGCCGATTATGATAGAAATTTTCCTTACCGGAGAAACCAGTACCCTCTGGATCGTATTGTTTTCAAAATCGGATGCAATGAGGGAGGCAGCAACAATGGATAAGGTCAAGACAAGCTGTGTCAGTGTGGCAGCCGAATAGAAATGAAGTGCATTGATGCTTTTCTGCCCATTTAAAATCTCAATTACCGCAAACTGGGGAAGTCCATTATCATAGGTGCCCATGAAATTCTCATAAGCATTTTTGGACACGACAAATTGAATGATATGAAACAGAATTACTGCCGGTACTATAAAGAGGTTGCTCATGACAAATTTTATATTTTTTACTGCTATTTTAAATACACCCATAAAAATCTAATCCCTCAGCTTTCTTCCGGTTAATGATAAAAACACATCTTCGAGATTAGGTTTTTTTATACTGATATCGACTATTTTAATCTCCATCTGATTCAACGTATTTAAAATTCCCTGAAGGTATCTTTGTACATCTAAGGTATGAATCAATATATGACTGCCGCTTATGGAAGCACTTGTTACACCCTCCGCCTGCCTGATTAGATTTAGCGTACTTTCAGGTATGTCCCGCGTCTCAATGGTTATGGTTTCATCGGAATCCAAAAGCATTTTCAATTCTTCCTTCCCACCCACTGCAATGAGTTTCCCCATGTCAATGATGCCGATGCAGTCACAAATTGCCTCTACCTCTTCCATATAGTGGCTTGTATAAACGATACCGGTTCCCTTACTATTTAAATCCTTCACAGATTCCAGGATGTAGTTTCTTGACTGGGTATCAATTCCAACTGTAGGCTCATCCATAATAATAAGCTTCGGTTTATGTACAATAGAACATGCAATATTCAGCCTTCGCTTCATACCACCCGAAAACCGCTTGGGCTTTTCCCGCTTTCTATCCAGAAGACCCACAAACTCCAACGCTTCCTCCGACAAATCCTCCAAAGCTCTCCCATATAAACCATAGAGACTCCCGAAGTATTTGACATTTTCTATCGCAGATATATTCTCATAGATCGCAAGATCTTGAGGAACCAGGCCAATCCTTTTTTTCACATGCATCGCATGCGTTGCAATGTTTTTATCATCGATCAGGATTTCCCCGCTGTCAGGCTTCAAAAGCCCCACCAGCATTTTAATGGTAGTACTTTTCCCTGCTCCATTTGGTCCTACCAGTCCGAATATTTCACCTTTGTCTATGCATAAACTGAGATTATCTACTGCCAAATTTTGACCAAACCTTTTAATAAGGTTTTTAACCTTTACGATGGACAAGGACTCTTCACTCCTTACACATATCACTATATATAGTCTATCCTTGCAAGGGAGGCATTTACAATGACCCAAGTCACTTTCTCCAAATGACTCAAGTCACTTTTTTTTATTTTTAAGAAACCTTCCCATTGTTTAGATAAAAAATTGCGATTTGGGTTCTATCCCTAAGGCCTAGCTTGTTTAATATCTCAGATGTTTTATTTTTAATGGTTCCTTCCCCTAAAAAAAGCTTTTCTGCAATCTCCTTGTTGGTGAATCCTTTGGAAATAAGACGGACAATTTCAACTTCGACTTCGGTGAGATTATACTTTTCAAAGGATATCTTCTTTTCGTTTGTGAGAACCCTTGGAAGTTTCGAAGCAATTTCAGGATGAACGAGAAGGCTCCCGCTCTTTACAATTTTGACCGCGTCGGTAATTTTATCTGCAGTGATATTTTTCAAGAGGTATCCTTTCGCTCCGCATTTAAGGGCTTCAATAATATAGTCGTCATCATCAAATGTTGTCAGAACAATAATTTTCACATCCGGCCTGATGCCCAATATATTTTTTGTGGCCAAAACCCCGTTGCACACTGGCATTTGGATATCCATCAATATAACATCTATGCCCGGGTCGGAAATAACCTTTTTATACGCCTCATCTCCATTTCGGCACAAACCTACTACATTGAATTCCTCATTGATATCAAGGATCGTTTTCAAACTGTTTCTAACCAAATCATCATCATCCACAAGTAAAACATTAATTGACATACAAAAACCTCACCTCACCGGAATTATTGTTTTTATCTTAAAACCCTTTTCCAATTCGATTGTTACTTTTCCTCCATGAAGCATAACCCTTTCCTCCATGCCGGTAACACCCATTCCTTTAACCACCTGACTGCATCCTTTACCATTATCGCTCACGGTCAACTCAACCCTATCCGGCAGGTATAAAAGTTCAATCCGTATTTTATCCGCTTTGCCGTGACGGACTGCGTTTGTAATCGCTTCTTGGGCGTTTTTATATAATGTAAGCCCGATACTTTGACTTAACTCGTAAGAACACCCAGTCATCTTGAAATCCATATCAATCCCTGTGGTTTTTTTAAAGTTATCTACCATCTGCCGGATGGATAAAATCTTATTTTCTTGGTTGCGAGGCTTCATTCCCTTTACCGTCTTTCTAAGCACATCTATGCACTCTCCCATATTATCTCTTGCCGAGGAGAACATTTCTACTGCCTTAGAAGCGTTTATTTTGGCTACTTGGATAATTGCCTCAAGCTGCATAAAAATTCCTGTCATTTTGTGTCCCAATGTATCATGGAGTTCCCTTGAGATTCTATTTCTTTCTTCTAATTGGGATAATTCTTCTACCATCCTCGCATAGTCTTCCAGCCTCTTTTTCGCAAATTCCAATTCATAACTATAATTCCTGTTTTCATCGTACAGGTACTCCATTTGTTTTAAATGGTTCCTTAGAGTTTTCACCTGATTTGAGAAAATAAAAAGAAAAAAGTAAATTACAATACTAAGCAGAATTTTTTCTTTATCTTCATCTTTTAAAATATAAATTAACATTCCAATGATAATGAAAGAAATGACTTTTCCTTCCGCATCAAACAGCAAAAGGCTGTCCAGCAATACAATAAACAGAAGCAAAAAGGAAAAGCTAAAGACCCGTAAGCTCATCAAATAAACAAGAAAAATTTCAATCAATATACTAAAGATTAAAAGCTTATTCTTAAAAAAATAGGTCTTGGTTTGGGAAACAAATAAAAACATCAGAAGAAAAAACATAAAATACTTAAAATCAATATTTATGCCGGATATAATACTTTGAACACATACAATGATAATTATAAGCGTTTTTATAAAATACTCGGTTTTGATTTTGTAAGTTTCCATAAAAATATACTCTGACAGATCACAATACAACCGCTGCCTTGTTTCCACTGTCTGTGCAGCCTAGCAAACAGCCACCCAAAGCAGGGTTTATACCTTTTCTGTACACGAACCCCTTTAACCCCAAAAATCATCTCTATAGTATCTAATATACCATTTACAAACAATTATTTCCACTATTTTTAATCGCTTCGTTTTATTTCGACTAAATCTTAAGTTTGTTTTTGTTACTAAAGTCACTTTTTTTAATGACGCTAGTAACTTTTTTACCATTTTCCCTGGGATAATTGTATTGTAAATTAAAGGCCTTTTTTACAGTATAGCTTATGGCTTGCGTTCCGTACTTAAGCTTATTTCTATAAGCGGTACACAACAATGAAGCCTACAGTATATTTTTCAAGAAAGCATAGGAGGGTTTATTGATGAAGGATAACATTTTAAAAATAGTAAGTCTATGCTTCAAAGATACCCTTGCACTGCTTAACTTGTTACTGATAACCCAAAACTGGTGGAAACCTTATTAAGGTTTGTATAAACAGAGGGCTAAAGCCACTTGTAAGCATTGCTTTAGCCCTCTTGTTTATTTAATTCACCTCATTGTATTAGTTCATTTCCAGCCATTCTTGCCGGGTCAGCAGCACTTTTCTGGGCTTGCTTCCTTCAAATGGCCCTACTATGCCGCTGGACTCCAATTGATCCAGTATTCTTGCCGCTCTTGAGTACCCAATTTTAAATTTCCTTTGTATAAGGGATGTGGATGCCTGTCCCTGCTCAATCACCATATCAACCACCTGGGGCAGCAATTCATCATCATTTTCGGAATCTATCTGCGGCGCATCCGTATGGCTGTCAATTTTTTCGATTACATTTTCGTCGTACTGGGCAGGTTCCTTGGATTTTATAAAGGATACAATGGTTTCTACTTCCTTATCGGTAATTAAAGCGCCTTGGACTCTAACCGGCTTTGGCTTACCCAAAGGGTTAAACAGCATATCCCCCCGTCCCAGCAACTTTTCGGCCCCCGCCATATCCAATATGGTACGGGAATCGATTTGGGATGATACGGCAAAAGCGATCCTTGAAGGAATATTTGCTTTGATAACCCCTGTAATAACATCTACAGAAGGCCTTTGGGTGGCAATTACCAAGTGCATTCCCGCAGCCCTGGCCATCTGGGCCAACCTGCAAATGCAATCCTCCACATCGTTGGGTGCGACCATCATCAAGTCGGCCAACTCATCAATAATAATCACGATCTGTGGAAGGGGATCTTCACGCTTTTCTCTCATGAGACTATTATATCCCTTTAAGTCCCGCACATTATTATCTGCAAAGAGCTTATACCGGCTTGCCATTTCCTGTACCGCCCAGTTCAGGGCTCCCGCCGCCTTTTTCGGGTCTGTAACCACTGGAATCAAAAGATGCGGAATCCCATTATAAATACTAAGCTCGACCACCTTCGGGTCTACCATCAAAAGTTTGACTTCGGAGGGAGAAGCTTTATATAAAATACTTGTAATCATTGTATTGATACATACACTTTTACCAGCCCCCGTAGCTCCCGCAATTAACAGATGGGGCATAGTAGCAATATCTGCCACAACCGTATTGCCGGCAATATCCTTTCCTACGGCAAAAGCAACTTTGGAAGGATGATTCAAAAATTCTTTCGACTCTACCACATCCCTAAGGAGTACCGGGGTTACTTCCCTGTTGGGAATTTCTATACCGATTGCAGCTTTTCCCGGGATGGGTGCTTCGATTCTCACCCCGGTAGCGGCTAAATTTAAGGCGATGTCATCCGTCAGTCCGACAATTTTACTGACTTTCACCCCATAATCCGGCTGTATTTCATATCTTGTAACCGAAGGCCCTTCGCTGATATTGATAATTTTAGCCCCCACACCAAAGCTCGCCAAAGTTTCAATGAGCTTGATCCCGTTTCTTTCGGACTCACTGCCCAAATGTACTGCCTGGCTCTTAAATTCATGCTTTTTAAGAAGTTCAACAGGCGGAACCACATTGGCGTATACACGTTTTACCGGAGCTGTAACTGCTTTTATATTTACCGGGCTTTTTGTATCCTCGGTAGCCCCTTTGACTATAGCTTGGGGATCTTTTAAAACCTTTAAGTTTAATTTATTTTTATCCTTTATGATATAAAGCTTGCACGTCTCCTTATTTCCATTCCCTGAAACATTTACATTGGGCAAGTCCATACCGGCCATGGGCTGGGCTTCTACTCCTTCTACGCATGAAGCCTCTTCCATGGTGTCATGATCCTCATACTTCCCGTCACCCTCCGGGTTTTCCAATGTTTCATCTTCCTCAAAATGCGCTTCACCCGACAAATCATAACAAGGCATCTTAAGGTCGATGGTACAAGCTTGTTCTATCATAGGGTCTTCTACCTCTGAAACCATGTCTAAGAATCCCTGCTCATAAGCTGCAGGAATTTCATTGATCCCCTCCGGGGTTACTTCTGTATCACTGATCTCACTTGCTTCAACACCATTTTCCTCTTCCTGATTTTCCTTTAAAAGCATGGATGCGCTTGTCTTTTGAAGAATTCTTCCATACACATCCTGGGAAAAATTCACCGCCTTAGCCCAATTTTGGACTTCCGCCTTAATGTCTCTTTCCTGCGAAGAAGACTTTTCTACATTTTTTCGTATGACTTCAATTTCACGGTTTCCTTTTCTTTTTTCTTCCTGGGGACCATCAACAACCCAGTTGAAATTTCCTCCCACCGCTCTTAATCTGGAAGATTTCCCATGACCCGAGGTATCCCTTTCTTGGTCAAAGGTTTTAGAGAATGAATCGAAGTCCCTATCCATCCCTTCGCTTTTTTTATCCTTATCCTTTAAATAAGAAGACAAAAAAATAAGAGCCATAAGAAAAATCAGTTCCCCAAAAAAAATCTTCAGGAAAGTCCATGCATTCCCGCCTGAAAAATACATGGCAGCTACAGCAAATACAACGGTCAAAATGCCAATAGCCCTTCTTTTATATATTTTTTTCCTGTGCTTTGCGCTTCTATTCGATCTGATTCCCACGGTTTTGGCATACCCACCTTCTATTTATCATTTGTAATTCAAAATATATAACGCACAAAAGATTTACTGTTTGTTATCTCTAGTAATAATATTTTAGCACTTCATATTTTTTACGTCAAAATTTCTTATGCATTAATGGAAAGGAATTTTCGAGCAATAACACCACCGGAATATCCTTAGCGTAAAAAATACGTTAAATTGTAGAACCTCATTCCCAAGAAATTTTAACCTTTTTCATTTTAAAGCATATAATAGCAACAGAACAGGCAGCAAAAAGGAGATTTTAATATGCTACCAATTCAAATCGCCGGACTTGCTCTGGCAGCTAAAACGATACAATCCAAGTACGCCAAACCCAATTTGCCAGGCGAAAGAAAAATAACCTTTTCATTTCCATCGAAACCTAAACTCTTTTCACGCAGCACCAAGCCAATTTCAAACCCATTCCAAACACTATTTAAAGGCTTGACAGACACCTTGACGCAAATGAGAAAAGCTTCTAAAGGAGAGGATTATCAAGAGATTGTAAAGAACTTTATTCCCCAAGATGCAAAACTGTTGGTTCCCCAGTATCCACCTGCTTCCAGAAACATTCAGCTGGTGGATCTTGACGGGGATACACAGCCGGAACTTATCACTTCATACAGATTGAATAATGGAATAAATACTTTGGTTTTAAAAAAACAAAACGGAACTTGGTATAAAGCTGCAGAATTCAGCAATTCAGAACATGATACCATCAATTTCAGGGATGCGCGAGATATCACCGGCGAAGGCAAAAGGCAGCTTATCATGGGCTATGCCTCGGATGGAAAAATACCTATTCTTTACGGATATTCACTGGAAAATGATTCTTTACGCGAACTGTTTGCACGTAACTATCATAAGTTTGAGGTAGTTCCGCAAAATACGTCGTCTCAATGTCATCTTGCCATTTGGAATAAAGGAGATCAGGGAAATCATATAGAACTCCTGGGTTGGGATGGCTCCACCCTTGCTCCTTTGCCAAGCAGCACAGGCTATTATTCAAGAAATGTAGTCCCCTATTACATACGTAAAATCAAACAAACTCCTTATACCCCCTCCATTTGGTTTGACCTTGCCGAAGCACTAAACCAAGTAGGTGCAAACCGGGATGCCCTGGCTGCAGCAGAAATTGGACTCTCCCTGGATTCCGACTCAAATTTCAAAGAAAAATATTCTGAGCTGCGAAGTAAAATACTTGGGGAATAATCCTCCGCTACCGTTTCAAAAATCATGTTAAGTCTTAAGATTTCTTTCCTTATAGCAATAAACTTCCATAAACTCACCTTTCATATAAAAAAGAGGGTTAAGGAGCAGTGTACTGCCTTTTCCCTCTTCTTCACCTTTACTTATTATGAATCTTTTTCTATAAAATTAATTTCATAATACCCTAATTGATTGCACATTTTTCTTAAGTTTGTTTCCAGGCTTTTCAGCGCATCATCCCAATAGCTCCCAGTTGAAAGGATTTTATCCCCCACCTTTTTCACTATTGCCTTTTCAAGTGCACTGATCTCCTGGGAGCTGAATTTTTTTGCCAGTATACTTGCCTCCGAGTGTGAAATGCTTTCCCTCGTCTTTTCTACAAACTGAACATACAGTTTTTTCTTATCCACGCCAATATCTACTTTTTTGCCATTGGTCTCGATCACAAGGTCTTCCAGATTGACCGCAATTGCAAAGCGGTAATGCCAGTCAATATTGATACCCCTGTATGAATACCAGGTTTCCTCCTCCAAAGTCTGTTTATACCGCTCTACACCCTCCAGCAGCGTAAGAATACCCACTGATTTTAATGCTTTTTTTATGATGGCAGTGTCATCCACTTTTGAAACAACCCCGTCAAATTCTTTCAATTTATCCTCCTGGCTCATTGACTGCCGGTTTTGTTCCTTTTTCATACTGAGGTCGTATTGATACACAAACACCATACCTGCCACCAATATACCAATAAATAGGAATAATTTGATTCGCCACATAACTAAACCCAAAAATAAAAAGCTGCTGTATTAATTATATTCATACGGCAGCCTTACTATTTCAAAAAATAAGTATTATTTATATGTGTTTTTTCCTCCATGGGGAATCACTTAAAATAGTAGTTACTGATCTTACTCATTAAGGTATCTACCCCTTGTTCAGCAGTGTGTATGAAGTCAAGCACCTTTTCGTTCCAACCTGCTATCAGGTTTACGTTTTTACCCATAAACTGCTGTGTACCATAACCCTGCATATCCACTGCATGAACCCAAACATCCGGGTTTACCTTTTTCTTATACTCCTCTACCCATGACTGGCAGGTCTTGATTCCGCCATAACCGTTGGTATATGTATAGCCCCGGTTGATTTCATTGTCGGACAAGATGATAATCCGATCAACAAAGATTTTTTTATCCACCAGGTAACGGATAGGCAAAGTTATATCGGTACCTCCGCCGTTGACCGGAATACTCTGGGCATTTGCAATAATTCCGTTTCGGGTAGACAGGTTCACCATCCTTAACACAGTGTCAAATGTAGTTGTAATAGTTTCTTCACAAATATAATTCGCAATGGACATCATCAATAAAGCAATTTCTGCACAGGTCACATCGCTTTTGGCACTTACAGGATAATTCATAGAACCTGAAACATCGGCGGCAATCAATGTTTTGCCTTTTAACCGGCTGATATTTTTAGTTGAGTGGCAGATTGCGGTTTCCAGCGTATCATATATCTTGGATGTACCAAGGCCTTCCTGCTTTAATGTTTTATATGCGCTGTAATACCGGAAAGGCAGCTGTTTGTTCTTTAATACCCGGTTCTCATCCGCCAGGGTTTCATACACTTTATTTAAGTTTGCTGCCCGGGACTTGATGATATTTCTTAAGTTTCGCATCATCGCCATATAGCCGAGCTTATTCTCATCAATCAACCGTTCCCAAACTTCCCTTTTGTTCCCTTTGGCAGAAACTTCGGTTTCCCATGTAACAGGTGTTTCAAGGGTACCCTCCAACAACCGCTTCCATAATCCGCTTTGCTTTTCATCCCTTGCTTTAGGATGGACGAAGCACAAAATATCCCGCAGCTTGACTGCATGATCTCTATTGTATTTTGCAAGCTGGTATTCGTCAAATTTGGCAAAACCGTCTGCCAACCCTTTTTTCAATGAGTTAGGAATCGGTTTTCCATAGGAATTTATGTAGTAGGCAAGAATCTCGGTCATATCATCCGGACGCTCGATAACTTTATTCAGCGACTTCCTCACATACTCCTTGCCCTCCAAGCTTTTGGCAAGCTCTGACAATAGCACATGGGAAATGGTTCTAAGGTGCATTTCGTTTCGGGTGTAGACGCAGAGGTTCGCAGCAAATTTGGCATCCTCCCGGATTACATTCCTTATCGTATTTAAAATTTCTTTGGAATTGTCTCCATAAAATTTATTTTCATTGAAAAGGCTGGTTAAAACCTGTGTAACAAGTTTTTCCCTTTCATTCATTTCGTAGGCAACAGCCCCTTCATGGTTTACAGTCTTCTTTGTATTGATTTTTAAAAAGTTAAATTTGGACATTTAAATCACCTCCATATGAATTTTTAACCTGGGAGAAAAGCGGGAAAAGGCTATTTTCCGGTGTCTTATCCCTTTAGACTACAGTTCCTAATGTAAGGACCCAGGCTGGACTTGAACCAGCATTACCGGCTTGGACGAAGTAACTCTTCCCTGCACTGCCCAAGTATATGTATCTTCATAACTGAACCGGGAGAAAATCAATTGGAGTCTATTATGGCGCTCTATCCACTGAGCTACATGGGCACTCCCCATGGCTGGATTTGAACCAGCGTCCTCCCGGTTATCATCCGAAGTAACTCCAATTTACACTGCCCTAGCAGTTATTTTATTAAATAGGGAGAAAATCAATAAGAGTCTATATGGTGCTCTATCCACTGAGCTACATGGGAACTTGCCCATGGCTGGATTTGAACCAGCGCCCTCACGGTTAAAAGCCGAAGTAACCCTTATTTGCACTGCCCTATTGGTTAGGTAATTGGGAGAAATTTCACTATTTTTCCGGTATCTCAAGCTCATGAAATACTGTCTTAAATATCTTCGCGATATTTTTTGCATCATCAATGCCTCTATGGTGTGTACCCTCCAGAGGCAATCCTAGAATTTCCAAGGCATACCTCATCCCGCAAGGACTTATTTCCCTTGCTTTAGCAAATTGATGTTTAATACTTATGTGACTGTCAAGCATCCAACCGATACGACCGGAGTAACTTTTTACTTCACATTCGGCCAAAATCTGCTTTTTATCATAGAACCCCCATGAGCACAGCAATACCTTTTCCCCTTGCAGGCCGATCCAACTTTCAAATGTCTTCATTGCCAACTCAAATGTGTCTGCTCCGTCCACATCCTGTTGGGTGATGGTGGTAAGCTTGGTGCAAAATTCCGAAAGAATAGGGTTTATAACTGGCCTTACAAAAGTGGAAAATGTACCTAGTGACTCCAATTTCTCGTTGAGTTTCACTGCGCCAATTTCAATAATTTCACTTACCTTGCCTTTACCGTTTTCCCAGCAAGTCGCTTCCAAGTCGAATATAATGTAATCCACTGTCCTACACTCACTTTCTTATTTCTTAATTTAATATTTATTCGATGCGTATTTTATTCTTTAACGCTTCAAGTTCATTACATACCGCTATAAAATCCATATTTTTACCTCACCATTAAAGCTTTGGAGAAAAGGGAGAGATTCGAACTCTCGGTAAACAGCTTTGCAGGCTGTTGCCTTGCCCCTTGGCTACCTTTCCGCAAATATATATCTGGTGCAGGGAGAGGGACTTGAACCCTCAAAACCTTGCTTCTAAGGCAAGTATCTATGCCAATTCGATTACCCCTGCAAATAACACTTCTTCATTCGATAAAATAACTCTTAACTACTCAATGAGTGGAGCCAGAGGGATTTGAACCCTCGACCTCCTGCTTGCAAGGCAGGCGCTCTCCCAACTGTGCTATGGCCCAATTGGCGATGGATAGGGGAATTGAACCCCTGACTTAAGATCGACAGTCTCATGTGATAACCACTTCACCAATCCATCAAAGGCGGACTTTAATCATCGGAATATCGAATGCGGATAAACATAAAATATTAAAGATCCTTATTCAATCTGGCGGAAGATACAGGATTCGAACCTGTGGAGCTTTTAAACCCAACGGTTTAGCAAACCGCTACCATAAACCACTCGGACAACCTTCCCTATAATTTTTTAGTGCGGGTGGAGAGACTCGAACTCTCAAAACTCGGATTTTAAGCCCGATACCTATGCCCATTCGGTTACACCCGCATTGAGTGTGCTTGGTGGGGCTCGAACCCACGACCCTTTGATTAAAAGTCAAATGCTCTTCCAACTGAGCCACAAGCACATATATAACTTAACAAATCCATTCCGGCAAAATAAAAAAGTGGTTAAATCTTTTTATCGACTTAACCACTCTCGTTAAACGCTTTAAACATTCCTTTGCCACCCTGTCAGGGTGTAGGGTTACCGCATTTAAGGCATAGAGGATTAAGCCAATGAGTGCTTAAATCTGCACTTGGTTTACACGCCGCCAACTCTACTCTATCCAGTTGTTTGAGGTTCCAACTTCTAAGCAAATTCATTTGGTTATCCTCCTTCCATTCATTCTTTGCATTCCGTTTGCCCGTTCGACTCAGCAACATTTCTCAAGGCAAAGTGGTTTTATTCTATCATGGATATCATTTCCTCGTCAAGCATAATTTTCTTTTGTAATAATTTTGTAACATTAGACTCATTGAACACATGCACAGTATTATGTTAATCAGAATATAATAAACCAAATTCTATTCCGGGTTTAAATGTGCAAATACGTACCTCGCCCGGTCATTTTCATACCTATGAGAATGCAGCAATAATAATACGTCCATGTTGACTCAAAACCATCAGCCTATATAAATACAATTTTTGAAAGGGTGATTTTTATGTTTGATAAAGAAATTTCGGTGCTTATCCCTTTTAAACCCGATGGCGCTTCACGCTCCAGAAACTGGGAATGGCTTCGCAAGCGTTATGAACTGCTGCTGCCGAATGCGGAGATTTGCATCGGAGATTCGGATATTGTTCCCTACTGCAGGTCTGCTGGAGTGAATGCAGCCGCTAAAAAAGCTACCCGAGATATATTTTTAATTGGTGATGCAGACATTATCTTTGATTTATGGCAGTTAGAAGCAGCCTTTGAACTGCTTTCCCACTATCCATGGGTATTTCCTTTCACTGGCACACATTTCTTATACGACGAACAAACCGTAGAGCTTGTAAACAAGGACCCGGCTATCTTCATGACTGCTTTGCAGCTTAACGGCTATGGCTATTACGGGAACTCACTCAGTGAACTCTTTTTCATTCCCCGCAAAAACTTTGAAAAAGTAGGCGGCTTTGACGAAAGATTCCGGGGTTGGGGTATGGAAGACAGGGCGTTTGCTGCTGCGGTTGATACCTTGTGTGGACCTCATGGGCGTCTGGGAGGAAGCGAAATCTGGCATATGTGCCATGCCCCTACGACAGCACCGGAATATGATGTGCATGAAAAATTAATGAATGAAGAATATAAGGATGCAGATACAATCCGTACTAAAAAGTCCGCCCTTGACACTTAGTCCATTGAGCAAGCATTACCAAACCCTAAAGGTGTCTCGTGACGTAATACTTTCTAAGATACGTGAGGCACCAAAAGAGGAAGTGCATTTTTAACACTTGGAAATCTATAAACTCTTTGTGATAAAAAGCACTCGTGTGCCAGAAAACCCGGTTCACAGAAAGGACCGGGTTTTTTTTAGCTTCTATTTTACAGTGATTGGGTCTAAACATCATTGTTGGGAACGGACTGCTTTTTAGCGTTGGGATTATGATTTTTGGCTTCTTCGGTAATTGGAGTCTGTCCTTTGCTTTTTTCCTTACGGGCCGATTTATTATCCGGTTGACTATCCTTTGGCATTCATTTCACTCCTCTTATAATATTTTTTATATTATCTGCAGAAATAAAGTAATCATGTGCACCCGCTATATAAAACAGAAAAATCTATACAGCTTGCTTTCTGAGTCAACTAAAAAGCATTGGATATTTGTTTGGTATAGTATAAGATGATAATGCCGTATATAGGATCGCTATAAATAACGAACTGTAAAAGTAAAATTTCGATTTCTGACACCTAAGTAAACCAGGCATTTCATCTCCCGAATTTTACTATGTTTACACTTCGTTATCTATAGCTTACGGCTTCAATTTTTTAAGTTTCCTTTTGAATACTTTCCAAATCACTTAATTCCACCTCAAGTGCATCGACAGAAATATAAATCTCGATAATAGATAAGAAGAGCGACAACATAAGCAATACCAGGCTTACTGCAAAGACAATATTGGCTGCATGAATTTTATTTGCAAAGATCAAAAACATACAAAGTACACAAAGAAAGAAGCTGATTACACTGAAAAGCTGCATGTTTTTTATAATCTTAAGTCTTTTACGGAAATTTTGTATTTGCTTGTATACACGTTCATCAGGCTTTTCCTTATAAGCTGTATGAAATTGCCTTACCAATGCTGCAATTGCAAGAAACCGGTTGGTATATGCAAGCATTAATAATGTGATGGCTGAAAATAGTAATGCAGGTGTAGTAATGTTGATATCCAAGTTTATCACCTTCCAAGTTTACTGCATTTTCCTTACTAATTTATACCACTTTATCATCATTCGTATCAAATTTCAATCTTTGCTCATATTATGAATAGAGCATAGGCAATGGTATAGAGACCAACTGCTAAACAGTATACAACAAATGTTTGAACCCTATACATTTATAGCTCATTATTCAGCTATTTCTGTGAATTTATGATAGAATGGACTAACGAAAAGTAATTGGCAAGCCCATAAACCTATAAAGGAGTCCCAACAATGGAAGAGAAAGTAGATCAGAAAATTCTGGACAAAATAACCAAGGTATGCATATGCAAGGCAATACCCCGCTCAAGGATTAAAGAGGCAATCAAAAGCGGTGCTGTTACTTTGCTTGAGGTCCAGCAAGCTACAGGTGCCGGATCGGGCGGCTGCAAGGGCAACCGATGCACACCCAAAATCTTGGACCTTTTAAAGGAATTCAATGAAGCTTGATCATTGAATTACATCCTGACTATAAACTGAGAAGCGAACTGCACTAAGGTAACAAGTCCTATTACAATAAGGAGAAAGATTTCCAGTTTTACTAAAAGCCTGATCCACTTTAATTCTTTTCCTTTTAAAAGAAATAGCCTATAAGGGACTTGCAAGACACAGAAAAGATAGAGCAGGACCCCTGCTTTATTCATACTCCATGCTGATTTCAAATCAAATGCACTCATATAGATAAAGCTCCGTGTCATTCCGCATACGGGGCAATTGTACCCTGTAGCTGCTTTAAAAAAACACGGGATTCCGATTTCATGTACCAGTACATGAAATCGGAATCCCGTAACTTTGCCATCTGTAAAAAGCATAAAGGATAATACTACGGGCATTAGACATAGCAATAAAAGAACAGTATGTAAAATCCAATCACTATGAAGAGTAAGACTGCGTTTTAACATAAGGATTCACCCGGATTCTTATTATCTATTGTTCATATTTTCCTCAAGCTGTCTTTGGAAATCTTCCCAGTAATAATTGAAGGAGAATGCACCGGACAGTTGCAGCATAATAAGTATAAATATAATTCCAATTACGCTAAATCCCATGATAATCCCGGCAAGTGCCATTCCATCACCTTTTTCGATATTAACTGAAGATCTGATTTTGCTTCTGGCAATAAAGCCGAATATGACGGCAAGAATTGCAGGAATAACACCTATATAGCAACAGCATATCAAGGGTATCGCCACAATGCCAAGTACCATTGAAGTTATTGCAAAGCCGTTTGTTTTTACAGGCATCCCCTGGTTGTACATCCCTGCCCCCGGTGTTCCGTAAGGGCCGGGATCATTTACATAATTTAGCGGTGAACCACAGTTGGCACAAACAGCATCAAAATCTTGATTTGAAAAATTACACTTTGGACACTGTTTCATGTGTCGACGCCCCCCATTCCTTGTTATTTTAATTTACTATAGAAATTGCGGTAAATCCAAGCCAAATTCTATCGCATATCCAGCTAGAATCTAGTGCTTTTTAACACAACAAATTTTAAGTTTCAAAGTGTTAAAAATGCACTTCCTCTGTTTGTGCCTCGCATACTCTAGAAAAAAATTACGTTACGAGGCACTAGGCCACATGCTCTATCAACCGGCAATTCTTTACCGTATTCCTGCATAGTATTTTTTGATCATCCAACATGATTTTACATTATTTTAGGTTATTTTACAAGACGCTCCTTACAATCCAGGAAAAAACCCTATTTAGGTATAACCTATTCGCCTAAGTAACGATTTATTACATCAAACACCCGTTCCCTTCCTTTTGCTTTCCCTGGCTCCGCATAACTAAAAAGCTAAACAGGATCAGGAATGGAAAAGCGGCTATGGTGGGATATGTGTACCGGGGTTCATAGGTGGTATTTGAAATTGCGATGGATAACACACTTAAAAATACCGGTAGAAAAGGAATCATAAACCTCTTATTCCCTCTCCATAACACCAGAATGCACACAGCCAGTAAATACATATAGGGTATGTTTTTATCCAGGTAATACGTCCTAAACTGCCATATGAGACTTTGAGATCCCAATATATCCCAGGTCATAATCTTTATATTCTTAGGGTACAGCTTAAAAAACAGATTCATGATTTCTTTATGGTTTTTGTAAATGGCGGCGTTGTAAAAATATTTCGGGTGGCTTTTATTGCCGTAAAGCCACATGAGTCCTCCGCCCTGCCCCCAGGCATACCGTTCCTTAATGATATCCGGAGGCACAATGCTTTCAATTTGCCTGCGTTCTTCTTCTGTCAGTTTTCCGTTATTTGCCACAACGCTTACAACCGCTTTGGCAAAAATACCATATTTAGCTCCATGATCATTGGGCTTGGTATGAAGATAATCAAAGGCATACAGTCTCACCCCCATGATAATCAGTATGGAAATGCAAAGGGGAACAATATATTTCTTTTTCGAGAACTTAAACATCAAATAAATAAATAAGGGAACCAGAATAACATAGACAACCAATCCATTGTGCCGGAACAAAAACGTCCCTGCTGCGGCTAAGCCCCCAATGATCAGATATGCACTTCCTACCCTTTCTTTTTTATCCATATAAATCATAAGTAAAATTGTAATCAGTACGATAGCGATGCTATAGGGAATGTCCTTCCAAAAGAAGGTGATTATATACCGGCTCGGACTAAAACAGCCAAAAAATATAGAAACCAACATAAGGGTATTTTGGGAGAAACCTTTTGATCTGAAATAGCTGAGTGCAAATCCCACTGTAATTGACATTGCCAAAACATGAAATATAATAACGCTTGCCGGGCTGTCCCATATTTTCATAATCAAACCGCTAAAAAGGGTATGCCCAATGGAATGTATATCAGAGTATGGGATCTTCCCATGAATTTGGGCAAGCTGCTCGTATGAATCGGGTGTCAGCTTAGCCGGATAGTCCCTTATCCACGTCAATCCAAAACTGATCATAGGAAAAATTGAATATATCCCTATGTTTTTAAGTGTTATCTTTTCAGTGGCACATAAGGAGGAACTGTCTTTTTTCAAGCTGTAGAGAAGCCCCCACGTAAGAAAAAAAACCACAATAACGATTCCTGCTGCCGCACCCCCGGTAATCAGTAGATTAAGCTTATAGGATTGGATCTTAAAGCTGTTGTAAACTGTCATATACAGGTCTTTATACGGTAAGATCAGCAGCCATGCCAGTGACAAAACAGCCGGCCCAATCAAACTCCCCTTTTTATCCGCCTTGATAAACCGGATGACAAAATAGATAAAAAAGCATCCAACCATAAGATGGGTTGTATACGTCGGATAAAATTTAAATGCCTCGTACCCCACCGCAAACAAAATTAAATACAGTATCCATCTCACGACGGTATTTTGAAAAAGCTTTTGCATCTTAGCACACATCCTTAAAAATTTCTATATCCCAAGTATTTTAAAATTAAGCAAGTACATTAAGACTTCGTTCTTCGGAAATAAACCCCTACGCTTTTGTAATTATATCACAAAGCAATCAGACTGCAACCAAATCAAGCCATTTTCCACTTCAAAATTTACTCAAACATTCTTTCCATTTCATTATTTTTTAGATGGCAAGCTCTGGAAAGTAACTTCCCCATAAAAAATTCTGCATTTTGAGTTCAAAATGCAGAATTTTCATTCATCTTATTCTACTGTATCCCTTTCTTTATGGAGAGGATTATACCCACGCTCCCCATATGGCTGAAGCTTTTCCAGCCACTTTTTCTCCAGCTTCTTCAACTCTTCCTTTTTATCAAAGAAGCCTTCTTCCTTTTCTTCCAGTACTTCAAGCACCTCAAATTCAAATGCATCTGCCCCAAACTGTTTCCATTCCTCTTGAAGCTGTTTATTCATGAAGCCTCCCATTTCCAGTTGGAACCTCTTTCCATTCATCGTCTTAAGGTCCGGTGTCACAAGCACCAGAATCTTTTGGTTTTTAGTATTTCTGATTTGGTATACCCCAGCCTCTTTCTTCATTTCCTTATATTGTTGTATCAATTCCTTTTTACGTTCCACTGCTTCCTCCTCCGTTCCATCCACTCCCTCCTTTAGCCAATACTGGCTGCAGTCAGGTTTTCTGTCCATAAAACCATAATCGATCAAGTATCTTCTTATGGTTACAAAATCTTCGTAAACACTTTTAAGTATTTCATTGACTTCCTTCTCACTATAGGTAGAACCGGGTACAAAACGTTTGACAATTTGCCTGAGTACCACCAGCCTATGCTTTTGCTGCATGTCAAAAGTTTTGAGAGGCCCATGAATCCCTTCAGAGAAGTATTTTTTTAGTATTTTTTCGTTCTCATCCTCTGTAATACTGTAACGGTCATCCACCATCCTTGCTGTCTTATGAGGAGGAATAAGTCCGGGTGATTTCTTACTGCCTTCCTTTAAAAGCTCCATTAATACCAAAAACACCTTTGCCTGACGTTCCTTTTCCCTTAAAACAAAACGATGATTCCTAATGGTGGAACTGCTTCCGATCCCCATCTCCTTCTGAATCTCTGCATCACTTTTATTTTCATAGAATAGTTTTAAAAGATTATTCTGATGCTCCGAAAGACCTGTTAGTTTTTTATCCAAGTGTATAAGATGTTCAAATACCGACCGGTGTTCCTTCTCAATATGGACACGGATATACCTTCCGGCTTCATATAAAATTCCCTCATCAGGATAAATAATCCCTTTCTCAACTTTTTTACCGCAAAGAAGACATATATAGTCATTTTCTTTTTCAACGTATCCTCTTTTAAGTTCTTCCTGTGAAGCACTCCAAAACAAATCCGAAACTCCCATTCTCAAACACATCCTTAATTTGATTGTTTATTTATAAACATTTTATAATACCGTTTACCATTTGTCAACCCTATTGTAAAACCTTCATGAAAAAATCCAGCACCCTATCCGAAAAGTGCTGGATTTTAGTTTTAACAACCCTTTTTATACTCATACGGATTCAATCACTATACGTGTATTTCACAAATCAAACCGCTGTGATACATACTTTATCAAGTGGTTTTTATCCCTTTTAATGCGTATGAACGCTACAACATTGCTTCTCTATGGCTTACAAAAGGCTTTTCTCGGAATCCATCTGAAAAAGTTCAAACTATCATAAAATATCTCCACTACCTGGCCTATAATCAAGGAATTAAGGACCTTGGAAGTGGAATCAAACAATTTCTCCGCAGGTAGGGTGATGCTTTCCAGTGTAAGCGTAGCCGGTGCGGCAGAAGGAGCAACCGCAGTAATGGCCATGGCAAGGTCATTGATGTAGCCTAAGATTTTTGATGTTTGATCAAATGAATCGGCAAAAAGCTGGGTCCCTAAAACAGTATTATAATCTGTCATATTTTTGTCATAAAAGTCAAGCCGCAAATTAAGCAAATCCTGTTTTGCCTTTTCATGATCACCCGTATACTTCTGGCTTATATAATAATCCACTACCTTTAACTGGTTCTCTACCTCATCCCATAAGGTCAGCTTTAAAATCGGTATGGTTAAATAGTGTTTATTTTTAATTTTGTTCCCGATGGAGTCTGTGATAAGACTTACAGGTACTTCTTCCATATCCTTTCTTAATTCCTTCATGGCAGTATCCAGGATATAAAACCACTCTAACCTGAAGGAACCTTTGACAAGGGAGTTTTGTATTCTTTTGGAGCATAAATCGATTAAACCATCCATGCTCTTATCCATCTTTTCCAAAATCCTTAAAACTTCTTCATTTTTCGTATATTTTTTAAGTTTTCTAATTTTAATTTGGGACTCGAATAAGGACTTAAGTAAATTGCAAAAGCTATCGCCCGCAAAATCCGCATATTCCTTCATACTTTCAAGCATGCTTTTCAGGTAGAAGTATGACAGTTTTGCCATTTGTATCTTCTTTTTGGCTTCGTTATCCGGGTTTGGCTGGTCCATAAGCTTTTGAATGTTGATGAAATCATCCTTACTAAATCCTAAATCCGTAAAATACTTAATCATTTCCCTGGTGGGTTGGAAAGCAGGTTCTTGGTTTAGTGCTGGAGGATTTTTTACTTCCCCTCTCGAAGTATTTTGGACTTCTTCTTTTAGACTGAAAATCCGTTCAATTATTTTATTTGAAACAATCCTTTCTCCACTTTGCCTATTTTCTATTTGAATATAAAAACTATAGGAATTGGACATTTTCAAATCCAACTCACTTAGTCCAAATGTTTTTTGTCCACTGGACGTTGGAGAATAACTGTAAAACCTCGTTAGTGGAATATCTGATGATTTGTTGCTTCCTACTCTCATAAGCTTTACAGCACAATCTTTCGTTACATTTTCCGCCCCAATCCAGACAGTACATTTTTCATCCTTTGGATTGTATTTTATATTCCAAGCTGTAATTTCAGGTTTACCGATACGCATTTCCTTCAGCAGTCCTGGGCTCCATTGGCCCTCAAACCCTTTTATCAAAATCCCCATTTTATAGCTCTTACCCCTTTGAAGGTGAAGATTTGACGTTTGGACCTGGTCCCTGTCAACAGTCCAGGAACGGAAGTATTTACTCTTGTATTCCTCTACGGTACCGCCATATAAGGGAATTACACTCAGTGGCTCCTCAACTTTCTCGGGTATTCCCCCTGCATATATTGCAAGGTAGGGCAGGGGCAGCTCTCCTTTGGAGCGTGCACCATAATGCGGGTTTACAACCGCTTCCAATTCGTCTGTTTCCCAGTTGTACCTTATATTCCAGTCATCTTTTCTGAGAGGGGTTATAACCCGGTCCTCCGTTTTTATACGCCCGATGGAATCATAATCGGTATATCCGTCTACAAAAAAGGTAAACTTAAGCTTTTCATTCCCATATAAGTATTGTGCGGGAATATATTTCTCATATTGATTAAAGCCGCAGTGCAGCATGGTATTGTTAAAATTGGCGTTTTCTCTGTCAATCTCCCTGTAGTCCCATGCATTTCTATTTTCATTGTAAACCCCTACCCAAACAATGGGATACTCATTTTGAACCCTTTGACCGATAAGGGGATGAAGGTCCGCTCTAACATAAACCTCATCCGTCTCGGGAAGATACCTGACTTCCTTATAAACAACCGGATCTACCACCCTTACTTTGTATCTGGCAGCTTCCTTCCCCTTTCCGGATTCCTTTTCGACCACCGTTACTCTGGCTATAAATTCACCGGGTACTGCCAAATACTCCCCTGCCGCTTTCAAGGTTACCTGGTTCATATCAAAGTTTATAAGGCTAAGACCGCTTTTTTCAAAAATACATCCCGTATATGTAAAGTCTCCCACCCGATCAATTTCAACTTTGACAGAACTTACTTCCTGTTCAAAATTCAAAACCCCTTTCATGCACTCGATTTGTCCCGGGAAGAGAACTAAAACATCCGGTTCTTCGATCAATACGGTTTTTCTTTGATCATTCCAGTCCACCTTGGCTCCCAGGCTTTCGGATATAAACCGGGCCGGAACCAAAGTCCTGCCGTTCACAATCATCGCAGGGACATCCAATTGGACCTCCACGCCATTTACATACGCTATTTTACTATCAATTTTGAGTTTGATTTCCTTTCCATCCTTTTTGGCTGTTATTGTTTTTGTTGCACTGTCCCAGATTACACTTGCGCCCAGGGATTCAAATATCACCCGAAGAGGCACCAGTGTCCTTCCGTTAAGAATGGTGGGAGGCACATCAAAATTGAGCTTGGACCCATTGGCTGTGACACTGATTTCGGATGGATTATCCTTTACCGTAAGCTTGCTGGTATTAAAGTAGTTGCTAAAATTCCATCTTTCATTGCCCTGACTGTCCACAGCAGCTATCCCATACCTGTAACGGTGTTCTTCCTTCAGCTTTGAAGCCTCTATAATATATGCCGTTTCCGTGCCTACATCAACATTGGGGACGATTTGAATATCCTCATTCATATCTCTTACGGATACCAGATATTTAACCGCTCCAGGAACCCTTTCCCATAGGATCATGATATTTTCTTTTTTTAGTACGGACCCATCCTTTGGCTGTGATATCACAGGCGGTACAAGAGATTTTTGGGCATTTTTGATGGAGAAGTAATTTTCCTCCGTCCAGCTTTGTTCACCCTGATCTGAAACTGCACCGACTGCTACCTTGTACTTATGCCCTTCCTCAAGCTTTGAAGCAGGGATAATAAAGCTTGTAGACAATTTGACATCTTCATCGGTAACAATTTGCATATTGGTGTTCAAATCCCTTACTGCAATGATGTATCTGGCAGCCCCCGGCACATTCCCCCAGTTTATCTGAATATTGTTTTTATCCAAGGCAGCATAATTGCTGGGATGGGTAACTACAGGTGCCGTAAGCTGTGTATTTTTTATTTTAATGTAGAAATCTTCACTCCAAATTACCATTCCCTCGAGAGCTTTTGTACCTATATTAACTTTATAGGTATGTCCTTTGGTCAATGCGGTTGAACTTATGGTATAACCGGTTTCTCCCTTATTATCAAAATCCTTTGCCAGATATTCATTTTTATCCAAATCATAGATTTTAATGAGATACCCTAAAACCCCATCCACCTTTTTCCAAGTAAGAGGAATGTCCTTTTTCTCCAACACGTCACCGTTTCCAGGGGACATGATCTTTGTCTGCTTTTTATTGGAGTTAACGGTTATAAGGCAGTAGGTTTCATATTGATTTCCGTTTTTATCCTCCGACGCAACAAATAGAGTGTATTGGTGTCCTTCCACCAAAAGATCCGATGAAATAATAAATCTTGTACCTGTTGTCCTGACACCGGTTCCTCCGTCCACCCCATCCTCACCGATGATTTTTTTGTTATAGGTATTATCCCGCACAGCCACTTCATATGCCACGATACCCTGAACAGGGGCCCACTCAATTAAAATGTCCGATTTGGGATATTCCTTTTTATTAATGGGAGAAATCAAAACAGGTGCTCTGTTTGAACTTATCTCAAAGGTTATATAGGTTGGATACATATTTCCCTTGGTATCCTCAGACGCTACACACACTTTATACTGGTGGCCTTCTACAAGCTGGGCCGCCGGAAGGGTAAAAGTTGTGTTGGTTGTCTTGACTCCGGTGCCTCCTTCAGGACCATCCTGTCCCACAATCTTCCGGTTATCCGACGTATCCCGTACTGCCAGATCATACCTTGCAGCACCGGGAACCGGCTTCCACTTTATTTCCAGATCTCCCTTGGTGTAGGATTGGTTATTTACAGGATACTCGATAACAGGTGCGGTCAGAATTGTCTCATTGATTGAAAAATGGACATAGGTTGAATTAGAAGAAACATTACCTGCCGAATCCACCCCGGATACACAAATTTTATAGGTATGTCCTTCAACCAATTGAGCTGCTGGAATGGTATAGCTGCATTCGGAGGTTTTAACACCTGTTCCGCCATCTAATCCATCCTGTCCGACAATTTTCTGGTTGTTGGTCATATCCCGTACCGCCACATCATACTTTGATGCGCCCGTCAGTCTTTCCCATGTGATGATAAGGTCAGCTTTCGGATAGGATTTTCCCTCGACAGGATATAGCACATTAGGCTTTGGCAAGATATCTGAAATTTTAAATTCCATATAGGTTGGATTCCTGGATAAATTCCCTTGCCCATCCACAGCAGCCAGAAAGACTTTATAGGTATGTCCGCTCTTTAAGAGTCCCGACGCAATAGTATAATTAAGCGCAGTCGTCTCAATACCGGTCCCCCCGTCTACACCATCCACCCCGACAATCTTTTGATTATCGGTAAGATCCCTGACCGCTACATTATATTTAGAAGCACCACTCACTGCGTTCCACCTTAAGGTCATATCCGTTTTGGTGTAAATCTCACCGTTTATAGGGTATGTGATTATTGGAGGCACCAATTCAGCAGCAATGCTCATCTGGACATAGGTACCGTTTGTAGAAACACTTCCGTTTGCGTCAACAGCGGATATACATATTTTGTAGGTATGCCCTTCGGTCAATATAGATGAGGACAGCTTAAAACTATTGGAATAGGTTTTAGCCCCCGTTCCCCCTTCGGGGCCATCCTGTCCTACAATTTTTTGATTATTGGTCATATCTCGTACTGCCACATCATATTGGGAAGCCCCGGCAACCGGGTTCCAGGCAATGGTCATATCATTTTTCGGGTAGAGTCTTCCATCTTGGGGGTGTGTTATTACAGGCGCCGGAAGGGGAGGCGCTTTTGAAACCGTAACGGTTGCATAGGACATATTGTTGGATACCTTACCGTTTACATTGACTGCGGCTACACCGATTCTATACTGATGGCCTTCAGTCAAAAGGGCGGATGAAACCGTATAACTGGTACCAGTTGTCTTAACTCCGGTTCCTCCTTCAGCTCCATCCTGTCCCACAATCTTCACATTATTGCTTAAATCCCGGACCGCAACGTCGTACTGAGAAGCCCCCGAAACTGCATTCCAGCGGATTGTAATATTTTCTTTCGGGCAAGACTGTCCGTCCACAGGGTATGTAAGCTGAGGTGCCGGGAGCTCGGGTTCCGCCATAATATTAAAGGTACGGTAAGTTCCGTTATTGGATATGATCCCATTTGAGTCAACCGCCGCTACCCATATCTTATATTGATGCCCCTCAGTAAGTAAGGAAGATGAAATAGTATAACTTGTGCTGCCGGTCTTAATACCGATGCCGCCGTCATACCCATCCTGTCCGACAATTTTTTGGTTATTGGTAAGATCCCGGACTGCCACATCGTATTGAGATGCCCCCTGGACACTGTACCAGCTGATGGTTATATTTTGCTTGGAAAGCACCTGCCCTTCCGAAGGTAAAATAACCGTAGGGGCAGGCAACTCTGTTTTTGTGATATAAAAGGAAAGATAGGTAGGCCATTGATTTCCCGATGCATCCTCCGAAGATACACAGACTTTGTATTGATGATTTTCAATTAGCTTCGATGCAGGAATGGTATAATACGTACTGCTTGTCTTAACCCCAGTTCCGCCTTCTGCACCGTCCTGTCCTACGATTTTTACTCCTGAAGTCATGTCCCGTACCGCTACGTCATACCTTGCAGCCCCACTCACACTGTACCACCGGATGGTCATATCGCCTTTTGGATAACTTCCGCCATCCGAAGGATTGTACACTACTGGACTTGATAAGCTGCCGGCACCGTAAACGGCAAAGGAAAATAGTAATGAAAGAATTAAGCAAAAGGAAATGGCTTTTTTGCAAAATGACATATGGATACCCCCTCATAATTGTTCTCTCTCTAGTTAACACCAAAATATTACCATAAATATTCTTTATTCTCAACAGGGAGTGTCCTATATTTTCCTTGGATAAGGTGTTCTCAATCGAGTAGGAGGGAAAATTTTCCCGGCCTCACACCACTGTACGTACCGTTCGGTATACAACGTTCAAATAGGAATTAATGTACTTCAAAATACCATTCTGTTATTGTTGGAAATCCTTGTTTCCCTAGTCTTTCATTGGCTAAGGCTATAGAAAGGATGGGGCTTCTGTATCCTTTCGGTTACACTCATCACTTTGCTTCTTTCTGTGATTTCCTTCAAATTTTTGTTTGAATTTCTTTACAGGCTTGGGCATGTACTCTTACTCCGGTTCCCACCATTTTTGCGGTCGAAGGAGACCCAAGAAACTTTAATTTCCATGGTCTGTCCACAGCACTTTTATCTTTGTTGACTTTGAGTTTCAATTTTCCCTCAATAAATCTCGTAATACTGGTACTATGACCTCTGCTGACTTCTCATTATAAATCTTGTTTCAACCGTGATTCAAAATCCATTCCTCACGTCCATGAGCTATCCGCGGGTAAGCTCGCGCACGCAAAAAAGCCGCATTTCCCAAAACAAATGCAGCTTATTGTAAAAAGGTTCTCAATTTATTTTTTCATTTTTTACAACACCTTGCTCTCTGTAACATTTTTATGTTGATAGGCTTCCAATTCCCTCTTGCTTTTATCCGCCATATGCTGCGCAAAACGGTCCATAAGCCATCCCACCAAAGATTTAAAAGGCCCAAGTCTTACATCGTAATAATACTTTGATGTAAACCATCCTTTGGATTCATAATATTGCCTGTCTACAGAAGTTTTATCCATATTTTTCATTCCGGTCCTTGCCAACCTGAAGATGGCTACCTCTTTTAAAGACGGCACAGTTACCTTCTTTTCTTTTAATGCCTTGGCAAACCGCCCGGCTGCCTTTTCCAATGCAGCTTCTATCTTTTTCTGCACTTGAGGCAGTCTAAATCCCGGAACAACTGTGACGCTCACGCCTTTACTTATACTAAATCCCCAAAAACGCATGGCTTCATTAAGATATTTTAGTATATTTCCCCCACCATAAACGCCTTGTGTAACCAATCCCATAAATATTTTGCCCTGCATGCTGGGCCTGTGAAAAATATACGCAAGACGGTCCAAAAGGTTTTTAGTCAAAGCAGGAACTTGAAGAGAGTAATTGGGAACTGCTATGATTAGCCCGTCCGCCTGCTTCATTTTGTCAACAATTATATCTCTATCATCCTTCATCGGACATTTATTTTCCCCCTTGTTAAGGCATGCAAAGCAGCCGATACAGGGTTTAATATTAAGGTCTTTCAAGATAAGCCAATCAACTTCAAAGCCGCCTATTTTTTTGAGCTTTTCGTCCACAAACTGTGCAGCTTTATGTGTTTCACCCTTTCTTGGACTTCCTGATATAATAAGAATTTTCATAACTGCTCCCCCTTTTTTGATCTGCACTATCATTTAAAGTACGCTCATTTCATTTACACTTCCATACATTATCTTTAAAGCTTCCTTTTAAAGGAATTTGAACAATACCTTTTGTCTGTATTCGCTATAAGCACTCCCAAATCTCTCTTCCAGATACTTTTCCTCTTCCTTTACAAACATTTTTACCGTAATAACCGCTGCAATCAATGTGGTCATTACAATCCATGAATTAAATAGCAGCATGATACCGGGAAGTGTAATGAGAAGCTGCATTGTATACATAGGATTTAAAAAAACCGCATATAGCCCTCTTGTGGCAAGCTTATCATTTTTATACGCCTTCAGCATTTGAAAAGCAGCAAGCAAATTGATAATAAATCCCACCACCCCCATCATCACTCCAACCTTAACCAACACCGGATACGCATTTTCGGTTATTTTGAATTGAGTTAAAAATAACCTGTCAACGATGAATACAATGATTAAATATAAGCCAATTACCCCTGCCGCTTTATGTCCAATACCCAATATCGTCATTCTTTTCATTTTACCGCACCCCTTAAAATTTAGTTTCGTATTTTAAATCTTTTTGAATTAAAAGCTCTGTCTTATAGTTTTATTATATTTGGTTATGCATGAATCAGCCATCGAACTCCATGAAAAAACCTTACACTTTTGTAAGGTTAAAAATATCTTTTTAAAGAGTTTAATTCCTACCATGGAAAAGGGCCTTTTAAAGGCCCCTTTTCAGTTTACAGTAACGGTTATTACATTGCTATCGGACTTTCCATATGCATTTATCAGTTCGCACTTATATTGATATGAGCCCTTCGCTTTACTACTAAATGCCTTACTGGCTGACTGAGCGTTTGGAGACCGGTCGGTCATGCTCTCTGTGTGCACCAAAATCCCGTTCTCGTACAGCTTCCATGAAGTTCCGTTGTTCCCCCACCACATATCCATACGAATGGTGTAATTTCCATCATTATCCCAATTATCATGGCCCAAGCTAGGCGTACTGGGTATTCCTTGTGCTGCCGATGTGGGCGTTGGAGTAACTGTGTTCCCTAGTGTTGGTGTTGGTGTCGGAGTTGGGGTTTGTGTTGGAGTTTGTGTTGGAGTTTGTGTCGGGGTTTGTGTTGGGGTTTGTGTTGGTGTCGGTGTTGGCGTCAAGTTTGGTGTAGGTTCCGCCCTGCTTTCCAACTTCCAGAGGATATTCTCGGTATACTCCGGTGTCCAAGCCGAATTGGATGTATGGGCATAAATACAGCGATAAATCTTCCCATTATACACTACAATTGCACCTACCGGATAATAAACACCGTTGCCCGACCACTCCTGGTACTGCGGGGTTGGAGTCGAGGTTGGGCTTGGTGTCGGAGTATCCTGTGCTGTGGAAGTAGGCGTTGGTGTTATAGGATCCAATCCGCCAAATCCGATATTCACAGCCATATCCCTGGATGATTCACTGATCACCTGGACATAGATACCTGAATGGGTCCCGTCGTATAATTTGCTTCCCGGAATGGTAAGCGGACTGAACATGATGTTTCCCCTCTGGTAGTAATAGTGATCTTGAGGCTCACTGGTGTTTGCCGTATCCAGCTGACTGTAGCCAAGCACCCCTTCATTGGCTTCCTCAAGGTCGACCCATTTGTGTGTTTCATCTGTATTGGAATATTGGTTGTCATCAATATGCCAGACAGCAATTCCACCCTTTACAACACCGCCGGAACCTAATGCTTGATCAAATCCATCAAACTGCCTGTTTTCAAGCAGAAAATACTCATTATTTTTTCCGGTTGCCAGCTTGATTACGTTATAATTTCCTGTGGAAAATGCCCTAACATTCCGGACCGTATTCGTACTTACCACATCAGGAACTACAAATCCAAGGCTGATTTTGCTCCACGCATCCGGATGAATGGGTGAGGATCCGGAGAAGCTTCCCGGGAGTGCTCCCCAGCTTCCATAGGACATAAGACTGTGAATTCCTGTTCCTAAAGAACTTCCGTCATAATCATATAAATCGGGAAGTCCTAAATCGTGTCCCAACTCATGTGCCAGTATGCCAATGGTCGCCATATGGTCTCCCTGCACCTCGCCTTGCTGGGTATACCCGTCAATTGACTTACCGTCAAGGTTTACATATGCACCCCACCGGTGTCCCCAAACGCTTGGCGAATCAGAACTGTATGACGCTTCATATCCGGCTGTAACAGTAACAATATGGAGTTCTGTAGGGCTAACATAGCCGTCATTGTTGGTATCAAATGCAGCATAGTTGATATAGGGGTCGGCTGCAGTAAGCGCATCTGTAACAATTTTCTGGTTTTGAGAACCGGTATTGCTTGCGGTATTGGGGTGAGGGTAATTCAACTTGACTTTGACAACACCGTCATTGGGTGTTCCCAGGCTTTCCTCGGCAGGGATGAAATCAAATTTTCCTCCAGAGGCTTCCCTGTAAAAGGCTCTTACACTATCTGCACCCGTTCCGAAAATGCGGTTATGCCAATCCAAATCCGGATATCTGATACCAATATCACTAAACTCTACAAGGTATACCATGATCTTTTGACTGACGATTCCGGAAGGTGCAGCCTGAATAGAAGCAACAACAGCTTGGGCTGACTTGGAGCCGGCTGTCGTGTTTTTAGGCGGCTTGAATTGAGATTTCATTTTATAAAGATCACTGTCTTTTAATGTGTCACTAGGTTTATCAATGGCATTGCCTACTTTTTGCCTTGGGTTTAGTTTTCCGTTATCCCAGCGGGCATAGTACCAGTGCCCATCCTGTCCTTTCACAATAACATCTCCATCTGCGGTGGAAACCCAGTTAAACCATTCATCTCCGCGGAAATAGGTTTTTATCCTTTCACCAGTGGGCTGACTTATCTCCTGTAATTGATTCCTGGCTGGAATTGCATTGGAATAAATATATGAAAACCCAACGGTAATAATACAAATGAATAATGTAATAAATAGTTTTTTATAGTTTGTGTTCATTGATAACACTCCTTTCTGATAAAGAATTAATACCCTTGTACACATCCCACAAACAATATATTCAATTTTTTACATTATTTATTAGACCTTATTGGAAGATCAATCATTTTTAAATTGCTATCTGTAAAACACTTTCACCTTCATAAATGTGTTTTATTTAACATAAATATTTGAAATTTTAAGATTCTATAAGATTCACAGAGATATTGTGAGATAATTAACGATCTTTGTTAAAAAATAAATATATTTGTTAAAAAATTGACTTTTATTGTGTTTTTCAAGCTGACGTTTTATAATTGTGATAGTAGGCTTTATTATTTTTCTTCTGTACAAACAATAAGGAGGGTACACTCATGCAATTAGATACTTCCAACTGTCTAACCTATGTTTTGGCAAATGGTTATGAAAAAACAATCACCTTAGATAAGGAAAAATTATTTGAATTCCTGAAATGGTTTCATGATGGAAACAGCAATAACACTTATGAGCTCAAAGAGGGAATCAATGAACAAACTACTTTATATAAAAACACCATTTTGTCTGTAAGATACTAAATATAAATAAAAAAAGTCAGATCCAAAAATCTGACTTTTTTTATTGAATGAAACAATTTACCATCGAATCAATAACCGCCTTCTTAAAAAGAACCTTTTCAGTGACTTAAAGAAGCCGCGCCGTACAACTTCCTCCGGTTCAGCTATCGCAATATCAGCCATTTTCAATATACTTTCCAACGATTTGGCCCCTGCAATAAACCTTGATGAGTGACAAAAAACTGCGTCCTGAATTCCAAGAATTTCTCCCAGTTCCTCTTCCCTTTTTCCGGCCCAGGATTTCGGAAGTTTTTTCCGGTCTCTCCGGCCATTCTCTCTTACAGTTTGTATGAGGTATTCATCACCTCTTGGATATATAACAAATAATACTTCTCTTGCTTTATCGATCTCCCCCAGTGTGCGCGCCCATGGATATGATGCATCCAGCATAAGCACTTGCGGCCTCGTACGCTTTTCATAGGCTTCCAATACATACCTTTTAGCCTTGACAGCGGAAATCTGCTGATCAATGGTATTTTCCAGCGCTGCTGATGCAAATCGGACAGCCTCATTAAAAGCAATATCCTCTGATAACCCGCTATCCCAAGGGGGATTGAATCCTGCGATGATTGAAGAAATGTTCATAATGGGGATGATGGTTTCACACGTTCTAAGGCCGTTATCCGCTGCATCAATTCCTTCAATCAATATGCCGTCAATATATTGAAAAACATCTTCCACTTCCACCAGCGTTAAAGATGGCTCTCTCCGCCTTACAACCTCTTGTCCAAAGTTTCTCCAAATGAGCCCGCAGGCTGCATAGGGTGTTCCACGGTCTGTACCCCGTTCACGATACTCCTTATCCATCTGATGGTGGTCAAACTCCCCGCCGCCTACATCATATACAATATCTAACCCGTTTAAAACCTCCGGATCTCTTGTTCTAACAATTTCTAATTCGAATATCTCTTTAAGGATTGCTGTCGCCATTACCTCATCGGCATGAAACCTCCCGCTGTGTGTGCCAACTCGTTTTAACTGCTTTTCGATTTCGATTTTATCACCGCCTTTATGCTACTGTATGGCTTCACTGATCTTACATTCATTAAGTCTTTGGGTTTGGTGTCATAAAAAATTTTATGTGTACTATTTTTTATTATGATCTGTAAAAGCAAATTTGATTCAAGCATTCATTATTGATTAGCGAAAGAATATAGCTGCAATTTTTTAATATAAACAAAAAAAGCCTAAGTATTTTTGAATACTTAAGCTAGTTTATCTTTTTTATTTTTACCATGATGCCGTTGCTTCATTTTGACACCTATCTCGCGATAGGTGGGTGTCCGCATAAAAGTTTCTATCCTCCCCAGCCATAAATGGACTTACATTGGGCCCGATATCCAGCTTTCAATATAGAACTCCCGATTGAATGATGTAGGTTCAAAATGAGAGCTTGACGTGCATCTCAGTAATATGTAATTGTATCAACCAACGAATTATATTATAACCGAACCATATGTATTTGTCTATAGTAAATTTATTGTGCTTAATCCAAATAAAACCACAAACCACTCCATGTTTGTTTATGCATCTAATGCTTAAACAAACCAATAAGATAGTTTTCTACATCACCTTTTAATACTTCCAGTTCACTAGATGCACGAATTACTAATTCATTATCAATCGAACTCTCCACTTCTTTATGGTGATTTTTAAGGAATTCAATCCTTAATCTTGTAGGCGGATGCGTAGCATCAACGCTGCTCTCATATTTCATATTCATCCGTTCTATTCTCTGTTTTTCTCTTTCAGGTAAAGCTTTTAAAGCATGTTCAAGCTCAGAAAAAAGTTCTCTTGAATAAGCAAAGGAGGAAATTCTCTCAATTACAGAGTAGTATGTTGTTATGTACTGTATCTTTTGAAGTAAAGATACTGAAGCATCTGTACCACTTATTCTTGATTCAAGATAATCTGCATAATATTCTGCCCTTTGACTATTTCTCCATAACAGCAATGCCAACACATACCAAAAGGAAAGTATAACTCTTGATATGAGCCATCGTATACAGTTGATTAAAATAACAACAGGCTCTAAGTAAATATCTACTACATAAACGCTTCTAATTTTTGCAGGAGCAACGATAAAAATCCAGTTTTCAATCAACTTTAAAGCACCGCCAACAATTACTCCCCGTTTTATATCTCCATTCATATTATGTGCGATTTCATGTGCAAGTAAAGCAATTCTTTCTTTGTTATTACATAAATAAAACAAAGGAAGACCTAAAAAAAGTATTCTTTTTCTATTTAAGCCTATCTGTGAAAAAGAAGCGTTAAATTCGTTTGTCAGTACGATGTCGTCTATTTTTGGCGCTCCCATCATATCAGTCAACCTATCTACCAAAATATAAATATGCGGGAATTCTTCCCTTTTTATAGGGTTTACATTATCCTTTTTGAATTTTGGAATAAATAAATATGCAATTGCGAAAAAAATAAGTAACCCCACAAATCCTGCCAGATCCCGATACGCATTAAAAATATTAAATCCAATTCTTATAAAAAATAAAACTACGGTTAAATTAATAGTATAGATTATAATTGAAAATATAAAAGCAAAGACCCACGACAGATTTAAACGAGGCCTAAATCTATCGCTTTGATTTATTTCATTATATAAATTTTTGCTGAATTTCTTTCCTAAAAACATATTGAATCTATGAAAGATAGCCTTTTTTCTTGGCACCTCTGAAGTAGGATCAATATTCCAATCACAGTGTTCACACCATGTAATATAGCCTGGATTAACTTCTAAATCAGTTCCACATTGTTTACACTTTATTTCTTGCTTTTGCATATTGCTGCTCCTCTTCGCATAATTTCTTCCATTATAACGCAAAATAATCCTGTGGTATATCTAAAATCATCCATGGAGGGTAAAAAATGAAGGATAAAAGAATTATTAAGCCGGTTACGCAAGATGCAGGGTTTAAGGGTGAACTTGTTGAGTCAAAAGATGATATGGATTTTGAACCTACAGGAAGAAATATGAAACATAATCCTTATAAAACACCGCCTAACAACCTAACTACAAAAAACAAATAGTTTTTATGAAGGGCAAATACATTCTAAGATCATAGAAGTATTTGCCCTTATTCCTTCCCTTCCAATCTCACCGATTTATTCGCTTTAATCCTGATCTACTCTTCCTTTTTCCTACTTTTTCGATTTAAATACTAAGTTTTTTTCTTATTTGAGTTTAGTGTTACAAAATAAGGGTAAAAAAATAGCAACAAAAAGCAAAGTATAAAAATTGTACGAATAGAACAATAAATCATTTTGATTATAAAGGGTAAAGAGTATATTCAGGGCAGACGGCATATAATTTTTGGCCTTGAAAACTCAAAAGCTACGGGTAGAAGGCATAAATTCTTATAACCAAATAAGATCTGCAGAAAGCTAGAAAGGTCATGCTTTTCCTGCAGCAAAGATAGATATTACGCCATTGTTTGCCCTCAGTTAATGAACGGCCAATATTAACGGCCGGAAAAACAGGAGGGATTATATATGTTTTTTAGCACGATTACAATAACATTGTTTCTTATATATTTGTTGTTTCAGCTTTTATATATCGTTGTTCCTTTGATATATAAAAATAAAATACATCCTGACACTAAACTGCCTGAAAAGGGAATATCGGTTTTAGTTCCGGCTTATAATGAAGAAGTTGTTATTGAGAGCTGTATAAATGCCATCGTCAATGTGAACTATGAACATTTTGAGGCCATTATTATCAATGACGGTTCCAAAGACAGTACATTTAGTGTCTTAAAAGAGAAGCTGGACTTGGAATCCATTCACAGGGAAAAAGCCGGCAAACTGTTTCATAATGCGGTTAAGGGTGTATATCGTTCTAAAACCTTTCCAAAGGTTTATGTTATCGATAAGGAAAACGGCGGAAAAGCAGACGCTTTAAATACAGGTATTGAGTATTCCACCCATGAAATCGTCATTACACTGGATGCTGACAGTATCTTGGATATTGAGTCCTTAAAGTATATCAACGCCTACTTTTATGATAGTAAAATAGCAGCTGCCGGAGGAACAGTATTGGTTGCCCAGGGAGTTAAAAATGAAGGTGCTTTGGTTAAACCGGTTTTTAACGCCGCAGGCCTTATCAAGCATCAAATTATCCATTATTTCTATGGATTCTATATTAAAAAGCTTACCCAATCTGCGTTTAACTCTATTGTTGTTATTGCAGGCGCTTTCGGAGCATTCCGTAAGAATATTCTCTTTGATGTCAAAGGCTACCGGAATACGGTGGGAGAGGATATGGATATTACTTTAAAAATCCACCGGTATATTAGAGAAAACCGCCTCCAAAGTAAGCTCATTTACGCACCGGAAGCAGTATGCTATACCGAATGTCCCTCCAGCTTAAGGGATTTTCTCAAACAGAGGTTTCGCTGGCAAAGAGCTTTCATGGACTGCGTTTTTGAATACTGGAAGGATCTTTTTAAGGGATTAAGCACTCCGCTGTCTTTATTCTTCCTGGTAGACGGACTTTTATTGGGAACCCTTACCTCCTTTCCAACCTTGCTTGCTCCCTTTATCCTTATCGCTGCCTGGGATAATGCATTTTTAACCCTTGTTTTATTTCTTGTTGCCAGTATTATTGCAACCATTGAAAACTTTATTTCCTTAAGCATTGGAAGAAACTACGGGTTTTCCTTCTCGGTCAGAAATTATCTTTATATCAGCTTTTTCCTCTTTATTGATGCATTGTCATACAGGTTTTTAGCACTTGTCACCAATACAGTGGGAACGGTTATGAGCCTCTTTGAAGACGGAAAATGGGATAATATTCAAAGGTCGGGACAGTTTTCCGTATCCTTTAAGATAGAGGGGGCAAGGCACTAATACGACAATTGCCGGCACATAGTCCCAAGCTATTAAAGGAATGACCGGTTCGCTTACATTCCTTTAATAGCGGGTATGGATATCTGAATACTTGGGGGGTTTTATTATGACATCGAACAATACATTATCAAGAATATACTACATGGACGTTTTAAGAATCATCTCCATCGTCGCAGTTATAACCATCCATATCACTGCCGGTGAAGTTATGGCAGTTAACCATCTTGAAACTGAAAGCTTTCGATGGTGGATAGCAAACATTTTTAATGCATTTTCACGTTGGGGTGTTCCGATCTTTTTTATGATTAGCGGCGCACTGCTCTTAAAAGGAAGTGAAGATGAGTCAGCTGGCCAGTTTCTGAAAAAAAGAGTTTTAAGGATTGGTGTCCCCTTTTTGATCTGGTCGGTTATCTACTTTTTCCTCAAACATTATTCCTTGGAAAGAGATAATCCCGATATTGCTTCCATCTTTCCGCTGTTTTTAAGAGAAATGTTCTTTGACAGGGTCTATTACCACTTTTGGTTTATTTACGTACTTCTTTCGGTTTACTTGGTAATACCTTTTATCAGAAGAGCTGTAAAAGCTTCTTCAGACAAGGAGATACTTTACTGGTTGGGGCTCTGGTTTATTACTACTGTGATTTACAACACCGTCCAATCATTTTATCAGTACTATGAAGTAGGGACCTATCTTTACAGCAGAGTGTTTGATATCCCCTTTGTTATGGGATATTCGGGGTACTTTTTGCTGGGATATTATCTCCATAAGCATGAATTCAGCTTCAAAGGGCGTATATCGCTTTATATACTGGGACTTGTGTCCTTTATCCTTATCCCTGCAGGCACCTACTTTATCAACAGAGGCAGAAGCACGTTGGCCGAGATCTTCTATGCCCATTTTACAATTACTACACCAATCCTAGCCGCTGCAGTGTTCGTCTTAATAAAGAATATAAATTGGGCTAAATACTTGAAAGGAAGACTGAAGCTTATCGTGGGTTCCCTAAGCAATGCCGTGTTCGGTGTCTTTTGGATACACTTTATCGTACAGATTTTTATTGTTCAGCGGATGGACTGGGTTCAGTCTGTGAACCCGTTGTTAAAGACAATTTTAAGCATTTTGCTTACGTTTTTTATAAGCTATGCTTTCGTATTGATTATAAAATTTAATTCCCGTTTGAGTAAATATCTTTTGGGATAGCCGAGGAGAGAATGACAATGAATAGAAAATTGCTTGTTTTGATCACCCTATGTATTTTTTTGATTACAGGCGCTGTTATAGGCTATCTTACCCTATTTCAGGATCATAAGAAGTATTATACCTTATCGGCATACTTACCCCTTTGGAAAGAGTGGTCAGCCGAAAAGATCCAGGGTACAAAGTTTACCCATATTCATCTTGCTTTTGCGGGAATAGACCAGGATTATAAAATTACATTTAAAAATATCAAGCAGTTTAGTACTGCTGACCTCGAAAGCAAAATCCGGTCCTTAAGAAGCCTATATCCTGATTTGAAAATCACACTTTCGGTTGGCGGCTGGGGTGCTGAAGGTTTTTCGGATATGGCATCTAGGCTGGAAAACCGAAAAGCTTTTATAGAAAGTCTTACACAATTTTTGAAGGATTTCAACTTAAACGGCGCGGATATAGACTGGGAACACCCGGTAAATGGAGGCTGGGGCATCATTAAATCCCGTCCGGAGGACCGGGAAAACTTTACCCTTTTGATGTCTGAATTGAAGGAAAGCTTAAATAAACTGGGAAAGGAAACAGGGAAACACTATGAATTAAGCTATGCTGCCTCCTCCCATGATTGGGGCATTAAGAACCTTGAGTTTCATAAGGTTGTATCGGTTGTCGACTACATTCATATCATGACCTATGACTACACCGGCCCTTGGTCTAAAAACACAGGCCATAATGCGGGCCTTTATAAAAATGGCCATTCGGATATCCCTACAAATACACGGGATGTGATTGAACTGTACCTTTCGGAGGGAGCCCCAAAGGATAAGGTTGTCCTTGGAATCGCAGCCTTTGGACATGGCTGGGAAGGAGTAGCAAGCCAAAATAACGGTCTGTTCCAGCCTGCGGAAAAGCCCTTGGACTCCAACACAATAGACTTATCTTATCGATCCATTAAGGAAAACTATCTTGGCAAAAACGGATTTACTCGTTTTTGGGATAATACCGCAAAAGTCCCTTATCTTTTTAACGGCAGCACGTTTATTACGTATGATGACCCGGAATCGGTTGCACTCAAAGTCTCTTATGCCAAGAAGAAACATCTGGCAGGCATTATGTATTGGGAATATTTGCAGGATGCTAATCATGAACTTTTGGATACAATGCACATGAAACTTGGGAATGAGAAATAAAAAAGCTGTAAAGAGTGCTTGGAATTACTCTTTACAGCTTTTTTATTATAACGTCAAGTAATTTTCTCAAGTTCATACTCCGTAGTGCCAAGCCCTAAAGACTCTGCATGCTTTAACCCTGCCAGCCAATTGGCACGGGGGTATATTTTGCGAAATTTATCAGAGCCTTCCCCATGGGAATGATCCTTGCCGTCGTCCAGCATACAACCTTTAAGCAAAGGAGCTGCATTAACCATATCAATACAAGCCTTATCCAATGCTACAGGGTCAAAGGAAGCCGCAATTCCAAGGTTTGGCACAATAGACATATCATTATTGGACCAACAGTCACAATTAGGGGAAATATCCATCATAAAATTCACATGAAAACCAGGTCTATCCTTTAAAACTGCCAATGTATATTCTGCGATTTTTTCAGTAATAACACTAAAGTCTTCATCCCACTTTAACGTGGCTGCGCCATACATGCACATGGCAATGCACTGTCCGCAGCCGGTGCACTTGGCATCGTCGATTTTTGCCTTTTTGTCTGAATCAAAGAATATTGCGTCATGGGCACAATTCTTTTTACATAACCCGCACTGGGTACAGAGATCTTTGGAAATTTGAGGCTTTGATGCAGAGTGCATTTCCAGCTTGCCGCCCCTTGACCCACACCCCATTCCTAGATTCTTAAGGGCTCCCCCAAAGCCTGTCATCTCATGCCCCTTAAAATGATTGATGGATATGATAATATCCGAATCTGCGATGACCGTTCCAATTTTGGCTGCTTTTACGTGCTTTCCGTTTACCGGTATTTCCTTATAGTCGCTCCCCTTGAGACCATCTGCAATGATCACGTTGACTCCGGTAGAAAGCATATTAAATCCGTTTTCGGAAGCCGCATAAAGATGCTGGACCGCATTAGAGCGTTTTCCCATGTAAAGGGTGTTTGTGTCGGTAAGGAAGGGAAGCCCTCCCAGTTCTTTTACTGTATCTGCTATGGTTTTAACATAGTTTGGGCGTATATAAGCAACATTGCCAGGTTCTCCAAAATGAATCTTCAGGGCCGTAAATTTATTTTTAAAATCTACTCTATCGATGCCCGCTTTTCGGATAAGCTTATTCAGCTTTTGAAGAATGTTTAAGTTAGGTGTTGTCCTTAAATCAATAAAATAAACCTTTGATTTCTCCATTCTTATCCCCCTGTAAATTAAATTATTTTTTTACTTTCAGCAAAATAACTTTAATTTGCCTTATATATAGCTATGTATCCCAAAATTTACTATTATCATATCATGGTTTTATACCATCATCAAGCAGTAGTCCATCATAGTTTTACAACAAAGAAAAAACGGCTGACCCCAGTCAACCGCCTTTGTTTGTGATATCAATACCTTGTCAGTTAAGAAAACTTAAATACTTCTCAAAATGAAAACGCAAATACTAAAAGTCCCATAAATATCACATATACCAGACAATATTTTAATGTAGTTCCAAAAATTCTGCCTTCATTTCCTTGAAGCCCCGTTGAAGACACTGCTATGGAAATGCTTTGGGGTGATATCATTTTCCCGGCTGTAGCACCGCTGGCATTGGCAGCTGTAAGCCACTCCTGATTGATCCCCAATTGGATTGCTGTTTGCTTCTGAAGGCTTCCAAAAAGTACATTGGATGAGGTATCACTTCCTGTTAAAAAGGTTCCCAGAGCTCCGATAAATGGTGCTATCAGCGGGTATAAGCTGCCGCTGACTGCTGCCAATGCAGCTGCAATGCTATTTACCATTCCGCTGTATCCCATTAACTTGGCCAGAACTACAATCGATAAAACTGTCACAATCGTTTTATCTACCTGCCGCAGGGTTTTCAACAAAATTCCGAAAATCTTTTTGAAAGCGGCCCCCTGGATGAGCCCTCCAATAACTGCAGATATAAAAAGGATGGTCCCTCCCCCGCTTAACCACTGAAATGCAAGAGCCTTTCCACCTGGCCCGAAATAAAACTGTTGCTTTAACACAAAAGGATACTCATTTAGAAAACCTAAAAAAGGTAGGAACCGGATTATGAAAATCATACCTAAAATCAATAAATAGGGCGCCCAGGCAGCTAATGCTCCTTTCAAGCTTATCTTCTCCCGAGCCTCTTCCTTATCTCCTTTTTCACCTTCAAATAACCACACCCTTTTTACCGGCCGTAATTTAATCCATGTCACAATCACCACCAGGGAAGCCAACGCACCAACAACGGCTGCCAATTCCGGGCCTACATACATGGCTGTCAGTGTTTGACCCGCAGCAAACGCTGTTCCCGAAGCAAGGGATACTCCTATTACTCCTTTTACATTTTTGAAACTCCCCGTCACAGCAAAAATTAACACAAAGGGCAGCAAAATAACAAAAGGTATGAGTTGAAGAGAAGTATATACCGAAAGTTCCTTTACCGGAAGAGAGGTTACCTGGGAAAGGGTAATCACAGGAATCCCCAATACACCAAAGGCAACAGGAATTGTATTCGCAATAAGACAAACTGTGGCAGCCAAAACCGGATTAAATCCCATGGCAGCCAATATGCTGGCAGGAATCGCTACCGCGGTACCAAACCCGGCAACCGCCTCTAAAAACCCTCCAAAGCCAAAGGCCAGAATAAGCCCCTGGATTCTGCGGTCCGAGGATAATCCAGACAACATTTTCTTTATTTGCGCCATACTCCCGGTCTCAACCGTAACATTGTAAACAAACAATGCAGAAATGATAACCCAGATAATAGGATATAACGCAAGCATTATCCCTTCCAAAGATGCCTGGGCTATGAAGTTTACCGGCATATTAAAGAATATCCCCGAAATCAAAAGTGTAAGAATCAACGCCGTCAAACTTGCTTTATAAGCCTTCATTTTTAGTTTCCCAAGACTAAAAACAAGCCAGGCAATCGGTATGAATGCCATTATAACCTCAAAGATATTGATTTTCATAACCACTCACCTTCTCGTTAAAAAAATAACAGATTCAGTATATATATTCCCATTAATGTTTTCAATAACACAGGTATTTATACTTATTATAGAATTATTCGCTGATCTAAATAGATCATGAAAATGATTTCACATGGGTAATTTGAATTTTCATGATCTTAAATCAAAGAAATTGAAGCGCGATGTAAAATCTTTATCGCGTTCAATATATATCATTCTTACAAGTTGATAAATACAGACAAATCGGATGGCAGAATGTGGTGAATGCTATGTCGAAGCTTTTTAATAATGCTGATGTTTACCGACAGGAATTCAGTATATCTTTTTACCCAAAGTTAAAACGTTGTATTTTGAAGTTTCCAAGGTTTCTTCAAACGCTCTATTCTTTTTTTGCTCACAATTCATTTTTCCATCAGGAAATTTTCCCAGCCTTTTTCCTAAAGCCAACTACCATTTGTTTTCATCTTATTTTAGCACCCATTTACCATTCGTCTCATAAAATATAAAGCATAGACTAGTCTACCGTTAATCTAAAAGGAGGAAGGGAAATCAATGTCTCAATACAACCGGTTGACACAAGTCCTTAAAACATCTAAAGAAATTTTGATGGATGACTCCTCAAAAATTGTCTTTTTCAGTGATTGCCACCGGGGTGATAATAGTTTGGCGGATGATTTTTCCCACAACCAGAACCTTTTCTTTCATGCTTTGAATTATTATTATGACCATGGCTTTACATATATTGAACTGGGAGATGGAGATGAGCTTTGGAAAAACAAAAAGTTTTCAGTTATCCTGGAAGCACACAGCGATGTATTTTGGCTCCTGCAAAAATTTCATAACGAAAAGCGGTTTCATATGATTTATGGAAACCACGATATGATTAAAAAAAATATAAAATTTGTTCAAAAGAACCTTCACCAATATTACAACCCCCGGAGTCAACAGTTTGAACGTCTCTTTACTAAGTTGGAGGCCCATGAGGGTCTTATTCTTAAACACAAGGAAAAAAACTATAAAATATTCGTGGTGCACGGACATCAGGTAGATTGTTTTAATGACCGTTACTGGAGGCTTTCCAGGTTTCTTGTCAGAAACATTTGGAAACCCTTGGAGCTTCTCGGTGTAAGAAACCCTATTAGTCCTGCCCGGAATAATTTTCGGAAGAGAGTTATTGAAAAGAATCTCAGTTATTGGGTTCTTTGCAATAAACAAATGCTCATTACTGGACATACCCACCGTCCTGTGTTTCCTAAAGAGGGGCAGCCTCCCTATTTTAACGACGGAAGCTGTGTTCATCCTCGCTGTGTTACAGGAATAGAAATTCAAAATGGTGAAATTGCGCTCATTAAATGGAGTGTCCGCGCAGACAAAAAGGGACTGCTTTATATCGCCCGTGAGGTTTTGGAAGGCCCGAGGAAGCTGGATTCCTTCTTTAATTAAACGTAGGCCTCTCCCAGTTGAAATAATTCCCGGATTTCTTTCTCGCTTAATTTTGTAAGGAGATTTTCTCCCGATTCAATGACACTATTGATTAAATCACGTTTTTTATTTTGTAGTTCTATAATCTTTTCCTCTATCGTTCCCTTTGCAATGAGTTTAAAAACCTGGACAACCCTGGTCTGGCCAAGTCTATAGGCACGGTCCGTTGCCTGATTCTCTACTGCTGGGTTCCACCATGGGTCAAAATGAATTACCATATCCGCCCCGGTAAGATTTAATCCCGTCCCGCCCGCTTTTAGCGATATAAGAAACACAGGCCTCTCAAAACTGTTAAACCGGTTTACCAAATTCATTCTATCTTCCGCCTTGGTAGACCCATCCAGGTAAAAACAAGGGATATGCAGCTTCTTAAGTTCTTTATCAATAATTTCGAGCATACTGGTAAACTGGGAGAAAACCAAAATCTGATGATTTGCTGCAATTGAATCCTCTATGATTTCCAACAGGGTTTCTAGTTTACCGCTTCCCCCCCTGTAATTTTCAATAAAAGTCGCCGGGTGACAGCAAATCTGTCTTAATCTCGTTAAAGCTGCAAGAATTTTCAGCTTGCTTCTCTCAAAACCGTTTTCTTCAATCTCCCCCATAATTTCCCCTTGCGCTTTTTTCAAAAACGCCGCATATATCTTTTTTTGTTCCCCTATCATTTCTGAAGCGACAATGCTCTCAATTTTTTCAGGCAGTTCCTTTAACACATCCTGCTTTACTCTTCTTAATACAAACGGCTTTATATATCTGGAAAATGTTCTTAAAGCATCTTGATCATGGTTTTTCACAATGGGCGCTTCAAATTTTGTGACAAATTTATGGTGATTCATCAAATATCCGGGCATTACAAAATCAAAAATGGACCAAAGCTCTGTTAACGTGTTTTCTATGGGCGTACCTGTAAGTGCAAAATACCCCTTTGCACTTAAGCTTTTAACACTTTCTGCATTGAGTGTTGCAGGATTTTTAATGTGCTGGGCTTCATCGACAAAAACATATGAAAACACCTTATCATTATAGGATTCCATATCCCTCTTTAAAGAGCCGAAGGACGTGACCGCAATATCACATTCATCTATCTGTTCTATTTGCTTCCTTCTCTCCCCTTTTGTCCCTGATATAATATTTACCCTAAGCTCAGGTACAAATTTCTCTGCTTCCGCTTTCCAGTTATAGATAAGTGACGTAGGCGCCACAACCAGGTTCGGATTTTCGGAGGACCTGGACTCGCTTTTTATGAAAGCTAAAACCTGTAATGTTTTACCAAGGCCCATATCGTCCGCTAAAATGCCTCCAAAGCCGTAATGAGCCAGCGTCTTCATCCATCTAAACCCGAATTTCTGATAGTCTCTCAGTACTCCGTTTAATTTGTCATCCAGGTCAAATCTAAGATCCGACGGATTTAGAATTTCCTCCACCAGCCGTTCAAAATTCTCACTTTTTCTGATATCTTTAATATTTTTTTCTTTAATATAGCTGTCTACAAAAAGTGCTCTATTGGCCGGCAGCCGCACTGTAGAGTTTTCCAGATTCCTACTGCTTATATCCAGGTCGTCAAAAAGCTGTGAAAGATTTATGAGCTCCCGGTCATGCAAATTGATCATTGATCCGTTCCTTAAACGGTGGTACTTTTTCTTCTGTTTTAAAGAACTTATAAGGTCTGTTAATTCTTCATCACTAAAATCATCAATCTTAAACTCCAGCTCCAGTAAATGGGTATTTGCGTTCATTCTCACACCCATGTGCATTTTATTTACATTCCTTACCTCAATTTCTTTAAAATCATTAGAGTAATATACCTCTGCCATTTCCTTAAGCTTTTCAATTTTATTTAAAAGCAGTTCTGCCATTTGCTCTTCTTTCTCAATGAAAAAAAGTCCCTCGTGAAATCTGAAGCCTGCTGAAACCAAAAAATCCAACACACGCTTTTCATTTTCTACATCACGCAGTAAAATACCCTCTTCACTTCCGGGTATTCCGGGACTCACTACCTCATCACCATAGCAAAAATCAACCCGTGCAGAAATTCCCTTTGGGTGTAGGTCAAGATAAATTTTCGGTATTAAAGCCCGTTCGATTATTTTTTCCTTAACCGCCTCACTCATATGAACTTTACATGAATTTTCAATTTTAGGAAGATACTCTTTAAAAAAGTTTACTCTCTCGTGTTTTTCAATTTTGAATACCGGTTTTATTTTACGGTACCTGGCCATATGAATTTTTTTTACTAAATTCCTTTTTGATTCGGATATTTTATATACAGTTGCCTGATATGGATCCAAAACATATTCAAAATCATCTGTTAAAGCCATGATTTTTACATCCGTATTGTAATTTGCCTCCATTACAAGGACTCCGGCTTTTTCCTCAATTTGTACTTCGACATTGAGATCATCCATTATTTTCATATCCTTGACTGCCCCAAAGCAATCTACGGACAAGTCGGCACCTTCAATGATCTCCAAATAACTTTTTAGATTATCTTCAAAAAGCATTACAGAATCCTTCTCAAATATGCTGTATTCGTTGGAATGGAATAAATAATAGGGCTTTACAAATTTTTGCTGCTTTCTTTCTTTTTTTAATATACTGATGAGTAAATTAATAATTTGCTTATCCATTCCATCAAAAAAAACTTTAGCAAAATCAATTTCATACTTTCTGGTAAAAACAAACTCTCTCTTTTCTTCAATCGCAGTTAATAAAGCAGGAATATCCCTCACTTTGTAGAACCTTCCGTCTCCAACTTTAAGCTGAAGCCTCAAGTAAATCTCTTCATCACGAAAAAGCATAAAATGCTGTTCAACGGATAAATACGCCTTTTTTCCTTTTTTATTGGATTCCTCAATCATTGAAAAGGGTAAGTAGGTCTCTATATTTCCCTTATACTTTTTCACCCTAAACTTTTCTTTTGCAGCTTTAAGTAAAGCTACAATATGTTTGCACGCTCCTTCATAGACGTAGGAAGTATCACATTCACACTGATAACTTTTAATACTGCCCTTACTGTTAAACTCAACAAAAACATTATAATCGCCAGCACCTTCAACATGCCCGTTTATAAAGTTTTCTTCCTCATTGTAGCTAAAATCTTTGACCCTGCCGGTAAGCTGGCAGCCTTTCCGATATTCACCACTATTGATTGCGATCTCTTCTATTAAATTATCCGTTATTTCGATCATTTTAATTCACCATTACCATCCGCTACATATAAAGTTCCAGTTTTTCAGTGCATGGACCTCAGAAAATTTTTCTGCCTTAAGTTGCACTTCCTGCTGCAACTTAAGTGACATAGGCATCCGATACTGCAATATCGATATCATTAATTCCCAGAAACCCTCTTCTATAAAGATGACACGCAAAGCACTATTTTACACCATTGACATTTAAAATAAATCCACATTTTCTAGAGGTCAACACCGGTTTAAAAGATAGTCACTCCACTGAAAAAACATTTTAGACATGGATATATGCAAACGTACTTAAACCCCTCTCTTCAACAAGCATGTGCCCGACTGCTAAGGCAAAATGGACTGGATTTTACACTTAATCTATATCATTGTTTGCTTTAATCTTTAAGTATATTCTATCACACCTTTTTAATTATGGTTTGACTTTTTATAATGGAAAGTCAACTGGCCATTATATTGTATAATCATGGTATATAAAAAAATGCCATAGTATGTAGAGTACTACATACTATGGCATTTGATGTTTTGGTATATCATTTATTTGTTTTTGTTAACCACTGTTTTAAACAAGGAACATTTTAATCTGGATTTTTATGTTTCCCAAGTGACTTCCTTAAACATATTATTTACCGGTTACATTAACGTCGTCATAAGTAACATCCGTACGATATGTTCTGAAGCCTATTGAGCCCTGCGCATAATCAGCTTTATCCGCCTCGTTGTCAGTAAAGTTTATTACAGGTGTAGTCATGTTATTAACATATATCTTAATATTATTGCCGGTAGCATCTATTTTCAAATCATAATCAACTCCGGCTTGAACATTCATAGGATAGTTCGCCAATATCTTACAGTTGTTTTTAAATTTCCAAAGTGAAATGGCTTTGTTGAAAGCATCGACGCTTACACTATAACCGGTAAACATGTCTGCGCCTGCACTTATATTGCTTGCCCTGAACATGATGCCTGCACCGGAATAAGTTGTCCCATTGGCGACATTCACTTTTGTCCTCATTGTAAAGTCACCATATGTATCAAATGCCGAACTGTTTTCTTCTTTGATGATGGCTTTAATTCCTTCTCCTGCAAAAGCCCTTAATTTCATATTATTTACTGACCAGCTAAAGCCGTTTTCACCGGGGATAGTTCCAAGTCTTGCCGGTATAACACCTGGTGTTGCAGTATTGAAGTCATCCCAATAAAGCGGGGCAGACGCACCGTTAATTTCGAAATTGTCAAAGTGGGCGTGGGTTCTATAGTTCCTAAAGCCAACCTGACCCGCAGCCAGCAATTGATCTCTGTCCGCATTGGTATCCGTATAGACAATGACGGGGTTTTTCATATCGTCTACATAAACTTTGATAACATTTTCGATTGCCTCTGCCTTTACATGGTATTTCTTATTCGGCAATATATTCATAAGATAATTGCCTACAAGTGTAGCGGTGTTGTTGTTGAATCTGCCCAATTTAACAGCCTTATTGAATGCATCAATGACAACTGCATATCCTTTGAAGTTATCAGGACCGGCACCGATGTTTGTGGCTCTTAAAACTATGCCCGCATCAGAATAGGTAGTGCTGTTTGATACTGTAATATCACCTTCCACGGACAGATTCTTATAGGATTGGCTAGAAAGCAATGCTTTAATACCTTCGCCGGCTTCACTGCTCAGTTCACCCTTCTCATAAGTCCATTTTGTAGAATCTTCATACTGCCATGTGTAACTGCTGGCATCCTCTGTCATATTAAACATATTCCAGTAAAGAGGAACAAGTTTAAACCCGGATAAAGTCAATTTTCCGTTTACAGGAGCAACCTGTGTACCTGCAGTGATCTTACAAGTTACTTTGCCGCTGTAGCCCGAGTTAAAATTGATATATCTGTCTTTATAATAGAAATCACTAAAGGAACCGGTAACTATATCATTACTTTGATTGGCAATGGACACATTTGCTCTATAGGGTGCAGTCAAGCCATTTACACCATAATAAATAAGTCTATAATCTCTGTTGGGTTCAAGGATTAAATTCTGTGATATTGTGGCATATCCATTGGTAAGATTAATTTCTGCAGGCTTGGTCCCAGCAATGGATAAAGGCTCAACTGTAGAATCATTCAATTGATATCCCGAACCTTCAACTGTCCATCCTGAAGCACTGTTTAACAACATACCGTTATTGAAATCAGACACGTAAAGCTTCAGTCTTTCCTCACATTTATTACCTTGGCTGTCACTTAGCTTAATGGTGAAATTAAAGTATTTACCTGCTGCATCTGAAGGAGCAGTCCAGTTCAAATTATATGTACCCGCTGAGTTAGTAATGGGCACACTTGCAGTTATTGTACTTGTATTTGGAAGACCGTCAATCTGAATATTTACAGAAGCACTGTCGGTATCTTTTATGTTTATTGGTAATGAGAGTAGCGAACCTGCCTTTACTTCCGGGTTCTGTAAATAATTTGTAATCACAGGGATTGCAGATGTTGCGGTTTTTATCTTTCTATATTCAATTGTTGGGTCACCAGTAACAGTAGCTTGCATAATAGATGGACTTGCATTTGCAGTGAGCCAATTTTGAGCTGCTTTTCCTACACAGATATTGGTTACATCGTTATATAAATTTGGGTAGTAGCCTGGATAATACAGGTTGGACGGGGCCAAGTCCCCAAAAATATTTAAAACGTAATCACTATTGTATATGTATGCTTTACCAAGGCAATCCTCATTCACTCCATTGGTAGAGGAGTTATAGGAAATATATCTTGAACTGCTGCAAGGGAACAAATGGATCAATCTTGATTTTACATTTAACTTACGTACTTTATCACTTGTGATATACATATATGAACCACCTGGCTGGATATAGCCGTACATCATTGCACTGTTTACAAAGGCATGACCATTGGTAAAACCATGAGAATTTATAAATGCTACTTTAAAGCCTTGGTTGTTCAATGTATCAAAAAGATATTCGTCATTACTTCTGGCAGGGTCATAGTTTAACGTAACATTCGTAAATTGTGAATTTATGAAACTATTTAACTCTGCTTTAGTATTATCACCATGGATATAGTAGCTGCTTTCTTCTTCGTTTGTAAGGGAAGGACCTGTCCCAGCCCTAAATCCATGTACTTTATTTAAATACCTTATAACCTCACGACATTCCTTATAATCATTATCAATAGTGTCATAGGTATTATTAGGTTGTCTTATAACAGCACCCCTTATGTAAACTCTTCCAAAGAACATTTCAGGGGCTATCGTGCTAAAGTTGTAATTGTTGGATGCATCAAGAGGAGGACTTACAAGGTCTCCGTTTACTGTCCATGTTGTATTCATGTCTGCATAGTATATGTCACAGGGGTCTGCATAATCACCACTAGTAGTATTAGCGATGGTATTACTTTTATCTTTAAACCATGCAGTTTGGATTGCAGGATGTGAGCCAATCATGATAAACCCAGTGTAGCCATTGTTAAAATATTCACGGATCATAGCCTTTAATTGAGCAGGCGTACTGCACACACGCTGTGCTGATCCATCTTGAATATTATTAACATTTACCTGGGCTGGAACCCATCCTTCGTTTGTCAAATCTATCTTATACTGGTCAAGTGCCTGTTGCAGCTGGCTTCCATTACTTGCCCTAAGAAGCGGATTACTAACAATAATTAAGAACTTTTCATTCGTTGCTGCTGCGTTCACACTGACAGGTGAAAGCAAGCAAGTTAAAAGTAAGGAAACTACTAGTGTAAGCGTTAAAAGCTTTTTCATAATGTATCCTCCATCATTCGTTAATTTATAGTTCTTCTTTCCTACATAGACTGGTTTAAAGATTCAAATCCTTTATCTGCTTTAAACCGTAATAGCTATTACAAATTTTAAAAATGGAAACCTTTAGACAAATCTTAAAAATTTAGAGTTCTATGAATAGGGTATTATAGAAATAATGTTAAAATATGTACGACGTACAATTATTATTATATCAATGTAATTTAATAACAGCAAGATGACATTTGTCATCAAATTTTCAGTCGAAAGTCACTTTTTTTAACCAACATATGACTTTGAGATAGCAAAAGTATTCCTGAATAAATACCGGAGAGGTCTGGCAATTTTAATCCCCAGAAAGGGAGAATGAATAATCGAATCAAGTAAATATGTCTTGGTATCGTCCAAACTTCCATTTTACGCATGAGGTTATCAGTATTAAATAGATAGAGGTTTTTTAATATTCAAAAATTTACTTTCTAAAAATGTGACCAAACGAGGGTATAAATCGTGTTAAAATCGAAAGACCAGCTATATAAAGTCAAGTAGTAATTTGGCTTAAATATAAAAAATGAACATTGAGAATTGAATAGGTTTTTGCACATGACAAAAAAGAGTGGGTACCACTCTAAAGTAGGAATTCGACAGTTATACTCTTGCTTCGTAGGGTTTGTTAGTTGTTAATACAGCGAAAATAATACGTATAAGCTTTGTTGCTACAGCACCAATTGCTGTTCCATGATGCTTCCCTTGAGAACGCTTTTTTTGATAGTATTCACGCAGTACAGGATCATGAATAGCGGCAATACCAGCAGCTGTCCAAATCGCTCTACGTAAATAAGGAGAACCTCTTTTGGAAATGCGGTTCTGAGTACCAACAAAGTTACCAAACTCTTTTACTGAGGCATCTAGCCCTGCAAAGGCAACTACTTTAGATGGTTCAGAAAATTTCGAAATATCTCCCAGCTCACTTAAAATAATTGCACTGTTACTGGACCAATTCCTGGTATAGATGTTATTGGAGAGTTAAGAGAGTTTAATAGCTCATTTATTTCATTTTCAAGTTCATCAATTTGTTCTTCAATAAAACTAATTTGAGCGATAAGCTGCTTGATTTGAAAGGAAAAGGCATCTTTTGCAAATTTTATTCCAAATGTTTTTTCAGCAGATTGTTTGAGTTCTTTAGCTTTTTCTATTCCAAATCGACCTCGGCTTTTTTTGGATAAAAGAGAAGAAAGCTTTTTAGTGCTGATTGCGAGTATATCTTCTGGAGTAGGGCATTTGGATAAAAGTTCCTTTGATGTGATACCAAAAATATCAGAAAACTGCTTATCATATTCAGGAAGACCTGGTCTAGAAGAGCAATTGTTTGTCTTTAAAGGTCAGAACAGTTATCCACTAAAGATAGTCTGTACCGAGATAGTTGGCGGAGAGAAAAGAGATTTTCTTCTGTAAATGAAGAAAGTTCATAACTGTGTGTACGAATAATATTTGCAATTAATTTGGAATCAATAGGGTCTGTTTTAGCTTTTCTGATAGAAAACTTTCGAAAAGCATCTGTTTGAATGGGATTAATAACAACCAAAGGGTAGCCTAAATCATTCAAAAAAGTATAAACAGATAACCAGTAATGCCCAGTAGCTTCCAAGGCAACCATTGCTGCGTTCTTCTTAAGCCTTGTAATGAAGAAGATACCTTTATCACATAACTGGTCATAAACATTGTAATTTACGTAACCCCTATCAAATAGATACGTGTGTCCAGGTTCAAAACCCATTACATTGATAAGAAGGCTATCATGAGGCTTGCCACTTGTCATAAATATTTTCTCGGGACAAAGGCTT
>JAOABQ010000001.1 GCA_026418275.1 Clostridia bacterium
TATGAAACCACTGTTTTATAATATATGGATCATTAGGAATAATTTCCGCTTTTCTTACAATGTAGTTGGGCTCTGCATACTCAACATCGGGATCATTTTTATAAATCTCTAAGGCCTTTTCTACTGTTAACCCTTCTGGCAATTTGATATGATTAACCCTTGTAATCCTTGACTTCCACAAAAGGTTTGCTTTCCCTACTCTTAGCTTTCTTTCTTTATCCTTATCAGTGACATTAGTTCTGAACTTTAATAAAAGTTCTCCTTCCCTGTATAGCTTTTGGGCATAGGATATATCAAAAATAAATATAAATAAAATCGAGACAAAAAAATTCCTCATATAATATCTCAAAAAAAAGAGGAGGGTAATCCTCCCCTTTTTATTTTAACAAAGTAAAATATTTTTATAAATTATTTCTTACTGGTCTTCTGAAGATTTAATGACATATTAGAACCAGGCAAATCAAGATTACTTGCCTTAGCAGTAAATGAATGGTAACAGGCATCAAAAGTTACTGAAACATTTTCCCATACTTCGTAATATTCAACAAAATTGCTTCCGTTATAGTAATAATTCCAATATTCATCAGTCCAAGTATTTACAACATTATTAATACATCCGGGATGTTCAATGACAGATTTCTTAATATCACTTTTTAAAGCATTAGCCAGATATTTTTTCATCATCTTCATTTTGGACGTTTTTCCCACTTTTTGTGATCCAGTAGGATTAGATGGACAGGTAATCTGAGTCGTTTTTGAAGCATTGGTATAGCACTTCCGAGTCCCCTGAGAAGAAGATCTCTCCCAGACTTCTATAATGTTACCTTCAATTGTATCACTATTAATAACTTTTGTAGTGGCTAAACTATTAATATCACCTGATACATCAACCCCATTTTGAGTGAATGTTCCCGGCGTCAGGTTATATTTTTCACCGAAAATATCGAATGTTACTGGTAGTCCAATAATAAAAGCATACCTATTTGTCATTTCGCCTGAATAATTAGAAGTTGGAGTTAATGGTAATCCATTATACTCAATATCATAGGCCATATCCAGAGCGTTATTAGAGGTATTTGGACCTATAAACTGATTCACATAATAAATATATCCAGAATGGTATTCTGAACTGTCGGCACCTGCGTTAGTATTAAAGTTTGATCCTCGCCAGAGGAAGGGATACGTAACATATTGCCATGGGTTTTGTGGATCTATTGCGCTCTTTTTTATTTTAGCATATCCGTAAGCATTTTGGTTAGGAGCTATTGAAAATCCCCATATTGTCTCTTGTGATGAATTTAAGGTTTTGTTTAAAGTAATAGTTTTTTTTGCACCTGTATTATCAACAAACTCCCAATTAGCTCTTAATAAGGTGGCGGTGAAGTTATTTTCTCCATCTACAAGAACTCCTTTTCCGTATAAATAATCCAATTCGTTTTGATTCGAATCATTTGTGAAAATACTAATTGAAAATTCTCCAGGCAATAGTCCCGATATATTGGCTGATGGCTTTTGAGGTGTTAAAGTAACATTTTTCGATGTGCTTCCTTGATATACATAAACTTGTATAGTAGCAGTATTCGGATCAATTTTAGATTTACCTATTGCTCCGTTCTCATCATTAACAGGAAATTTAGCTGAAACTTTTAAGCTTGCAGACCCCACAACATTATTGGATAGAGAGCTAATTTCAGTATTTGTTTTTGAACCACTACCACCACAGGCAGTAATTAAAAAAGCTACAATCAAAGAAAAAAATAAAATTTTAAATTCGCTACGCATAAACCCCCTCCTTTAATAATTTTTTTAATGTTTTTGTACTCCAATATTAACATCAGCTGATTTTCCAACATATATTTTCAAACAAGCCTGTCTGCTATCGGTTCCATCAGATACTGTAAAACAAAATTCCTTCTGACCTATGAAGTTGGCTGGTACTTCGTAGTTAGAAACAGAGTAGACATAACCATAATTACCTGTTCCGCTATCACCACCAGCATAGTCCCAACTATAGCTTAAAACGTCACCATCATAATCATAGGCATAACCATATAGTGTTACTGTCGCTCCTCCCCCTACTGAGTATGCAGACGCGTATACATAAACTTCTGGTTTCCTGTTTTGTCCTTTAGCAGATACCACAATTGTACCTAAATCGTAAGTAGATGATTTACCTTTGTTGTCTGTAATTTTTAGTTTGATAGGATAATTACCTGTGTTACTCATGTTTAAAGTAAGTTCCTTATATCCATAACAAACGTTTGATCCAAAGTTACCACTCTCAAATACAGTTGAACCTGTAGAAACTTCATAACTTAGGGGCGTATCGCATTCATTATCCCATCCCCAAATATAAGCAATTACGTTTCTTCCTTGATAAACAGAAAGTGAACTTAAATAACCATAGCCATAAGGTGCTTGATTTTCTTTAATTATGTCTTTTAAAGTAACCTTTTTAGGACTGCCCTCGTCTTTAGACTCATATTCAGTTAAAGTTCCGTTAGGATTGAAAGATGCCTTAGAATTATAATCATAACCAACATACAATTTATGATCTTCATTACATCTCGCATCCATCTTGAAATAACCATTTGAGTTGGTATATGCATAATTATAAAAATAGGATCCTAAACTATAAATATATACATATTGGTTATTAACACCAATATTGTTCTCTTTAATATATCCTTCAACCTCACAAACCTCGGGTTTTGATAATACTTTTGTCTTCTTTATGCAGTTTGGTGATTCTGAAATACTGGAAGTATAAGTTTCATAAACAAAATTATAAGGATTATATACATACAAAGTTCCTTTTCTGTCAGTATCGGAATTGTTGTTTAAATAAACCTTCAGCTTAGCCAAACCATTTGTATCAGTGCTTCCCCAAGCGGTATTAAATGACCAGGGATTATAATCATCATCATAAAAATATAACCAGCTTCCACTGATCTTTTCTCCTTTATCGTTCTTTAAAGTTATATCAAGACATAATTCTTTAGGAGTTTCAAAAACAAGTGGATAATCTAAGTTCCACCATTGAGATAGAAAATCTTCATTAGTAATTAAAACTTTCATATAAACGCCGTTATTCGTGGAACAATAATTCTGATAATGGGTTTTTGTTCCGTTTGATATTAAGTCATTGCTATCAATATCCCCATCGCTGTTAAGATCTAATGTCCCGACTCCAAGCATGACCCATGTTCCCTTTGAAGATTGATAGGAATAAACAGGAACATTAAAACCATTCTTTTCTGCAGTCGACAGTTTTGAACACAATGCATCATCGGTAGTGACCCCTTTACAATAATCTTCTAACAAAGTTGAACAGTTCTCTTTACTAATCCATCTGTTTATATAAGTTGGATCCGCTGTTACTTGAGCTTTACTTATCTTACCCGATTTAATGGCACTTTTCGTAATTTCACCAAGATTACGACCACTGTCATCGGTTAAGTTTATATAATCAAAACC
>JAOABQ010000044.1 GCA_026418275.1 Clostridia bacterium
AAAATGAGAAGGGAAGTTGCTACATGGCAATTTCATAGAAACTTGCAGGGAGCTACTGTGAAGTGGCAATTTACGACAGAAGATGCAAGAATAAAATTGAAAAGTCTGTACCCTAAAATTTAAGAGTTACAGACTACTAGGAGGAAATAAAACATGAAACTGAGAACAAAAATCATATCTGTAATGCTTGGATTGGTTATGACAGTGTCGGCAACAGCAGCAATCGGTGCGAATTCTGCCCAACAGGATGAAATCTCAGCCCTATTTGGGGGGAAAAAGCCTACTTTGAAGGATCTGGAAGATAATAAGGAAAAACTAAAAGCGATTACACTTAAAAGATTTAAGGATGTAAAAGAAGGTGTTTTTTATATTACCAGTTTCTCCCTTCCAGAACTCCTTGGAGCGGGCGGCATATCAGGTTACCCTGATGGAACCTTCCGTCCAAATGCCAATATCAAAACAGGGGAATACATAAAGTTACTGGTGGCCTCCATGGGATATACCGCACCTCCTGCCCCCAAAGGAAAGCCTTGGTACACAGGGTATGTGGATGTAGCAAAAAATCAGCTAAAAATCATATCATCTCAGGATAACTACAATTATGACAGTAATATTACACGTCTGGATATGGTAAAGCTGGAGTGTAAAATTCTTGGCCTCCAAATCGATGCAAATGATGTTTCTCCCATATTCACCGATGCGCAGGGAACAGGGGATGAACGGTGGCTGAACCTAGCCTTTAAAGAGATGCTATTCAGAGGCTTCTACGATGGGAAAAACCGTACAGCCCAGCCGAATGCGACAGCAACCAGAGGACAGGTAGCAGAAACGGTGATCCGTGCCCTGCAGTACCGTGACAACCCTGAACTCTTTAAAATAAAGCAGAGAGAATACTATGCCAACCTTGAAAACGGTGTAAAGCCAACAGTAACACCCGCAGCAACACCTACCCCTCGTCCGGCAGGAAGTCCACCGCCTGTGACACCTGGTATCAGTGAATACCCCGGGGACAAGACAAAACAGGTGATGAATGGGTTTGTTATTCCGAAAATGGATTATACAAGCTTGGGGATTAGCGGAAGTGGAAATTCTAAGGATGCTGCATACTTCAAAGAGCACGACCATATAGACATAGATATTATGACAAATGTTGTGCTTCCTGACCTTGACAAGCAACTTCAACAGTTGCGGGAAATTATTACTCCGGTCTTATCACCATCTGCTGTGAGCAGAATTATGGATTATACTGAGAGAAAGAAGACAAGGAAAGACCTTTTTAATGATGGTGGGTTTTGGTCTACCGATGACAACCGAGCGATAGCGCTTATCTGTGGAACAACTGGAGTGCAAATCATTATCTTCGAGGTAGGTTTTAAACCATATGGGTGGCAGTAAAAAACTAGAGGGGGATTAAAAATGAACAAAAAAGTATTTATAGTGATGATGATTTTAGTAAATATCACATCTTTGTTTGGGTATTCTTTTGCAGAACAAATAAATACAGATGTTTTCAAAAAGCCTCCTGGATTTCCGACAATGATTGATGATGGTGTTAAATATGCAAACAGGTATGTAGCTGATTTACTGCCGAGCAAATATGATAATAGTAAGGATGGAAATTTATTCCAAAATGAAATTAGTATTAAAAAAGGTGGAATATTGCAGACGCCAATCCCTTTAAACAATCAATGTAATACGAGCAGTCCTCGTCCGGATGATGTTCAACCTAATGAATATGTAAATGATATAATGGATATCCTTATTGGCAATAGCAAGTTTGGTGAGCAGCAAGGGGCCAGGTTTTTAATCACATATGGGTATCCGAAAAAATATGATGCAAGTGTGGGGCGTTATCAGTATCTTGGGAAGAGTGTTTATGGTCCATATATTTCTAGTTACAAGTGGCCAAACGACGGTGAGGATGACAAAAGAGCTGTTGAAGAAAAAGAGTGGGAATACAAACCCTGGAAGAATAGTGAGTTATTCCCTAAATATGCCATGGCGGAGGGAACTCCTTCACCAGGGATTACGTCCTTATCTACCCCAAATGCTTTTTCAAGGTATAATCCAGGGTGCGATATAGCTAAAGAGGCTTTCAACTTTTGTAATGATCAAAATAACTTAGATATTTATAAAAATGATGCATATAAAGCCCGGATGGAAAAAATTATCCGTAAGGGCATTGCCGATAAAATCATTGAGGTAGCATCTATGCATGCTTTAGATCCGGCGCATTATGACATTTATTTCTGGTCGAGGGACAAAGGATACTTAAACCCTGAAACATTTGATAAAGAAAATGGGGATGACCCGTATTATTGGTTCGACAGGACTTATATACTTCTCCCTCCTACAAAGTTTAACTTTGGAATAGGGGTATTATTTCATAAATTTAATGGTGTATGGCAATATGTTACCATTCCGCTACATCCGGATAATGTATGTGAAATCACTACCGAAATCATAGGCCTACCGGAAACACCAGTTTATCTTGCCAATAAAGCGGTTAACGGTGGAAATATTACAATAGATAACTTGTTATTCCAGACTAACCTTATCACCAACTACACCTTCGGTGACAGGTCAAAAGGGGCTGATATCGACTATGGCTGGGTAAAAAAGTTTAGCTGTACTTTATCCGTAACTAACACTAGTAATAATCAAAAACTGATGAACGATATCAAAACTTCAGAAATAAGTAAGGCAGATAAAGACACTATCTTTAGGGATGGGAAAATAGTCAGTGATGCGGTAGATTTAGTGGTTGATTATGATAAGTTAAATGATGGAGAAAACAAAATTCTTTTGCGTGCAACGGGTGAGTTGGAAATAGACGACGAGCATAAAGATGTTGACGGAAATAAAGATCACACCCCTATTAAGCTTGAAGTTACTTCGGACAAGTATATCACCATTGTTAAGGGTGTTGTAAAAACTAAAACTTATACGCTTAAGTATGATGAATTAAGCATGAAAATTAGCCACGAAATTATGTCAAACCCTATCAAAGCTAAGCTGAGCTTGCCTTCGAATACAACAGATAAAGAGTACTTTTGGGATGGAGACACAAAAGGATCTTTAAATGTAAAAGTAGAAACAGGTAAAACATTTCTCGAACCGTATCAAATTAATAATATTGACCCATTTAAGAGTACTGATGAGGAAGTTTTCAGATCCCCTAACGTAAGCTTTAGAATAGATCGTGGGAATTTTAACGATAATCCGAAAGACCCATGGCTAAAGAACTTTAGTAACCCCGTTTATAAAACCGCAATATCGTACGGAGGCTATATTCAAAGACCATATGCCTGGAACCAATATGAAGTTGTAGGATCAAAAGAAGTAACGAACCTGGATAGTACTAAAACAATTGAACCAGATTTGAAAGGGGTAAAACACAGCAGCTCCGATTCCATTGTAGCCCCTTTTTCACCAGCAGGATGGGACGAGCTAACATTCCAGGCTGAGGTATATAACGGTATGAACAAAGTTCCACGTGTCCCGGCCAGAAACTTCAGTTTTGGAACTAACGGTACAGATAACAACAAGGACAGTATTACACGAACCATCAACTGGATCAGTGATGCATACGATATTAATACACAACGCTGGATGCGTAATGTACGTGAGGATCATTCAGTAATTAGTACAGAAGAAAGGGATGGGCAGTATCCTAGAAGATTTACTCAGCAAAATACTGCAACCATAACGTATCAAAACGTTGAAACCATCCGGGGTGAATATAGCAAAGACAGAGCATTGTCAAAACAAGGTGTACAGGATGCTTCCAGTTATCAGCATGCATTGTTTTCTACCGACAAGATGTTGAATAAGTTTGAATTCCCGATTAAATCCGGTTTTTACTTAAATCCGGCAGGCAAGTATAAAGTAACGGTTAAGTCGGAAATTTATAAGGATAGTAATCACTATAGCCTGGGAAACACTACAGCAGAACACCGGGAAATTGTAGATAAAGTAAAGAAGTCCTTTAAATATGAGAGTAACATTGTATACACCAAAGATTTCAGATCAACCAATTACTTCATGAATTACGGTCAATCCAACAATATATTAAATTCCCTGGTTTCTGTTGTACCGTCTACTGAGTCCGATCATGAAAAACTGGAGGTTTCAACAGGGCCTAACGACTCAACGCTGGACAAGCGTTACAAGGAGATCCTGGAAGGATGGCCAGAATCAAATACTGAAGAATCTTTGAAGGATTACAATTATGTAGAATACATAAAGGATGGAAACCTAAAGATTTACAAAGTAACCGAGACCACCGAAATCACCTTTAATGTGAACCCAGGCCATAATCGATGCTATATATCTCCCAACCTGCCGAATTCAAAAACGCAGAGTGATTACTATGTCCGGTCTTGGTTTGATCCGATTACGCTGAATTTGAAGAAGGATGAAAATGGGGACAAAGGTCAATTAACCACCAATAAGGTCAACTTAAAAGATAATAGCGTTAATATTATAGTTATGGGTTCCTTTTACGACCAATAACGGGCGCCTTTCCTAAAGAAAATTATTGCGAATAAAAACCCTAACAAGCATTTAACCCTACCTATCAACTTATATGATAGGTAGGGTTAAATATATGTTGAAGCTCGTGTTCTCCAACAACACCTTATATAGTCAAACAACCTTACTTCTTAACAGGAATCCAAATTTCACATCTATAGTTCGGAGAGTAGGGGTCACCTTCAGGATAAATCTCAACCTGCGGTGCACAATCATGCTGGTACCCTGTAGCTGGGAACCACTCTGAAAATATCCTTCGCATAATATCATGTGCAGCTTCGGGCAGTGCTCCGACAGATTCAAATACAGCCCAGTTTGCTGCCGGTATAGTTACAGAAGCATATCCTTCCGGAAATGCGCCTTCGAATTCTTCAACACCTACCATATAGGTAAAATATCCTCCATCAAAATTCTCTAAATCCGTGCTTACACCTAGGACGCCGAGTTTGCCTGCCTTTGATCTGATCCACTCATACGAACCATCCTTCATGCACTCTTCCCAGAATTCGGGCACCTGTTTGAAGTTTTCTCCGTCTGCAGTAGTTATTCTTTTTTGTTTACCAACTACGGTAAAACTCCCTTTTTCAATAATCTTATAATTCATATTCTTAGCTCCTTTAATTGAAATATGAAAGGATAGTCTAGGATATGCCTTGAGAGTTGTTCCCGGCTCGCGCGCAGCCGAGGGGCTTATTCCATGCATTTTTCTAAAAGCTTTCGTGAATGCTTCGGGTGTTTCATATCCATATTTATAAGCTATATCAATGATTTTTTCACCCGATAGAATATCCTGTGCAGCGAGTGTAAGCTTTCTTCTGCGTACATATTCAGTAATTGTAATACCGGTTATAACATGGTACATACGCTGAAAGTGAAAGGTTGATGATAAGGCAATTTTCCCCACCTTCTCAATATCGATTTTTTCAGTTATGTTAGCCTCAAGATACTCTATTGCTTTGTTCATTGCGTCAAGCCAATCCATAAACTTTCTCCTCTCTATATCTATACTAAATGGTTTCTGCTTATTTGTCCTGTTTTTAAATGCTGACTGGTGACAGGGTTGAAATATGTAGTTTTGGTCGATCAACAGGCATTTTAATTTGATGTTATCTTGTTGGGGGCCACAAGTCAAGAGTAGGGCGGTAACCGTTAATCAAACAGATAGCCTGATTATACTGAACTTGCTGCGACAGCTAGGTTTATTAGGGGGAAAGAACATAAGCGCAGAGACTTTAGAGTATGTTAATCCGAGCGAGGATATGCAAATCCACTGTTTGAAGCGAAGCGAGTTTGGATTTGCCCGAGCTGAATTTATATGCTCTAAAGACTTGAAGCATCATCGTTCTTGAAACCTAATCAACCTAGCAGAATAGACTAACTAAATTAAATTAGTATAGCATTAGGCCGCTATGAGGCTACTGAATAAAAAAGCATACACTGTGAATACTAACACTAGAGCACACAAAAATTGTTGTCTTTGGTGAAAGTGAAATGGATAAACGTAATAACGAGCTTCTTACACAAAATGAATTATTGTTTACTCTTATAGGTATTATTATCGGGGCAGGAATTCTGAGCCTTCCCAACGCTGTTGTGAGCGAGGCTAAGCAAGACGGTTGGATATCAACCATAATCGGTTCTATTTACCCTTTTTATATCATCCTGGTTGGAGCTATCATCATAAAAAAATACCCGGATAATAGCATAATGGATGTAAGCAAGCTTTGCTTCGGAAGGGTATTGGGCAATCTGCTGAATCTTTTGTTTATGGCACAATTCCTGCTTTATGTCTTAGGTGTTATTGGAGCTGCACATAGTATCCTAAGGGTTTATGCTGTCTGGTTCATGACCCCCTTTAAGATCACCCTGGTACTTTTGCTGGTAGTTGTTTATATCAGCATAATCGGCCTGAAATGCATATCCAAATTAAACATATTGATGTTCTTTATAATTTTGTTGTATATGATTTCATCTCTTACTGCTCTAAAAGTAGGAAGTTTGCTCAATATCCAGCCTGTTTTCGGTGCTGGTCTTGAGAAAATTATCAAAGGCAGTATAGAAACAACATTTTCTTACGGCAATATGGAGCTGTTACTTTTAATTTATCCATTTGTAAGGAGTAAGGTCGCGGTTGTCAAAACAGCATTGAAGGCAGCCGTTATCGTAATGGTTCTTTATACCTGGACTGTATTCATTACTATCTTTTATCTGGGGCCGGATGTAATTCCTAAAGCTCTATGGCCTTTCTTCTTTGTGAGTGAAAGTGTCAAAATACCTGTAATCACCAGCTTCCGATTCATTGCAATGGCTTTATGGACGCTGGTAATCATAAAGACAGCGACCAATCAATATTACGGGGCTACGGCAATATTGAACAATATGCTTAAAAGAATAGACAGGAAATACATTTGCATAGCCTTAGCACCGATAATTTTGATATTTTCATTGTTATTTGACAATGAAGTGGCCAGACGTGACTTCTTTAGCAAAGTGATGCCTTGGGTAACATTGTTTAATATAGGATATGTAACAATAGTGGCTGTTTTTGCTTTGATTCTCAATAAGAAACCGACCAAGCCCAGTGCGGAATATATGAGTTAGGTGATTAAATTGCATAAAATGAGCATTGACGATAAATTAAAAACACTGATTGATACAGCAGGAAAGAACATACCTTTAAAGACGAAGAGATTCTTGATAGGAAGGAGAGACCCTCTTCAGGCTGCTATTGTTTATGTTGACGGACTTGTAAACAAGGACATTCTAGACAGAGACATCCTAACCCCCCTGATGCTTCATGTAAATGAGCATCTGCAGCCAGGCGACGGTATTGCAGCATATATTTGTGAGAGATACATTGCAGTTGGAGACACAGTTATTGAGGAAAACATTGTGAATGCAGCTAATTCCTTGAAATCTGGAATGACAATCCTCTTACTTGATGGAGTAAATGAATATACTCTGATAAATACTAAGGGCGGTTCATTTCGAAGCATTATAGAGCCAATGAATGAAACCTCCCTTAGAGGTTCCCGTGAGAGCTTTGTAGAGAATCTGGAATTAAACCTTAATATGATTGAAAGAATGGTAAAGGACAAAAATCTTTCCTTTGAGAGACTTATTATAGGTAGGCGGTCACAAACCAATCTGGTGCTGGTTTATATTGATGATATTGTTGACAAGGACATTTTAAACAGCGTAAGGAAGAAAATCAAGGCAATTGACGTGGATTTCGTCACAGGCACTGGAATGGTGGAGCAGCTCATTGAACGCAGCACTTATACAATTTTCCCACAGGTAATTTACACGGAAAGGCCTGACAGAGTAGTTTCAAAGATAATGGAAGGCAGGATAGCAGTTATCATGAACGGGGTACCTTTTGTGTTTACCTTGCCTGTTCTCTTTTTTGAGTTCTTTCATACAGTAGAGGATTACTACCTAAGGACCTTACTGTCCATAAGCTTAAGAATACTAAGAGCAATTTCTGTTTTTATTGTGCTTGTGTTACCATCCATATACCTCACGTTGGTAAAATTCAATGCCGAACTGATTCCTATTGATTTTATAGTGCCTATCATGCAGTCAAGGGTCGGAATACCGCTCACTCCCCTTATAGAAATACTGCTTGTCCAGGTTTTGATAGAATTACTCAGGGAAGGCGGTTTGAGGCTTCCTTCCAAAATTGCACAAACCATAAGCATAGTTGGAGGTATTATCATCGGCGACGCTGCAGTAGAGGGCAAGATAGTAAGCCCGAGCACCTTATTGGTCATTGGAGTGACAACAGTTGCATCCTTTGTTATTCCTAATCATGATATGTCTTTTGTAATAAGGCTCTTAGGATATCCAATGCTTATTCTTTCCAACGAGATGGGGATATTCGGCATTTCCACCGGATTGATCCTGATCCTTGTACATCTGCTGTCTCTTAAGAGTTTTGGGGTTCCATACCTGACATTCTATAAGAGTGACCTGAAGGATATCCTTGTCAGGGCTCCTCTGTGGCAAATGACAAACAGACCTGAAGGCATACCGGTAAAGGACAAGGCCAAAGTGAGGAAAGCAGGACAAGGTACCGAATGAAAGGGTGAATTATGCTGAAAAGATACCTTATACTCATGATTGTTGTAATATGCATCGTATTATATATTGTTTTGAACCCGGGCAATATTCCGGTTCCGGCTGAGAATATAGACATACCGACAGGTGTTGCAGTAGATCAGGTGAAATCAACTGAAGGAAGCAAAATGTATAAGATATCCATCGATGTATATACATTCGGCAAGAAGGACCAGATCACAAACATGATAATCAGCGGAACGGGTCTCAATATGCCTGCTACCAGGGAGGCAAGGCAGTTAAAAAGCAACCATAGGTTTATCTACGGACTTCAGAAAGTGATCATATTCAGTGAGGAAGTTGCAAGAAGCAGCTTTAGGCAGTCACTGGACATGCTTTTTTCAAACCAGTTCATAAATGATATGGGCTGGCTTGCTGTTAGCAAAGGAAGAGCGTTGGACATACTTACGGTCAAAGTGGATGAATACCCGACTTCAGCTGATTTTATCGAGGGTTTGATACAATTCAACAGGGATCAAAACTTTTATTCGGACAATTACAAGCTCTTGGACTCATATGTAAGAATAGATTCAGAGGGCAGGAATCTGGTTCTTCCCTGTATAGAAGCAAGAGATAACCGCGTGCAGGTATGCGGAGCAGCGGTGTTTGACAAGGATAAGCTAGCTGTAATGTTGAATTTGCAGGAAACAAAAATCATGAACTTTCTTAGGGAAAACAATTCACGTGGAATACTGACACAGGAGAAAGGCATTGACAAGGTTGCTTCCTTATATGGTTCTTCAAAAAGGAAAATTAAATGCCAAAAAACAGATGGGAACAAATATAAATTCAATATAGATGTGGAGTTTAAGGGCGATGTGCTCACAAACAATATTTATGACAAGCTTCAGAAAAAACCTGACCAAATCGAAGCTTTTCAGAAGTCTATCGCCCAAGAAACAGAAGAGAAATGCAAGGAATTCATAGAGAAAATGCAGAAGGAATTCAAGGTGGATTGTCTGGAATTGGGGCGTGTTGCTGCAGCCAAGTATGGGCGGGGGACAGGAGCGGATTGGAGCAAGATAATTTCTGAATCGGAGATAAATATAAGCGTTAAGGTGAAAGTGGACCGCTTTGGAAGGGGATCCTATAATTTTAAGGCAGATTAAGAGCCAGGAATAAAGATTCTAGTAGATTAAAGCGGACGGTGGGCGATATTCAATATCAATAATTCTTTTGAATAAAACGCCGACTTCCCCAATTGCGTTTTTACGCAATTTCTGAGAAAAACAAAAACGCCGCAATCTCTTGCGACGTCTACGTTTCATTTGGTTGCGGGGAGCGGATTTGAACCACTGACCTTCGGGTTATGAGCCCGACGAGCTACCAGACTGCTCCACCCCGCGATATTTAATTGGTTTCCCTTAACGCTTTACCAGTATAACACCATAGAGGATGTTTTGCAAGTATATTTTAAAAAATATTTTAAAGTAATTTTTACCAATCAAACGATACTTGTCATAGCATAGTACAATATATGCAAACTCAATCAAATTGGAACCTGAATTTCGAATAAAACCTTAGATAATTGAAAAAGGTTCTAAATATTCTCTTAGAATACGTAGAACCTTAAATATATTGGTGCCGGAGACCGGAATCGAACCGGTACGGGTATCACTACCCGCAGGATTTTAAGTCCTGTGCGTCTGCCAGTTCCGCCACTCCGGCATCAGTATCATGTATTGGCGACTTTCATATTATAATATATTCGTATTTTCATGTCAATGTTAATTTTAAAATTATTTTTATTAATTATATCCATTTTACTTCATGCAGGCAAAATCAAATAAACAAAATAATTACAATTGAATTTAATACGAAGAACAGAAACTACATTTTAATCTGCGTAGCTTTTCTATAACCCCCGCTGCCCCTTTTGGACTCGAAATTCTTTTTGAGGTCATGCAATCTTTCATCGCTGTCTTTCATAAACTTGGCTAAACGATCTTCAAAAGAGAGGCCTCCAGAATTACCCTTGTTCCAGTCAAGTTCTGCGGGCTTACTCGACTTTATTTTGGGTTTAGGTTCTGACGCTTTTTTTATGGACAAGCTAACTTTACCGTTTTTGTCTACCGAGATAATTCTAACTTTTACTACCTGACTTTCTTTTAAGTGCTCATTAATGTCCCGAACATATTCCTCGGCAATTTCGGAAATATGAACCAGACCTGTTTTTCCATCCGGCAGTTGAATGAAGGCTCCAAAATTTGTAATGCTAGATACCTTTCCTTCAACTATTTGTCCTACCTCAACCAGCATAAACCCAAAAATCCCCCTTGAATGATAGAGTAATTCGATTATATAGCATGCAAAACATTTCGTCAAGCGTTAAGTAAAGGGATTGTGAGAAACTTGCAATTATTTGTTGATGTCAACAAATACCCGCTCTCCCTGTTTAACCATTCCAAGTTTTTGCCGAGCTAGTTTTTCAACATACTCGTCGCTTTGAATAGCTTCTTTCTGCTTTTGGAGCTGTTCCTTTTTTTTAGTTTCTTCAGTAATCTTAGTCTGCAGTTTTACATATTCATTTTTTTGTGTGGAAAAGATTTTTTCCTGACCAATAAATAAATACGACAAGTAAATGATTAAAACGCCTACCACAATAAGACCGATTTTTGAACTTTTTTCTTTTTTCATTTTTATCCCTCACAAAATTAAATTTATCCTTTGTATAATTCGTTTTTTCATAAATGATCTCTTATGGCAGTAACCATAAAAATGAAAGAACACAAGGGATGAATACCAAAACTAAAATTATTATTCTACGTAAAACATGTAAAATCCTTCTTTTTATATTTTTTTTCTTACATTTTTTAGTATCTTTAAATTTCTATAAAACTTGGAAGCATTATTTTTGCCAACCCGTTTGGCGGCCCTCATGAACTTTTTCAAAATTTTATAAATAAATCTACAAGGGACTCTTAAAATCTTATAGGCTACTTTTATAGGATAAGTAATGATTGTAAAGATTGTTTTAATAACCTTGCAAATAACCTGTATTGTAGTAATGGATATCTTTACAACTGCTTTACTTAAGAGCAGAATATAAAGGATTGCTCCCAGTATAGTCCCAAAAAGGATAAAGCCCCGAACTTCGCCTTCATTGCTATAGTATACTATGGCAAACATAACGATAGCAACAAGAATCCAAAATAAAAGGTCCTCGAGATAAATAAACAGGGTACTGGTATTGATTGCCTTTCTCTTAATTCTAAAAAGATCGTAAATAAAAGGAATTATCATTCCACCTACAACGGATAATAGAAAAATATATGCTTCGTCACTTATCGATATCGGCAACTAAACCACAACCTTTTACTTGAACATTCTGCCAAGGAATCCCAATCCCTTAGACTTGGATGACTCTTTATCGCTGTACTCACAACTGGAGACCAGACCCTCGATGATCAATTCGGAATTATCAAGATTTAGTTTATTGATATGCAGATCTTCTCCGTTAATGATTAAAACTCCGAGTTCTGTATCTACTACCACACATTCGTCATTAAAACTTTCAACGTCAAGAACTCCTGATATAGATAGCTTTTCTCTATTTTCCAGGATTAAATTCTGTGTTTTGGGTTTTGTCATTTTTTTATCATCGGATATAGCCATTACGCGCACCTCCATTTTTATGATTAATAAAATAGATATGCATGTACATCCGGAAAAATGCATAAAAAATCCCTTATACTCTTTAAGATAACCAAAGCGGGAAGGGAATTTAGCTTGAAAACAACCGCTAAACACAGGTATTTCGCTTGCAGCAAATAACTTGTTTTATATTTGGATAACTAAAGAATAAGGGACTATATGATCTTTATTTTAAAATATACATTTCCTTGGATTCAGCTTTGGATACGTGTTCAGAGATTGAAAGAATTTCCACTTTGGTAGTTGAATTGCCGAATTGTATTTCAATCAAATCTCCAACCTTTACTTCACTTCCGGGCTTGGCAGTTTTGTCATTGATTTTAACACGGCCCTGCTCGCACATTTCATTTGCAACCGTGCGCCGTTTTATGAGTCTGGAGACTTTGAGATATTTGTCGATTCTCATTGGGAATACCTCCTTAATTAAGATGAAAAAATTATATTGCCAAAGAATTCGATTGTTTTTATTTACCACATTGTTTTCGGTTTACAGCTTTAAAGTTCAAAATTAATGTTATCAAAAGGCTAAAAAATTTACAAGCAGGAAGTAAAATAAGTAAAGGGCTGCCTTTTAGACAGCCCTCTTTAAGGAATCATTGAGAGTATATTTATCATTCTTAAGTCGTTTAAATCATTGTTTTAAAAGAGCGTGATTACTCTTTATTTACCATATCCTTTAAAGCCTTTCCAACCTTGAAAATTGGAGATTTGGAAGCTGGAATGCTAATCTCTTCCTTCGTCTGGGGATTTCTACCCTTCCTTGCTGCCCTTTCTCTTACCTCAAAGGAGCCGAAGCCGATAAGCTGAACCTTATCTCCTTTAACAAGAGCTTCTTCAACACTTTCCAAAAAAGCATTCAATGCTTTTTCTGCATCCTTTTTGGACAGATCGCTTTTTTCTGATATGCTTGTGATTAATTCTGATTTATTCATTATTTTTCCTCCTTATGTTTAAAGATAAATTGCATAGTATTTCCGTAACCTGTTGATTTCACTTAAACCCTTGATATAAGTGTCATTGTCATCATTATGTATTACTAGGAACTTCTTTATGCAATTTTCTTCATTTGAAAATTTTAACAGGACATCTCTTGCTATTCTTCTTCCGGTCCAGGAGATCCACTCCATTGTTAGTCGGCAGAGCTATTTGATCATGATGCATCAATGGCTAAAGGAAACTGCCTGGAAAACAAATTGTATAAAAATTAATTTTAGTTTTTAAATACCTCCCTTCTTCATGTTTGTTTTTTTTCTTCAGAAAAATGTGCTTTTGCCTTATCCCATAACGCATCCATTTCTGTCAAGGTCATATCCTGAAGCTGCCTGCCGGCTTTTATGCTTTCTTGCTCCACATATTCAAAACGCTTGATGAATTTGTTAATTGTACTTGTTAAAGCAAGTTCAGGCTGCACTTTCAGAAATCTGGAGAGGTTGACAAGTGAAAACAGCACATCGCCCATCTCATCAGTTATTCTTTCCATGTTTTTACTATTGTATACATCCTTTAATTCATTTAATTCTTCTTCTACCTTTTTGAAAACATCCTCTATGTTGTCCCAATCGAATCCGATCTGGGCAGCTTTTTGCTGAACCTTAAAACTTCTCATGAGGGCAGGGAGGTTGGAGGGGACATCCTTCAGAACCCCTGTCTGGTTTTGAATTCCCTTTTCCTTCTTTTTAATGGCTTCCCAGTTGTCTACCACATCATCTGCTGTTTTTGCAATATCATTTCCGAAAACGTGGGTATGCCGGAGCACCATTTTGCGGCTGATTCCGGTGATTACGTCTTCCATATCAAATGTTTTTTCTTCCGCACCAATCTGGGCATGAAAAACAATTTGAAGGAGCAAATCTCCTAATTCTTCACAGAGCCTCTTTTTATCATTCAAATCGATGACTTCCAAAACCTCATAGGTTTCTTCTATAAGATATCTTTTCAGGCTTTCATGTGTTTGTTCCCGGTCCCAGGGGCAGCCGTTTTCGCTTCTTAAAAGCTTCATGATGTCCACAAGGTCTGAAAAACTATACCGTTCCTTTAGCATACTGTTTCTCCTTAGAAGAATTTGATGGTTATACTGAATTTGCATCAGAGCAGCTAATTCCCTCTTTAAAAAGGTATGCTTCACAGCGATGGAGGGTGGAATAAGCCTATTTCAAATGCAAATGAGTATTCCATGCATTATTTTTACATGATTTTAACTTGTTTAACCTATATTTTCCGATATTTTTTAAAATATTTCAAGGTGTATATGAAAAATACGCGGATCCAATAAAAAACGCTAATAGATTATTTCTATTAACGTTTTAAGTGATTTTTCTATGATTCTATTTTTAAATTATAACTACCCAACTTTAACCCAACCCTTTTTAACGTTTTCTTCGATAAATTTTTGAGCCAGGGACAAGATTTGATCTTTATTGTTGGAAACCCGGATTTCCCTTTGCAGAGGGTCTTTTCTTTCAGAGCTGAAGTTGGTGTAATGCATTACATACGCAGGAAAACTTGGGTCAAAATCTTCCTTATTGGTTTTCCAGACCATAAATTTTAAGACCATCAGCTTGCCCTTGCTTTCTTTTTTATAGACCTCCCTAAAAAGAACCTGACTTTTTGGCAGTTCCTTATATTTACATCCGGAGGGATCTTCCTCCACATAGATAAGATCGGTTATTTGACCAAAGCGGACATCTTCAAAATGTGCTTTTTTGTCTTCCCGGATTCTTATATACATAGGATAAATAAAGCTGATTCCGGGCACAGAGGATAAAACTTTGAATTTGGCATCCTCAATCTTAAGTACCGGGTTTGTTATTTTGGTATTTCCCGTATCGGTCAGGATATCATTAAAGCTTAGTTCGATAATAAGCTCGGGTTTTACCATTCGGAAAGCAACATGGTTGGAATCGGCTTCAATATATTGAGAGTCCATATGCATGGATGAAAGCTTTTGCAAGAGGCTTTTTCTTTCCTCATCGGTAAAGCCGTTTCCGGTTTTGCCGACGATTTGGTAGCAGCTTTCATCTGTCATCAGTGCAAGCAGCAATGTCCTGATCTGGCCCTTTTGATCTCCGGTTCCCTCAGTATATCCAATCACTAAAGCATCTACCGTATGGGTTGGCTTTACCTTGTAAATGAGGGGAAGGTCGCACCTTATTACCAGACCTTCTGCGTTTTCCTCGGTTACCCACCGGTTGAAAGCATCCAGGATTTCGCTCTTGGAAGCAGCTTTTACCATATCTACCGGTTTAACCATAGGCGAAGAAGAGAAAAGGTCCTGTAATTTTGAGTAAGTATCTTCATAGCAGCTAGATTTAAACGGCTCTCCATTGAGCTCAAGCACATCGAAAGGAGCAAGGCATAATTTATGCATTTCCTCTTCCTTGGAAAGTGCAGAAAGTACGTCAAAAACACGTGTTCTGCCATTATCTTCGCATACATATAGTTCGGCGGGGATTACCGCAGATTTTATTCCTTGTGACTTTAATTCTTTTCCGGCCTCTTCAGTGCAAGGCAAGCCCATCCTGACCTTTCCGCCGGTATTGATGATAAAAGCCTTTTCGCCGTCAAAAAAGAGAACATTCATTTCACCATCCAGCTTTTTGGTAATACAGAATTTGCTGCCTCCGATTCTTGAATCGATCTGGCTCGGATTAATGGAAATAAAACTCTTGCAAACTCTTCTTTTATAGTTGGATGAAACAACCGCTGTTTCTTCATCTACCGCATCTATTTTACCTTCGAAATAGCCTTTTGCCCTTTGAAGTTTATCGTCATAAAGCTTCATTATTCCAACCCCCTTAACTCTAAATTTGTTAGGTGGAGGATAAGGATGTATTTATCATCTTTTACCCGTCCTTCCAAAAACCCTCTATAAGGGGTGCCGCCTCCGGTGAGGATGATGGGATCTGTTCCCTTTTTACCGCCGCCGACCAGCATCATGGAATTGGATTCCGAGAGGTTTTTGGCCATTTCGTAGAGAAAATCATATGTAAGCCCATTAACATGCTTGATTTGATATTTCCTGGAGAAGACGAATTTCCTCACTGCGGTCTCTTTCGGAATTTTTTTGCCTGTCCACTGAAGAGGAATTTCACCTAAAAGATTACTTTCAGTTTTGGAAAGATCTCTTCTGCTCTTCTCAGTTCCATCCGGATTTTTAACGACTTCGATGAGATTGACCGAATACGCGATTTGATTTCCCCTATTGATGTACAATTTTTTTGTAGTATTGATAAATTTTCCTGCCATTTCTATATCCACTTCCGGATCTTCATTTATGATCGCTTCACCAAGGTGGGTCAAACCTCCGAATTTTTCAGCCAGTACTTCTTCATTTACCGACAGGGTACCCTTCAGAATACGCACACTTTTCTTCGGAGTTCCATCTTTTAAAACATAGGATAACCTGCTTTTTAATTGTTTGCTTTCAAAGCCTACTTCTGCATCCCTTTTGCGGTCATTGGATAGGTTGATTGTTCTCATTTAAATTCCTCCTACATCATACTGAAGTCTATACCAAGTTCTTCTGAGAATTCTTCTTCATCTTCATTATCAATTTCTACCGGCTCTTCGAGTCCGATATAGGAAAATTCTATAGGCACTCCTACGAGAATAAAGAGTTTGCCGTCACTTTCAATAAGGAAGGCAGGCCTGCTTTCGTAGCCGTCCCGGTAATTGAAAGGGAAGGTGTATATTGTACCTTGGAGCATATTTATTAAATCCGGACTTTCTCCTTCCAACTGGTAGACCGATACAATGCTGTAATCCAGCAGTTCCTCTTCTGTTACGGTCCTGTTTAACTCAATGGGTGAAGAGAAGCTGGAGGGAAGAGAGTCTACATCATTACCGTTTTCATCCACTACTTTGAGTTCGGATTTTTCCACCCACTCAAAATTTTGATTGAGCATGCCCAACCCCAGACAGCCTTTAGGTATAATCGCGGTGCCGGACTCATCCATACTTACCAATTTGCATTCATTACCATCCTCATCCAACGCGAGGGTTTCGGTCCACCCGTAAAGCTTTTTCCGTTCGATCTTTACTGGTGAGAATGCGTACTGGTTGTCTCGTATACTAAAAATTAAATCCTTTGCCAAAATAACAGCCCCCTTTAACAAATCTAGATATATAGATCCACATCTATTGTATATGAGATTAGGACAAATATAAACTGTATATTTAAGTGATGAAAGGTGGACAAATGACAATAGCACCTACGATAATACGGGTTAATTACCGGGCGCAATATGACGTGCTTCATTTGTGGCTCGAGATCATGAAAATACGAAATAGACATTCATTACGTTTAAAAGTGCGGGTTTATTGTACTTATCGTTTCTGATTTCAAAATCTCACTAAGTACATTTACAATCAGAGTATATCTTTCGATATTTTGAGAATCCTCTTTTTCCCTGGATAAATCCAGTGCCTGTTTAAAAAATTCATACTTACTTGTAAGATCTGCCAATAGGGTGTTATACTTTGTACCTGCATTTTTGTAAAAGCATTCTCTACACATTCAGTTTCCCCATTTCCGTGACGCTAAATGAATTTGGTAGGTTTATTAGGTTCAAAGAACGATGATGCTTCAATCCTTAAGAGCATATAAATTCAGCTCAGGCAAATCCAAACTCGCTTCGCTTCAAACAGTGGATTCTAATTCCCGCGCTCGGATTAACATGCTCTAAAGTCTCTACGCTTTTGTTCTTTCCACCTAATAAACCTAGCCAACATATCGTGTTAAGTTACTTTATCATGACTTTTGTGCCAACCTTAATATATTTGTAAATTTCCTCTACATCCTGATCATACATTCCGATACAGCCTGCTGTCCAATCCTTTGCATAGTTTGATACTGCGCCGCCATGAATCCCCACAGCATTCCCCAAGGAAGTATCCTGGGGAGGTATTTTCTTGTTTTTGATGGCGCGGGAGATTTTTTTATAGGTTTCCTTATTGATAAGTTTGTTTTTTAAACCCCTGTCGGCGGCTTCTATATTAGGGTAGCTTAAAAGCATCCATCTTGACCCGATATATACCCGGGAAGGAGAATAAACTTCCTTGGAGCAAATATAAAACTCTCCCAGCGGTGTCCGCCGGTCACCTTCCTTTTCCTTATTTCCTTTGTGGGTGTTGGAACCGCCTGCAATACGGTACTGTTTTAATACGGTTTCCCCATGTTTTAAAGATAAGGTTCGCGTTTTCATATCCACAAATATATTATAATTTCCGTTTGCTTTTAATCTTTTATCCTTTATGATTTTATCAAGAGGAATATCAGGTTTAACATCTCGCAAATGGTAATTTTCTAACGTTTGTAAGCTTTTATTTTTTTTACTTGTGTTTGATCCGGTATCCTGATACAGCAGCTTGTCCTTATAGTAGTTATAAGCATCCGGAATTTTTGAAGAAGATATACTGTATATGAAGCCGAGGCCGATAATAGCTGCAACAATGGTTATTACCGGTATCATAAGCTTTTTTGTCATAATTTTGCCTCCTTGCTAAGTAATCTTTCGTAAAAATTATGTATTAAATTATACCGCATAAGAACGGCGATCTTACACCATGCATTATTTCCCTGTACAGGCGCATTTTAAGTGCATTAGTGATCAAATAAAAAGCTTTTTACTACAGTGAAGATTTCACGGCTGTAATAATAAGTCCGGAGATAGACTACACTTGGGGCCGGAGCACCGGAAGCAGAAATATCAAGCCGTTTTGCCAATTGCAGAGATCTGAAAATGTGAAAGTCATTAGAGACAATGATAGCACTTCTAAAATCTTTTGCCTCCATAATTTTTTTTGAATATTTAATGTTTTCAAAGGTGCTGGTGGATTTGTTTTCCTCTGTAATCTTTGCTTCCGGAATGCCCTTTTTAACAAGGTAGTCTTTCATTACACTGGATTCATAGGTTTCTTCATCTTGCCCCTGGCCGCCGCTTACAATAATATGGCCTGCATAGCCGGCTTTAAAGAGTTCTAAGGCTTTATCAAGCCTGTACTGAAGGGAGTCGCTGGGCGATCTGCCCCAGATCTGGCAGCCTAAAATGATCATTACATCTGATTTCTGAGGTTTTTCAAAGTTGGCGTAATAGAGGATACACGATAAGATCCCCAATACAGGAATGGCAAAAATAAGAAATACAATGAGTGAAATTTTTATAAGCTTTTTCATAGGTTGAACCTCCGAACTAATCTATCTTTTGAGGGTTAACCAGGATGGTTTCATGCCTTAGGGTGGAAAGAAGATCCCGGGTCATTTCTCTTCTAACAGGGTTTTCCTCATAATAATTATTGATTGGCCGGCCTGTCCCTGTATTGAGTGTAATCACGTAAACCGCCGGTTCTTCAGCACCGGCGGTAAAGGCAATCTTGTCGCCGGACCGGGACCATGAAAAATTTTCTGTGGTAACCATACCGTTGGTAATCTGTTCCTTTTCGCTGCCGTCTGCTTTCGCTACCCAGATATCGTTTTTCACTTCGCTGCTTCCGGAAAAGGCAATCCTTTTTCCGTCGGGAGACCAGGAAATACCTGAGATGCTGTTTAGCCTGACAATTTCCTTTTTATCCCTGCCATCCGTCGTTATTGTATAGAGCACATAGGAAAGATTGCTTTTGCCTGTATTTTTGACAAAGGCAATGTTTTTTTCATCCGGGGATAAGGCGTAGCATGATATATTTTCGTCAATCATCCTAAACTTTTTATCTGTGATATCAAAGACGAACAGGGGTGTCTTGCCGGTATCTTTTTCATATCCGACAAAAATATATTTTAGTTGGTCTATGAGGAGCTTGGGACTTTTAAGATAATCAATTTCAGGCAGTTTGATATCCTTAAAGCTCTTATTTGAATTTGCTTCCTTCTTTGTATCTCCCAGCTTCATAAACGCCTCCATCTGAAGTTTGGATGAGGAAACCGGGGTGAAGCCGGGGGTGATACCATAGTAAAACTTCATTGCGTAATAGAGCGGATGGACCAGGATCACTTCACCCTCCCTGGTGAATGAATAAGAGGGAAGCGGAGGGAAAGCAGAGGGGGCATTATTTTCCAACTGCTTCATATCTGTTAGAAGCGTTTTTTTCTGTTCGTTTACTTTAACCAGATAATGATTGCATATGAACTTGCTCCCATCCGGAGAAATTTCTATAGAATAATCATCTCCCAGCAGCATTGAGGGCAGGGGAGACTTTTTTTTCGATAATACATCCACCACATGAAAATTATATTCATTTCCCTTTTTTTCACTGATTAAGACATGATCATTATCTGTAAACCCTTCTACCTTGCCGGAATAAAGCTCCTTAAAACTTACCAGAAGGCTGCTGTTTGCCATCCCTCCGCCTTTAAGGACACCAACCTTTCCCTCATCCAAGCCGCAAGAGGCCGTTGTTACAAAGAGAATTGCAGAAGTTAAAATCAGTACAAGTTTTTTAAACATTTTAGTATACTCCTTTTAAGGGTACTATCATTTTCGGTGCCATAGAAAATACGATATCCTAAACCCTGCAGCGTAGATTACGGATACTTAAACAGTGTATGCTGTTAGCCGGCAGTTTAGGTCTATCGCAGCTTTTGTATTCAATTTTATAATAAAAGAGATATATAACAAAGCAATAAATGAGATGTAACAAATTTGTAAACAAATAAAGGCATAGGATATTCCCTAGCCCTAAATATATGCAGCAGTATGTTTATCTCGGAAGATAAATACTAACCCGGGTACCTTGACCTTCCTTACTCTTAATCGTTATTTTTCCATTGTGCTTTTCGATAATTTCCCTGGTAATAGAAAGGCCTAGTCCGTTGCCGCCGAGTGCTCTGGAACGCGCCTTGTCCACCCGGTAGAAAGGCTCAAAAATTTTATCCAATACCTCCTCTGGAATGCCGCAGCCGTTATCCTTAATATCCAATTCAATTCCATTTTTATAAGGTGAAAGCTTTACCAGGATTTCACCTTCCGGAGAGTGTTTGATTGCATTATCCAGAATATTGACCAAAGCCTGCTTGATCCGTTCAGGATCAGCTAGGATGTCACCGGCTTCTTCTATCTCGGTTAAAAATTTAATATTGAATTTATGTGCTTTCAATGACATTTGTCCGGTGATATCCCGGACAAGACTTGCAATATCCGTGCTCCTGGGCTCAACTTCAAATTCAAACTTACTTAAGGAGGACAGGTCGATAAGGTCATTAATCAGCCGCAGAAGTCTCTCGCTGGCGTCTTCCAGGTAATGTACCGATGTGGCGAATATTTTTTCATCCGAACCTTTGGTCTTTAAAAGGTCAATATAGCCTAAAATCGTGGTCAGAGGAGTTTTGAGCTCATGAGAAACGTTGGTTACAAACTGCTTTTGCTTTTCCTGGAGAAGCCGAAGTTCGGTTACATCATTCATAATATAAACCACACCTTCCGCACTTTCATCCAACATGAGCGGTGTTGCGCATACCAAGAGGTTTCTTTCATCATAATGAATTTCAACAACAATTCTGGTCTTTTGCTCGGTTACTCTATGGAAAAGGTCTTCAAGTTCTTTAATAAGGTGTATAAAAAAGTTTTTTTGGGAAGCTTCCTTAAAATCCACAGCATGCTCTGCTAACCAACTGTCAAGTTCTAAACCTGAAAGGGCACTTGGAAATAATTTTAGTGGAGATAAAGCCAGAGGGGAGAGTCCGAGGATACTCCGTGATTTATTGTTTATTGCCAGAAATTCTCCGCCAATGCCTAAGGCCAGAACACCTTCACCCATACTTTCCAGGACAGAAGTCAGTTTATTTCTTTCAATATTGATGGTATTGATTTTATTTTCAATCTCATGAGACATTTTATTGAAGGACTTGGAAAGCTCTCCGATTTCGTCGGAGGATTTAATATCTATCCGGCCGCTGTAGTTTCCTGCGGCGATTTTTACAGCAGATTCCTGCAGCTTTTTAATCGGTTTGGTAATTTTTATGGTAAGTAAAGTAATAACCACCGCAATAATCAGTGTTGACGTTATAAATGAAAGTAAGAGAAGGGTTTGAGAATTCCGCGTACTTTCGTCAATTTCTTTCATCGGTTGAACCAGAAGGATTTCACCGATAACTTGTCCGGGAATCACAACAGGTACCCCGAAGTACATATGCCGAACACCGTTAACAGACCGTATTACATAGGTGCGGTTACCTTTTAGAACTTCATCCAGCTCGGGAAAATTTGCATGATCCCACTTTTCATCCGATGAATCGGCAAGAAGTTCCTTGGATTTTGAAAACACTAAAACACGTGTTCCGATATCCCGTGAAATCTTTGAGGAAAAGTCCTTGCTCCTTTTTCTAAACTCATTTACTGTTGCTTCGGTGTTTTGTCCAGTGAGAATAGTTTGTTTTATTGTATAAACAGAGACCTGTGCTTTGGAATCAAGGGTGTCTATAAGCATTTTTTTATTGGTTGCGCTTAAATTGCCGGTGACAAAAGTAAATATTACGATAAAGGTTAAAATAAGGGTCACCATATTCACAGCAATCATTTTATTCCTTAAGCTTAGTTTCATATTTTGCCTCGATTCTTTTGGGGTATATAAGGCTTATGATATTTGCTTCTTCATCCGGTATCCTATCCCGAAGATGGTTTGGACTAACAGTCCTTCGCGGTCGTTCAACTTTTTTCTGAGCCTTTGAATATGAACATCTACTGTTCTGGTATCTCCGGCATAATCATAGCCCCACACTTTTTCCAGCAAGGTATCCCGTGAAAAAACCTGATCGATATGATTCATAAAAAAGACAAGCAAATCAAATTCCTTAACGGATAAATCAAGTTCACGGTCATTGGCCAGTACCCTGCGGGTTTCCGGATATATGGAAAGTGTGCCATTGGATAAACATGTGATGGATGCAGGTTTCGCTTCTTGAGATACCCTCCTTAAAAGTGCTTTTACCCGTGCAATGAGCTCCCGGGTATGGAAGGGCTTGGTTATGTAATCGTCTGCGCCCAGCTCCAGTCCCAACACCTTATCAACCAGGTCTGCCTTGGCTGTTAACATGATAATAGGAATAGGACGCTCGGTTGTTACCTTTTTACAAATATCAAAGCCATTGATTTCAGGCAGCATTAAGTCCAGTATCAGTAAGTCCGGATTAAAATGCTCAATCTTTCTTAAGGCATCTTTTCCATCATTTGAGGTTTGGGTTTCATAGCCTTCCGCTTCCAAACTGATTTTTAAAAGATCGCAAATTGAAATTTCGTCGTCAACCACCAATATTTTTTGCTTCACTTTATAAACCTCCCTTTTAAGCGCCGGTAAACCAATATATATTATATCATAGGAAACTATTTATAATTGATTTTTTTGCCGATATATATAAATAAAACTTGGTTGAGGGAGTGGGGATATTTGGAATTTATTCGTACCGGTATGATGAGGGATGGAAACATTTACATATCAAAAATGGTCTTTTGGACCTACGTACAGTAAGCCTTGAGTGTGGTAAAATTAAACTATAGCAATAAATCACATCCTACGCCATCCGGATTTCTTTTCAGATGAACTGCCTCATAAAGAGTGTACTTCATTTTCAATCAAACTGTTTTTCATTGGAGGTATAGGCAAATGAGAAATATTCGAAAAATACTTGCCGTATTATTGATCATAAATATGGTGATCGGATTGATACCCAATTTCTGGCTAAGGTCCTATGCTGTGCCGTTACCATTGAATATCATCGTCAACAGCTACTCGGGGGGGACGGCTGAAATCCGGTGGGACAACCTTGCCGGAACCCAATCGGTTGTAGTCTCATACCATACTCCACCGAATAATTTTTTGACTACAACCACCAATCAGGTTACAAATATAAAGACCATTTCCGGACTGCAGGACGATATTATTTATGACATAAAGGTAGAAGTGTATGATGCAGCTGCTGCGGGAGGAAGTAAAATCGGGGAAGGATTGATCTATTTTCTCCCCAGGATTTCCTTTTACAGCAATAAGATAGAGCGGGGAAGGCAGGCTGTTTCCGGTGGAGGATATGAGAGCGGGACCGAGCCAAGGCTAAATTTAAAATGGGCAATGCCAAAGGTATGGAATGCAGGTGCCTTCGTATATGCCAACGACCCGGCGGTTTTAGGAAATATGGCTGCTTCCGTCGATAATATTTACCAGGACGGGAGACAGGTTTCCTCATTTAACTTCAGAGTCAATATTTCCACCAATTTATCCACATTAAATAGTGGATCTACTCAATCTGCAATTCTTATCGATTATGGAAATCCGGAGTATTCAGCGAAAGTATCGGGGAATTTAGGTGTGACGGCAGGAGTGCATGCAGTTGACGGCAGTGGGTTTATGAATTTTGATTTGATCGGAAGAAAAGACTTGAATACTGCACTTCCTGCTGCAGAGGCTTATGGTCTTCCTGACGGGGATGTACTTCCCGGAGTTGTTTTTTATATGAATATAAAACCTGTGTTTAAGAACGCAGGTGGCAACAATGTCAGCCTAGTCACGGTGGGTCCTAATTCGGCACAAAACGGAAGTATGTTGACAGGCCTTACGCCGTATACATATACGCCAATAAGGTTTATGCTTACAAAGGATGATTTAAATAATGTCTATGTTAAAGTGTACCGAATAAACCAAGGCAGTCTAGACCTGCCCGGACTCTATTATGAAGTTCAAACCAGTGACGATCCGGCTATTATAGGTGATTGGGCCGTGAAAAAGACGATGACCGACAGCTTTTTTCCGAATAATTCGGAGTATGCGGTTACGGTTGTTACAGGGATGAACCCGAATAACCAGGTTTATTACAAGATTGTTGTAAAAACTGACAGTTCTTCTGACCGGATAGAGTCGGAAAAAATGCCTTATACACTGATTGAGGATATCAGCAAGCCACCGGTGCCGACAGGCGTTACCGTGATTGACATGGACCTTGTTACAGGGCAAGCCCTAAACCCGAAAACAAACCAGCAGGAGGACGAAAAGTCTACGAATGTGACAATTTCGTGGACTAAGCCTGCCAATTGGGATCAAATAAAAGCAAATAATCCCTATGACCCGGCAAAAGATATCTATTTTCATTTTCTGATTAATACATATCAAACAGAGCTTACACTGGATAACAATCCGGAGTTGGAGGCAAATGGGAAGCAGTATGGAGCTTATCCGATAAAATTTAGACTTGTAAAATATGTAAGTGCCTTGTCGCCCAATATCAGGGAGAATGGAAACTACCTGGAGTATACGGTAAAAGGATTTGAGCTTTTTAAGGGTGAAGATAGTGACGGTGCAGCAGATAATGCCATTCCAAACGCTGAAAACTATCCGGCATTCCTTCTTTCAAACAAGGTATACTATATGCAAATGTATACTACCAATGGAATCAATAAAGGATCTACTGCCCTGGATAAAATTTCGGACAAATCTTTAACAGTCAGCTTTACAACCCTTGCCGGTGGGGAACGGGAGGTTCCCCTGCCCAAAAATCTCAGGTTAAATAAAAATGAGATCGAGGTCATTCCAAATCCTGAGCCAACACTTTCCAACTATGTTGAAATTGAATTTGACAAAGTGTCTGTGGACTGGAGAAACTATATGCCGGACCCAAGCCTTTCAAAAGCGATTTATTATGATTTATATATGAGTAATTCAACGGCGACAGATTCTTTTAAACTGATTGGAACAACACAAAACTTAAATGCAGACATCACTTTTATTGGGACTGACCCTCAAAGTGTATCAATAAAGGCAACCATGAGAGACTTTTCACCTGCTACCGATGCGTATACCGCTTTTGGTCCCAAGCTAACGCCGAATACTACCTATTATATTATGGTTAAGACAAGGCTGGTAATGCAAGATCAAGCGGACAGGGAATCGGTTTTTACATCCATTTTGCCTGTTACTACTGTTTCGGGAGATATCAAGCCGCCGGATGAATCTTCAAGGAAACCCCTTGCTCCAACAGATTTTGCCGTTGCGAAAGACGGCAGCGGAAACCCGATTCTTTCCGGGTCCTTTGTAACACTTTCCTGGCTTAAGAAGGAAAATAACGTGAAATATGAAATCATATGTACAACTGCCAAGGTTGACCCAAATGCAATTCTTTCCACATATTCCAGTGACCCCTTTTATACAAGCTTTAAAGCTACTTTTGGAAGTTTGTCCCTGGATCCTTCGGCAGATCCCCTGGCTGAGAATTTCGAATACAATAATGTCTCAAAAGTATGTCAATATTCCATAATCAAATGGCTGTTTCCCAATAAACTGTATTATTTCAGTGTACGGGCTGTAAATAAGACCAATGGAAACACCAGTTCGTGGGTTTCCATTCCGGTGACGACTATGCTCATCGATTCGCCTGAAGGGATGGAGGCAATACAGGATGCTGAACTTGGTTTCTTCTGGATGGATGCCAGTCCGAACTTACAGGCGGAGGACTTCAAAATCTATGTCAAAGGGCCTAAAGACCGGGACTTCAAACTTTTGAGCAGAGCTGAAGCGATAGTAACGAAAGATGGCACTGTTTACTACGCAAGGCTTATAAACCTTGAGCCCAATACACCTTATGATGTACGGGTATATAAAGGAAATATTACGATGGTGCTGGTATATGAAGATACCAATAAGGAAACCAAAGACAGCTATCACCAGGTGGAGGTCAAATGGAGAGGGCTTCCCAGCTATAAATATGAACTTGCCATTAAATCGGCGGATCAAACGGATTATACCGTATTAACCGTTGCGGATCTGGAGGAATATGAGGAGATTGACGGTAAGAGAAATCCCTACTATATCGAGGAAACTGCTGAAACAGCAAGTACAAACCATAAATACTTTTATGCAAGGATTAAGTCCTCTCTGGTTCCGGTACCCGGTGGAAACGGAACTGTGGAAAGGCAGCTATTAAGACCCAATACAAAATACTTTATTAAAGTAAGGGCGGTTAAAATCGATCCGCTGGACACAACCCTGGTATCTTTTTCAAAATATATCGGTCCCGTTTCTTTGAGAACGGAATTCAGTCAGGATGACTATGATGTAACCGACCGGGATGTAAAAAAGAAGGCAGTATTTAAGGATAAAATCAATAAATTTGAAGAAAAGCTTTATTGGAGGATGGCGGTTGGTAATGGAATCAATAATAAAGTGCTGCTTAAGGAAGAAAAGGTGCTAAATGCCATACAGAATAACGGAAGGTATCCTTTGACACTGGATATATCCGAACTCGGAAGGAATGTGAATACCGATGTCATTTATATTCCGTATAATGTGGTGAGCATGCTGAACAATGAAAATAAAAGCTTAACGGTTAAAATCAATGCTGCGGAGTATACCTTAAGGCCTCGAACATTGGATATTGAAAATATGGAGGAAATAGCTTACCTCAAAGGAAACCCTACGGTAAAGGATGTCTTGCTCAAGGTAACCGTTATTCGAAATGATAACGTAAGTGGTTCCTTACCTGCAAAAACCAAGCTGTCATCGAAAAACAACGACTTTAAAATCCTGGCTGTTGGAAGCGTCAAAACCAACGAAGAACTGAAAAAGCAATTCTATGATAAAGTGTACAATGAGGAAACAGGCATCGTACAGGAAAAACTCAATATTTTACTTAATAACAATAAGGGAACAGGTTCATCCAGCGAGATCGAACAGTATGTGACTGAGCTTGTCGGAGAAATGGAGAGTGACTTGTCCTATTATATCAATGATACGGTAGAAGGAAAGGGGACTGCGCCTGGAATAATTGTAAATACCAAACAGGTTCAAACCTTTAGTGAGCCCTTGGTTACCCGGCTTCTACATTATGATGAAACAGGACTTAAAATGCCTTATGTAATTTATGACGGTGAAAGCGCATGGAGAAAAATATCGCAAAACATTTTTTATACCGGGAATTCGGTGACTTTTGTAACCGAAAAAACGGGTAAATACCTTGTTCTTGCCATGATTCCCGCAACCGGCGACGTGCAGGCAGACCACTGGTCCAAGGACTATATCAGTACATTGATATCCAAGTATGACCTTAGTGATGTATTCAGCTCCAACAAATCTTTTTATCCGGACAGCAATGTTACGGTAAAAGAAGCAATTCTTCTATATGAAAAGATCATGGAAAAGACAAATGAGAATATTGGGCTGGATATAAAGCAAAAAGCTAAAAAGCTTGGGCTGGATAATGTTGTTGATATGGTGAGCGTAGTAAACGATATATCAAGGCAGCAGGCAGCCACTGTTACCATAAGGGTGTATTGCCTCAAAATGGGAGTTAATATCGACAGTCTGCAGCCAAAGCGAAGTCTTTATATAAAGGATGAGATAGACATTGACGGCAAGTTCTATAAGTATTGTATAGAGGCTTTGGATTTAGGGGTATTTACCCTGGATGAAAGGAAGGCATTTTTACCTCAAGCACCGATCACAAGAGCGGAAATGGTTGCTGCTTTTGTAAAGCTTTTAAAACTTACAGGGGATCTGGAATAATACCCTGGTACAGTGTAAATAGGGATATTCCATAAATGAGGTACCCTATTTCATGGAGCTGAGTATAAGGGATAAAACCGTGGAATAAGAAAGCGGGGAATGTAGGAGGGAGTAATACCTTATGACGATATTGAAGAAAATTCTTTGTTCCATCTTAATATTGGGATTACTATTGCAGGGGGGAGCTATCGGTCCGGCTTTTGCGGCTACCGATCCGACGCCTCAAGAACCGATGCAAATGTTAAGGAATGAGCCTCCTGCAGCAAGTCCCAACGATGCGCCGATTGGGTATAATGAATTTGACGGTTATTATGTTCATTTAAAATGGAATCCTGTTTCATATCCCGGGGACTCCATTGCAAATTATATTAATTTATACCTTCAGGAAATAAATAAACCGTATAAACCGTCTACTCCGGCAACGTTGAAAGAAAGAAACCTTTCGGGTGACACGACGGAATTTAAAATGAAGGATTTGAAATCGGGTACAATCTATTACATGGCGGGTACTGCTTACCATATGCACCGGGATGGGGATACGACATACTCCAGTGCGGAAGCGCCCCCGTCCAACCGGCTGAAGGTAATGACCAATATTAAGATCAATGCATATTCTTATGGCACCAATCAAATAAAGATTGAGTGGGATGATGTATGGAATTCAGGAAGGCGAATGGATTATAAACTCTTTATATCCGAAAACAAAACCTTTTCCAATACACCCCCCATTTATATAGGGCAAGCCCAAATTGAACCTAACGGGCCGGTAAAGGTAAATGAGGCGGCGGGAAAGCTGGAATATGTCCATAATGTAAATGATCCCGGTAGGGTCTATTACATAAAAATTGCTCCGGATATTGTAGAACCTGAGTTAAAAAGAACTCCGGAAAGTGAAACTATAACGGTAAGCAGTTTCATCCTTGCAAAGACAACCAAAATGTCCACCATCGAATCCGGAACCATTTGGAAACTGGATTGGAGTCCGGTTGTAACTGGCCTTGGGGATACGGATATCCGGGTTTCCTATCAAATCTATAAGGGAAGTTTGGAAACCAGCGATATACCCCAGTATATGGCTGCTGTGGATGATACGAATTTCTTCATAACCGTACCCACGGGAGATCAAAGCAGTTATTTCATTATTCGGGCCCTCGTAACCAAGAATGGGGAAGAGGTGTATCCGGGCATTAAAATTGAATCGGATAAAATTATTGTTAAGGAACAGGATTTAGCCTATACACCTCCTGTGCCCGAGCTTGTGGATAAGTTTGAGAGGGCTCCGGGAGATGCGATCATAAGCTACAATGACCAATTAAAGCCAAACAAGGCAACCATTCTTTGGCGTGCTCCAAAGAAATCGGATGGGAATATTGATTTAGATACGGCATACGATATTTGGCTTATCAATGATCCCAACCTGATCGACCAGCCGCCGGATAATATGAAAATTGCTTCTTCATTAAAGATGGGAGACAGCAACAAAGTGATGGACGGGATGCAGCTGGTGGGATATAAATATGAGGTCCCCAATTTAACTGCGAATTCTACCTATTATTTTAAAATTGTTGCAAAAAGGACCTTTTTGGAGTATGTGAATAACAAACTTATAAACGTAACCTATACTTCCCAGCCCGCCATCAGGGTAATTATTACACCCACCGAAGGACCTATCGACCAGCCTAAAGTACCTGCAAGGCCACCTTTTAAAATTAAAAAGGGGGCGGATGGAAGAGAATTGGTTACTGAGAATTCTGTTACAATTCAACTAAAAAATAAATGGTACGAAAAGTTTAATGAGGATACGGGAAAATGGGATTATGTAAAGACCGAGCGAGCAAGCATATCCGATGTACCCGATTATGACCCTGTTGCAAATCCTCCGGATAACCTGACCTACCGGATGGTGCAATATGACGATGGAGTAACTTTTGATGTTGGCTGTATTGCCTATGTGGATGGAATGACCTATAACGATATTAGGCTGCTTCCTGCCAATAAAGTAACTAATTTTCCTGTAACACCTAATGATTTAACGGAGGACCGTTTTTTAAATCCGGATAACCTAAGGCATAATGTGGATATTTCCCTTACCAACCTAAACGCCAATACATCTTATATTATCTGGGTTAGAGCAGTAAGAAAAAGTGTGAACCTTATATCGGGACCTTCCGACCCCATCGTGATTACAACCGGGCCGGTTATTCCTCCGGTGTTGGAAAAGCCCACGGTGCCTTCCATCAACTATAGTATGCCGGGAGATGTATATGTTGATTTAGCGTGGAATTATAAAACCGGCTATAACTATAAGATTAAGTACGGTACCGTCGAGAATATAAATTCAGCTGAAGGACAGGTGGATGTTAAAGCCCAGGAACTGCTTTATTCCAGCTTTTATAAAGTTAAAAACCTTAAAGCGCAAACACTTTATTACTTTTGGATTCAGGCTGAATCGGTGAGCCAAAGCGGGCAAACCAGTCAATCGGCATGGAGCGATTCTTACAGTGTTAAAACACTGGACAATATTCCCCCCGTGACGCCAAGAGGATTTGGGGTAAGCAGCAGTCCCGGAGCCATAACAAAAAACAGTATAACTTTTGAATGGTTGAAGGAAAGCGGGATGCAGTACCGGATAGAGATCGCCGGGGACATTAATTACAAGGATGCAAAAAGCTACAACGCAGGTGCGGTTTCAGAGTTTAAGGTTGAAGGCTTAAGGTCCAATTATAGATATTATGCCAGGTTATATGCTTTGGATACGGCAAAAAATGTAGAATCCGAACCAACACAAAGTGTAACCGTAAGGACCGAAAGAAGTAATGATGATTACGATGCGGACCAGGACGTTGAAAAAGTGATTGAGGGTGACTTTATTTTTAAAGATCCGTCGGTAAAGAATGACATTTGGAATGTGAAAATTATCGATGTCAATGCAGACCGTTTTGTTGAGCATGTTCAAAATGATCATAAGCTGGATTATATTGTTGATATCAGCAAGCCTCCCGCTAAAGCAAGCAAGATCAATGTAATGGTTTCCAACAGAGTTTTTAACGCTTTGTCGGTATTAAAAGAGAATTTAATCATATCTACCGGAGACCAAAAATATGTAGTCCGCCCGGGTACTGTTGAAATTGACAAGAGCAAGGTACCTGTCAAAACCGATGATTTTAACCTTGAACTGAGTATTTCAACCGATGCCAAAGCCGCGCAAACCAAGGCAAAGAATATGAAGTTTAAAACTGGGATAAGCAGTGTCAAGATGAATGCATTGGATGGAATAAACCCATATCCGGTGGATGAACTTAAAAGGCCGCTTAAGGTTGTGGTCACATATGAAGATAATAATTGGTATAAGGAAGGAATTACATCCGGTGTAGTTTATGATCCGGCTTTATCCAAATGGAATAAGACTCCGACCTCCGGAAGCTATGATGTGAATAAAGGGAAAGGAAATGTCTCGTTTGAGACGAAAAAACTTGGGGATATGGCTGTAGCAGAAAGCGGAAGTGATTTTTTTGACGATATCGTCGGCCACTGGGCAGAAAACGCCATCAATAATGTTGCTTCTATACACGAACTCAAGAGTATCAAAGGAAGAAAGTTTGATCCCAATAATTACGCATCTACTGGATATGCGGTTAAAATCATGATGGACGTGCTGGATTATAACTATGAAGAAGATTATATGATTACAGCGGCAAAATCAGGTATTATTAACTTTAGTAATGCGGAAGACCCGCAAAGTTTATGCAAACGTGAGAATGCGGTTGCGATGGTTGTCAGGGTATACGAGATTAAAAGCGGTAATGAGGCCATTCCTGCAATCAACAAGCCTGCAAATTATATCGATATGGGGCAGGTAAGCCGGGAACTTTATCCAAGAGTTAAATTTGCAGTGGAAAACGGACTGGTAAACGGTAAAACAAGTAGTACTTTGGCACCCAAGGAACCTGTAACCCGGGGTGAGGTCATGGCGCTTCTGGAAAAGATGCTGGCATACATTGGTGAAATCGAATAACTAGTGCCTCGTAACGTAATTCTTTTTTCCAGGGTATGCGAGGCACAAACAGATGAAGTTCATTTTTAACACTTTGAAACTTAAAATTTGTTGTGTTAAAAAGCACTAGAATGAGATATAGAAGCTATGTATTCTTTAAGGCAGCACACGTATGTGTATTTAGTGAATAAGAAAACCTGGAATTGAGGTGCAGACAACATGAAAACAGGACCCGTAAAATTGGCTGTTATGGTTATGATATCCCTATTCTTTTTTAATAGTAACTCTTTTGCCCACGGACTTATTTATGAAACGAAACCGGTGGAAGGCAATAAGCTCCGTATTACCCTGAAATGGAGCAACCCTGAGGACGCAAAACCGGTAAGCATCAGCTACTTTCACCTGAAAAACGGAAAAGCCCTGACTATAGGATATTCTGTGAACCAAGGAACATCTACCACTACTTCTATGGATTTTGATTTATCCGGTTCCATACCACCTATCCGGATTCTTTTAAACCGTGTAGGGGATAAGGAAAATCTCATTTTTAAGGATATCCAAAATATGGATGTAAAAGAGCACATACAGCACCTGCATGATGCCGGAATTGTAAATGGAAGAGACGGGGAATTATTTAAGCCCTTTGACTCCATCACAAGGGCAGAGTTTATGGTTCTTATGGTAAAAGCTTTAAAACTTGAGGGTACTGCACAAAATGAAAAGGGATTCAAAGACATTCATAAACACTGGGCTAAAAATACGGTTCTTTTAGCAGTGAAACACGGACTAATTTCAGGCTATAAAGACAATACAATAAAGCCGGATAACCCTATTACTGTTGGAGAAGTTTGTGCAGTAATTTCAAGAGCTTTTACCTTTAAATCGGTAAAAAGCGGAATATATGATAAGCTAAAAAGAGATCAATGGTATAGCGGTTTCGTAAAACAAATATTTGATGCAGAAATTTTAAAAACTTCCGATAATATATATAGGGAATTTAATGAGGGTAACTACATTAACAGGGCAGACTGTGCGATGATGGTAAGTAGAGCACTATCAACATATTAGCATCTCAAACGTATTGTTTCCTAGGACTAATAATTGTTACAGTGCGAAAAGTGCAGCTTTTCCCATCCAGTAAAGGCGAGTATTCGGTAAAACTTACAATTGATAATATGATTTGAGTCATGTATAATTTTACAGGGTGCTGCAAATAGTACCTCAGAAATTTATATGTATATCCCCATTTTAAAAAGGTAATAATTTAAACAGGGTTTTAAAGTAAAAGGGGGATGTACATGAAAAAAAAAGTCTTTACGATTAGTATGTCTTTAGTAGTGTTATTTATTATAATACTTTTTTCTGCATATTTTGTAAGAAATGCTAAGAATCCTAATTTGTCTGAAGCGGCATTTGTAAAATCCTTTAAAAGTTCAGGTGCCCATGTTATAAATAGTGAACTCTATTTCTGGGCTAGGATGGAAGATAAAATAGATGACATGGAAAAAGTAAAATCATTGGCTCTGGACTTTTCTAAAAAATTGGGGCTAATCGTAAATAACAAATATTCCAATAGAGAAATACAAAATGATCACATAAAAAAATGCGAAATAAGTGGTGTGACAGATGACGAGGTTGTAGTAAACATCATAGTGCAGGCAAACGGAAAAACAGAAGCCGGGTCTGAAAGATTTGTGTCTGTAAGTATTGTTGAAGATATGACAACATCCGGTTTGGAGGAGGTGAAAAGGACCGCTTTAAATGTTTTTGAAAAGCACAATTTAAAACCGAAGGTAAACATGTGCATAACCGGAAATTACGACGGCAAGCTTGAGTACAATGAATTAAATGAAGTTTGTAAGCGGATATTTAAAGATGTAGAAGCGGAAAAGGTGGAAGGAATGAGAGATGAGAACTTAATCAGCGTTTCAGCGTATTCACCTTTTATAGAAGATTCTATCAAGGTTAACGGGAAAAAAATTAACCTAAACCTGGCCATTCGCTACAACTCAAGCGAAGATAAGACATATATATGGCTTGCAACACCCGTTATATCCACAGAATACTAGAACTCTAAGTCAAACATGAAGCGGGGATTCCTGAAAATAGGTTTTGGGAGGTCTAGAGGGCGGCAATCCTTTTATGATGTTTTATGTTAAGGTTTTGTCATCTCCCTTAAAGCTCTAAGGGGTACCTATTTTCATAATAAATACAAAAGACGAATATAGCTTATATACGAAAGGAAGAATCCAGGTGCCCAAATTAATAATATCTGATGGCATAGCGTTGAAAGGGAAGGTACGGATTAGTGGCGCTAAGAATTCCGTATTGCCGATTATTGCAGCGGCGCTGCTAGGTGAGGGTAATAGCGTTATTGAAGAAGTTCCTTATTTGAATGATGTAAGAATTATGTGCGAATTGTTAGAGAATTTTGGGGCAAAGGTTGAATTTTCCGATAATAAAACCAAACTTCGGATAAGCCCCGAAATGATAAAGGATACAACTGCGCCTTATGAACTTGTAAATAAGATGCGGGCATCTTTTTTGGTGATGGGACCTTTACTTGCCAGAATGGGAGTTGCCAGAGTTTCTCTTCCTGGTGGATGTGCGATTGGCACAAGGCCTGTTGATTTGCATTTGAAAGGTTTTTCTGCGATGGGAGCAGAGATAACCCAAGGTCATGGCTATATTGAGGCAAAGGTTAATGGTAGGCTTAAGGGCAGCAAAATATATTTAGACTTTCCCAGTGTTGGGGCCACTGAAAATATCATTATGGCGGCAGCGCTTGCAGATGGACAAACCATTATAGAAAACGCAGCCATAGAACCTGAAATTGTTGACTTGGCTACATATTTAACATCTATGGGCGCGGATATAAAAGGTGCAGGGACAGATACAATAAGAATTACAGGTGTGGATCACTTAAAAGGCACAAACCACGCGGTTATACCCGACCGGATTGAAGCAGGCACTTTCATGGTCGCTGCGGCTATTACAGGCGGGGACGTGCTGGTCGAAAATGTGGTGCCGGATCATTTGAAACCGGTAAGTGCAAAGCTTAGGGAAGCAGGGGTAGAAGTTTCTGAGGAATTGTCCAGCATCCGGGTCCATTCGGATGGACAATTGAAGGCAATCGATATCAAAACCCACCCATATCCTGGGTTTCCAACCGATATGCAGGCTCAAATGACTGCTTTGATGAGTAGAGCAGAAGGAACCAGCATGGTTATCGAAACCATTTTTGAAAACAGGTTTATGCATGTAAGTGAATTAAAAAGGATGGGTGCAAATATCAAAATTGAGGGGCGGAGTGCTATCATTGAAGGAACTCCAAATCTTATGGGCGCACAAGTGAGAGCAACAGACTTAAGAGCAGGTGCAGCGCTGGTGCTTGCCGGGCTTAAGGCAGAGAGCATAACAGAGATCACTGATATTGAGCACATTGAAAGAGGATATGTCCGGATCGATGAAAAGCTTCGTGCTTTGGGTGCCAATATTAAGCGGGTTGAGGATGAATAAATATTGAGATATAATATTTTCTAATAAAAATGGGATGTGCCATACTGAAGGTACATCCCATTTTTATTAGCGGTATTGCGAAGCGATCACCAAAAATCATCTGAGCTCGATGCTTAAGAGATTTTTATTATATTGAGGAAATTGCTGTGTTGGAGATTGCCTTAAAAAAATAAAAAACCTCCCGGGGGAGGCTATATCGCTTTGGATATGATAAAAATCAGCAGTGCAATACTGAAGGCCAGAGCTAGATTTATGAAGGTATTGGTTAAAAAACTTCTCTTTGAATTTAAGGGTTTCAGGTTTAAATTCAGGTAATCATTTGCTGTCGGATTTCCTTTAATATAGTTGTTGATGATCATATGCGCTTCCTTAATCAAAAAGTCATCATTTTTTTTACTTTTATTTAAGGTTTCTTTGGAATTGTTTATATATTTATTATCCGGATCTCCTTTAAGAATGAAAATAGCCTCTTCTATAAGATTCGACGGAATATCCTTTATTACAACCACCCTTTTTGCACTTCGATTTAACATACAAATCCTCCGAAACATAATCATTGATGAAGATAATTTTTTAAATAAATAATATCAGAGGTAGTTTGTACTAAAAAACCGAAAATTATACATCTCTAACCTATTCTTTTCCATACCTTTGCAACTAATACCATCATATCGTCGGTCGGTTTTCCTTCACAATTGTCATAGGCTTTATTTAAAATCAAATCGGCAATTTCCTGAGGGTTTAGTGTATCGATTTCCTGGATGAATTGCGTTAGAGCCTTCTCCTTATTTGTTTCATTGTTAAAGGAGTCCAGGATCCCGTCTGTTAACATGATGACAAAATCTCCGCTTTCTACATTCTTTTTGATAAGTTCAGTTTCTATATTGCTTAAAATTCCGGCAGGGAGTGAAAAGGACTTAACAATTTCAACTCCGTCGCTCTTTTTAATATAGGTGGGTACGGCACCGATTTTTACAAATTCAACCTCACCGCTGAAAAGGTTGATGAGGGATAAGTCAATGGTTGCAAAGGTTTCTTCGGTAGATTTCAGAACTAAAATGGAATTAATCAGCTTGACGGTTGTGTCTTTGTCAAAGCCGGTTTCCATAAGCTGCTCTAAAAGGCTTATGGTTGCTCTGCTTTGTGCTGCAGCTTTTTGGCCTGATCCCATGCCGTCGCTTAACGCCAAAACATATTTGCCGTCTCCATTGCTCATAAATGTGTAGTTATCGCCTGAGATGATGCCGCTGTATTTGGATACTCTGGCGATTCCTGTCGTAACTTTGAATACCTCTTCCTCAACCAGCTTCAAGGTACAGGAACTTCTTTTTAAAGTGTGCTGGCAATCCGTCGAATCCTTCATCATTTTACGTCCTAAAACGTTAGAAACCAATTTTTCTATTGAAGCCACACATGCTCTCTTTCCACCACATCCTTTATGAAAAATGCTAATTTCATATTTTCCCCATTTATTTTCGAATACGACCACTTCACTGGCACGGATGCCTACTTTGATAAGTTCGTTTAGTAGCGTGTTCTCCAAATCCTCTTTAAAATGCATGTCAATATTGATTTCGGAGGCGAGATTGGAAATTACTTTCGACAGTCCTTCCAATTGCTGAGAGACCAACTCCCTGCTTTCTCCGATCTTGCTCTTCCATACCATTCCTACTTTAAATACCTCATAGATATTGTTGACTGAATTGACAAACTCATTGATTCTTTCGCACCGGTTGATAAAATAATCCGGGATGTCATTTTCTTCAATCCTGCCCTTGGAATCCAACCGTTCAACAATTTTGAACATAACCTGATAGGTACTGTAGAAGTTTCTGTCCCAACAGTGGAGGCACAGGCTGCAGTTTTTACAGACCTTATCCGCCACCCGGTCAAAAAGGTATGAGATATCCTGCTTGTCCGTTACCATTTTTGTTTCGGCTATTTCATTAAAGGTTTTGGATAATTCCTTGAAAGTCCTGGAAAATTTATTGAGTTTATCGACGGTTATTTCTTTAATCCTCGAGCCATACCCCCTCCTATCGGTAAAGCCATCCGTGCCTACATTTAATGCTTCTGTAAGTGAATTCATCAAATTAACCGGAATGAACATAAATAATAAGCAGGCAGCAATTATTTCCTTTAAGTAAATCAGTACTTCTGTAGAGCCGTTTAAATAGAGGGTTATGAGTGCATTACCCATGACAAAACCAACGGCAGAGCCGAATTTGCCCAGGTTTTTAAATATACCCGATAGCAGGCCGCAAAAGGCATAGGATGCGATAAGTAATGGTGCCCCGGGTGCAGACATGCTTACGATAAGTCCTACAGTTACACCGATTGCTGCACCTACCCCGGAACCGCATTTGAAACTAAATAAAAGCACAATCAGAATACAAAGCACATTTTTTAATGTAAAGCCTAAAATATGAAAATCTGAAAACCCGGAAAGAGCAAGAGCAGCAGTAATTGCAATACTTGTAATTTCTTCACTGGTAAGGGAGCGCTTCATGATGGGATCCGTTATCATAGGGATAGCGTTTCTATATATGAATACAAGCAAGAAAATGACGGTTGCATGCAAGACGGCTTTAAGGAAATCATATAGCAAAAAGCCCTCAAGATAGGTCATCAATAGCTGAGGAAGCAAAATACTGATAGAGGCGATTACGGCGAGCCTTAGGGTCATTTTGTTTTTTTGATTTTTGAATGGGATATTTAAGGCGTTAAATAAAAACATCGCAGCAAGGGATATGTAAAGCTGTTCCTTTGCACCTGATGTAACCATACCTAAAATCACAGATAAAGCCACCAGCACCCTGTTTACATTTAAACCTAGAGTCGAAGCATACAATGCAGTTCCAAAGGGCATCATTCCACCAAGTAAGGAAGTTCTGCCAAGGAGAAAAGCCAGTGGAAAAATCAGTACACTTTTTTTTGTCAGTGTAAGTCCTAAAATGCTTTTAAACCTTGAATTTTCTAAATCTTGGCTCAAATTGCCGATTCGTTTGTATGTTGCAATTTCCGTATTCATCTTTTGTAACCCTCCAATTTTTCTTATTCGAGAACTGATTATATACCATTCCGAATAGAAATATTTGTAACATTACGCTGGAGGTTAAAAAAATCTTTTGACAGGACTCACCAAAACTTGCACGAAACAAGTGACGCTAAAAAGATTATGTTGGATTAATGATTAAAAAGGTTTTAGAAACTTTAAATATATAAATTTGCGTCATCCAATTTTAAAATAGCTGCAACAAGCTGGGGAGAATAATCATTTTAAGCCGCTTACAAGGATTGAACCAAGATTGCCTGCCAGAAAAAACTGATCTCCATTCCATAGGATATTGCTAAAACTTAAGTAACCGTTGTCATATTGGGTGTGGTATGTATCCCTATTCATTCCCAGTGGACATTCACGCCAATTTAGCCCGTCAACAGAGACAAAAACACTTAGATACTTAGGGGCTGTTGTAAAAATCGATGAACCCGCAGCCATGTAAACTCCGTTTCCATAAGTTACATCCCAGAATGCGTAAGACTCGTCATTTCTTAACTTCTGCGTAGAGACCCAATGGATGCCATCCGTGGATGTAGAAATATAGTTTGCATAATTTGTTGCCACATACCCTAGGTCTCCATAAGTTATAGAGGTAAAATGATCTCCTTCATTACATTTATATCTTAAACTCCAATGAATTCCATCCGGTGATGAAACAATACAATCGCCAACTGCTGTGAATTGTCCGTCTGCATATGTTATGCCGTAAAGGCTTATATGCTCTAGATAAGAGATGCTTTCCAAGTTGAGAATACTGGTTTTCCAGTTGATACCGTCCGCGGATGTCAGAATCGTTCTTTCTTCCCCTACTGCTAGATAGATCCCTTTGGCGTAGATAACATCCCTAAGCTCATAGCGTGTTCCGGAATCCCTTTGAGTCCAAGTTGTCAGATCCTTGGATGTCCAGATCTTACCTGACCTTCCTACCATTACATAGCCATGAGGGCCATACGTAATAGCTGTTGGGGCTTCGCTTTCCTGGGATAGGTCAAAACTGACCATATTCCTGTAAGCCATATCCTTGCCCAGCGTTAAAATAACGGCTTGTGGTGGGTGATGCCTGGAATAGCCGATGAAAATATTGTTGTTATTGTGAAAAAGTGTGTCGGTAAATTCTATACCGGATGGCAGCGGATAATTAACGAGAACCCAATTAATTCCGTCCTTTGAACTCTGAATCCTTCCAAAAAGATCTACTGATAGAAACTTTCCTTCTGCATAGATGTATTTACTAATGGTTTTATATCTTTGAACAGGCTCAGCATACTTTAAATCCGGAAGTTTTGACCAGGTAGTACCATTTGAAGAGGAAAAGGCTACCTGGGTGCTGTAGGTTTCTTTTGGATTTTCACCAAAGAGGACAAATTTACTTCCATTCCATAAAATATTGTATAAGTTTATCTTATTATCAATATTAAGTGTTACTTTGCTCCATTTAATACAATCTGAGGATATCACAACAGTTCCATTGTTTGCGACTCCTACATATTTCTTTCCATTCCATACTAAATCATTTAACTTGCCGGAGAAGTCATATGATTTCCAATTAATGCCATTTTCCGAGATCAAAATTTTGTCAGCAGAACTGCTGCCTTTAATGAATGTACTTGTCGCAACAAATAAATTGTTTACAAAAAATACCCTGTCATTTTCACTAAAGTTATGATGCTTCAAGTCTACATTAAGCCAATTCAGGCCGTTGCTTGAGTAAGAAATGGAGTTGTTTTTGAGAACTACATACTTTCCTTTTCCATAGGAAGCACTGTATAATTCTCCTAGGGGAGATTTCGACGAAAAATCTATGCTTTCTTTTTTCCATACAACGCCATCTGAAGATGTTAGAACTTCTCTCATGTAGGTGTTTGTAAAAATTATAAACTTTTTACCGTCCCAAAAAACAAATCGAAAGGTATCATAAATGAATTCATTAGGAATGGTCTTCCAGTGAATACTGTCATTTGACATGAGGATCGTATTATAGCCTCCTACCGCAATATATCTTTTTAGAGTGTCACTGTAAGCGATGTAGCGAAGGGGGAAATTATTATTGAAGTACCAGTTATTATAGTTCTGTTCTTTTGTCTGAGTTACTTTTGGGTTTTCTCGATGAAAGTTTCCAACGATACTTTCAATAAGAACCTTATCTTTGATAGGGTCAAGGAGGTTATCTGTGGGACTGATGACAATAAGATTCTTATAATAAAATACTTTTTTATCCAGTGCCTCAACCATAGCTCTTAAAGGAAGAAAAAGCCGCCCGTTGGAAATCTCGGCAGGGGTATCCAGCTCAATATCCGTATTGTTCATTTTCAGAGTATTTTTTCCTACAATGATTTCAATGGTTTTATCTGAATGGCGGATGGTTATTTTCTTTGAAGCAGGTTCCCAGGCAATATCAGAGCCATAAACCGTAGATAAAAATCTTGTCGGGACCATGACACGCCCATTCTTGACATAGGTGCATACATCCGGATTTTTTATATCAATTTTGACCTTTTTATTAAAAGCAAAAGAATCACTTTTACCGTTATAAAGGATTACAGAACTCGAGAGGATGTCTTGGGGTGTTTTTTCTGCATAAGTATGTAGAGGAAAATAAATGGCGAAAAAAACACATAATACAATAGGGATAAACTTTTTAATAGATGGCATAACTTATCTCTCCTTAGAAATATTCAATATTGAAGTAAAAAACTTTAAACTCTTTTAGTTAACAAGTATCAAGTACTTCTGTTTTATCAAATAAACGAGTGATTTCAATATAAAACATGATTCTTCATAATATATCCTATTTTATATGCGGTTAGTTGGAAATGCAAGGTTTGTAAAGAAATTATAGTTGATCAAATAAAAGGGTGAGATTAGGATGGAACCGTAGAATATCACTGCACAATGAGGGGGTTGCTGTAACTGCAAATAAAAAAAGAATATACACATTGTGTATATTCTTTTTGGTGGGCACTATAGGGCTCGAACCTATGACCCCCTGCTTGTAAGGCAGGTGCTCCCCCAGCTGAGCTAAGCGCCCAAATAAAAATGCCCCATAGGGGATTCGAACCCCTGTAGCCGCCGTGAAAGGGCGGTGTCTTAACCGCTTGACCAATGGGCCAAAAGTAGCGGCGGTCGGATTTGAACCAACGACACTACGGGTATGAACCGTATGCTCTGGCCAACTGAGCTACGCCGCCATGTTGCGTAAACATAATGTCTAGCAACTCGTGCCATCCTATTGTAGCAGAAACCCTAACAAAAAGTCAATAGTAAATTTAAAAAAATCATTTATGTATTTTATGGCAGTTCATGTTTTATAAAAAGAAGTATCAATATGCTATGAATAGGGTGATCCAGCCTGCATTGTACATTGGCACACAAGATCAGCTTAATTCGCAGTTGTCACGGTATTGTGGTGTTTCCCTTACAATTTCTTCGCTTAATTCGTTATCTTTTGTATCGAAATATGTACCGCAGAATGAACATCTTATACAGGTACAGGATGGGTTGGATATTACCTTATAGCTTTTGCATCGTGGACAAGTCCACCAGTTAAAACCAATCAACATATTACGCAAGCCTCCCCATAAAATGAAAAATAATATAATGGAATAAAAATATCTCTATATAGGTATATGTAAAATTATTGAAATAAGGTACAAATGTATATCTTTTGTTTTTTAAAGGCTAAGATCGCAAGTGAAAGGGCTTAAATTATTATTGAATCCAATAACTAATTAATTGGCAAAACGACGGCAAATAAACTATCCCAATTTAATTATAACAGTTATTTCTGTTAAAGTAAATTGGGAGTATATGTTTTTTTAATAAATATTTATTTTTTATGGAAGTTATATTAGCAGTAATGACAACCTGGGTAATTGTAAGAAGGGTGTTTTAATTACTTTCTTTGAGTGCATGATTGATACCGGCCAATGTGATCCGGTTTCTTCCGTTTGCCTTTGATGCATATAAGGCTTCATCTGCCTTTTTAATCAACTCTTCCATAGTCTCTGCGTCTTTAGGATAGGAGGCAATTCCCATACTGACAGTAGACTTAATTTTGTGTTCAGCATAGGTAAACACACTGTTTTCTATATCCTGTCTTAACCTTTCAGCAGCAATTCTTGCCCCATCGGTATCTGTTTCAGGGAGTATGACAATAAATTCCTCACCGCCATAGCGGGCGGTAACATCAATTGTTCTGAAATTCTCCTTTGTCAGCCGGGCAATATTAATAAGGACTTCATCGCCTGCCGGATGACCGTAGGTATCATTGAGTTTCTTAAAATGATCGATATCAAACATGATTAATGAAAAGATCCTATTGTATCTTTTGGACCTTACAATCTCATGTTTAAGTAGGTTTTTAAAATGTCTGTGTATAATCAGACCGGTAAGGCCATCCGTGATTGCTAACTTATAGAGTTTTGCATTTTCTATTGAAATGGCGGCTTGGGTCATAATAGAGTTTAAAATGGAATAGTCCTCATCCGAAAAAACGCCGGAGGATAAGGGGTTATCCAAGTAACAAATTCCTTGGAACTCATCCTTGTACTTAATCGGTATGCAAAGAATGGATTTTAACTCATTCATACAGACGCTTTGAAAGGATTTAAACTTTTCATCCTCCATGGCATTGGTAATAATAATGGAAGAGTGATTTTCCAATACTTCCTCCATAATATTTTTGGAGAAACCGTCAGCGCCTATTTCTGTGAGATTTATATTTTTCCTTACCTTGAGATCAAGATTCCCCGTATTTTCGTCCTTAATCATGAGATAACCCCTTTGGGCTCCTGTAACCTCGATGGCAATGGACATGATTTTTTCCAATAGTTCATCCAAGTCCAGAGTAGAGGTTATATCCTGCGTTAAGGAAAAGATGGAATTCAGCCTTTGACTGTACCTAAGTTCTTTAGAGAACCTTTCCATGGAATTGAAGTCGATGTCTTGTATACCTAGCTGGGATCCTACCTTTTTCTCATAACTTTTGGCACCGATACTTCTAAAGATCGTATACGCTGTTTCAAGGTTTTTCCTTGCAGCACTTTTTTTGCCTGACCTTTCAAGGAAAGCAGCATAATCTTTATGTGCCAGACCCAATTCAAATTTTCTTTCCATTACTTTTGCGCATTCAATACTCTCTTTAAAATACTTTTCTGCGCTTCTTACTTGGCTGCGAAGGCTATAATATAAAGCTTGAGTACGCAGGGAACACATATGATAATTTACCCATACACGGGTAAGTTTGAGGGCTTCTTTGCATGTACGGCGAATCTTATTTAAATAGTCCTTCTCTGTTTTATTTGTGAATAAAAAGCTATTTTCCTCATAATACCGGATATATGCCTCGGCAAGGAAGGGAAACAACGGAGAGGTATATTCCTTGAGGAAGCGGTTGTTATTATATAAATCATGGGCAATTTCCAAATACTCTATTGACTTTTGTGTATCACCCATCTCTAAGTATAGCCTTCCAACCATGGTACTGGTAATGCAAGTCAGGTAGGCATTATTTTCATCGCAGGACATCTTATACGCTTTAACGCCATTTTTTTCAGCATTAGGGAAATCCCCTGTTTCGGTATCAATCATAGCATAGGTGATGAGCGAGTAGATAACCGCAAATGTATTCTTAGACTTTATTCCGTTTTCATGAAATTTATCAATGGTAACACGGGAGTTTTCATAATCGGCAATATTAAAGTATGTACCCGATAAACCGCTGATAGCTGCGCCGAGCTCATAAATATCTCCAATCTTTGTGAAAATAGTGATGCTGTCATTGAAGCATTCAATGCTTTTGCGGAACTGTCCTCTGCATTTATAATAAAAGCCCAGGTTGCACCAGCATTGGGCGATGCCCCACTCGTCGCAAAGCTCTTTACGAAGATTCAGAGTTTTATGATGGTTATACAGAGCCAGTTTTGAGAAAGGTATTTCAGCAAGAAAGACAGCAAAAGTCATAAGTCCTAGGCCTAATTCCTTGGATCTGCCCAGCTTTTTTTCAGAGAAGTTGATAAGCTTAAGGATTGTATAAGTTGCTCTATAATCTCCGCTTAATTGATATGTCCATGATAAAATATAATAAAGCCAGGCAAGACTTCTTGATTCCTCGGACGGCGTTTTAAGTTTATTATAGAGAAAAAGTGAGGGAAATAAATTATGGAGCCCCCGATCGAATAGCTGCTTCACGGTGGAGAGTAGAAATTGCCTCTTGCCGGTTGGAATGATTTCATTGTATACATGAAGGCCGAGTTTGCAAAAAACTTCGCAGTTTTTCCAGTCAGCCTGCTTGTAATAAGCAAAGCTAATCTGTTTATAGGTATTTAATTTTTTTTGCCTTGTACCGGTCAATGGAAGTAATTCGTTAAAAAGGTTGATGGCTTCGTTTGTTTTTCCAATGGTGAGATAAATACTTCCGATATACTCCTTGCATTCGATCCATTGAGCCTTTCCCCCTGCACCTTTTTTCTCAAGGAGTTCTATTGTGATGCTCAAGTATTTAACCGCATCTTCGTAAGCGTAAGAGGACATGGCTTTAAGTGCTGCCGGGTAAGCATACTCCAGGGCCTTTTCGTTATTTTTCCCCTCTATATAGTGGTAGGCGAGTTCAAAAATAACCTTATCCGTATTTTTTGCATTAATTAATTCGATGATATTGGCTACCTTACAATGAAGTTCCTTATTATTTTTGCTGCCTATATTTTTATAAAAGATTTCCTTAATTCTGTCATGAACAAAATAGACAATCCCTCTTTCCCATAGATCCTCTTCTAAGAGTTGGAGGCGGAGCGCCTTATCGATTACCTGCACAATTTCTTCCTTGCTGAATTCCTCGAGTTTAAAAAGAAATTCTATATCGAGTTTTTTACCCATTACGGCTGCATAGGATAAGATATTTACTTCGTTTGTATTGAGAAGAGAAATCTTTTTAATCAGGATATCGACAATGGTAGATGTAATCTGAATGTTAGTCAAAACCTCGGGTTTAAGTTCCCACTTTTTATTTAGACGCACTACCGCTTTTTCATCAATAAGCTGTTTTAAGATTTCAATTGCAAAATAAGGATTCCCCTTACTCTTTAGATAGATAAAGCCGGCTATTTCCCGGGAGTTTTCTTCATTGTCAAATAACAGGCTGGATATAAAGTGAGTCATACGCACTTCATCAAAGGGGAAAAGTGTAATTTCATTGAGTGAATAGCTAAAGTCGGAAGCTGCTTCTTTCAGTTCATAAAATGGATGTTTTGAGGGTATTTCATTTTCCCTGTAAGTTGCTATCATGAGGAGCGGATATTTCTCAATTTCCTTTATTAGTTCAATTAATAGCTCGAAGCTTCTATTATCGCACCATTGCAAATCGTCGAGCACTATGACTAGCGGTTTATGAATTTTGCTCAGATGGTAAAAAAATCTTGCAGATACATTTAGAAATCTTATATTTTCTCTATCTGCCTCAAGTTCCACCAGGGAAGGACAATCCCCCAAAAGTTCTTTGGTCGAGGAATTAAGCTTTAAAATAATTTCCCCCAAATGCCCCATTGAAGCCGTCATATCGTCCTTTATTTGTTGTTTCTTCTCAATAGGGTATTTTTCAAATTGCTTAATATAAATATCAAGGACATCCTTAAAGGGGCCAAAGGGAATTTTATTATTGCCTGAAAAGCATTTTGCATCGATAAAAACACCATTTTCACTCTCTATATAATTTCTAAATTCTTCTACCAGTCGGGTTTTGCCTTGTCCCGCTTCTCCGTTGATAAAGCATATGTTGCCGTTTTCAATAGAGGCATTTTGATAAATTAGCTTAAGCTTTTCCAGCTCTTCTTCACGACCTATCAATTGGGTTCTATAATTTAATTTAACAATCTTGTCATCCAACCCAAGTACAAAGTCTGTTACACCGTTTCGGACTTTTTCCAGGTCGCTGATTAAACCTAAGGCGCTTTGGTATCTTCTCTCCGGCTCTTTTTCCAGCAGTTTAATAACCAGTTTGTCTAAAATTACCGGAATGGAAGGATTGATTTTAGATGGATTATCGGGAACCTTCGCAATTTGTTGGTGAATAATGGAGTTCACGTGGGAAGCCTCAAAGGGAAGCTTCTTTGTAAGCAATTGGTATATCATAATGCCTAAAGCATATAAATCGCTTCTTTCATCAATATTTCTTTTTATAATTCCACTTTGCTCGGGAGACATATAACTTAATGTGCCGATGAGTTCATTGGTGTCCTTTTCATTGAATTCCTTTACCTGAGCCAGTCCGAAATCGATCAGTTTTAAATCGAACCGTTCATTTTCATTTGTAGCGTAATCTATGATGATGTTTCCGGGCTTTAAATCCCGGTGTACAATATTGGCGTTATGGATGTGCTTTAAAGCCTCAGCTATTTTGATGGATATTTCCAATGTTTCATCCAAAGAAAACTCCTTGCCTTCTTCCAAAAGCTTAAAGAGGCTTTTCCCTTTGATATATTCCATCACGATAAAGCTGTCATCGCCATCTTCCCCGATTTCTATAACCTTTGCGATGCTTGGAATATTGAGGCGGGAGACAGTCATAGACTCATTTCTAAAACGGATTTTATCATCTACCCTGGAGGAGGTTACATTTTTCTTTAAAATTTTAACAGCAACGTCAACTTTTTGAACAGTATCTTCAGCAAGCCACACTTTACTCATGCCGCCTTCACCGATTAAATCCTTAAATATATAACGATTACTTAAGGTTTTTCCATTTAGGTTCATATATCCTCCATCATTAACCGGTAAAATTAACAGTGTGTGGTTAGACTTAAAAAACCTCAGTATATTTATCGAAATATTAGAGATTAAAATTTAGTATTTGGGAGACTTCGAAAGCAGAGTAGGATAGATTTTTGCATTGTAACTTTATATTTTGTTTAGAAAAGCGGGCTGCTAAGGATGTAGGCTTCAAACATTAGTACATATTAGATATGTGTAAAAAATAAGATATCACACTTCAATTCCTTTTCTTGCGGGGACGCCTTTTTCCATCGGATGCTTGACACAAGTGATATCCGAGACATAATCCGCAAGGTCAACAAGTCTGGCTGGGGCATTGCGGCCGGTAAGGACAACTTCCAGGTGGAGCGGTTTGCTTTGAATAAACTGAAGTACATTCTCCAAAGGAATCAAGTTCATGGAGATAGCTCCCATGATCTCGTCCAGAATCAAAAGATCCCATTGATTGTTAATTGTTTCTTTAATGGCATATTCAAATATTTTTTCCTGTACTTCCTTAAGCTCTAAGAGTTCATTTTCATTCATTTCCCATGTAAATTTCTTGATTTTTTGTCCTTGATACAGTTGGAAATCGGGGGCCAGTTTTTGGAGTGTCTTCATTTCACCGGTTTCGGTACCTTTTAAAAACTGAACCATCAAAACCTTAAGGCCCCTTCCGTAAGCCCTGATTCCCAGTCCGATAGCTGATGTAGTTTTCCCTTTTCCGTTACCTGTGTAAATGTGAACAAGTCCTTGCATATCTTTTCCTGCCTTATTAGCAATAATTTTTTATCATCCTGCTCTTTAAGTAAGAAGTAATTTCCACTTATAGTTGGGTAGCGTTTGAAAAGCTGCGCTTTTCAAATGTTCAACATAATGCCGGATTAATTGGTAATGCAGCGCTGCTTAGGGTGTATTCTTATTTGCCTTTAATTTTTTATTGAAAAATAAAAAATTAAAGAATTTTTTTATGCCTGCGAAGGCAGATTCCCAATCAATAATATACACAAACCGGTAGATGATGTCACCTACAAAAATTCCTCCGATTACATCCAAAACCACATGCTGTTTAATGTATAACGTTGAAATGATGATAACAGCAGAGATAGAATAAACTAAAAGTTTAATCCAAAGGTTTCGAATGGTGCTTTTTGTAACTGCAATCATCATGATATAGCATGTCAGAACATGAATACTTGGAAAACAGTTATAGGGTTTATCACTGCCGTATACAAGGCCTACAAACCGGGTAAGGAAGTCATTGCCAAGCAATTCGGGCCTGGGAACGGTGGTTTGATAAAAATAAAATATCACATAGCATACGATAAGACTGATATTGATGGATATAAGTGACCTTACATAGGTTTTCCGGTCCTTTACACAAAAATATACCATGGTTAGGATCATAAAAGGATACCAAAACATATATGGAATTACAAAAACTTTTATAAACGGGATTGAATCATCCAGCCGGGTAACTAAGTTGCTTACACCCCGGTCTGCATTATTGAGAATACCATAAAATATGTTGACAATGGGTATGGACAGCATAAAACTAAGCGGTATCAAGTACTTTTTAAATTCTTTCAATTCAGATCTCTCCTTTATATTAATTATATTATACACTATATAAAGTCTTTTAAAAACTATTTTTCCACTTGTTTATACTTTCTTAATGATTGGTAAAAAAGTGAAAACTATTCTTTAAAATAGTTGAGAACTGATGTGGGGCCTGATAAAATGTATATAGACTAATTTATAGAAATAGAGGTGTGTGACTTTGAAAGTACGTAAAGCCATAATCCCAGCTGCGGGGCTTGGAACAAGATTCCTTCCGGCAACCAAAGCACAACCAAAAGAAATGCTGCCGATTGTTGATAAACCGACAATTCAATTTATCGTTGAAGAGGCAATAGATTCAGGCATTGAAGATATTATTATCGTTACCGGACGTGGAAAAAGGACCATTGAAGACCATTTTGACAAGTCCTTTGAGCTTGAAGAGGAATTAAAGAAAAAAGGTCAGCAGGAATTACTCAGCCTTGTTCAAGATATCTCCAACCTCGTTGATATCCATTATATCCGGCAGAAAGAGCCTAAAGGCCTTGGTCATGCAATACATTGTGCAAAATCCTTTATAGGGAATGAACCTTTCGCGGTCCTCCTTGGAGATGATATTGTAAACTCAGAGGTTCCGTGTCTAAAACAGATGATTGATATATATAATGAATATAAAACAACTGTTCTTGGTGTACAAAGCGTTCCTCAAGATGATGTATCCAAATATGGGATTGTTAATTGCAAAGTTGTTGATGACCGGGTTTATAAGGTTAAAGATTTGGTGGAAAAACCGGATAAGGATAAGGCTCCTTCCAATATAGCCATTCTGGGAAGGTATATCATAACCCCAAGCATATTTGAACATCTTGAAAATACAGCACCTGGAAAGGGTGGAGAAATCCAGCTGACAGATGCTTTAAAGAGGCTCATTGGATCTGAAGCCATCTATGCCTACGATTTTATCGGAAAAAGGTATGATGTGGGGAACCGGTTGGGTTTCCTGGAAGCGACCGTGGAATATGCATTAAAAAGGGAAGATATAAAGGAAGAGTTTGGCGAGTATTTGAAGAAAATTGTAAGCGGGCTGGAATAGAATTTCAGACGTATAGCGGGCAGTGCCTTAAAGGTGCTGCCTTTTGTCATATTTAACTGCCGGATTAAATATCTATATTGAGAATAATTTTTTTTAAGGCAGGTAAGAATGACAAAAAGATCCTTTATCAGTGGCACGATTATACTTATGCTGGCAGGTTTTGTTGTACGAATTTTTGGATTTATCTATAGGATTTACTTATCCAACCTTATTGGTGCCGAAGGAATGGGATTGTTTCAACTCATTGCCCCTATCTACTCTTTGGTAATTCTTACGCTTACGTCCGGGATATCCATTGCGGTTTCCAAAATGGTAGCTGAAGAAATGGCACGCAATCATATTGTCAATTTAAGAAGAATTACATCTTGTGCACTGGCAATGGTTGTGGCAGCTGGAATGGTTGTTTCTGTTTTTATTTTTCTATATCTTGATTTTATTGTAAATAACATCTTAAAGGATTCAAGAACGTATTATTCCATGCTTCTTTTAATCCCATGCATTCCTGTAATTGCAGCAGCTTCCGCGATAAAGGGATACTTTTACGGCATTCAGGAAGTTACTCCAACCGCGGTTTCACAAATTGTAGAACAGGTTGTGAGAATCGGCCTGGTCATGTTGATGGCCGGTTACTTCCTCAATATAGGGTTGGAATATGCTTGTGCCTTGGCGGTTGTAGGCATGGCCTTAGGTGAGATATCCAATCTTTTGGTATTATTTTTTGTTTACAAGTTTAAAAAGCGGAATTCCAGGAACAGTAAAACAAAAACAGGGATCATGCGAAAAAGGGTGATTGCCAAAGAGTTGGTAAAAGTATCTATACCGGTGTCTTTTAACCGTTTTGTTACATCCATTATGGCTGCAGTTGAGCTAATCCTCATACCGAGAAGGCTATTGGCGGGCGGGCTCAATTACCAACAAAGCATTGAAGAATATGGAAGGCTTACCGGGATGGCGATGCCGCTCATGCTTTTTCCGTCCCTGGTTACTGCATCTCTGGCTACAACGCTTGTCCCGGCTATCTCAGAGGCCATATCCCTTAAAAACTTCAAGACTGTAAATTATAGAATTTCAAAGTCAATCCAGCTTACGTTTATTATTGGGTTTATATTTACGGCTATTTTTTTAAGTTACCCTGATGAAATCGGAAATATTATTTACAGCAGGGAAAACATCGGGTATATGTTGTATATTCTTGCTTTTACATGTATTTTTACTTACTTGCAGCAAACGCTTCTAGGGATATTAAACGGTCTCGGCAAACAAGGAAAATCCTTGAGAAACTCTATGACAGGGTATATTGTAAGAATCGGCTTTGTGTATTTCTGTATTCCGATATACGGAATACAGGGGTATGTTATCGGCATTATCGTCAGTTCCGCATTAGTGTGTATTTTAAATATTCATACGGTTGTTAAAACTACAGGCATGGCAGTTGATGTTGGCAATTGGGTTTTAAAGCCCGGAATTGTCGGCACGGTAATGTTTTTTTCCGGGAAATATATCTACAGCTTTTGTACATTACTGAATGCCGGACAGAAATGGACCATTGTATTTGCAATCGTTTGCAATGTAACCATTGCTTTGGCTTTAATGGTTGTCTCCGGAGCATTAAAAAAAGAAGAATTAATAAAAATTATAGGCTTAAGAAAATAAGAACAATTAAGCGAATGATTGAGATATTTAGAGCCAATCTTAAAAAACACATCATATTATTTATTAACATCAGAGAAAGTCAAAAATGATAATTGCAACATTCTTTTAAAAATGGATTAAAAAATGAAGAATGCACAACAAAAAAGGATATTTTTGCATATCCTTTTTTGTTATACAATAAAGTAAACCCTATTCACCTTAAGCATATTTTTCTCAACTAAAAAAAGGGTTAAATTAATGCCTTTACAGATAATTGATTATTATTTATAATACACTTGAGGTTATTTACTTTTCGGTACTTAAAATTTGTTTAATTTAAAGTTTTTTGAGAATAATATCTTATTCATTTTTTAGACCGTGACAAGTTTTGAAGCAGGTCATAATAAAATGAAACTCCATATACAAAAGATAAAATGGGCTTTATGATTAAAATACCCATGTGAAAAATTTTTGAGGTGATTTTGTTGTGCAGGGTTGTGATCTCAGGATTTTACGGCTTTGATAATGCTGGAGATGAAGCGATTCTCCAATCTATGGTATCTGAATTTCGCAAAGCATATTCTGATGTCGATATTGTTGTGCTTTCAGCCAATCCTTCCAAAACTGCATCCCTATATCAAGTTAAATCTGTCAACCGGTCAAACCTGATTCAAGTTATTTCAGCCATTAAAAACAGTGACATGCTTATAAGCGGTGGAGGCGGCCTTTTTCAGGATGTAACGAGCACTTTTAGCATGTGGTATTATAGTGGGATTATTCTTATTGCATTTGCTTTAAAGAAACCTGTCTTTGCTTTTGCTCAAGGAATTGGGCCTGTAAGAAACTGGGTAAACCGTAAGCTGTTAAAGTACTTAAGTAATAGAGTACACGGGATATCTGTAAGAGACCGTTGGTCACAAAAGGAACTGGAAAACATTGGTGTAAAGAGAACGGTATCATGTACCGTTGATCCTGCTTTTCTTATAGAACCTTTGCCCAAGTGTGAGTGCATCAAGCTTTTGTGTAATGAAAGCAGTGGAATAAGCCTTGAAAGGCCGAAAATCGGGTTCTCCCTTAGAAGCTGGAAGGGGGATACGGATGTAGCCGGGATATTTGCCGAGGTAGCAGATAAGGCATCAAGGGAACTTGGTGCAGATATATTTTTCTTTCCGCTCCATTATAAAAAGGATATTGTATTGGCCGAAGATATTGTTGGCAGAATGAAGGAGAAAGCTGTCATCCTCCGTGGTAACTATTCACCAAGGGAAATCATTGGACTTTATGGCCTTATGGATATGAATGTCAGCATCCGCTTGCATGGACTGGTTTTTTCTCTCATGAACCGTATACCGATGCTTGCTATCTCCTATGATCCGAAAATTGACCATTTTATGAATTTTCTCGGGATGAATGAATTCCTTAGATACAACAGCCTAAGTTCGGATTTGGTTTTTAATACTTTAAAGGAAAAATGGGATAACCGAAAGGAACATACACTGGAAATAAGCCTAAAGTCTGAAGATGTAAAGCTATTGGCGGCAAAAGGTGTAAAGGAACTGGTAGATACGTTAAATAAAATAGGAAAAAGCAATTCATAACCAGGGATTTAAGCTTGACAACTTAAATATATTGATAATAAAACCATCATAAAACGGATGGTTTTTTATATATGGGGAATAGTAAAAAGAAGGATGGAAGTTAATGATAAAGCAATGTCAACCAAAGTTTTTGATTGAATGAGGGTTTTATGAAGAGGAAAGGTAAAGCATTTAAAATTGGGTATGATTATTTTTGGCTGGTTATAGGTTCAATCCTCACTGCGGCATCGATCAATATATTTTTAGTGCCCTATAAAATTGCACCTGGAGGAGTCAGCGGTGTTGCAACCGTTGTATATTATCTTAGCGGGGGAGCTTTTCCCGTAGGAACTACCATGCTGGTGCTCAATATTCCTTTATTTATTTTTGGCATAAGGTTTATAGGCAGAAAATTCATAGTAAGGACTCTGTTTAGTACGCTTTTACTCTCTTTGGTTATTGATTTCACAGAACCTTATTCAAGGGATATTGTCAAGCAGTATTTCTTGAAGTTTGAGGGAGGAGCGCCGGATATTCTTCTATACTCAATATTTGGCGGAGTGCTTATGGGAATTGGACTGGGCATTGTTTTTAAGTTCGGTGCTACAACCGGGGGCAGCGACTTGGCTGCAAAAATTGTTAACCACTTCATGCCTAATTTTACCATGGGCCAGATGATATTATTTATTGACACCAGTATCATCATATTTGCAGCAATATCGTTCAATAGCTTTACACTTGCACTTTATGCAATAGTGACTTTAGCCATTTCTTCTAAAGTCATCGATGCGATCCTGGAAGGTGTAAATTTTGCAAAAGCTGTATTTATTATATCCGATAAATCGGATGAAATCGGTCAAAGAATTTTAGTGGACCTTGACAGGGGTGTAACTTCTCTTAACGGAACGGGGATGTATACAGGAAGCAACAAAAACGTCCTTTTATGTGTGCTGCACCGGGGACAGCTTCCGGGTTTGAAGGAACTGGTAAATAAGGTGGATGAAAAAGCGTTTATTATATTGACGGATGTAAGAGAGGTTTTGGGAGAAGGGTTTAAAACCTATGACTGATTGAAGCAAAGTAAAATATTTCTTTTTTAAAGGGAACCGGATATTGTATAATAGAATGACAAGCACAACACAAAAACGGTCAGATTTTGCTTTTTGAGATATTTCCAAAAACATTGGATGATTGCTTGGCACAACGTAAGATTTTTTGTGCGCGATATGTTATATAAAGAATAGATATATTAAAAGCCATATGTATCATAATATGATTTTTTATTTTTTGTAAGGGGTTAGAAAAATGTGGAGTATTTATCTTTCTGAGGTTATTAGATTTTTGGGCAGCGGTTTTATTGTATTATATCTTGCCCTATTTCTTAGAAGCGTCTACAATGTAAAATGTTCAAATAAAATGATGCTGCTTTTTGCAGTAACTACTACTTTGGCTACGACAATAAGCTTATACCTTCTTATGCAATTCGGCTTAGAAAAACTAAAGTTCATTGTTTCATCTATATGGATGATATCCCTACTTTTTTTCTTTTTTAAAGTTCCGATTATAAAAGGGTTTATTTTGCAGGGGCTCATCACTGTAATTACAGGGGCGGGAAATGCATTGATAATGCTGATATTTTCTACGTTTGGGATTCATCATTCCTCTACGGATGTTGTTCATTTAGTCTATGGGTATTTCATTTTGAACTTTTTTACCCTGGGGAGTTTGATGATTATCAAGGCCTTCAGATTCTTTCCTGAAATGCCCCAAAACATGAGGGCCAACTCATACAAAGCAAGCATTGTTCATATCATTTTGGTTGTATGTATTATTGCGGGAAATCTAAGTTATTACGCATATAACAGTTCCCTTCGCGACATTTTTCCAATGGTGAATATTTTGTTTATCCTGGGATATTTTATTTTTAGCATGTATCACATCCATACAAGTCTCCAGTTGGAACAAAAGAGCAAGGAGCTTGAATATCAGGTTTGCTTTAACAAAACACTGCAGTGCCTGACAGAGGATTTGAAAAGGTCAAAACATAATTTCAATAATGTTTTAGCTGTGATTTACGGTTATATTGGAATGAAGAATCTGGAGGGCCTTAAAAACTATGTACATGACATATTGAAGGAAGAGGAGCGGTTTCGTACTTTTGACCATTTATTGTTATCCAGTATAAAAGATGCAGGGATTCTCGGAATTTTGACCATAAAGCTGCAATTCGCTGCTTCTAAGGGCATTCACATGAAAATAGAGATTGATCATGAAGTGAAAGCTGTAGGACTTAAAAATACCGAGTTCTATGAGATTCTTGGCATTCTTCTGGATAACGCAATTGAAGCAGCTTATGAGAGTGAGGAAAAAGCCTTAAAACTGGCGATCCGGAATGAGAATGGAAACAATGTTTTTATCATAGAGAATTCATTTAAAGAAATCCCGGATATGGAAAAGATGTTCGAGCGGGATTACTCCTCCAAAGGTATAAACCGGGGTGAAGGCCTTTTTATAGTGCGAAAGGTATTGAACAGATACAAAAATGCTAAACTAAATACAGGTGTTGAAAAGGGAATGCTAAAGCAGGAATTAATCATATCCTAGTGCTTTTTAACACAACAAATTTTAAGTTTCAAAGTGTTAAAAATGCACGTCCTCTGTTTGTGCCTCGCATACCCTAGAAAAGAATTACGTTATGAGGCACAAGATAATATAATACCAACGAGTGGGAAGTTATAACTAAATTAGCCTTATTACACGCAATAATAAGGATTATTGCGTTTTATCGCTGTTTTTTACCATTTCAGTTTAATATGCTCGAATAATTTCGGATTATGAGAGTTTTAGCTCGTCCAAGGCTATGGACTTATTATGTTCACTATAGTATACTATTAGTGAATTTGCATAAGGAGTGGGGCAATGAAAAAGAAAAATGTTGAAGAACTTAAAAAATATTCAACCGTAATTAGGAAACACATTATTGACGAAACATATCATGCTGCTTCGGGGCATCCCGGAGGCTCACTTTCGTGTGCTGATATACTAGCGACTTTATATTTTGACGAAATGCGTGTTGATCCTAAAAATCCAAAGTGGGAAGACCGGGATAGATTTGTTTTATCGAAAGGCCATTGTTCTCCTGCGTTGTACGGTGCGTTGGCAGAAAAAGGCTTTTTCCCTGTTGAGGATTTGTTGAAATTTAGGCATATTGACAGCTATTTGGAAGGCCATCCTAGTATGCGTATGGTTCCGGGGGTCGATATGTCGACCGGATCATTGGGGCAGGGAATATCTGCCGCAGTGGGTATGGCTCTGGCGGGAAAATTGGACCAAAAGGATTATAGAGTATATACAATCCTTGGAGATGGTGAGATGCAAGAAGGACAGGTTTGGGAGGCGATGATGTCTGCCGCCCACTATAAACTTGACAATCTGGTGGCTTTCCTGGACTACAACGGTTTGCAGATTGACGGTAAGATTTCGGAAGTCATGTCTCCCAATCCGTTAGATGAGAAGTTTAAGGCTTTTGGATGGAAGGTAATCAATATTAACGGGCATGATCATACGCAAATCCTAGAGGCATTGGAAGAAGCTAAAAAATCGAAGGACAAGCCGGTTATGATTATTGCTGAAACAGTTAAAGGCAAAGGTGTATCCTTCATGGAAAATGAAGCAGGATGGCATGGATCTGCACCAAATAAAGAGCAAAGAGACAAGGCGATAGATGAATTGGATGCTGCCTTAGCTGCGTTGGGAGGATGGTAGGATGGCTACAAAGATTGCTACAAGAGAAGCATATGGAAATGCTTTGGCTGAATTTGGCGTAGATTCGAGAATTGTTGTTTTGGACGCGGATTTATCCAAATCTACAAGGACTGAAATTTTTAAAAAGAAATACCCGGAACGTTTTTTCAATATGGGAATTGCAGAAGCAAACATGATGTCGGCCGCTGCGGGATTGGCAGCATGCGGGAAGATTGTGTTTGCCAGTACGTTTTCCATGTTTGCTGCAGGAAGAGCCTATGAACAGGTTAGAAATTCAATTAGCTATCCAAGGCTCAATGTTAAAATCGGTGCGTCCCACGCAGGGATTACGGTTGGTGAAGACGGTGCGTCTCATCAGACTATTGAAGATATTGCGCTGATGAGGGTTTTGCCCAATATGGTGGTGATTAGTCCGGCAGACGCCGTAGAAGCCAAGTGGGCTGTCAAAGCTGCAATTGAACATGACGGGCCGGTATATCTCAGGCTGGCACGGCTGGCTGCACCGGTTGTATTCGATGAAAGCACCTACCAATATGAATTTGGTAAAGGTGTTACGGTTTACGAGGGATCGGATGTAACGCTGGTAGCTACCGGTTACATGCTGCATAAAGCCATTGAAGCAAAGGATGTATTGGCGCAAGAAGGCATCAGTGCAAGGGTAATTAATATACACACCATTAAGCCTATCGATAAGGATATAATCGTAAAGGCAGCCAGCGAGACCGGGGCGATTGTTACTGTTGAGGAACATAGCATTATTGGTGGATTGGGGAGTGCAGTTTCAGAAATTTTAGTTGAAAATTGCCCTGCTCCTTTAAAAAGGGTAGGAGTGGAAGATAAATTCGGAAAATCCGGGAAACCGGATGAATTGCTTCAAATGTACGGGCTTACAGTAGAAAATATTGTTGCCAAAGCCAAAGAAGCAGTGAAAATGAAAAAGGCTTGAGGAAAGAAGTAGGATTTTGTGTTTTTTTAGATGTTGGAAGTATAATATTGACAGGATCAAGCCTTGCATTATATACTGAAAATGAAAAGTAAATGTTCGTTTTTTGCATGAGCAGGCGATGTGCTTTAACAAGCATGTGGGGCTGGGCTTCCTTTGTGGAGCAGCGGAGTATAGGATACCCGTGGGACATGGTTTAATGTTCCACGGGTTTAATTATGTTAAGGGGGAAGTTGATATGAGTAATGAGAAGCAAAGAGTGGCTTTTACTTCTGTAGTAGCAGCAGTATTTTTAACCCTTGTAAAGATTATTGTTGGAGTTTTTACAGGAAGCCTCGGGATTTTGTCTGAGGCAGCACATTCTGCTCTTGATCTTGTTGCCGCTGTTGTAACTTTTTTTGCAGTGAAACTATCGGATAAACCGGCAGATAAGGATCATCATTATGGCCATGGAAAAATAGAGAGCTTTTCGGCGCTCATTGAAACACTGCTTTTGCTGGCAACTTGTGCGTGGATTATATATGAAGCGTTGGAACGGCTTTTTGGGGCCGAAACGGTTGGGGTTTCAAATGAATATTGGGGTATCGGTATCATGGTTCTTTCCATTGTAATTAACATATCCAGAGCCAGAGCATTAAAAAGGGTTGCCAAAAAGTATGGAAGCCAGGCGCTGGAAGCGGATGCACTTCATTTCGAAAGTGATGTGTGGAGTTCTTTCGTAGTTATTGGCGGACTGGTTTGTGTTTGGTTGGGGAACGTATTTGATATTCCTGCTTTGGGTTACGGTGACCCTATAGCTGCTTTAGGGGTATCCGCACTTGTCATCGTTGTAAGCATCAAGTTGGGGAAAAGGACCATAGATGTTTTACTGGACACCGCACCACAAGGAATGGTAAATGAGGTTTTAAAAGAGGTAAATGCTGTAAAGGGTGTTTTGGATGTAGACAGCATTAGGATTAGACCCTCAGGCCCCCATTTTTTTATAGATCTTAATGTAGGTATAAACCGGAATGAAAGTCACAGAGTTGTACACTTGATCGTTCACGAGATACGGGAACGCATCCAAAGGAGTATACCCAACAGCGATATTATGATCAGCACCTACCCCATCGGAATTTCGGGCAATCAGGACAGAGGTGTCTACCATACGGTAAAAAAGGTTGTGGACCGGTTTCCTATCTGTACAAACATACATAATATACATGTTTATGAAGAACTTTCGGGTAAAAAAACCATATCAACCCATTTGGAAATAAAGGAGAGTATGAATTTAAACGATTCACACCACCTTTCCCATGAATTAGCCGATCTGATTAAGGGTGAGTTAACCGATGTGCAGGATGTGAGTGTTACTTTCGAGTATGTAAAGCAAAACCATATTTTTGCTGAAGATGTTACGGATAAAAGCCGGGAAATGATCCTTGAAATAGAAGGGATGGTAAATAAGGTTCCCCAAAAATTAAATTGTCATGATATCAAAGTATATAGCGAAGGTGAAAAGCTAACGGTGTTCCTGCATTGTGAAATTTGTGACAATTATGAGATTTCAAAGATTGAGAAAATATCAAAAAATATATCCAATAAAATAAAGAAAAATATTCAATGTGTAGAAAACGTACATGTTCATGTGGAACCGATGGAGGGTTAATAGGTTTTATTCTCCCTGTCAGAAGTGAAGGATAATCTCCACAACTATTGTAAAAAGAAAATATTTCTTTTTACAATAGTTGAACAAAGAATTATAATGTTTTAAATGAGAGAGCATTATATTTTGATTATCTGTGATTTAGGGGGATACAATGATCAGCAAAAAAATACTTAAAATTTATATGATGATATGCATTGTAGTAATTTCTTTTCTATATTTTTTGACCCTTGGATTTGCAGCAGAAAATTCAAAAACAATTCATGTAACATCCAATAAAGTATACCTATTAGTAAATGGAAAAGTTGTAAAAGGGAATAATTTTCTCTATAATGGGACAACTTATGTACCTATCCGGACCATATCCGAAATGTTGGGTAAGGAAGTCTCTTGGAATCGGTCAACCAATACTGCGAGCATCAATGATCATAATACAGGAGCTGTTGTTGTAACCCGTGCGCTGAGAAGTTTTCAGGGGATACGTGAAAAATATATTCAGGTAGATTTAAATAGGATTCATATTATTGTTAATGGAAGCAGGGTTAATAAGGAGAATATTTTGTATCAGGGTACTACCTATGTGCCCATCCGGCAAGTATCTGAAATGCTCGGTAAAGAGGTATTGTGGGATTTGGAAACAAGTACGGCAAACATAAAAGAGAAGGGTGCACCTGCAGTGACTCCATTACCTCTCCCACCCTATAACGTGATCGCATATCTTTCAGGCTGGACTTCCTGGTCTGCCAATGACATTGAAGCAGAACAATTGACCCATATAAACTATGCTTTTGCAAATGTGAAAAACGGGCTGGTGGTATCTGAAATTACAAAGGACCTAGAGAATTTTGCAAAACTCAGGGCGATTAAAAAACAGTTCCCTCACTTAAAAACTTTGATATCGGTGGGCGGTTGGTCATGGTCTAAGGGATTTCATCATGCTGCGCTCACCGAAGCATCCCGTAAAAAGCTTGCTGAAAGTGCGGTTAAATTCATGAAGACCCATGGATTTGACGGAATAGATTTGGATTGGGAATATCCTGGACAAATCGGAAATGGCAACCCTTATGGTCCTGAGGATAAGCATAATTTTACGCTTCTAATAAAGGAACTTAAGGTACAGCTTGATTTAGCCGGGAAGACCGATGGCAAGCACTATCTTTTGACGATTGCGGCAAATGCCAACCAAAACTATGTAGATCATACAGAATTGCAAAAAATCCATGGGGATTTGGATTTTATTCATCTGATGACTTATGACTTTTTTGGAGAATGGGAAAGCAAAACCGGGCATTTGGCTAACCTTTATGCTTCCCAATCCAACCTCAAAGGGCCGAGTGCGCATAAAGGAGTTGAGCTGTTTAAGAAGTTGGGTGTTCCAGCCAATAAAATGATCATAGGTGTTGCATTTTACGGGCGGTACTTTAATAAAGTGGAAAATGTCAACCATGGCCTTAACCAGAAATTTAGCGGAGGCGGGGCTATGGATTATGATAAAGTTGCCTTGAATATAGGCCGGAACGGCTATAAGAAGTATTTCGACACGGCAGCAAAAGCACCGTATCTATGGAACGGAAGCCGGTTTATTTCATACGAGGATCAAGAATCCATCGCAAACAAGGCTGCCTATGTCAAAAAGAACGGACTGGGGGGAGCGATGTTCTGGGAGTATACTCAGGATAAGTCGGGAACACTGCTGAGTGCCTTATATAAAGACTTAAGATAAACAATAAATGAACACAATATGAACTTCAAAGCATCTGAGAAACGCAGAGGTTTTGAAGTTTTATTATGTCACTATTTCTCAAAAATATTGGATGTGGCGTAGAACTTTTGAGCATTTTCATTATCTCCCAAGCCTTCATACGTTTTTCCAAGAAGAAAATAGAGTTCACCTTCGGCGGGATTCTTAGAAACTGCTTTTTTTAACAAAGATAAAGCATCTTCAAAGGAACGGTTTTCAATGTAAGATTTGATTTTGTCAATGATTTCATTTTCATTTGCAGCAAGCTCAGGCATCTTGTTTAGTTCACTTAAAACCATTCTTACCTTGTCTGCCGTAAAGGGTTTTTGGAGATAAGCAACAGCGCCCATTTTTGTGCACTCAACAGCGTTTTTCACTGTGGCAAAGGCGGTGATGATAATGACCGGTGTATTGATTCCGCTTTCACGAATCCTTTTTAAGACCTCTGTTCCGCTTAAATGAGGCATTTTAATATCGAGGAAGGCAAGATCGAAAAATTCCTTTGTAAAAAGGGTTAAAGCCTCCTGGCCATCATTTGCGGTTAAGACCTCAAATCCCTCGATTTCAAGGCATGTTGAGAGAAGAACACGAATATTTTTTGTATCGTCGGCAACTAAAACTTTTTTCATAAATAGGCCCCCTAATAAATTTCTAGTGCTTTTTAACACAACAAATTTTAAGTTTCAAAGTGTTTAAAATGCACTTCCTCTGTTTGTGCCTCGCATACCCTACAAAAGAATTACGTTACGAGGCACTAGTTTTACAAAGTGATAAAAATGTACTTTCTCTGTTTGTGCCTCCCATAGCATAAAAAATTACTTTGTGGCACTAGGCTGCCAGGTTATAAGGCAGAGTAAAAATAAAGGTACTTCCGTGATCCGGCTGGCTCTCACACCAAATCCGCCCACCGTGGGCCTCAATGATTTCTTTGACGATTGCAAGCCCAAGGCCTGTTCCCCGTACTTCCAAATCGTACCCTTTAACTTGAAAGTACTTGTCAAATATCTTTTCAACATATTCGGTAGGTATACCGATTCCTGTGTCTTTTACAGAGACACATACCGAATCGCTGTTGGAAGATATATCTATCCGGATTTCATCTCCTGCCTCTGTGTATTTAAGTGCATTAGAGATCAAATTATTGATAACCCAGGTTATCTTTTCAAAGTCCGCCATGATTTCGGGAAGTTCTTCTTGAGGTTCAAAAAACAGTTTGATTTCCTTTTGCTCTGCCCTTTTATAAAATGGATTGATAGAACTTTCAATAATATTCTTTAAAGAACATTCTCTAAAATTAAATATGGATTTCCCAGATTCGATTTTAGTTAATTCCAAAAGATCGGATACAAGGGTTGTAAGCCTTTGACCATCTTCATGAATCGTTTCTATAATGTCTTTTTGTCTTTCGTTCAAAGTGCCCATATTATTTTCCATGATCAAGCTTGTGCCCATTAATATGGAGGTAAGAGGGGTTTTGAACTCGTGGGATATGGTAGCGATGAAATCCGTTTTTATTTTTTCCAGCTGTTTAAACTGGGTTACATTCTGGAATATAATAACGAACCCGGTGACAAGGCCGTTAATATCTTTTATTTTGGTTAAAATGACATTGAAGTAAAAATCCTCCTCTGAGAGTTTAATAAAGATGATTTTTTCGTAATGCTCTTCAGCTATATTTTGAATTTTGGATAGACATTCAAAAAGCTCTTCATTTTTTACGATCTCTGAGAAATACCTTCCAAGAATTTTTCCTTCACGGGTGCCGAAAACATCCTCAAAAGAACTGTTGACAAGGTTGAAACGCAGAGATTTATCCAATACAATCAAAGGTTCGGATATGTTTTTTACAATAAGCACGGATTTGTTTCTTTCTGCAGTTAATTTCTCTATGGTAGTTAATTCATACTGCCTGAGCCGTTTAGTCATATTGTTGAACTCCTGGGCCAGTTCGCCGATTTCATCTTTTGAGGGTATATTTGCTTGCTGGTTCAGGTCTCCTTCCTTAACCAGCTTAACTGTTTGTGTTAAAGTATAAATAGGGTCTAGAAACTTGTTGGTAAAAAACATGGATATGAAAAAGCCGCCGATTACCGCAACCGTTGATAAAACCAGGATGGTATACATAGACTTTTTGGAGTTCTTGGTTGCATGGTTTTTGCTTTCAATCATGGCTTTTTCATTCATGGATGAAAGCTTTTTTATCTCTGATTTTAGGTTGGTGTATACAGGAACAATTTTAGAGTTATAAAATGTAACAGGGTCTTCGCTGCTGTTCTTTAAGTTGCGTAACGCTGTAAATTGGTTAGTGTATGCAACATAGTAAAGGTTGATATTTTCTACCAGTTCCTTTTCTCCACTTTCGGTTATATTATCGCACATGATTTTATACCACTGATGGGCTGGTTCCTCGTTTTCCTGAAACAAGGAAGCGCCTTTTTGTTTTTTACCGCCAAGGTAGTGTAGTACGGCAGTATGCTGTCTCTCTATAACTTCAATCATATTACTTGAAGCGTGAATGCTTCTATAATTATTTGTAACCAAATTGTTAATTGTCTGATTTATATTATAAAGGTTTATAACTGAAACATAACCGATCAACGCTGTGATGATTACGAGACAGAGGTAGACCAGCGACATTTTTCCTTTAAGTGTCTTTGGCATATAATTCACGTCCCGGCTAATAAATTTGTTATACTTACTCACTTTTTTCCACACAACCACCCATACAATACAAGTGTTATTGGAGCCATAAAATCCGGATTTTTAAGTGTTGGATATGGATTTCCTACCAATGGGTCCTCATCACCTCTGGAAAGGAATCCGTTAAGAGGCACTTGTAGGCTATTCTGTGAACTCCATTTATATATTAGTATAGAATTGGTCACAAGGTAAGTCAATAAACTATACCTACAGTAAAGCTTGAAAATATGGGATATATATACGATTTTAAGAGATAAATCATATAGAATGGCTTTAGTAGGCAGGATAAATTTCCAACTCGAAATTCTGGCTGCTTTAGTTAGAATGAGTAAGCCTATATAATTTATAATGTAAAACTTAAATGATATAAATTATAGGTGAGATTATGGTCAAAAAAGTAAAGAGGTTATTAATCGGCAGGCCTTTAAAAAATGAAGCAATTCATGACGAAAAATTCGGAATATTGTGGGGCCTTCCAATTCTGGCCAGTGATGCCTTGTCATCTGTGGCCTATGCCAGTGAAGAAATATTGCTGATACTGGTTCCGGCAATCGGTATGCTGGCCTATGGAAAATTAACATGGATATCTGCTGCAATTATAGGGCTTGTTGTCATTCTGGCTCTTTCCTACAGGCAAACAATACAATGTTATCCCAATGGAGGAGGAGCCTATATTGTCGCAAAAGAAAATCTTGGAATTATGGCGGGTGTGACTGCGGGAGCAGCTTTGTCGGTGGATTACATTCTTACGGTTGCTGTAAGTGTATCTTCGGGTGTGGCACAGTTGACGTCTGCCTTTGGATCGCTCAAACCGTACACCGTTCCTATTTGTATTCTCATAGTAGTGCTGTTGATGATCGGCAACCTGAGAGGAATTCGTGAATCCTCCAAAATGTTTAGCTTGCCGGCCTATGCATTCATTTTTGCCATCCTTTCCATGCTGGTGGCAGGGTTTTTGAAAATCAAAGGAGGCTATGTCCCGCCGGAACCCGATATTATAAGCGCTGCAGAGCCTGTTACCTTATTTCTTCTGCTAAGGGCCTTTTCGAATGGATGTGCGGCAGTAACCGGAATTGAGGCTGTTAGCAATGCGGTACCCAATTTTAAGGAGCCTTCTGCAAAGCATGCAAAGACGGTGATGGTTCTTTTAGCAGCTTTAATTATTATCTTGTTTGGAGGCACATCCATCCTTGCAAATTCATATCACGTAGTTCCAAGTCATGAGAAAACCGTACTCATTCAAATTGCTGAGCAAATATTCGGAGGCAGTTTCATGTTCTACTTTGTAATGGCCTCAACCTTCGCAATCCTTTGTTTGGCCGCAAATACCGCCTATACGGGCTTTCCGATGCTGGTTTCGGTTATGGCGAAAGAGGGGTACGTACCCAGACAGTTAAGCTTGAGAGGGGACCGTTTGAGTTATTCCAACGGAATTATTGTGCTGTCCAGTATAGCTGCCCTGCTGATCGTGGTGTTTAAAGCGGATGTATCGTCACTCATCGGGCTTTATGCCATTGGAGTATTTATTTCCTTTACATTATCTCAATCAGGGATGTTTGTGAGATGGCTGAAAACCCGGGAGAAAAACTGGGGCTATAAGGCTGCCATCAATGGATTTGGAGCCTTAGTAACTGCAATAGTTGTTGTCATCATAGCGATAACGAAGTTTAATCAGGGTGCGTGGATTGTTGTTTTCATTACGCCTGTCATGATGTTTATTATGATGAAGATAAAAAAACACTATATTGCCGTTTCAAAGCAGCTGCGGGTAAGTGACGAAGAGCTTCAATGCATTGATATTACTCATGACAACTATAAAAACAGGGTCATCGTTCCGATTGACAGCGTCAATAAGGCAAGTATCCGTGCGCTAAGGTATGCCCGGACCATATCGGAAAATGTTGTTGCATTTAATGTATCCATTGATGAAGCAGCGGCAAATAGAATAAAAGAAAGATATAACCTGCTCAAGACCGATGTCCCTCTTATTGTGAAGTATTCTCCTTTCAGGAAAGTTGTAGAACCGCTTTTAAAGTTTATTGAGTCTGCAGAATACGATTATAATCGGGGAGATATGATTACGGTCATTTTGCCGGAGTTTTCGGTGAAGTCCTTCTGGCAGAGAATTTTGCATAATCAAACGAGGGTTTTTATCCAACGGGAGCTTTTAAAACATAAACATATTGTGGTCTCAACCATGCCTTTGCAGTTAAAAAATGATGAATTTGTACTGAAAAGTCCCAAGTATAATAAATAACGGAAATAGATATGAGGAATTCTTTAGAGTCGATAAAGGGTAAATTCCACATTAAACAAAGAAGTAGATGGGTAATAATAAGCATACAAAAGGCCGGAAAGAAGTATCCTTTCCGGCCTGATTTTGAATAAAATTGGCATTCACAGTTTTAGGTGTTATCTTAAATTATATTTTCCCAGCATTTTAATTCGATCCAATTCTTTTATGATTACATCATATAAATTAAGATCAAGGGTGTTGCAGACTGAAGCGAGATAAAAGAGGTTTCTTCCAATATCCCTTTCAATGGTATCTCTGCAGTTTTCGCACAACTTGCCTTCCATATGGGATTTCATTGCATTCTTCATTGCCTCAAAGTCAGCATCTTCAGGAAAATTTTGTTTTTTAGCATGGATTTTGACACACCCACACTGTGTTACCGACTTAACAATAGACCGGTTAACCCGCGCATTGGAATCCTGAAATTTCGTAATGGAATCAAGAATGCTTTTATTCCTCACCAGAAGTTCTAGTACAGTATACTGGAATTTATCAATTATCATGTCTTTCACTATAGTTCACTCCTTAAGTTGTGCTAAAAATTAATCACTGGGATAAAAGAAAAAGGAAACGTATCATACTTTCCACTTGGAAAAGGTCAATAACTAATATTATTATAATTGTTAGGGTAATGCTTTGTCAATTGAAAAAGGATGGAGTTAAAAACCATGGAAAAGAGAGGGATAATAACAGGTTTTAGTCCTCCTTAGCCCGTTTATATAATTCCTATATCAAAGGTGTTTGCCGCCAATTATGGAGGAAGCTTAAAACCATAAGATTCCAAATATAATATCGCAGTTCCTGAAATCTAATTAACCTTGTAAAACAAGATTAACTTAAGGATTGTATTTCTTGGATTTCAATACATATTTATCATCTTTGAGCTGGAGGGGCATGGTGCAAACGACAATATGCTTGTGCTTCAATAACTCACCTTGTATAAAGAGCCTGGTTTGATTGTGCAAGGATTTCTGCCAGAAGGACCTGACCGAAAACTCCGGCATGATTACCGTTATCATATCACCCCTCTGATAGTCATATTCGGCAGATTCAATAAACTTTAAAAGAGGATCTACGACTTTTCTAAAAGGAGAGTATTTAACGATTAAGGGAATATCCGTATTCAATTTGCTGTACCGTTCCTTGATTTTCTTGGCAGAAGCTTCATCGATGGATACATTAAAAGCCACAACATTTTCTGATATGGTACGGGCATAACGTAGAGCACGGATACTTGCCTTGTTGACACTGTCAATGGGGATGATGACCCTGTTGCGGTATACGTCCCGGGTTATATCAATCATGGACAGATCCTCATCTGAAACCCTTAATTGTTTTGAAACAGCGATATAATGTTTCTTAACCCTAATCATAAGGAACATCATGATGGGAACAATAAACACAACAATCCAGGCACCCTGATTAAACTTTGTTATGGCTATAATGACAACCACAATAGCAGTAACCAAGGCACCAAACCCATTGATGGACGCTTTTAAACGCCAGTGTTTGCCCCTTTCCCTCAGCCACTTAATAAACATTCCCGATTGTGAAAGGGTAAATGAGATAAAAACACCAATAGCATATAAGCCGATTAATGAAGAAACATTTGCTTTAAAGATTACGATTAAAAGGGATGACACTGCGGCAAGAACAACAATACCATTGGAATAGCTTAGCCTGTCTCCTTTCATGCTAAGCTGCCTTGGAGCATATCCCTCTCTTGCTACCACCGATATCAGCAGGGGAAAGCCTGAAAAGGCAGTATTGGCAGCTAAGCAAAGTATGATAAAGGTTGCAATCATGGTAAAATAAAACATGATGCTGCTGTTTCCATAGATGAGTCCGGCAATTTGAATAATAACGGTTTTGTGCTCGCTGATTCCTACGTGATACATATTTGCCAGGAGTGAAGTTCCGCCGAATAGGATAATAACCAGCCCGGCAAGAAGGAGCATCACTGTTTTGGCATGTTTCGTCGATGGGTGTTTGAAATTGGGTACTGCATTGCTGACTGCTTCAATCCCGGTTACTGCAGCACATCCGTTTGAAAAGGCAGTTAATAAGAGAAGTAATGTTACCGGTTCTGCAGCAAGTAATGGGGGTTCGGGACTGTGGTAACCTCCCTGAACTTTTAGAATACCGGCTACAATCATGGATAAAATTGCAAATATAAACGCATAAGCAGGAAAACTGAAAAGCTTTGAAGATTCACGGATTCCTCTTAAGTTACCCATCGTAATCAGCAGGACAACCAGTATACAAAGAGGAATTGTATATGGGATCAGTGCCGGAAAAGCAGAGGTTATCTGAGCAATCCCGGAGGATACACTGACTGCAACTGTAAGTACATAGTCAACTGAGAGTGCAGCCCCTGCTGTAACTCCTGCCAAAACCCCCAGGTTTTCCTTTGCAACCATATAAGCGCCGCCGCCATTTGGATAGCTTTCTATCGTTTGTCGGTAGGAAATTGCTAATATCACCACCAGGCATATAATGGCGAAGGAAACCAAAGTAAGCTTACTGTAAGCCAAAACGCCTATTGCAGGAAGAAGGATCAGCAGGATTTCTTCACTTGCGTATGCAACAGAGGACAAAGCATCACTTGCGAGAATGGGCAGTCCCCAAAAAACACCAAATTTTTCTTCACCGGCAGCTTCATTTTTTAAAGGCCTGCCGATTAAAACTCTTTTTAACGATTTGGGCATGTCATCACCTTAACTTAAATTTAAATAAATTTTATATAACCATAATCTGCTGAAATGACGATAGTTATTATAATCCTTAATGTCTTTAGCAGCAGATGTCAAATGGTACAATATCTGTACTATATTTTGCTCTTTAGCATTACTTATTATCCTCAGTGATTTCTTTTAATCTTTATTTCAAAGATAATACAAAATGAATCAGGTGATTGGGTACGGTTAAAAAAATGATAAAACTTATATTCCCGCCAAAGTGCATATTTTGCGGCAATCTGTTGGAAATCCAAACAGAAGTGGAGATATGCAGCTTTTGTTATGAGAAAATTCCTTTCGTAAAAGAAGCGATAATAGAAGTGGGAAACATGCCGTTTATTGATCATTTTCTGGATGGTGTTGTTTGTACCTGTCAATATACAGGCATCATAAAGGATTCTCTTCAAAAATATAAATTCCAGCAAAAGTCGGGTTACTTCCGGGCTTTGGGCTTTTTATTAGCTAAAAAGGTAAAAGAGGTGACAAGCAGTATAAAATTTGATATAATAATAAGTGTACCCCTTCATCACAGTAAAGAAAGTGCCCGGGGGTATAATCAATCCCGTTTGATTGCTTCTGTTTTAAGCAGGCAAATCAATGTTGCGGAAAAATCTACTTTAATTTCACGGGTTAAGAATACAGAGAGTCAAAGTCTACTCAAAAGAACCGACCGTTTTCAAAATATCAATAATGCTTTTGCAGTCAATCATCCCGAAAGTATCAAAGATAAAACCATTTTGCTAATTGATGACATTCTGACTACCGGTGCGACCTTGAATGAGTGCGGAAAAATACTTAAAATGGCAGGTGCAAAAGCTGTTTTTGCGGCTGTAATTGCTACAGGTCGGAATATAAATTCTTAATGAGGTGATTATTATGCCTGACGTAAGAAATTGTAGAAGGTGTGGTAAGATTTTTACCTACACTGGTGGGATGCAAATTTGCCACATTTGCAAGGAGCAAGATGAAATTGATTTTAGAAAAGTAAAGGAATACCTTTATAACCATCCCGGTGCTACAATGTCTGAAGTGTCAAGTGCATTGGAAATAAGTGTAGAAAGAATTAAAGGATACTTAAGGGAAGGACGCTTGGAGATTGTTGGGGATATGGGGAATCTTATACTGGAGTGTGAAAGCTGTGGAAAAGCCATTAGATCCGGAAGATTCTGTGATGAATGTTCCAGAGGCTTGGCCAGTGAAATGCAGTTAACTGCAAAAGATATGACGGATATGTCTAAAACAGGCCAACAGCCTAATGCAAAGGGCGTGGGCATGAGATACCTAAACAAAGATGTAAGAAAATAACTATAACAATAGAGGAGCTGCCTTCCGATACAAGTTATGGGGAGGCAGCTTTTTATATTTTCAATTTTGACAGAACCATTTTGAAAATATTTCAAAAAAAATTAAAAAAAATATTAAATAATAATAAAAATTGCCGATATTTATTATGAAGGGTAAAATACAAGAGATAAAATTGTGATAAAATAAGTTTGAAGGCTATTAAAAGCCTTACTAACACAAAAGTTAAATATTTAATTATTATATATTTTATTTAATGAAGGTGAGTGATTATTATGAAGATCTGGGGGGATATACCAAAGGTTTCTGGTGTTTACGACAAACATAGGAACATAGGTAAGGTTGAAAAATCGGCAGGAGTTACCGGAAAGAAAGATGTAGTATCCATATCAAATCAGGCAAAGGACTTTCAAACGGTAATGAAAGCACTGAAAGAGGTTCCGGACATAAGAACAGAAAAAGTGCGGGAACTGTCCGAGAAATACGACGCAGGAAGTTATGATCCTAAAGATAAAGATGTTGCAGATAAAATAGTATCTGCTGCATTCGAGAAAAAAGCATAGTTGTTTTTATGTTTTGCGGGGTGAATCATTTGCCCCGCAAAATTTAATATTAGGAGAAGAATGCTTTGGGAATATTATTAATTAAACCCAAAGCATTCTTTTCAGTGAATGAAAAATTGGGTGAAATTATTTGAAAAGGGGTTATGCGGCATGGATACAATGATTCATGAACTCATTCAAATTTTAAGCAACGAGAGTAAAATCTATGAAGACATATTAAATATATCAAAGAATAAAACAAGTATTATTGTAGAAGGTAAAGTCAATGAATTGGAGAAGATTGTGAAGCTGGAGCAGTCTTTGGTACTTCAAATTGCCAAACTTGAAAGCCAGCGTGAAACCTTGATTTATAAAATTTCTAAGGCTATGGGCGTTAAGCCCGGGGAATTGACCATATCCGAGCTCATTAAGAAGGTCGGCCGGGAATATGCCGAAAAGCTTAAATTTACACAAGAGACATTGGCCAAAACCATTAAGGAAATCGGCACCAATAATGAGGTGAATTCCAAGCTTATAAAGAATTCGCTTGAGTATATAAATTTTTCATTAAATATTGTAGCAAATGTAGGAAATAGTGATAACAACTACGGGGTGGACGCAGAGAAGAACAGTGGCAAGACAAAAAACTTTTTCGACCTTAAGATTTAATATTCATATGCATTTTCATTTAAAAAAATTGTACTGAAAGATTATAAAAAAGTTGCCGATATAATATATGAAAGTAGTTTAAAAGAGCAGTTCATATAAAATATGAATGTTTAACCATTTTAAAAAATAGGCAGCCTTCGATAGCAAAATAGTGCTAGAAAGGGCAGATAGTATAAATGGATTGTAATATTTATAAACCGTGAATTGATTTTTAAGGGGTGCTTACAATGGCTGTAAATTTTGCGAGCTATGAAATAGCAAGGTCGGGTCTTTTTGTAAACGAAAGAGGGCTGTATGTTACTGGCCATAATATTGCCAATGTAAATACCCCCGGGTATGTAAGACAGCAAGCCATGATAGCCTCTGCCCGCTATCAAAAGGATCCGCAGTTTGAATTCGGATTGGGTGCCGATATTCAGAAAATCAGACAAATCAGACACACTTTTCTTGATAATGTATATAGAATGGAAAGTCAGACACTGGGATATTGGGAAACCAGGCAAAAAACGGTCAGTGATATCCAAGCGATTATTGGTGAGCCATTGAATGAAGGTATGCAAAATGTAATGAATCAATTTTGGGATTCCTGGCAAGAACTTTCCAAAAACCCGGAAAGCTTAACGGCAAGAGCTTTGGTTAGGCAAAGAGGTGAAGCTCTTGTCCAATACGTTAACCACACAGGGAATCAGCTTGACAAGCTGCAGCATGATTTGGATTCTGAAATTAAAGTCAGAGTGGATGAAATCAATACATTAACTTCTAAAATTGCAAAGCTCAATGTGGGAATTCTGGCAGTTGAAAATTCCGGGGACAGTGCCAATGATTTGAGAGATGAGCGGAACTTGCATATTGATAGGCTCTCAAGGCTAGTTGATTGCGATGTAAATGAAATGCAGGATGGACAAGTGGATATCACGGTGGGTGGGTATTTTCTTGTAAATAAAGGAACCAATGAATTGTTAAAAACCGTTGAAAATGAACCCGGCAGCTTATTTATGGCACCTGCACTCCAAAAAAGCGGAACCCTGCTTCCGGTTAAAAACGGAATTTTGAAGGGACTTTTAGAGGCAAGAGGGGAAGTCCTAGGCTCCTTGGACAGCTTTGAAAACGGTTCGCCCAATGATAAGATTGATTTGGTTTTTGCTTTTAATACCAATGATACGGCAGCGAACAGAAATAACCTGGCTTCCAACATTGACAGCATTGTAAAAAAATATACCGATAAAGGAATTGGTGTAAGGTTGGGATTTGTCACCTTTGATCACACCGGTATGACAGCTTCTACAACTTTTGCACCGGTAAGCTTGAATACAAACGGTATTGCAGTTCCAAACGTAAGTAACTTTATTGCGGGTATTAATGCCATTGCCTTTTCAGGAACAATGGCTGCCGGATCAGGAATAGATGCACTAAGAGACGCAGTATCCGCTTCTAACACTGCAGACTCAATTTCCGGATGGAAAAATACCGCAAAGCAGATAGTATTGATGACCGACAGCGGAATGACTACAAGCGGATTATCCAATTTAGGGACTGAATTTAAAGAAAATTACGTTAAAACTTTGGTTGTTTCCAATAGTGCAAACAAAACAGCATTAAGATCCTTTGCCGAAATAACCGGAGATCAGTTTATAGCAAGTGATGCTTTGAGCAGCAGCCAAATCATGGATAATGTCTCTGAGAGTGTGCGAAACAGCACCTACGGGAACGTTATTCATTCAAAAAATATTATACCGGATTTAAAGAATAAATTAAATCTTTTGGTAAATGCATTGGCGAGAGAGGTAAATAGACTTCACCGGAATGGAATAACCCTGGATGGATTGGAAGGAAAGGACTTTTTTACACCTGTCAATTCTGCGTACCCGCTGCAAATGGGGAATATCCGGGTTAACCCCCTCTTAAATGATTTAAACAACATCGTTTCCTCCTCAGATGGCTCAATCGGGGATAACACGGTTGCCGTGAAGCTTGCAGATTTAAGGCATACCCCTATGCTCGGGGGCCTTAGGGAAGTTCAAAATATGGATGATTTTTACCGTTCTATAGTAGGGTCCGTAGGAAATGCCGGAGCGGAAGCACAGAGAACGGCAGAGGGGCAGATCAATCTGGTCAATTCTGCAGATAATTTCAGGCAAACGATTATGAATGTTTCAATGGATGAAGAGATGACCAATATGATGAAATATCAGTATGCGTACGGAGCATCGGCAAAGGTTTTAAATGCGATTGACGAAATGATAGAGTCGGTTATAAGCAGACTTGGAGTTGTCGGCAGATAAACCATGAATGATTTGAAAGTCCGACTAGGGTACGTGAAAGGAGTTATGCAGTATGAGGACATCATTTTTTGCATTGAATGTTGCCGAAAGAGGGCTGTATGCAGCTCAAAGAAGCCTTGATATCGTAAATCACAATATAAATAATGTAAATACACCCGGCTATTCCAGGCAAATGGCTGTACAACGGGCCGCACAGGCTATGCCTGTGTATGACGGTACGGGTATGATCGGTACAGGCTCCGAAGTAACGTCTATCTCACGTATCCGTGACGAGTACTTGGACTTTAAATATTGGAGTGAAAGCACCGCTTCCGGGGAATGGGAAGTCAAAGCGACACAGCTAGAGGATATTGAAAAAACTTTTAATGAACCTTCGGATAGTGGATTTAATAAAGTGCTGGATGAATATTTTGCTTCCTTGCAGGAGTTGTCCAAAGATCCCAGCAGTACAGCGGCAAGAAAACTTGTAGTCGGTAGAGGCGTTTCCATGGCCAAGTATTTTAATAATGTTGCCGTACATATGGAAAAACTGCAGACAGACCTAAATTATACCGTAAAATTAAAAGTCGATGAAGTCAACTCCCTGGGGGTCCAGTTAAAACATTTGAACGAACAAATCTATTCATCTGAGCTGGACGGAAATGTTGCAAATGATCTAAGGGATCAAAGATCTGTTATTGTTGATAAGCTTTCAAAGCTGGCAAATATACAGGCGGAGGAAGTCACGGTAGGGAAGCTTCCTAATGGAAGGGAAGACAAACACTATGTTGTCACCATTAGCGGAAAGGCCTTGGTAGACCATTTTGAACTGACTCAGCTAAAGGTAGTGCAAAGGGAGAATAAGCTGAACGTAAATGAGGACGTGGAACATTTGTATGATGTAGCTTGGGAAGACGGAAATACGATTAATATCCGGGGTGGAGAACTTAAAGGATATCTTGATATCCGGGACGGAAATGACGGGCAAGACCAAGGAAATGGCGCCAGCCCGCTTTATAAAGGTGTACCGTTTTATATTAAAAAGATCAATGATTTTGTCAGGAAATTTGCTTTGGCAGTGAATGAGGGGATTATTGAGAGTACCGATTCATCGGGTACCAAAGTATTTACAAAGATCAATTCCGGGCACGCGGACGGCTATGGAATGAAAAAGCCGGGAAGTACGACTAATACGACTGGGATAAGATTTTTTACCATGGTGGGATGGTCTTCTGCAAACAACAAGTATACCGAATTGGAATCCAATGAATTTATTGGAGGTGCAACGACGGTCAATGCCCTTGGAAACTTATATCAAAAGATGACTGCGAAGAACTTTAGCATGAGTGCAGATTTGACTCACCAGGAGATGGGAGAATATAATGTAGCTGTTTCGGGAGTTGCCGGGGAGAAAGAAGATAATTCAAATCTTATGAAAATAATGGATATGCGGCATAACATTCACCTTTTTGCAGAGGGGACCCCCGAAGATTATATGAAGTCAGTTGTTTCATCCCTGGGGATTGATTCCCAGCAGGCTATAAGAATCTTTGAGACACAAGAAGTAATCACAAAACAGATTGAAAACAGGCGGTCATCCATTTCCGGGGTATCTCTGGATGAAGAAATGGCAAATCTGGTTAAATTCCAGCATGCATATAATGCTTCTGCTAAAATGATATCTACAATTGGTCAGATTTACGATATATTGATAAATAGATTGGGAACTTAAGCTTGGAAGGTAGGGGTTTTTTATGAGAATAACCAACAATATGCTGATTAATAACATGATGAAGTTTGTGAACAGCAACTTAAACCGGATGGAGAAATACCAGACCCAACTGGCAACCGGTAAAAAAATATCCGTACCTTCGGATGACCCTATTGTTGCGGCAAAGGCACTTAAACTCCGTACCGATGTGTCTGAGGTAGACCAGTTTAAAAGAAATACCAATGACGCATATTCATGGATGGATGTAACCGAAAACAACCTGGGAAAAGTAGTAGATGTACTGCAAAGAGGAAGGGAACTGGCTGTACAGGCTTCCAACGGTACAATGACCCCCTCGGACAGAGACAAGATTATGCAGGAAATCAAACAATTGAAAGGTGAGTTAATTCATGTAGCAAATTCAACCTATGCTGGAAGATTTGTTTTTTCAGGATTTGCCACAGACAGCAAACTATTAAATGATGATGGAACCTATAACAGTTCGGTATCATCCAATGAAACCGCTGTAATTAAGAGCGGACTCATAAACCTCTCTCAAACGGCGGTAAATACCGCTGCAAATAACTCATTTAAAATATGTTTGGACGGGACAACCTATAGGACCATAACATTGGCTCCCAAAAATTATGATGGTACGGCGGGTAATACATTGGATGACCTGGCAAGGGACATTCAAAACCAGGTGATAGGATTTCCCGAGTTAAAAGATATTAAAGTCATCAACAATAACGGAAGACTGGAGTTTGGCTTAAGAAATACTCTGGATTCAAACGGCAACAGGCTTAAGATATTTATGCAAACCGTAAGCGGAAATGATTTGCTGCAAAATATAAAAATCAAAACAGATGCTGTAACAGGGACCACTGTATCAAAAAGTGAAGACTTAAACTATCAGGTGGGCATAAGCGACATGTTAAATGTAAATGTTCCGGGGACAATGCTTTTCGGTTCGGGAATCAAAAATGAGGCGGGGGATTTTATCGTATCCTTTAACCGTTTTATAGACGCATTGTCTTTGCCCGATACCGGGTCCTATATCAAAAGCCAGCCGGTTACGGCCAATGCAGGAAATCCCCTCAATTTAACCAATAATAATCAATTTGATATCAAGGTAAATGGGATGGGTGGTTTTGTGACGGTCACAATTCCTGACCCTGACGGTACATATACCTATGATGGATCGGCTGGGAAAACATTAAACGATATGGTGAACGGAATACAGGCAGCAATCAATGGAGTACCTGCTTTGGTTGCAGCAAATGTGCAGGTTGTCAATCAAAATGGGAGTATAACCTTTAGAGCAGATGAGCCAAATAAAATTACATTAATGGAAGGTCCTTCAAACAACGATGCTTTAAGGGCGCTTAAAATTTATACCGATGCAGATAAGACAGTGAGTTCTTTTACCAGCAACGAAGGAATCAGCAATTCCATAACAAAATTAGAGCTTATGAAGGACAGAGTTATGAGTATCCGGTCAGATATCGGGGCGAGGATGAACCGGGCAGAACTCACACTCAATAGATTGGACAGTGATGAAGTAAACTTTACCAAATTAATGAGTGACAACGAGGACGTGGATATGGCCGAGACGATTATGAACCTTAAAAATGAAGAAAACGTTTACCGGTCCTCTCTGGCAGGCGGAGCAAAAATCATTATGCCTACACTTTTAGATTTCTTAAGATAGTTTTAACATAAGGCCACTTATATAATTGAGGTGGTGGTATTATGGCTATCAGTATAAGCCAGAGTTTTGCCAGAATCGGAATGGATACTGTCCGGGCTAATCTTAGTATCCAAACGCAAAATTCCCGGATGGAAATTCACCAAAAACATGCAAAGCTAAAGATTGATGCGGAGCTCCCTAAAGTAAAAATCGACCAGCATGACTCCTTTTCAAGTGCGGGACTAAAAAGTACTCCTGAAATAATAAGGGAAGCTGCCCAGTTAGGACAGCAGGCTGCCATGCAGTATATCGGTAAAGTGGTTTCGGATGGAAACATGATGGCTGCCATTGAAAGTGGGGTAAATGCCATTGCAGAGATCGCGGCAAGGGACTCTTATGAGGAAAAACAAATTAATTTAGGCACCCTTCCTTCAGTAAGGCCCAAAATAGAAGTGACGGGCTCCCTTCAAATAGAGCTTGAGGGTGGGCCTTTGGCTGCTTTAAACAGTGCGGAAATCAATTTTGTTCCTGCAGAAGTAAATATAAATTATACCCCCGGAAAGGTAAATATTTATCTGACTCAGCAAGCGTCTTTAAGTATCCGCTATGTGGGAAATCATGTGGATGCTTATGCATAAAAGTTTTTGGGTGTAATTTCCCGGAATCGGTTGATGTTAAAAAATATGCATGTTTTTTAAAACTCTACAAAACATATTGGATGATGATTTAAAGGAGGAAGACAGATGGAACTTAATACAAAACACTTTGGACTTATAGAAATAGAAGAAAAGGGGATTATTCAGTTTACAGATGGTCTGCCCGGGTTTGAAAATTTAAAGCAGTTTGTTTTACTGGGAAGTCCGGATAAGGATTCTCCTTTTCAGTGGCTCCAAAGTTTGGACAATACGGATATTGCTTTTGTTGTCATAGATCCAAGGGTATTTAAGCCTGATTACGATATTGATGTAGATGATTCGGAGGTAGAAATTCTTCGTATCAAAGATGTTAAAAATGTACTGGTATATTCGATTGTAGTGATTCCAGATGATATTTCTAAAATGACTGCAAATCTTAAGGCTCCTATTCTTATCAATATAGAAAATAACATGGCTAAACAAATAGTTCTTGACAAGAGTACATATCAAGTAAGACACTATATATTGGATGAACTGCGGAAGATAGGGGGCTAAATTTATGTTGGTACTTACACGAAAAAAGGAACAATCCATTATGATTGGTGACAATATTGAGATTACCATCGTGGATATCCAAGGGGACCAGGTTCGGATCGGAATTAATGCACCGAAAAATGTTGCTATCTATAGAAAGGAAATATATCTGGAAATTATTGAGGAGAATAAAAAAGCTTCCGAGGTAAAGAAGGATGTAAGGTTGGAGGATATTTTTAAAAAGTAAAAAATATTAGAAAAATTCAAAAAAAAAACAAAAATATGCTAAAGTAAAATATTTCTTTTACCGATATACTTAATGGAGTATTTTAGCATCAAGTCATTTTTATTCCTTATAAGCCAAAGATAAATGTTTCATTGAACAAAAGGCAAAGGTGAAACTTCAATGCCTTGACATGAGAATTTATTTTTGGTTATTTTAGTTGTTAAGTTAAAGGAAGGAGGGTGATCATTTCAAAATAAAGTAAGGAAAAAGTTCATATCAAAGGGAAAGGATTCCCGGTAAAATCAAGGAGGAGTTATTATGAGAATCAACAACAATCTCATGGCTATGAACGCCCACAGACAGCTAAAAGTAAATGCTTTTTCCCAGGAAAAGTCTTTGGAAAAGCTGTCATCCGGTTCAAGGATTAACCGGGCAGGAGACGATGCAGCAGGCCTTGCAATTTCTGAAAAAATGAGGGGCCAGATCAGAGGTCTTCAAATGTCATCTAAAAATGCCCAGGATGGTATCTCGATGATTCAGACGGCAGAAGGTGCTTTGGCAGAAAGCCATAATATCCTTCAGAGGATGAGAGAACTCGCTGTGCAGGCATCTAACGATACCAACGTAACCAAGGAC
>JAOABQ010000009.1 GCA_026418275.1 Clostridia bacterium
TCCATGTTCACCGCTATGAGGGTTTAATCCTGCGACTGCCATTTTTCTTCTCGCAAGACCCAACCGGGACAATGCTATGTGACAACGCTCCAGATAGGCTACGATCCTATCCATTTTCACCTGTGTGCAAGCATCCTTTAAAGATAGATGGCGGGTCAGGAAAAATATCCTGAGTCCATATACTTCAAACAGAGTCAGCGGATCTTCGGTTCCTGTCAGTTCACCGAACATCTCCGTATGTCCTATCGCCTCAATCCCTGCCGCTTTAATCGATTCTTTGTGAATCGGTGCCGTAGCAACAGCTTGGATATCCCCCAGCATGCAAAGCCTGGAAGCTTCCTTGATATATTCATATGCTGCTTTCCCGGCCTGCGGTTGGATTTCACCCATTCGCAGTGCTTTTGTATCGACATTGTCTAATGACAGAACATTGATGGTTCCAGCCGTATATCTTCCATTATCAGGATTGTCTACAACATGAAAGGAAGAATTGAGGTTTAAAATACCACTCATGAATTCAAGTACCCTGATGTCGCCAATAACCAATGGTTTGCATTGGTTGTATAATTCTTCATTTTTTAATGCTTTGACAATGATTTCCGGACCTATTCCCGCAGGGTCTCCCATGGTAATGCCAATCACCGGTCTCTCCAATGTTTTCATCCTCCTGTAGAATTTCTCTTCCAAGTACCCGAGCTTAATCGCCGGCTATGAGTCAATTTCAAAGGGTCCATCAGCTGAATACGCCACTTTCACCCCTCATCATGCTACCCACATTATGACATAATTATCTCATAAATCAAAGAATGTTTTTTATTGTGGAGCGGTAATAAAAGTCTTGAATTTTTTCGAGTTATGCATTATAATTTACATGTTATGAATCTCGGGGTGTGGCTCAGCTTGGTAGAGCGTCTGGTTCGGGACCAGAAGGCCGGAGGTTCAAATCCTCTCACTCCGACCAAATATGAAAAGGCTCAGGTGTTTTCACTTGGGTCTTTATTATTTCTTTGCACCCGATATGGAATGAAATTTACCCTAAACCCATCCTTCCCACTTTACAATGTAAGTTGGTCCGATTACAATATAAATAAAAGGATATTCTTTAGTATAGCCAGCAGTTAAACATACGCGTTTTTTAATATGTTACTCATGGGACGAAACTTGCTGTCATTTTTGAAATTATAAAGCAGCAAACTAAAAAGAATCATTGCTTTTACTAAAACACCAATTTGATAAATAGTTGAAGGAGCAGATATAACTATGCTCAATAGTTTTATAAATAGCCTCAATGATGCAGAGAAAGTACTTTCAAAGGAAAACCTCCTTATATTTGATAAAATGCTTGCTTATATGAAAGAATGTGATGTTCCGGATCAATATATTGAAGAATCTTCTCAGACGCTTCTTAAAATATTTTTAAAGGCCGAGAATGAAGGCACTCCTGTCATGGAGGCTCTCGGTACCGATGATTACAAAGCCTACTGTGATTTCATGTATGAAAAGCAAATGGGCTCAAAAACCAGAAAACAAATTTTTCTTCGTCTTTCGAGCATGGTGGCCTTGACAATATCCCTTTTTACACTGCTTGAATATGCTACACAGACACTTTTTACCCTCACAGAACATAGGGCTTTTTCCTTTCGCTATACGATCTCTTATGGAATCTTAATTCAATATGTAGTTATTTCAATTGCAACAGTGTTTGCCTTTCTGCATATTCACAAACAACAATCCATGAAAAAAAGCAAGACTTCCAAAGCAAACGATATTTTATTTATTCTGGTTTTTTGCAGCATTTTCAGCATTTTTGAAATATCCAACCCGCTCGGTAGAAACTACACTTTTGTAATACTGCCGGTTTATTCTATCCTAGTTCCATCCATACTCCTATATCTAGGGTTCGGCTACTATCAAAGGCGATATCGCAGTTAGAAGGGTAAATATAATTTCAAAGTTACCTGCTTTCAATATGAAACCATATATAAATCCAGGACTTAAAAAAGCTTCGTCATTTTAAGTTTCTGGATTTTTTTATAGAATAAATATCAATCATTTCGGAAACATATATAATACTTATTTGCATTTAATTAAAGCTTATGGCATTTTTCGCGTCAGGTGGAGGGAGTTTTTTGGAAAATAAAAAAACACCAGGAGATTTAAAAGAATGTGATGTAATCATAACCGTCTATAACCATTACCAACAGTTGGCTTTAAATGAACACTGCCGGATTAATGAGAGAATGACGCATTTTTTTCTTGGAAATACATTTCTTTTTAGTGGATTTATTTCTTGCGTTGCAGTAAGTTCCCAAAATCCTTTTTTCTTTTTAATGGCTAGGATTCGGTTTTGGCTTCCTATCATTTCTGTCCTGCTGGCCTTTATCTATGCCTTATTTTTTATTATTCCCACCATAAAAGCACTTAAAGTATGGAGTTCCAAGCTGGAGGAAATTGAGAAAAAGTACCTCAATCAATATATGGAATTGGTTTGTCTGCCCTTTGAAGCCAGAAAAAAGTTCAGTAAATATGCTTCCTGGCCATTATATATCGGCTTTCCCCTACAACTAATTTTCTTCATTATCCTGTGGGGAATTTCTATTCATGCCTACTTCTAAGTCATGGTTTTTCAGTATATGAAAAATATGCACTCCATCCATCACAGTATGTTTTCAAAACATATGAATCATGGTATAATAAAGTCAAACTCACACTATAAAAGCTGTCATAAAAACCAAACCATTTGTTTGCTGCATCTTTCTCAAGCACAATCATTTCACACGCATCCGATGGTTGGCTGTCATGACATGAACAGCTTTATCCTTTATTCTTAGTAACTAACAAATAATTTAAGTACTAGAACATACTTGAATAAACATAAAATCTACTATAGTGTACATTCACCATTTTCATATGTTATATTATTAATACCCGCTGCAGTAATATATATTTTTCTTCATATTCAAACTTCACAATATCCTTATGACTCAGTACCAATTCTTTAAGTGAGGAGATCATCTATGAGTTTACTGGGTAATATCATCAATTATAAATATAAAATTTCAAATCAAATTGGTGAAGGTGCCATGAGCACAGTATGGCTTGCAGAAGACATTTCTGCCAAAGGTCAAGTTGCCATTAAAGTGCTGAAAAAAGACGTCACATCCAGCAGAGTTGAAGATATCATCCGGTTTAGAAATGAAGCAACAACTGTTTCCAAGCTCAACGTCCCCAATATTGTTAAAGTTTATGAAATCGGTGAGCTTGATAATATACATTATATTGTAATGGAGTACGTTCAGGGAAAAAGTCTTTTTGATTTTATTGAAGAGGAAGAGAATATTTCTGTTTCAGATTCCATTGATATCATTCTGGAAATTTGTAAAGCCTTGGATATTATTCATAACGCCAATATCATACACAGGGACTTAAAACCGGGAAATATGATCATTAACTGTGTAGAAGAAAACAGAAATAAAAAGTTTATGGTTAAGTTAATCGATTTCGGACTTGCCCAAGTACGTGAATTCAATGTGAAAGATACGGGTGAAATTGTAGGTACTTTAAGTTATATGTCACCGGAGCAAAGCGGCGCGATCAAAAGAAGTGTGGATCAACGAAGCGATTTATATTCTTTAGGGGTTATTTTTTATCAACTTTTAACAGGAGAACTTCCATTCCATGCCGATCGAATCAATAGCATTATATATCAACATGTAGCAAAACTCCCTGAGAAACTGATTAAATTCAATTCAAGCATTCCGCAAATATTGGAAAAGATAGTTTTGAAACTTCTTGAAAAGGAACCGGAGAGAAGATATCAAAGCGCAGCCGGTCTTATCAGTGATCTTCAAAAAGTAAAAACAGGGCAGGAGAATTTTGTCCCGGGTATGGATGATAAGATTATTAAACTTGATTACCGGACCAATCTCATCGGAAGGGAAGAGGAATTCGAAGTATTAAAAGGAATTCTCGATCAGGCATTGACAGGAAAAGGCAAATTGTGTCTTATCAGCGGTGAAGCCGGGCGAGGAAAAACCAGGTTGGTTGAGGAGCTTCGAAATTATGCTTTTGAAAAAAGGGCTACCTTTATAGACGGTAAATGCTTCTCGGGTAAAAGTAAAATCCCTTACGGTCCTTTTAAGGATGCGTTGAACGTTTACGTCAGAAATTTCAGCAAATATCCCGAATCCAAAAGAACCAAAATTAAAGAAAAAATGAGAGGCTTTATAGATGAACTTGGCGGTGTTATCCTAAAACTAAATCCTGTTGTGGAAGAAGTATTGGGCGAATGTCCGCCCCTGGTGGAACTGGACATTCAAAAAGAAAATCAACGTTTCCTAACCGTTGTAAGTCAATTTTTTTATAACCTTGGAAAAATAGAAAAGGGCATTGTAATCATGCTTGACGATCTTCAATGGTCGGATGAAGGCAGCTTGGATTTATTAAATGAACTTATTAAGGAAATTTCCAAATATCCAGTACTGATTGTTGGCACCTATAGAGATAACGAGCTTTATGAAGACCATGGTGTAAGCCGTTTTTTAAATAATATGGATCCGGGTGATCCCGTACTAAAAGAAATTAAACTTACATCTTTTGACCAAAAAGCAATGAACAAGTTTTTATCTACCCTTCTATTTGACAATGAAGCAAATATTAAGGAAATTTCTGAATTTATTTTGTTAAAAAGTAAGGGAAACCCTTTCTTTGCAATAGAAATTCTAAGACAACTGATTAACGATAAGGCAATTACCCGTAATTGCGGAAAATGGCAAGCAGACAAGGAAATTTTCAACAAGCTTGAAATTTCTCCTACCATCGTGGATATACTCATCAAAAAAATATCTTTACTGGGCGAAAAGGAAAAGAATGTATTGTCTTATGCCGCTATTATCGGCAGAAAGTTTAACATTGAGTTACTCTTTTCTTTAAGCGAGCTTACCATGGAAGATACCGTTCAAGGAATTGACAAGGCAATCCAGCTCCAACTTCTTGAAGAGGACCTTCTGGAAAGAAGAAAAATTTCCTTTGCACACGATAGGATTAAGGAAGCTTTCTATAAAAATATCAGTGATGAAAAGAAAAAATATTTACATTTAAAAATTGCAAGCACCATTGAAAGCATCTATAGTGATGAAATCGATAAAGTAATTTTCGATTTAGCTTACCATTATACAGAAGGTGACAATAAGGAAAAAATTCTTCAATATGCGTATCCTGCTGCAATAAAAGCAAAGCAAAATTATGCAAACGAAGAAGCCATTATCTACTTCAAGCAGGTCATCGAGATCCTTGAGCAAAATGGCCTTAAGGGAAATGACAAATGGATTGAATGTATGGAGAATGTGGGTGAAATATGCCTCATCTTTGCAAAAACCGATGAAGCTATTCAGACTCTGAACGGACTTTTACCCTACCTCAAAGAAAAATTGAAAAGAGCTAATGCTTTGAAACAGATCAGCAATGCTTATTATAAAAAGGGCGACTATGAAAAGTGTGAAAAATTTGGTATTCTAGGTCTCGAGCTCCTTGGGGAAAAGCCTCCGGTTAAAAAGCTTCAGTCTTTGTATACCATTGCAAAGGAAAAGATGATGCGCTCCTGGTATAATACCTTGACTGCGGGAAATATAAAGGATTCCGACAGCCTGGAGGTTGAAGAGACCAAACAAACCATATGGCTTTACTTTGTACTCTGTGCAGCTTATTCTTTAAGCGGAAGCGAAAAATTTATCAGTACCGTTTTAAGAATGGTCAACCTATCTGAGAGAAAGATCGGAAAGTCTAAGGAATTGGGGCTCAGTATGATGATTTATGCCTTATACCTTGCTGAAATCCCTAAATTTTCAGAAGCCCTCAGGTTCCATAAAAGAGCTTTAGACATCCGAAAAGTACTGAACGATGAATGGGGAGTGGCGCAAAGCTACTGCAACATGGGCTATTATTACAAATGCAAAGGTGAATACCGGAAAAGCATTGATTGCTTTAAAGAGAATATTAAAATCCTCACTAAAATCGGTGATTTAGGAGAAATCGGAGCCGGTATCAGTGCCCTTGCCGGTGCTTATATCAACTTGTCCGACTACAACCAGGCCAAAATTGAAAATGAGAACTACCGTGATCTGACCAAAAAGTTAAAAAGCTCTTTCGGTACAGTCATTGTCCATATGCACGAAATACTGTTTTATACTGAAACAGGTGATTTTGACGAGGCAGAAAGAAGTGGTACGGAAGCTCACAAATTGGCTGAAGAGTCAGGTGATATGTATCTTACCTGTGTGATCGGGACCCTGCTTGGAAGGCTATACTGTGAAACGGGAGAGATTTCAAAATCGATTGCATATCTGGAAGCATCCAGAGAGCTTTATCAAAAAAACCGGTTTCTAAAAGAATATACCTCCCCACTGTTTCCCTTTTTGGCAGAAGCCTATATTACCCAATATAACATGGATAAAGTAGGTATGCGAAAATCGGAAGAACGTTTTCATCTCAAAAGAATAAAACATGCATGTATGGATGCATTAATCAATACACAAAACTGGATTACTTTCCATGGCACTTCACTAAGAGCATGTGCAAAGTATTATGCATTAATCGGAAGTGTCAGCAAAGCAGAAAAAACATTTCATGACAGTATAAAACTCTGTGAACAATTGGAGCGGAAGTATGAACATGCCATGAGTCTTTATGAGTACGGAAAATTTCTTGCACAAACCGGGAATTCGGAAAAAGCAGCAGACCATTATCAATCTGCATACAGCATATTTAAATCTATCGGATCAAAGGTTTACAAAAAAAGACTGGCCAACCATCTCGGGATCAAGGAAGAAAACACCAGCGCAGTTGAAAGGTTTACAAAGGACCTGCGGTACAACCAGAAACTATCCTCTATTCTGGAACTTACACAGCAAATTAGTTCCATATTAAATCTGGATATACTTCTGGAAAAGGTAATGTCGGTAGCCATTGAAGTCACCGGAGCCCAAAACGGCTATATCATGATCAAGGATGAAAAGTCCGGGGATTTAACCGTTAAGGTACAAAAAAATATAGATGGCAGCAACATAGAAACAGAAGGCTTTTCAAAAAGTATTCTGAACGAGGTCCTTTTGAAGGGCGAAACCGTATTGACAACCAATGCCATGGAAGATGAGAAATTCGGTTCATTCCAAAGCGTATTCTTAAATGAACTAAAATCCGTCCTATGTACCCCCCTTAAATACAATAACGAAATTATTGGCGTTTGCTATCTTGATAATCCGCTTTCCAGTTGGGTTTTCACCGAGGAAATTATGGATGCCTTAAGTGTTATGATGACCCAGGCAGCAACTTCCATTCAAAATGCCAGACTTTATGAGGCCGCCATTACAGACGGACTTACCGGCCTTATTACACATAAGCATTTCAAATCGGTTCTGAAAAAGGAAATTGAGCGGGCTGACCGGTATAACCATCATGTTGCACTCATTATGTTTGATATTGATCACTTTAAAAAGATTAATGATACCTATGGTCATCCGATTGGGGATAAAGCCTTGATCAGTGTTGCAAAAATCGTTAAAGAAAAATTCAGATCGGTAGATTATGTTGCCAGATATGGCGGTGAAGAATTTGCCATTATTATTCCGGAAGCAAATTTAAACGGTCTTTCCGTTGCTGCTGAAGAGCTTCGAAAAGCTATTGAGAACACTGAAATCCTGTGTGATAAACAGCGGCTTAAATTAACCGTAAGTGTAGGCGCCTCCATGTTTCCTCATCACGGGCATGATCCTGACGCCCTCATTAAAACTGCCGATGAATGCCTGTACTCTTCAAAACAAAATGGGCGAAATCAGGTCACTATACCATCTTTCTTCCCCCAGGCTTCCTCCGACTGATAAAAAACAGGCTCCATCTTAAGCCTGTTTTTTTTATTGCGTGTAACGTACTAGCATCCAATGCTTTTGAAGCAACCAAAGAAGGAAATAGTATTGACTTTTCATCTTAACTTGTACAGTTAGAAACAATAAAATCCTTACTTCTATGCTTTTTCAACATAGCTTTCGGGAACATATTTGACCTTTGCAAAATTCTTTGTAATCAACTCAGTTTCAAGCACTTTTCCGCCTTGAAATTTTGCAATTTTCTCTCTCCATATTTCATTTTTTCTGTAATATTCTCCATTCATCTTAATAAAGCAATGGTTTTTCTCAAAAACATGGTAAGCAAAGTCCAGCTCCCTATCAATTCTAAGCTCGCCCTCCAGGCATTTCTTTGAAATCCAAAGTTTGATCTGGAAAGTATAGGGTGTTTCATTTGTAAACCGGTAATCCCTGTAATTATAAAAAACAGTGGCTCCACTGCCAAAAGGCAGCACTCTCCCATCATCGGGAAAAGGATCAAAGCTATGATGGTACCGCTCAGTCACTTGAAGGGGACTGTGAATCACCAACCAGTGAATCAGGTTTGAAAGCTGACATAACCCTCCTCCAATGCCCTCTCTTGCCTCACCATAGGAAAGTTCCATCCCCGGAAGGTATCCTTTTTTTTTGGTAGGATAGCCCACTAACTTGCAAAATGAAAATGTCTCACCAGGCTTAATGATTATGCCGTTTATATGTTGAATGGCAATTTTCAAATTGGTTACTTTGTTGTATTGAAGCCGGACATCACTGTTTCCCAGTTTTTTTATCAAAACCGATTGATGCTTTTTTACCCTGTAAGGTAAGCTTTCCTCTGCTTTTATTTTAGCAAACTTTTTATTCCCCAAATACCATTCCAGATACCTGAGCATTCTCTTTTGCCAGACAGAAACAAAATAGAACAAAGGATGCCTCTCACTTAAAAGCTTTTTGCGGCCCATATTTTCCTCCATCCATCTTCTTATTTATACGGATTATTTTACACTTTCGATTTAACAGGAAAATGAATTCCATGTAACAAACTTGTAAACTATAAATAACCGGATAAAGATTTTACATCACACTTCAATTTCCTTGATTTAATATCGTGAAAATTCAATTTATCCATGCAAAACCATTTTCACCACATATAGAAAGAGTATAGGAAATTTTCTTTTACAGTTTGTTATTCTCATTATTGATCTGTTTTCATAGAATTTCTCGCTATAATGAAAAAAAAATGGTATAATTCTAAAAAACCTTGGTATTAATTTTTTAAATTCATCTATAGATACGCAAAAAACATTTCACATTTGACTATTACAATTAGAGCTAAAACCCTTCGCTAAATGCTCCGTCAAATACAAAGTTTTTAGTGCGGTCTCTATATATAAATAAATTACTGAAATTATATAACAGGAGGAACAATGTGATGTCAGGATCAATTTTCGGCAAGAACTTTCAAATATCTACCTGGGGAGAATCCCACGGAAAGGCCTTAGGTGTCGTTATCGACGGTTGCCCTGCCGGGATTTCCCTTTCTGAGGAAGACATCCAGAAGGATTTAGATAAAAGAAAGCCCGGCCAGTCGCCATTTTCTACCCCACGCCAGGAAAATGACCAGGTAGAAATCCTATCCGGAGTATTTGAAGGGAAGACAACCGGTACGCCTATTTCCCTGATTGTATATAATACCAACCAAAGGCCTTATGATTATTCTGAGATTTCCCAATATTACAGGCCGGGACACGCCGACTTTAGCTATGACCAAAAATACGGGTTCCGTGACTACCGGGGCGGGGGACGTTCATCCGGCAGAGAAACTACTGCAAGAGTCGCTGCAGGCGCAGTAGCCAAGAAAATCCTTTCCGAGTTAAATATAAATATTCTTACCTATACGTTATCCATTGGAGATATTTCTATCGATAAATCCAAATTCAATGAAGATGAAATATTTAACAACTTCCTTTGTATGCCGGATACCGACGCAGCAAAAAAAGCCGCAGAATTTTTAACCCGGCAGAAGGAGAAAGAAGATTCGGCAGGAGGCATTGTGGAATGCATTGTTACCGGACTTCCAAGTGGTGTAGGCGAGCCGGTATTTGAGAAGCTGGATGCGATGCTGGGCAGGGCAATTTTTTCTATAGGCGCTGTCAAGGGAGTTGAATTCGGCAACGGTTTCGAGGCATCCATACTCTCCGGCTCCGATAATAATGACTTTTACACATATGATAAAGATCATAATCTTACAAAGCTTACAAACCATGCAGGCGGTATCGTCGGTGGTATTAGTGACGGATTTCCCATTATCCTCCGTGCTGCCTTTAAGCCAACCCCATCCATCCATAAACAGCAGCAGACCGTAAATAAAGCCGGTGAAAATATTGATATCCAAATCGAAGGCCGCCATGATCCTATTATTGTACCAAGAGCAGTCATTGTGGTAGAATCCATGGTCGCCCTCACCTTGGTGGATTACCTTCTTCAAAGAATATTTTCCAGGATGGATCTTATAAAAAAAGCTTTATTATAAAATAAATTAAAAGGAATATACATTGAGTTTTAGAGATTTCGATGTATATTCCTTTTTATGATGGTAACTTACTTGATTACGCATTTATCTGCAAAAAATATCAATTTTTATTTCCTGGGAAATTTATTTTTTTATGTTTTTCCCCACAAAACACTAATTTGTTATTCTTTCCGCACCATTTTTCATAAATATTTCTTCCCATTTTTCTACATAGTAACCCAGTCCCCATTCAGCCATTATAACCGAATCACTGCTATTTAAATTAATTACGCCTAATGGCTCTCCAACAAGCTTTTTATCACTGATTGCATACACTAAAAGCTTTTTATTAGTCAGCACTACAGCAATATCTCCATTGGGAGACGTATAGGTATCCAGTACCTCCGGCACTGTATCCTTAATCGTTGTACGCGGAAGGACCAATTTATCATAAAATACGAGCGTTGAAGGAGGAATCAGGTTGATGCCGTAATCTCCATATTGCAAGGAGTTATTTCTTACATAGTTTATCCTTCCTTTGATAAACCAATGTCCTGCTCTCCGGATGAGAGAGAAATTTTCCTCCCGCTCATTCCGGCCTATCTCTTCTTCCGGTCTGATAGACATTTCATTCATAGATTTATTTCTTGCCGTATCCATTGCAGCAACGCCGTCCAAGCCCATAATATCCGAAATTTTTACTCCTCTGGAATTGGAAAGGCTATCGACAGGCAGCATTCTGAGCTTGCACTCCTCCCATTTTCCTACCCCGTCACTATAGGTCCCTTCTCCCTTGATTTCCATACAAATATAATCATTTCCCGCATAGAGAAGAGATTTGGAAATACTTCCGTTTCTATTTTTCCAGAACTCATTTCCAAAAGGATCTTCCTGTTTTTTGAGACCGCCAGCAGGCAGCTTATAGGTAAAGAGAACATCCTCCAATTTATTTTCCTTCTCCATCCGCCGCACTTCAAGCTTCCAAAATCCATTCATTCTAGGCATAAGCAAATCTTTGACCTGCAAAAAAGGATGAAGGTTTTTGTTGTCTGCAGCAATAAAAATGGTTTTATATTGATATTCCGCACTTTCTTTGGAAGATGGCTTTCGGGTTGTTTTAATGCCTAAAACCAGGCCGGACCGGTAAGAGCCCATATCCTTTGAGCCGGTATAATTTTTATTTTCCTCTTCATTTACAATAACCATTTTTAGTTCATAGCTTACTTCATCGGATACTTTTCTTAAAAATAAAACGTTCTCTTCGGTTACTGCTACCAGTTGGCTTTCGCTTAGTTTAACAAAATCATACAGATATTTATTCCCTGCAGTTATGGTAATAACCGTAACTTCCCTATTTTCCACCCCTATTTTTCGCGGCAAGATGCGGTAATTGTAGAAAAAATAATCTTCTGAATTGACTTTCTTTATTTTATATCCGGGTTTTTTCCAAAGATGGTTTTGAAGTTTTACCCCATCCTTATCAAACTCAAAATTTGTATCCCTCCATTTTTCCTCTTCCTTGACCACTTCAAATTTTCTGTTCAAACATTTTTCTACAAGCCAGGATCCCTTCACCGGTATATCCAAATTCTTCGGGGGGACCACCTTCTCCTCATCCACTGCCCCAAAATTGCCACACCCGCTCAATGAAACAACCGTTAGCACAATAAAAAGAAAGTTCAAAAGCTTTTTCAACTTGCTCCCTCCCCTGTAATAGGAAGAGTAACAAACACCTCTGTTCCCTTATCAATTTCGCTTGAAATCTCCATATTTCCACCCATTAGTTTTACAATTTCATCGCAAATGGATAATCCAATCCCGTTTTGTGATTTACTGCTCTTTCCTTTGTAGAACTTCTCCTTTACTCTGGGAAGCTCATCCTTTGCGATCCCTGTTCCCGTATCTTTGATTGAGAAAATTAGGTTTTCTTCTCTAATGCTGGCGGAAAATGTTACTTTGCCTCCCGAAGGCGTAAATTTAAAAGAATTGTCGATAATATTGATAAATAGTTGTTTTAATCGATTTTGGTCGGATATAAGATGGGGTATGTCTTTTTCATACTCAATTTGGAAATGTATATTTTCCCTTTGGGCCCTTGGCATCAGCTGCTTTTTAATATGCTCCATCACCTTCACGGCGTCTACCTTTTCCTTTTTCAAGGCAATTTTACCTGAAACAAATTTTGAAAAATCCAGCAATTCTTCTACCATTGTTGTTAAGCGGTCACTTTCGGTCTCAATAATTTCCAGACCATCTTTGAGCATCTCCCTATCCTGAAGATATCCTTCCTTTAAAGTGATGGACCAGCCTTTAATGGATGTAAGAGGCGTTCTTAATTCATGAGAGACAGAAGATATAAATTCATTTTTCAGCTGATCTTTCTTTTGTATTTCCTCTGCCATATAATTTAAGGTATCCGATAGCTTTCCAATTTCATCATCATGCTTTTTTCTACTCAATATATAAAAATTTCCCCGGGCCATTTTTTCTGCAACCCTGGTTACATCCTTAATCGGATTTACAATGGTAGCCGCTATAAAAAAGCTTATAATCACAGATAGTAAGATAACACCTAATCCAACCCCGATAAAAACAAATGCAATTTTCTGAATTTCTCTATTGACCTTGCTCAAAGAGGTTATAACCCTTAATACCCCTACCATTTTATCTCCGGATCTTAAGGGTTCAGAAACTGCCATTACTTTTTCATCGGTATATTCCACCTTTCCAATCCAAATCCCCGTTTCACCCTTTAAGGCGTTTTTTACATCTTCCAAATCTGCTACATTACCTTTGACGACCCCAATATTATCCATCAGCACATTTCCACCCATATCGATCAACTCGACCTGTGCCGTGCTTTTATGCCAAAATGTGTCGATATCGTTTAAAACAATATCATTGAGAGAAGTATTAGAATAAAAATCATGATAATTATTACACACATACCGTACCTGATTGGTTAAAATAATCTCAAGATTTTTATAATAATTCTGCTTTATTATATTAATAAGGATAATTTCCATCACGAATACCGTGATGACAATAATAAGTATAAAATACACCGAAAGCCGTGTCTTTATGCTCTTCATGGTGCCCCCTACTGACATATATAGCCATATCCCCAAACTGTTTTGATAAATTGAGGTTCAGATGAATTGTCCTCAATCTTTTCTCTTAACCTTCGGATATGCACATCCACCGTCTTGATATCTCCAAAATAATTTTTACCCCAAACAATATTGAGAAGTTCATCTCTGCTGAGCGCCCTTCCGGGGTTTTTCATAAAGGTGGTTATAATGGAAAACTCCCTTGGTGTCAATTCTACCTCTAATCCGTTCTTAAAAAACTTCTGGGACTTCAAGTCAACACAATAACTTTTTAAAGTAATGGTTTCACCCAATTCGACTTTATTTTTTTCCGACCTTCTTAGAATCGTCCTGATCCTTGCTACCAGCTCAAGGGGGTTGAAAGGCTTCACCATATAATCATCCGCCCCCAGTTCAAGCCCCATGATTTTATCCATGTCCTGATTCCTCGCTGTTAGCATTACAATAATCGCATCCGGCTCTGTCTCTCTGATTTTTTGGCACACCTCAAACCCATCTATTCCGGGCAGCATAACATCCAAAACAATAATCCGGGCTTTGCAGGTCTTCATCATTTCCAGGGCTTCCTCTCCCGACTCTGCCTCAAGAACCTGGAATCCGTCTCTTTTTAAATTAATTGTTATAAATTTACGAATGGAACTTTCGTCTTCAACTACTAAAACCTTGATTCCTTCCCCACTCATATGAACACCCCATTTTGCATAACCTACCATTATTCTACACCAACTTTATTGAATACGCCATTATTTTACACCCTTTTTTCCAATTATGTAATCTACCGTGAAAATTGTTATAAACTATTGCTTATACCAGCTTTCAAACCGATCATATCCTTCCAGTGTCTTAAAACCATATCCTTGAGATTTCAGATGCTTAATGATTTCGGGCAGTGCCTTTACGGTTTCTTCCTTCCCAGAACTGTCATGCATCAAAATTACCAATTCCTTTTTATCCTTTGAGGTTTTTATAATTCTGGAAATCTGCTTTTCCGCCGGTACTTTTCTGGCCTCCGCATCCCCATTTAAGACATTCCAATCCATATAATCGTACCCTTCACGAATAACGGCTTCCCGGAAACTTTTAAGTTTATTTCCATAGGATCCCCCTGGAAAACGAATGATTTTGGAGGTATACTCATCTCCGATAATACTTTGAATTACCTTGTCACACCGCCTTAGGTCCTGTATAAGGTTTTGAGGGTTTGAATATAGCCACTTGTAATCATGAGTATATGTATGGTTACAAATAAAATGTCCTCTAATATTGATTTCCCTTAGAATTTCAGGATAACATTCGCACTGATCTCCCAATACGAAAAATGTAGCTTTAATATCAAACTCCTGAAGTATATCCAGTATTTGCGGTGTTATTTTTTTTGACGGCCCATCGTCAAAGGTAAGATACGCAACTTTTTCCGGTTTTACCACATGGATGTTTTGTGAGGGATTCCTACTCACCGGTTTACCCTTAAAAAGAGTTCTGGTATTTGGAATAACCGCAAAACTCATTATTCCAGTCTCAGAAGGATGGGTTTCTTGTGTTTTGCCTTGTTTTTTATCTTCCTTAGCCAGCTTGCCACTGTCATCCGGATTTTGCCCATCCTTTTCCTCTGCTCCCGCTGTAATTGATATATATAGACTTTTAATATCCTTCATATATATGTTTGACAGGATAAAAGCCAAGAGTAAAGATAAAACAACCGGAATTTTTACTGATTTCCTTTTAGAATAGGATTCCACATAGATATGTCTCACAAGATTTTCCCCCACAACCATTTAGTATGTTCTCTCTATCTCTATCTTACAGTTTGGGGGTTTTCATTGATTTACCAAAGAATTAAAAATAGTTACAAATAAATTACAATAATTACATCATATTTCCTTGGAAATCTACATTTTTATTCGATTGAATTTGACAGTAAATTTCCCGGGAAATGTAGTGTGGATTTTCGACATAAATTTAAACACCCCAACTTGCCATAATAATCGCAGAAGCATTCTCTGAAAGTAAAAAACCGGGCTCCTTTTAAAAGGAAGTCCGGCCCTTATTATCTAAATTACTATGATAAACCGTTCCAAAAATGTTTATATCCCCTTACCGAAAAAACCTTTAAACTTCTTTACAAAGTTTGCGGGAATAATATTTTTATCTTCTACCGGTATTTCTTCAACCGGCGGCTTGGGTCTTGCTTTCTTCGGAAGTCCCAACTCCGCATCGGCAATTTCTTCAATACTAATGGCAGCCTCCTCTTCCGGATACGCAATACATAAGGGAACCTGCTCTTTTATTGATCTGCTGACCATTTTACTTTCAGGTATAAACCCAAGGGGAGTCACACGGCAATTGGGAAAACTCTTGGATATGCCTGAGATCCTGTTTATTACCGTTTCTGCTTCCTGATTATTTTCACATCTATTCACTACAAGCTTAACGTTGATATTTCTGTTGCTTGGGATTAAAACCCTTAAAACCGAAAAAGCATCGGACACAGCATGGGGTTCTGGTGTTGTAACAATAATCGTCTCCTGGGACATAAAAATGAAATCAATCAGCATGTTGGATATCCCGGCGCTTGTATCAATCAGGACATAATCAAACTTATCCTTTAGCTGCTCAAAATTGTTCAATACCTTTTCAAATTGCTGGCTTGTAAGGTTCAAAAACTCTCTACGGCCGCTTCCTCCGGGTATTAGCTTTACACCACCGGGTGCATCGATCATGATATCCTCAAAAGTCTTAACACCCTTAAGTGTATCGAAAATCCCATATATGGGGGAAACTTTCATCAGAAGGTCTATATTGGCCATACCAAGGTCTGCATCTACCAATGCGACTCTTTTCCCCCGTTTTGAAAGGGAAATGGCAAAATTAATAATAAAGCTGGTCTTTCCTGTACCGCCTTTACCGCTTATTACAGTTATAAACTTGCATCTCTTCCCTTTTACAAAGGATTCAAACCTCGTTAAAACATCCGACGGTATACTCACAACCAATGACTTGTTAATATGATTTCCGGAGATAATTTTGGTGGGAAACTCAAAAGCGCCTCTCACAGTATCCGTTTTTAAATTGACTTTAAGCCATGACTGGTAAGGCACCTGGATGCCTTGAATATGAGGAGCGCTTATTTCCATTGTCTCTTTACCGACAGATAAGATTTTACTTTCATACGAATTGCATCCCAAACTTGAATCGGCCCTGATTTGAATAGACTGACCGACCTCTAATGAAAACCCTTCCATACATACCCCTTCTATTCCGTTGATATATATTTTCTTTATATTACCATAGATATTTTATATGAATCAAAAATATGTGTCAATTAAAGATTTATAGATAACTATAGTTGTTATATAACCTAAACAAACGTTTCTTCCGCCTTCCAAAGTTTCGCCGTGATCATTATATAAATAATTCTTTCAGCACCGCTTTTAATATTTCCGAAAAAAATCTACTCATTTCCTTAAGAACTTCACCTTCAAAGATTGCAGCAAAAGTGCTAGCATGTTCTTATAAATTCATGAAGGAGGGCTGAGCATTGAAACTCATTCTTAAAGTATCCCTGGCTCTTTTAATTTGTATCTTTCCATTTGGCATAAGTCTTATCTATCAAAAAGATAAAAACATTCAAAATGTTTTTCCAAATTACCTAAAGCAATCTTTTATCGGTGAATTCTCAGATAAGGTATGGTTTTACGACTGGCAAAAATGCAAACTATGTACAATAGATAAAAACGCTGTGGGATTTAAAGGCATTAAAGAATACCATTCTTATAAAAACCTTCAAACCACTGTACTTGATAACTATATCATCACGATTGAACCTGAGGCACAAAAACACGAAACAGCCGTCTTTGATATGTCAAAAGCAGATAAAAAGCCCTTTGCAACAGAAATTTCCCATTATAACGAAGGTTTTGCGGACATTCAAAAAAAAATAGTGCTGCTCCCGGAAAAAACAATAGCAAATACGGTTCAACTATATACTTTAAAAGACTTTGAAGCCCTGGATACACAAGAATTTGCAGGAAAAACCCTAAGCCTTCCCCTTCCTCAAAAACTGAATGTGAGAAATAAGGAAAAATACTTTATTCATAGAGTTGTGGCGCAAGACAGTACCGGGTATTATTTTGGAATAGAAATAGACGGTATTTTCACCGTTATAAAAGTAACCAATGATTTTAAAACGTCTACGGCACCGCTAAACTTTGATTATCAAAACCGCAATTTTTATCCTATCTCACTTATAAACGGAAAAATATATGGGTATGTTTTTAACCTCAATGATGAAGAGATGAAGCATTGCAAAATCGGGTATATCGCTTCTACAGGGTCAGATATCACGCTTGTTTCAAATATCCCTGTATCAAAAAACCTCTACCATTTCCTCGTATCCCCCAAATACATTGTATATATTAATGATCATGTTCATGATAAAAACGGCAACGCAGAGCTCCGTTTGATTACCCTATCCGATGATAAAGATATACTGCTTGATTATATCTCTCCGGAAATGCCTCCGAAACTTTATGATCATGTCCTGCTATACAGCAAGCATATCCGCAGCCCAGAAGATGACGGCCTTTTCAAAATCCAACTGGATGATGGTACAAATTCACCTGAATTATTGGAAAAACTAAATCACAAACTTTTAAACTGCTGGTAGAATAAAAAGGTTGGAAACCGGTTATCCGATTTTCAACCTTTTTTATTTCCTAATTCTATTGAATTTTAACAATTCCGCTTGCAGGAACGATTTGTATCCAGGTTTGCCCCGGGTTTAATTTGATCTCGCTTCCATTCTCGTCAACATACCGGGTCGCTTCACTTCGTGCATCTTTGGTCCATTTAATTTTAACAGCATTTCCGTTTGTAATGAGCCACCCTGTACCGCTTCCTATATTATAAAGATCCTGGCGGTCATAAGTGTCTCCTTTAATCCTGGAATTCTTAACATTTTGTATAATGATATTTTTTGCCTCAATCTGGCTTCCCGTCATTCTTTCCATGTGAGGCGAACCTTTCCTGGTTCTTTTATACATTTTTGTTTCCGGATTATAAGTATACCCACATTTATAGGCACTGGAATAAATCATCTCAATTGATATGGCTTTCTTTCCGTTTGTTAAATCCGAATCACTTACATTATAGGTAAAAACATGTTTCTTTTTGCTTTCGGTTCTGTATTTAACTTTATTCACATATTCCTTAACCTTTGCCATGGATGTGTAGGAATCCTGCCAATTCCCCCTATCCTTTGTAATATCCCAGAAAACTTCTCCGCCATTTGCAACTCCATTTAAGTTGTTGATCCCAAGCTTCTTGATATCCGCCATTGCTCGTGGGCTCCAGCCATAATGAATATAAATCGCATCATGTTCCAAAACATAATCAAGATAATAGTGCCTCGAACTTCGGACCGGGCCGATCATTTCCGGATCTGTCCCCCAAAAAACAGGCATAATCCTTGACTCTCCGCCTTCTACAATAATTTCATATACTACCTGCGCTTTGTTTAAGCCTCCCTGTGGAAGGGGTCTTGTCCCCTCGTTATCAACCATGGCAGCGTAGGGACGGATGCCTTCTATGGGAAGCACGAATCCACTGCTATAGGAATTCACAGGGACAGGTGTGGGTGTCGCTGCACCTGCTGTCGGGCTTGACGTGAAATGATCCTGATTGGCATTGACTGGAACAGGAGAGCCGGAATTTCCTTTTTTACCTCCACTGCCGCAAGATACAATTGCAGCACTCATGAATACCGTTATCAGAAATAAAAGACATTTCTTATACACATTATCATCCCCTCACAAAATTTTACCACTTATAAAAGGAATTATGCCCATAAGCCAAAGGCATAAACCTCTTTTCCTCATATGTATCAAAAGAGCTTATGCTTATATTTCTCTTCATTGCTTTAAAAATCCTCTTTTTTTCGAATACGCTCCCAAACCACAACTTTAACTTATGATCAGCCCATCTCCCTATAAACGCGCAAAACCGGCATATTTTAAAACATGCCGGTTTTATCTCTTAAGTAAGAAGTATTAATTAATCAAAGTCGTATTCCTGCTCCATCCTTGATTTGAATTCTTCAAAAACCAGATTCAGTTCCTGGTCATCTTCTACATTGATAAAGGAATCTTCTCCCCCATCACCATGTTCTACTTTAAGTATGACTACCTCATCCACATCTTCTTCAATTTCTTCTTCATCCTGTCCCACCGGCAGCAAAACAACATACTCATTATTGTTCATCTCTATTGTATCAAGGTGTTCGAATTCTACCTCTTCACCATCCTCATCAACTAAAACAACCACATCATCTCTTTCTTCAGTCATACGGATACCTCCTTATATTTTATAAATATTTATTATACCACATGGTTTTTAAATTTCCTAGCATTTCCTCATTTATAGGAAAATATAGAGTATCGTAGGATTTTAAATCTTTCGGTACACATTAAATACTTAGTCAAACCGCGCCCCGGGTGAATATGATGGATTTATCACAACTTCTGTAGACTTCGCACTACTTTTTTAATAAATATGTTAAACGAAACTAATCCTATGATTTGTATAAACATAATTTTTTATACATATTTCATAGAGATAACGAACTGTAAAGCAAAATTTCGATTTCTGACACCTAAGTAAACCAAGTATTTCATCTCTCGAATTTTACTATGTTTACACTTCGTTATCTATACATGCAAACAAAATGAAACAACTACCAAAATACCTTATGATTTATTTTGCGCTGTCCAAATATCCTTGCAGTATATAAACAGCAGCAATTTGGTCAACCAAACCTTTTTTTTTCGATGTTTTAATTCCTAGCTCATGCATCGTTCTGTTTGCAGCTACTGTGGTCAAACGTTCATCCCATTTTATTACCTGTACATTGACTGTATCTGTTAATAATTTTATAAACGCGTCGGTTTTTTCTCCTCTTTCACCAATGGTTCCATTCATATTCCTAGGAAATCCGATCACTACCTTTTCAATCCCATGCTCCTTAATGAGTTGGTTAACTCTATCCACCGCATGATCTAAATTACCTTTTAAGTGAATGGTCTCAAGTCCTTGAGCAGTCCATCCGAAAGGATCGCTTAAAGCAATTCCGATCCTGCTGTCACCATAATCTATACCTAATACTCTCATTCATCTCCTCCGTTACGATTAACATACTTTGATTGCAAATAAAGGGCAGGCACTTGCACAGTAACTGCATAAAACACACTTTTTCCCATCAACTACCGCTTTGCTGTCAATAATCTCAAGCGCTCCCTGTTTACATCTTGTAAGACACTTGCCACATCCCTCACACCAGCCATCAATGTGAAGAGTTCTTTCACGCTGCCCTAAAAGTTCTTCGACTTCCCCGGGAACTTCCTCCCCATTAAAGACGCTCACATTCATGATCACTTCTTCAATGGATTGCATACCTAGCGCGATAGAATGTATGAAAGGCAGGCCCAGCACAAATTCCATAGATTCATGATACGATTTTAGAAGATTTCCTCCACCAAGGGGCTTCATGCTGTAAATGCCCTTCCCCCCGTTGTAAGCACCTTTAACAGCATCCAGCATTTCCTCAATAGAACCGTCTCCAATCCCTATTCCTGCTTTATTAACAATAGGATGGATAATTTCTACCTCCGGCAGTTCATTACATGCATGAACTACTTCAATATTGTGCGTCGAAACACCGAACGCTTTGATGATTCCCTTTTGCTTTGCTTCCATAAAATACTCGGCAGCTTCCCAGTGTCCCTTTAAAGTAAGCCTGCTTTCCTGCTCATGAAGTAAAAAGATATCCACCACATCGATATCCATTTCCCTTCGCGCCTTTTCCAGGCTTTCCCTCGCCCCTTCCCTGGTATAAGCATATGTTTTGGATGCGATCACAGGCTTCGTTTCAGCAATTTTAATCGCTTCCCTGATATGGGCATAAGTACCATATAACTCTGCAGTATCAATAAAATTGACCCCGAGTTCCAAAGCTTTTAAAATTACCTTAGCCCCCTCAAGAGGCGCCAGGTTTGCTTGCAAAGGTCCTATAATGAGCCCTCCAAAACAGAGCTTTGAAACTTCAATTCCGGTATTTCCAAGTTTTATATATTCCATAAATTGATCCTTTTATACATAACCATGTTTAACTTCTCCAAAATTAAAACCCCGTATGTTTTAGATACGGGGCAATCTTTCCTTATTTTGATTCATCGTTTAGATATGCTCTAACCAATTCTTCCAAAAGTTCATCCCGCTCCAATCTTCGGATAATACTTCTGGCGTTTTGGTGATTAGTTATGTATGTGGGATCACCAGAAAGAATATACCCAACAATCTGGCTGATGGGATTATAACCCTTTTCTTTCAAAGCCTGATATACAGAAAGAATTATTTCCCTTGCTTCATTCACTTTTTCCTTTTCTACTTTAAACATCATCGTTTCATTATTTACCATAGCCACCCACTCCTCTAACCCGAAAATGAACTTCTGATGATAATACAATCTGCACTTCAGGTCTTAAATATACTATAAAATGATCATCAAGCCAAAAATATATAAGCCGTCATCCATTATAAATAATTTGTCCATATATATATAGTAATACAATGGGATAATTTATGCAATACCTGAAAAATATACCCGGTCTATGAACACCTTGCCAAGGAGAACCTTACACCTCTTCTACCGTTTCCCCAATGACTGCATCCTCAAACAATTTACATAACTTTACTTCTACAATATTGCCTATCAAACCGGGAACACCTTTACATAAAACCCGGATATAATTAGGGGTAAGCCCTTCGTAAAATCCATCCATCGACTTTACTTCCTGTTCAAATAAAACAGGAAGCTTTTTACTGATAAACCACTCATTAAAGCTTCTCACATTCATTTGGGACAAAGCGATAAGACGGCTGCTTCTTTCCTCCTTAATCTGGCTCGGAACCTGATCCTTAAAGCCTGCTGCAGGGGTTCCCTTTCTTGGGGAGTATTTAAAAACATGCATTTTGGCAAATCGGATTTCTTCAAGAAATTTAAAGGTCGTTTCAAACTCCGCCTCCGTCTCCCCCGGAAAACCTACCATTACATCCGTAGTAACCGCCGCATCAGGGATGCTTTGCCGGATAAGTTCTACCGCACTTTTATATTCACTTGCAGTGTACCTTCGATTCATCCTTTTCAGTGTCTCATCACACCCACTTTGCAAGGAAATATGGAAATGGGGGCAAAGTTTAGGAAGACTTGAAGCAGCTTGTACAAATTCTTCGGTAACTGTGGTCGGCTCTATAGACCCTAAGCGGATCCTTTCAATGCCCTTGATCTCATGAACCCTACCAACTATATCCATAAGAGAAATATTCTTTAAATCCTTACCGTAAGACGCAAGATGGATACCTGTAAGTACGACTTCCTTAAATCCCTCCTCCGCCAACTTTCTCACAGCATCCAGTACACTCTCCGGTTGCCTGCTCCGAATGGGCCCCCTAGCGTAAGGAATGATACAATATGCACAGTATTGGCTGCAGCCTTCCTGTATCTTCAAAAATGCACGGGTATGCTCTTTATATGTATCGATATTGAGTTCTTCAAATGTCCTGGCCTTCATAATATCATCAACAAAGCTGAGCTGGTTATTCTCCTTTTCAAACTTATGAATGTACTCCATCACTTTATCACGGTCTTTTGTACCGATTATTAAATCTACCCCGGGTATTTTACTTACCTCACCAGGCTCAGTCTGGGCATAACAGCCGGTTACAACAACCACTGAATACTCATTTTGTTTTTTCGCTTTCCTGATAATTTGCCTGGATTTCCGGTCACTCATACTTGTAACCGTACATGTATTGATCACATATACATCTGCTTTTTCCTCAAAGTCAATAATCTCAAAGCCCTCTTTTTTAAAAAGTCCCATCAAGGCCTCTGTCTCATATTGATTCACTTTGCACCCAAGGGTGTAAAATGCAGCTTTTTTCATTGAATCCTCCCAATTTATATCTAAAACCGTCCTTATTCCTTAATACATATGAAACTATAAAACTTCACTAAACTATACACATTTTGATATGAAAATTTGTATATTATGTACAACACGGGACAAAGTCCTGCCGCTACTATGTTTGATTACTTAATTATAAAGTATTTAATTAGTTTTAACAATATCGTAATTGACTTATACCCATAAACAGGATAATATAAAATGTAGTATAAATAATCCAGTCTGGTCATAGAATCTGTATGGATAAATAATAAAAAAGGGGGCATTGATATATGAAAACATTCAATATTTCATTAAAGTCAATCAATGAAGTAAAGGATTTTGTGAACACTGTCAACAAATACGACTTTGATGTTGATTTAACATCTGGCCGTTACGTGGTTGATGCAAAGTCAATCATGGGTATCTTCAGCTTGGATTTAAGCAAACCCATTAAGGTTGAAGTTCACGTTGACGACTGTGGTGCATTCTGCGAAGAAATCAAAAATTTTGTTGTGTAGATATAATAAATTATGCTAACAAAAATCAAACGCGCATGAAGTACGTTTGATTTCTGCTGATTGCTCCGCAACACTATTCATAATCGCCCTTGGGGTTAACCCAGGGGCTTTGTTTATACCTTGGCTTTTATTCGGATTAATATGCTCTAAAAGTCTCTATGCAAATATTCCTTTCTCCCAATAAGCCTGGCTAACAGAACAAATTAATTTAATATCGTGAAAATTTAATGTATCCTTGCAAAATCATTTTCACGAGCTATTTAGGTCAAATAGACTTCAAGAACTACGATCAAATATCACGCTCTGTTACGACTTCAATTCCTTTTCGCTTTAACAACTCTGCCGTAACACCGTTGCCGTCTATTAAATTACCCGAAAAACTCCCGTCATATATCTTCCCAAAGCCGCAGGAAGGGCTTTTGGACTTCATAATGGCTTTCTTTGCCCCTACCGTCTCTGCAATTTTTAAAACCTCATAAGCCCCTCTGATAAACCCTTCTGCAACATCTTCTCCCGTTTTCCTAATTACTTTGCATATTCCATCCAGTACTTCCGCACCCGTACCTCCTGAAATTTCGGTCGTTAGCCTGGGAGTACCAAAGCCCCCAAGCTGCTCAGGACAGACAGGTATTGCCTTTCCTTGTGCCACAAGCTTTCTCACATATTCATTTACATTATTGCCTCCATTATATTTACAGTTAACCCCAGCCAGGCATGCACTCACAATGATCATTGATTATCTTCCTCTACTTTTTCTTACTCTTTCTCTTGCCCATTATGTGCTTTCGTGTTTTTTCATCTATTTTACTCTTCCTCTTTTTTCGTTTTCCCTCTTCTGCGGCCTCTAGCCCTTGTTTTTCTGCCGCACCTTCCTCACCTTCCTCATTTTCAATCAAAATGAAATCAATTTGCCTGGAAGCAATATCAGCCCTTGTAAGCTGTACGGTCACCTCATCCCCAATATGGAAAACCTTTCGTGTCCTTTCCCCCACAAGACAATACTGCTTTTCATTAAAAATGTAATAATCATCTTCCATGCTGCTCATCCGGACTAAACCTTCAATGGTATTATCAAGCTCTACAAACATTCCAAAGGATGTCACATTCGAAATGATTCCCCTGAATACTTCTCCTTCATGAGCTTTCATAAACTCAACCTTTTTAAGGTCTTCCGTTTCTCTTTCCGCTTCTTCAGCACCCCGTTCCCGGTCCGAACACTGTCTTGCGATATCCGGCAGATGTTCAATCAAGTATTGCTCCCTTTTTTCATTCATTTTGCCTTTTAGGTATTCCTTCATGATCCTATGAATAATAAGATCCGGGTATCTGCGGATGGGGGATGTAAAATGGGAATAAAATTTGGCCGCGAGACCAAAGTGCCAGTCATGGTGACTGCTGTATTTGGCTTTTTGCAGTGAGCGAAGCATGACAGTGCTGATGATCCTTTCTTCCCTTGTGCCTTTGACCTTTGCCAATAGATCCTGCAGTGCTCTTGGATGCACTTTATTCACACCCTTTAAATGATACCCCAGGTTGTGTACAAACTGTGCGAAATTCTCGATTTTGTCGATGTCAGGGTCTTCATGGATCCTATAAACAAAAGGCACATTCGCCCAGTAGAAATGCTCCGCCACAGTCTCATTACAAGCAAGCATAAATTCCTCGATAATTTTATTGGCTATGGTAATCACATACCGTCTAACCTCGACGGGCTTTCCCTTCTCATCCAAAATAATTTTGGCTTCCTCAAAATCAAAATCAATGGCTCCTCTTGAAACCCTTTTTTTCTTCAATATGCGCGCAAGCTCTTCCATCATTTTGAAGTCATCGATTAATAAGTGATATCTCTTTATAAGCTCTTCATCCTGTTCGGCCAAAATCTTATATACATTGGTATAAGTCATCCGCTCATCAATGTTAATCACACTGTCAAAGATCTCATGAGAAACCACTCTACCTGCTGGGTCGATATCCATCATCACAGTAAAGGCCAATCGGTCTACTTGAGGATTCAAGCTGCAGATACCATTGGACAGCACTTTGGGCAGCATGGGTATAACCCTGTCCACCAGGTAGACACTGGTTCCCCGTTTTAATGCTTCCTGATCAAGGGGAGTACCTTCCTTGACATAATGGCTTACATCCGCAATATGAACGCCAAGCCTATAGTTTCCATTAGGCAGCTTTTCAATCGATACGGCATCATCTAAATCCTTTGCATCCTCGCCATCAATGGTAACCATACGGAGGTTCCTCAAATCACGCCGGCCTTTTGTCATTTCCTCGGTTACTATACTGGGTATGGCCTCCGCCTGCTTGATTACCTCTTCCGGAAATTCTTCACTCAAGTTATACGACTTTATAATAGAGACAATATCCGTACCCGGTTCATTCTTATCCCCAATAATTTCAACAATCTTCCCCTCTGCATTTCTTCTTTTTTCAGGCCATATAAGGATTTCAGCAATTACCTTTTGCCCTGGCTTGGCACCATTAAACTCATCCTTTGGAATAAAAATGTCTCCTGAAAGCCTTTTATCATCTGGGATGACAAAGCCAAAATACCTGCTGCTGTCAAAGGTACCTACAATCTTTTCATTGGCCCTTTTGATAATGCGGATGACTTCCCCTTCCGCTCTTTTTTTATCTCCTGCAGCGGTTTTATTGATTCTTGCAACAACCCTGTCGTTATGCATCGCTCCATTCAAACTGTCCGCCGGGATAAAAATATCCGGTGCATCCTCATCGGGAACAACAAAGCCAAAGCCCCGTTCATTGCCCTGAAGCCTTCCGACAGCAAGGTTCATCCTATCGGGAACGCCATACCGGTCCCGTTTGGTTTTAAAAATCTTGCCTTCTGCCTCAAGTTCTTCAATAACTTTCTTGAATAATTCCGCATCCTCCTTCGGAACATCCAACACGCTCATCAGTTCATTAAAAAGAAGAGGCTTATAGGCAGCCTCCCTCATAAACCCTAATATTCTTTCTTTTCTATCTTCCATATATTTTGTAAGTATTCTCCTTTAAAAAAATCTTTTAAATAGTATGTGTTATTTTTCTACCTTTTATAACCCTAAATCAGAAGCAATTTTCTTCATTGCATTTAAAGAAATTTCAAAAAATTCCTCTAAAGACATCCCAAACTTTTCACACTCCATAATCTGCTCACGGTTTGCACCCTTTGCAAATCCCTTTTCGTGAAATCTTTTAACCAAGAAATCCACAGTGACATCTTCCAGCTTTTTTGAAGGCAGAATCAATGCCGCAGCAGTAATTAGGCCTGAAGTAGGATCTGCCGCATATAAAGCCTTATCCATCTTTCTCTTTCTTTCTATTCCGTGGTATCCATTATGAGCTCTTACCGAATATACTACCGATTGATCTACTCCGAGTCCTTCTAAAATCTCAGCCCCCACCATTCCGTGCATTGCAGGATCATTTGCAGTCCTATCATAGTCAATATCGTGCAACAAGCCGGACAGTCCCCATATATCGGCATCTGCTTTGAAATATATCGCCAGATCCCGCATAATTGCTTCAACCGCAAGTGAATGCTTTATTAGATTATTGTTGGTGAGCCTACCTCTTAACTCATCTAATGCCTGTTCCCTATCCACAAACTGCACCTCCCATAATATCCATCCATATTCATAAAAGCCACAGCAAATCTATACCCTTGGCCTGTACCCAAAATAAGATCCCAAATGTATTCTATACACGTATATATTTATACTAAACTTTTTATAGATTTTCAACACTTTTGCCCTAAAACCTTTATATTATACCTCTTAAATATAAACTAAAAAGGGCTATGTGTTCATAGCCCCTTTCTTTACTCATTTGGATATTATTTTTTAACTACAAAAATTTGTAAAATGATGGAAGTTACAAGGAAGATAATAGCAGCTGCAGTTGTTAATTTGCTTAAGATTGCATCAATGGTTCTTCCCTTATTTTTACCAAAGAAAGTTTCAGCACCACCTGCAATTGAACCTGATAAACCAGCTTGCTTACCTGACTGCAATAATACCATCGCGATTATAACCAAACACACGATAATGTGTAATACATTCGTCAATATTTTTAACAAATAGAACACCTCCCTCGAAAAATGGCAATTACCATTTTAACATACCTGAATAGAAAAAACAAGCTTTATCAGCTTGTTTTTTCTATTATATTTTACCGATGAATTATTTGTTTTTAAGGTTAAACCATGCATCAAGTCCAGGATAAGTACTTACTTCACCGAGTTCCTCTTCGATTCTTAAAAGCTGGTTGTACTTAGCAACACGGTCTGTTCTGGAAGGAGCACCTGTTTTAATCTGACCTGCATTAGTAGCAACAGCAATATCCGCAATGGTTGCATCTTCTGTTTCCCCTGAACGGTGAGAAACAACTGCAGTATAACCTGCTCTATTTGCCATTTGAATTGCGTCCATTGTCTCAGTTAAGGATCCGATTTGGTTAACTTTGATAAGGATGGAGTTTCCTACGCCCATATCAATCCCTCTCTTTAACCTTTCGGTATTTGTAACAAAGAGGTCATCTCCTACCAACTGTACCTTAGAGCCAATTTCCTTTGTAAGCATTTCCCAACCCTGCCAGTCCTCTTCACCTACACCATCTTCAATGGAAATGATAGGATACTTGCTTACTAAATCAGCCCAGTATTGAACCATTTCTGCTCTTGTCTTCTTAATATCTGTTTTCCAGAAGTAGTAAACGCCTTCTTCATTAAATTTCTTTTTACCTTCTTCATACATTTCTGTAGCAGCTGCATCGATTGCAATTCTGAAATCATCTCCAGCTTTGTAACCTGCTTTTTCTACTGCTTCAAGGATCACCTGAATTGCTTCTTCATCTGTTTTAAGATTTGGTGCAAAACCACCTTCATCTCCAACATCTGTGCTGTAACCCTTAGCTTTTAACACGGATTTCAAGTTATGGAATACTTCTGCACACATTCTGAGTGCTTCTTTAAAGCAGCAAGCACCTACAGGCATAATCATAAATTCCTGAATATTCACGCTGTTGTCTGCATGCTTACCACCATTGATTATATTCATCATAGGAACCGGTAAAGTCTTCGCATTTACTCCTCCTATGTATTGGTAAAGACCAATTCCAAGTGCTTCTGCTGCTGCTTTCGCAACCGCAAGGGATACTCCGAGAATTGCATTTGCACCAAGCTTTGCCTTATTCGGAGTTCCGTCAAGAGCAATCATCAAACTGTCTATTGCTACTTGATCAAAAACATTCATTCCTTCAACTTCAGGTGCAATAATATTGTTAACATTATCAACCGCTTTTTGAACACCTTTTCCTAAATATCTGTCTTTGTCTCCGTCTCTTAATTCTATCGCTTCGAAAGCTCCTGTAGATGCTCCGGATGGAACAGCAGCACGACCGACAAAACCACCTTCAGCTATAACTTCAACCTCAACTGTTGGATTTCCTCTAGAATCAATTATTTCTCTCGCAAATACGCTTTCAATTTCAAGATATTGTTTCATAATATCCGCTTACCTCCCAATCGTGAATTATAACATTAATAGAATATACCATGTCCCTCAAATTGTAAATATTATTTTGGTAAATTTCAGGTTATATTTTATCCATAATCTCTTAAAATTACTCACTTTTTTAAATATTTTTTTGTTTGTTTCAGGAAAATCATTGGTATAAGTTTTAATGAAAAAGGACAATCATAAAGTATATTTATAACCTGATGCAAAGAATACGGCCAAACTGTTTCGGGAAATTTGTATATTCCGGGACCAAAAGACGAAAATCAGTAAATAGTATATGTCATATTTTGACGACGGGTAATGAAACAGCATCGTGGAATGAAAGATGGAATCCCTTGCTGCTTAAGTGTTTCTGAAATGTTAATTTTATTTCTACCCGAATATAAATTCAGGAGGTTTACAAAAATGGAAAGACTTGTTGGTAAAAAAGCACCCGATTTTAAAATGGAAGCAGTATCCGGAAACGGTGAAGATTTTTTTAATGTAAGCTTATCCGACTATAAAGGAAAATGGCTGGTACTCTTTTTCTATCCTTTAGATTTTACCTTTGTATGCCCTACCGAAATATCCGGAATCAGCAAAAGAATCCATCAGTTTAGAGAGTTAAACGCAGAAGTTCTTGGTGTAAGCATTGACAGTAAATTTTCTCATAAGGCATGGATTCATACCGCACTGAATGATGGCGGCCTAGGAAAGATCGATTACCCATTGGCATCCGATATAACAAAAGAAGTGTCCACAAACTTTGGTGTTCTTATCGAGGAGGAAGGTATCGCCCTTAGAGGGCTATTTATTATCGACCCGGATGGAAAAGTAAGATATTCAGTTGTACATGATCTCAATGTAGGAAGAAGTGTGGATGAGACCCTCCGCGTGCTGCAGGGACTTCAATCAGGAGGCCTCTGCCCCATTGACTGGCACCCGGGTGAGGCACATTTAAAAGTATAAGATTTAGTGCTGTATAAGGAATTCCTTTCCTCTCTATTTTATTTAGAGGGGATTTTTTTTGTAAACTCCTCCAAAAAATTATTTCCCATGGAATATAATATATAAGGGGGGATTGATTCACTTGCTTAAAATTCGGTTTTTTAGAAAAGAAAAAGATTATACCGAGTCTATGAATGATGTCATTAAAAGAATTCAAAATGGTGACGAAGCATTAAGGGAAAAGTTTATCCGGGATTTTATCCCTTTTATTATAAAAAACATTTCTCAGTTTTCCGGAAAATATGTAGAGGTAGAAAATTGTGATGAGTACAGCATTGGCTTGTCTGCTTTTAATGAAGCGATCAACAGCTTTAATGAAACCATGAGAACCAGCTTTTTAAAATTCTCCCGGCAGGTAATCAGACGAAGGTTGATTAATTATGTTAACAAAAATGAGAAGAGTAAAAAAACTTTTCCGTTTACTTATTTTGAAGAATACGAGAGTCAGGATTTTGAGGAAAAGTACTTAAGCATTGATTCTCACGAACAATTTAAAAGCATTGAAATCAACGAACAAATGAGCCTCTTCGAAAACAAATTGAAGGAATTTGACATTTCCTTCACCGACCTTGTTTTAAATTCTCCCAAACACAAGGATACCAAGGTTTCTTCCATCGAAGTCGCCAGGCTGCTTTCTCAAAACAATGAATTATTTCATAAGTTGTTGAGAAAGAAAAAAATCCCTATGGTTGATTTGTTAAAATATACGGATATCAGTAAGAAAACCATTGAAAGGAACCGAAAGTTTATTATTGCAGTGACACTGATCCTCAAGGGACAATTTGACGTTTTGAATGAATTTATAAAGGATGCGGGGAAAGGAGGGGAATCCTTTGATTAATATAGGTATTATCGTAAAAATATTTAAAGATAAAGCTATTGTCATGACTTCAGACTATCATTTTCACGCGGTTAAAAGAAAAGAAAAAATGCAGCTGGGACAACAAATCTATTTTACCCAAGACGATCTAATTCACCATAGAAGCAAATTAATTAAAATTGGCGCATTGGTTGCAAGCACTGCCGCTTTATTTATCTTATTATTTGCTTTATTCTCTTCTTTCCCTGGGCAAAGTGATATTTATGCCTATGTCGATGTAGATATTAATCCAAGCATAGAGTTTTCAATTGATAAAAACAGTAAAATTATTGATGTTTCCAGCTTTAACCCTGATGGATTAAAACTTGTTGAATCCCTTGAGTTTAAAAATATGCAAATGAAAGATGCATTGTCAGGGATTGTAGAGAAATCCAGAGAATATGGCTATATCCATTCTAAGGATAAAAACTTTATTCTTATTTCCGCATCGCTAAACGAAAAAAATCATGAATATAAGGAAGATAAGGATCAAGCTGAAAAAAAACTCGATGTACTTTTGGCTAGCTTTAACGATATGCTGGCCCATACCGATAAGGAATCCATGGATGCAAAAATACTTAAGGTTTCACCGGAAAACAGAAAAGCTGCCCTCCAAAACAACTTAACCATGGGCAGATACTATGTTTTTGTGAAAGCAAAATCCTCAGGCTTTGATATAAGTATTGAAGACATGAAAACGGTCCCATTAGGAGGTATTTGGGCTAAATTGGGTTATGGAACTCCAAAAAAGGAAAATCCTATTCCTTCTTCCCCGAATCCTTCCCCCATTTTTGCGCAGGGCGCAGATGCAACAGCCACACCTGGGATTTTACACTCAGAGGGGCAAGCAAGTTCAAACCCGTCCAAGATTGATTCTTTAACCCCGACTGAAGAAATAAACCTAATCAATGGTACTCCACCATTTTCGGCCATACTGTTTTTAACACCTGTGCCCGGCAACCACGACTCCACACCCGGGGTAAACGCAACACCTTTATTGGATCACAACCGGATTACTCCCGGCAATATACCGGCAATGAATCAAGCAGGGTTTGGAACCGTGAATCCTTCCCCGGTAAATTCCATTCCACCCAAACAAGAGTCTCTATTTACCCCCCTCCCGGATAACAGCAAGGTAGGGTTTACTCCCACAGCAGAAATACCTTTTACGCCTACACCAACAGTTACACCTTTTATATTTATTCCACAGCATTCGGACAGCCCGGTTACTTCTTTTGAACCAACACACTTTATACCTAGGCCATGTACCCCTGCACCTACACATACTCCCGGCGGTTGGCATCCGTCACGTATACCGAGGCCTACTCATTTTCCTCCTACACCTAATGTTATTCCCACAAGACCTCCAGTGGACTGGGAAATCCCTTATTTTACCGCCCCGCCATTTATGCCTTCAAGGCCCCCGGGAACTTGGCATACCCCGCTGCCCAAACCGGACCATATTATACGTACACCTTTACCTACAATTAGAATCCCTTCCTGGGACTCCAAGCAATGGAGTATTCCTACTCCTCCTTGGAACCGGAGGTAATCGTGATTATAATAAAGGAAACTTTAATCCGTTTCCTTTATTTTTTCAATACACCCCAAAATTTTTTTTTGATTGGAATATATATATTGAAACAACGTTGTTTTGATAAACCTTTCATTTTCCGGAAGAATGCTTTAAAATTTTTTGATTATTTAGGAGGTAATATATGAAAAGACCATTATCTTTATTTTTGCTGCTTATATTTGTTTGTTCATTCACAATGACAGCTTTTGCTTGGACAAACATTTTAAACCCGCAGGATGGATCAATAAAACCACCCATTAAGTGGAGAACGCCAATGCCAACGAAGGTTGCACTTCCAACTAGGCCACCTGTTGAGTGGAAGACTCCATTGCCGACGAAAATTGTACTTCCAACAAGGCCGCCTATTGAATGGAAAACTCCATTGCCGACTAAAATCGTACTCCCAACAAGGCCGCCTATTGAATGGAAAACACCATTGCCAACTAAAATCGTACTTCCAACGAAACCACCCGTTGAGTGGAAGACTCCATTGCCAACCAAAATTGTACTTCCAACAAGGCCGCCCATTGAGTGGAAAACACCAAGGCCTACTCCTCCTCTCAGCTAGTTAACAACCATGCCGGATCAAAACCAAAATGAGTTGGGACTCTATAAGTCAAATACCTGTAATACCTACTATTGTGTTTAGTTTTAGATTCTTTTAATCTAAATAGTACGTTGGGGCATTCCTATCTATTGGGTTGTCCTCAACGTGCTTATACGTTCACTACACCTTGTTGATATCTTGACACTGAATGCTCAAATTAATAGAATAGAAACAGAAGTAAAAAAAATGGCTTCTCTTTGTTTATGGAAAACAAAGGAAGTCCATTTTTTATTATTCGACATAATTTCAATTAATTCAATTAATTTAAGTTTATTGACTCCGCATTATGCTAAGAGCACTTTTATCGCACTCTTAAACGACAATTTCGGCTATGATGCTACTTGAGCTGCAAAATTATTTGATTTAATTCAACTGACTCCCACTAAAAAAACAATGTTTTTGTGAATATTATAGCAGGGGGACTGATTTGTTTGGCAAAGTTTCATTTTTTCAAGAAAGAGAAAAGTGAGAGTTCGGATTCTATTAACAGCACAATAAATAGAATTAAAAATGGAGATAAGGAGTTAAGAGAACAGTTTATTAATGATTATATTCCGTTTATTCTAAAATCAGTATCCCTATTTTCCGGAAAATATATTGAGATTGAGAACAGCGAAGAATACAGTATTGGCCTCTCTGCTTTCAATGAAGCGATTGACAGTTTTAACGAAAATATGAACTGTAGTTTTTTCACCTTTTCCACACAAGTCATCAAAAGAAGGCTTATCAATCATGTCAACAGAAGTCAGAAAAACAACCGTGAATATCCTTTCACGTATTTCCGCGAGGAAGAAAGTAGTGAATTTGATGAAAAATACCTGCGTATCGACCCAAGCGACCAGTTTCGAAAAATCGAAGTCACCGAACAAATTCTATCCTTCAAAAAAAGACTGAGTGAATTTGGAATCACTATTAATGATTTGGTTTTGAGTTCTCCAAAGCACAAGGACTCCAAACAGCTGCTTATTGAAATAGCACGGCTTCTAGCTTTTAATGAAGAATTATTCCAAAGACTGGATAGGAAGAAAAATCTCCCAATGCTTGAATTATTGAAGCACGTAAACGTAAGTCAAAGAACACTTGAAAGAAACAGAAAATTTATTATCGCTGTTAGTTTGATTTTAAGAGGAGAATTTGATATATTCACAGATTTGGTAAAAGCCGAAGTGAAAGGAGGTAAGTCCTTTGAATAATATAGGAATTATTATTGAACTCGAAAAAAGTAAAGCGGTTATAGTGACAGATTCCTATGACTTTATAAAAATTAAAAAGAAACCAAACATGTATTTAGGACAAAAGGTCCCGTATCAAAATAAAGATATCCTCGGTTTAAACAGCCGGCTGATTAAAATAAGTACACTTGTTGCAAGTACGGCAGCTGTTATCATATTGTTATTCATTTTCTTTTATTTAAGTGCCCCAAATGATATTTATGCCTATGTTGATGTGGATATCAACCCCAGCGTGGAACTGGCTATAAACAATAAAAACATTGTAATAGAGACTAAACCGATGAATGAGGATGCCGAAAAATTACTAAGCGGTTTAGATGTGAAAAAAATGAATATTACTGATGCGTTGGATAATATAGTTAGTCAGTCAAAAAAATACGGTTTTATCGGTCCGGCCAAGGACAACATTGTGCTTATATCCGCCTCACTCAATGAAAAATATAAGAAAACCCATGATGAAGATGAAAATGATTTTAATACGCTCTTGCTGCAATTTGAAAGGCACCTTAATACTCCGGAGAATAAGACAATTATAACAAAAGTGGTCAAAATTTCTCCCGAAAGCAGAAAGAACGCTTTGGAAAACAACATCTCCATGGGGCGGTATTTAGCCTATGCCAAATCCATGGAAAAAGGGCTTGACTACAATATTGACGAAATAAAAACAATGAATCTCGGTGATGTTTTAAGGGAAGTTCAAATCATTCCCCTGACAAAAATACCGCAAAATTCTTTTTCCGGTATACAACAAAAAAATACACCTGCGCCCTTGCCGGGAGCTTCACCATCTCCGAATACATTGCCAAGTTCAAACCCTGCTCACACTCCGCAAAGTATTGTCAGCAATGCTACACCTTCACCGGTAAAACCTGAAGCAGATATTGTGGTATCCAGCCCTACAACAATTCTGGAGGATGATTCCGGTTTCCAAGCTATACCTGTATCCACCCCTACACCTACAGCAACACCTGGTTCTGAGCCAACATCGGTACTTGAGCCAACTCCAGCACTTGAACCGACGCCCATCATTGCCCCAACTTCTACGCCGACAGTAAGTGCCCCAGCTACTCCCAATACAACCAAAGGCACCAAACCAACCCCGATAAAAGTAAACTTTGCGTTTGGAATGAAAGTAACGGCATCTGCCTATAATAAAGACAAATATCCCAAGCATGTTGTGGATGGAAATCCGGATACCTATTGGGCAGCACCCTCAAGCAGCAAACAATGGATCTACGTCGATCTTGAAAAAACGCGTACCATATCCTCCCTTAAAATCCAATGGAGTTCCCGTAATTATGCCAAGAAATATGCCATTAAGCGCTGGAATGGTTCCGAATGGGTAACTGCCGCTACATTAGCCGCTAAGCCCGGATGGAATACAGTCTGTTTTTCCAAACCATTGAGTACCCGATGGATTAGTATTGTCTGCTATGAAAAGAACGATGCCTACTTTACTATTTATGAATTGCAGGCCCTAGGAAACGTAAACTAAATTGAAAAAATAATATAGCTTCAATTCGATATGCCTGGACAAAACTAAATTTAAAAGCAAATTCACCCTTTTGCTTTCTTCATAAAATTTTTACGTAATGTTCTATTTTTCTACAAATTAATTTGTTCTCTACACTCTCATGACATAGGCTGCTGTGCAATAAATGCAGCAGCCCCCCTTTTTTGACCAGCCTTGTATCCTTGTTTCATTGAATCATATATCATATATCAGGCAAAATAAAAGAGGGATAAGCTTCATAAAATGCTTCCCCTCTTTCTTTGTTATGTTTATTTATTTTTCAATGATTGAAACCCCTGTCATTTCCTTCGGCTTCTCAACACCCATAATATCCAGCATAGTAGGCGTAAGGTCTGAAAGCCTTCCTTCTTTCAATTTTACATCACCCAGTCCAACTGCAATCAATGGAACTACATTGGTAGTATGTGCAGTAAAGGCTCCCCCGGTTTCATAATCTACCATTTGCTCTGCGTTTCCATGGTCGGCAGTGATAAGGGCAACTCCACCCTGGTTTTCAATGGCCTCAATAACCCGTCCAAGACATTTGTCCACGGCTTCGATCGCAGCCTTTGCCGCTTCAAATATACCGGTATGACCAACCATATCAGGGTTTGCAAAGTTCAATATAATAACATCATATTCCTTAGAATTTATTCTCTTTACAACTTCATCGGTTACCTCATATGCGCTCATCTCAGGTTTCAAGTCGTAGGTCGCAACTTTAGGTGAAGGAATTAGAGCCCGGTCTTCTCCGGGATATACGGTTTCTACACCGCCGTTAAAGAAGAAAGTCACATGGGCATACTTTTCAGTTTCAGCAATACGAAGCTGTTTGTAACCCAATTGACTAATATATTCACCAAAAGTATTGGTAAGGCTTTCAGGCTTAAAGGCGACAACCACATTTTTGAATGTTTTGTCGTATTGGGTCATACATACAAAGAATAAGGGGAAATAACCTTTTTCTCTTTCAAAGCCGTTGAATTCTTCATCAATAAAAGTTCTGGTAATTTCTCTTGCTCTATCCGGCCTGAAGTTAAAGAATATAACCGAATCATTTGCGCCAATGGTAGCAACGGGCTTTCCACCTTCAGTAATGACTGTGGGTTTCACAAATTCATCTAATTCTTCTCTTTTATAGGATTCCTCAGTAGCTTTGACCGCATCATCTGAAGTCAATCCTTTTCCAAGTACCATGGCTTCATATGCAAGTTTAACCCGTTCCCAGCGGTTATCCCTGTCCATTGCAAAATATCTTCCCATGACGGAGGCAATTTTACCGACACCAATTTCCTTAAGCTTTGCTTCCAGTTCTTCAACATACCCTTTTGCGCTATCGGGCGGCACATCTCTTCCATCAAAGAAACAGTGGATATATACTTCTTTTAGTCCTTGTTTTTTTGCCAGTTCGATCAATGCATAAAGGTGTGTATTGTGGCTGTGAACTCCTCCGTCTGAAAGAAGGCCGAACAGGTGAAGCTTTGTATTGTTTTTCTTTGCGTTTTCTATGGCATCCAAAAACTCCTTCTTTTCGTAGAAGTCTCCATCCTTTATGGATTTGGTAATTCTGGTAAGTTCCTGATAAACAATTCTCCCTGCGCCTATGTTTGTATGTCCTACTTCGGAGTTACCCATCTGCCCTTCCGGAAGGCCCACGTCCATTCCGCTGGCCTGGATTAATGTATTTGGATACTTTTCAAACAACCTGTCAATGTTCGGCTTATGTGCAGCTTTTATCGCATTCCCATCTTCCCGTGTATTCACACCGAATCCGTCCAATATGATCAACGTAACCAATTTATCTTTCATTTTTTGCACACTCCATTCATTATCGCATCTTTTACTATTTAAACCCACATTATTATATACCACTTTTTTAACTTTTTAAATGTTTATTTGTATTATTTTTCTCCGCTATTAGAAATTTGATTGAAGTCATAATCAATTTATCATTATAGTTTCATTATAGGTCTATAAAAGGACACAGGATACTTTGGCGGGTGGTTCACCACCACCCCCACCTAAATTCAATTTAATCCATGAAATACTTGTCATACATCTCCCTTGCACCCTTTAACGCATCTCTAAAATGTGAAGACTTGGCATGGTCGGTTAAATAGGTATATGAAGTACCTATGGACTGGGACTTCAAAATGTATAAAGTCCCCCATAAAATCAAGGAATAGTGCCAACCCGCTTTCTCAAGTTTGCCCTCCTGCGGAGAATTACACCATACTTCCAGATTTTTCTTATCATTCAATGCATTTTCCAAAGCCGTTTTGTGTGGGTAAAAATAGGTTTTAAAATTTCTCATGCACAATTCCAATACCAGCTTTAAAGCATGGTATGCATACACCAAATATTTTTCTCCATCAGCTAACGAAATATCAATGAGTTTTTGAGAAATCTGCCTTTTCATTTCCTCATCCTGAGATTCAAAATATGCAATAAAAGCTTCAGGGATTTGAGAAGCTTGCATGCCTATACACTCATTTACAGGATCAAAAATCCCTCTTCTCTCAAAATAATCAATTATCGTGCTTTCCATCTCACAAACCTCCTTATGTTACAAACTAATCTATTCATAAATTTTGCCCTGTATAGATATACAGGGCAAAATTTACTCGTTGATTTACGGCATTGGATTTGGGCCTGCAAAAATCGGATTGATAAAACCATCCGGTTTCATGTATTGGTGTCCTCCTAAGGGTACAAAATACGGCGGCACGTCATCCAAAATGGCTACAAACCAGGATAAATCCGCTTTTGCCTGCTTGTAAGGATTAAAATAGAATATTTCGGCTAGTGCCTTTTGTGTCATCCCGGCTGTCCATGGAGCAATATCTGTTGCATAGGCACCTTTAGGGAAAACAGTTCCTGTTGCAGGATCGGTATACTCTCTGGTAAGGTACATATTCCTTGTAGCCAAAATACTCAGTGCAGCAATCCTGTTGGTATAATGAAAAAGAACTCTGCCCGGCCTGCTTCTGCGTGCCGTCTCTACCTCGGTTCTGGTTTCTTCTCTTGCCCTTTCCAACTCTCTTGGCGCTGTACGTGTGAGTATATCAGCCAGGTTGGGCATCGTGATGGTAGAAAGGCATCCAGCCTGCCACAGTTTAAGGTATACCCAGCTTAAAATACTAATGGCACCAACAACTGCAATACCGCTTAAAATTCCGGATATATTGATTGATATCCCCATGCTCATAGCCATGGCAAAATTTCCGCTGGGGTCGGTATGATTGACCGGATCGGCATTTGCATAAACATATTTGTGGAGGGTTAACGGCTCAAAATTCATCCCTTCAAAATCATCTTTGGTCAAAAATCTTCCGGTTTCAGGGTTTAAATATCTTGCTCTCAGGTAGTAAAATCCAAGATTCGGGTCATACTGTTCCCCTGTATATAGATACTCGTTTTCAGTTGTCCCCGTCCGGTCAAGAAGAATACCAAAAGCATCATAGGTATATGTATCGGTGATGTTGCCGTCTTTATCGGATAAGCCCCGGGTGCTTCCAAGTCCATCATAATGGTAGTAATTTGTACTACTCCCTCTTTTTTGACTTAGTAAATCATCCCCATAGGTATAACTTACAGTCAGCTGGCCGTTTCCATCTCTTTCTTCAAGAACTCGCGCATAAACCCCGTTTTTATCTACAAGATAGCTGCTTATTCCGGTGCCATTAACAACCTTTCCGGTTCTTATGCCATCCACGTCATAAGTAAACGACACATTCGAACCCGGGGTACCGGCAGCTTTTGCCTCTATAAGCCGGTTCTGGTAATCATAGCTATACTCAATCACACCATCCGGACCCGTCTTTTTAAGTGTGTTTCCGTTTTGGTCATAGGTATAGGTATTGACTCCGTCAGATATAAGCCTGTCGTTTGCATCATATTGATAACTTGTGACAACACCGTTTTCATTCTTTTGAAGCCTGTTTCCCAAAGCATCATAAGCATACGCCGCAATGCTTATGCCCTTTATGGGATCGGAAACCTTTTCCTCTACCATTTTATACGTAACATCATATTTGTATTCTATAACTCTTCCTGAGTTTTCTTCAATCTTTGTCCGGTTTCCGGAAGGTCCTAATGTATACGTATACGAAGAGATCACTTCTCCTGAAGACTTCTTGTTTACAAGCCTGGTAAGACGGTTTAGCTGATTATACGTGTATTCACAAAGCGTCCCGTTTTCATAGCTTACAGCGGTTCTGTTTCCTGCCGGATCATAGGTATAGGTAGTTGTTCCTCCATCGGGAGAGACTACTGAAACAAGCCTATTTATCGCATCATAGCCATATTTTGTCGTCCCGGACGGCGTTTTGACACTCGTTTTATTGCCTGCTTTATCATAGGTATATTCTATTGCACTGCCATCAGGATTTATCACCTTTACCAGACGGTCTCTCAGGTCATAAGCATATCGCGTGATGCCGTTTTTATCCTGCACCGTATTTCTTTGGCCTGTCAAAGTATAGGTATACACTTCGGAAGTACCGTCAGGGAACGTTTTTCCTGAAAGATTTCCATTTACATCATAGGTATATGTTGTTTTTTTCTTGTTGAAATCTGTATGGGATGTGATTCTTCCCAGGCTGTCGTACTCAAAGGATTCTTCCATCCCAAGGGGCAGTATCCTTTTTGCCTTTCTGCCAAGCTGATCGTATTCATAGACTGTTGTATTGCCTTTAGCATCTACCTGGGAAAGCTGATTTCCTTGCAAATCATAAGTATAGGTTGTCTCATTTCCCAATGCATCCACGACTTTCGTCAGCTTTCCTGCCAAGCTGTACTCAAACTTTGTTGTTTTTTCCGCTTGATCAGTCTCAGAAATTTTCTGTCCCAAGGCATCATAGGAAAATGTTTTCAATGTTCCGTCTGCAAATACGATTTTCGTCATTCTTCCATTTGCATCATACTCGTATGTCATAACATTTCCGTTGGCATCTATAGACTTAATACGGTTGCCGCTTCCATCATATCCATATTGACGTATATTCCCCAAAGCATCCTTTACCGCAATATTTCTACCTGCCTTATCATAAGTATACTCGGTACTGTTACCTTGCTCGTCGGTTTGTTTGGTTATATGGCCAAGTACGTCATATTCCCTGGTTACAAAGGTTCCGTCAGGATACGTGGTTTTTATGACTTTCCCCGGCTTATTGTATTCATACCATGTGGTTTTTCCCGTCCGGTCGGTTGATGACAGTTTCCTTCCTTCAACATCATAAGTAAAGCTTTCGCTTGTACCGTCAGGATATTTTATTCCTGTCCGGTTTCCGAACACATCGTAACTATACTCGGTACGGTTGCCTTGCTGGTCAATATCCGCTGTTTGCTTTCCGATTTCATTATATTCAATCGCTGCAGCATTGCCAAAATCATCAATGGTTTTTATCAACCGGTTCAAGGGGTCATATACCTTTTTACTGGTTGTTGTGAAGGAATGCCCGCCGATTGTTTGCGCTACGGTCTTCGTTAGACGGTTTCCGTTTGCATCATAGGTATATGTAATCAACTTTCCATCCGGACCCGTCTCGCTTATTCTATTTCCGCTTCCATCATAGGTATAACTGGTAACCGCCCCCAATGAGTCAATGGATTTCAACAAATTGCCGTTTGCATTGTATTCATAACGGGTTGTTTTTCCCATGGAATCAGTCGAAGAAATCAGGTTTCCTCTTGCATCATAGGTACTGGTTGTAACATTTCCAAGGGGATCCTTTGTGGTCAGCAGCTGACCTTTACTGTCATAAGTGTATTCTGTTTTGTTCCCTAGGGGATCGGTACTGCTTAACTTGTTGTTGTTACTGTCATAGGTAAAGCTTGTCGTATTTCCCAATGCATCGGTTTCAGAAAGCTTATTGTTCCGGTCATCATAAGTGTAACTTACTTTATTTCCCACAGAATCGGTTTTCTCTAAAACATTTCCTCTCTCGTCATAGGAAAATACAGTGATATTTCCAAGGCGGTCCTTTACCAATTCCTCACGGCTTCCGATACGATGGGTATACTCAACCCGGTTTCCCTGAGAATCTATGTGTGCTGTCAATCTTCCCTGAGCATCATATTCGTTCCTTGCCGGCTTGATACCCCGGGCATCGATAATATCCACAATGCCATGACCGGAATTATAGGTAAATCTGGTTTTATTGCCTCCCTGGTCGGTTACAGCTACTAGGTCCCCATAATAGTCATACGTATATTTTATTGCATTTCCCATTGGGTCAATAATTTCTAAGATCCGTCCATCAGAATCTCTTGTAAACTTCACACTTTTCCCGTCTGAGTGAGTAATCCCATCTTTGCTAAAAGTAACCGTATTTCCATTTGTATCTGAAATACTTTCCAGACCGGTGGACTGATTAATGATATACACAGCCCCCTCCCGGGTGGTCAGCTTGTATCGGGCCGGGTCGTATACCTCGAAATCACCATTGTAATACAACATGTACAAATCCGGCATCCAGCAAGAGTTTCCGTCCAATGCTTCAAGCTTTGAACTGGTTCCCGGTTTGGCTGCAAAAGACACAGTGGTTTCCCTTAGAGGGTATAGCACACTGCTCGAAGGGTTAAGTACCATTTGAAATTCATCGGTTCGTCCGTCAGGATATGTAATCGTTACGATATGCGGCTTTGTTTCTTTCATTACATAGGAGTAAATCAGACTGCCTGATTTCACCTGTGTCCAGTTTTCACCCAATATGCAGCTTTCACTTAACCGTATATTATTGAGATCCAAGTTCCAGCTAACGCCAAAATCACCCTTGGTCTTATCTCTGCTGTCGTAGGTGCGGGTAATGGTAATGGGAATACCTGAAACAGGGATTGTAAGGTCATTAAAGCTCATACTGAAGTTTCCGACCTTGATCTCTCCGTCAAACTGATATGTCCTAACGGCAGTTGAAATATTTCCACCTGCATCGATTACTGTTAACCGTATATCATAGAGCCCATTTCGCATCATGGTAGGATCAATTTTACCTAAAACGCCGTCTGTCACCGAAGATTTTCCTTCTGCAAACATTATAAAATCATTACGGTCCTTTACGGAATACTCCAATTTATAATTTAATATATTTTCGTCGCTGGCAGTTCCCTTAATATCTGTGGGGACCGAAATAATATCCGTCTCTGCAGGGGAATTGATTTGTGCGGTTGGAGGTACTGTGTCCCCTGCCGTTTTGACTGTAAACTCTTTGCTGTCGTATCCCTCATTCCCTGCCTGATCTGCCGCAAATGCCTCTACCTTGAACACGCCGGGAACTTGCGATTTATACTTCAATATTCCGGATGGTTCAAGATTAATAGGCGTGCCGTTGATGGTTACTTTATTTGATTTAACTCCCTTATTATCGGTAAGGTAGACACTTATCGGCACTTCCTCCCCAACCATTACGACGCTTGGAGTAACTTCCACCTGCACAATCGGACGTTCAACATCTCCTCCCGGCAGTTCTGTCGGGGTGTTGGTAGGCGTATCCGTGGGCATATTGGTCGGTGTATTGGTGGGTGTAGCTGTTGGTGTGTTGGTTGGTGTATTGGTTGGTGTTGGTGTGTTGGTTGGCGTGTTGGTTGGTGTATTGGTTGGTGTATTAGTTGGTGTGTTGGTTGGTGTGTTTGTTGGTGTATCGGTAGGTGTAGCTGTCGGCGTATTGGTTGGTGTGTTCGTTGGTGTGTTTGTTGGTGTTGCTGTTGGTGTATTGGTAGGTGTATTGGTTGGTGTGTTTGTTGGTGTGTTTGTTGGTGTATTGGTTGGTGTATTGGTTGGTGTATTGGTTGGTGTATTGGTTGGTGTGTTGGTTGGTGTGTTGGTTGGTGTGTTGGTTGGTGTGTTGGTTGGTGTGTTGGTTGGTGTGTTGGTTGGTGTGTTGGTTGGTGTGTTGGTTGGTGTATTGGTTGGTGTGTTGGTTGGTGATGGGGTGTTAGTTGG
>JAOABQ010000011.1 GCA_026418275.1 Clostridia bacterium
CCGGGCAGTTCGCCGCTGTGGACGAGATATTGACCGGGCGGGAAAACATTTTACTGATCGCAAAGCTAAGGAGTGTTCCCAAACCAGTCCAAGTTGCCGACGGCCTGCTCAAGCGCTTTGGGCTTACTGACGCGGCAAACAAACGTGCGGGTATGTATTCCGGAGGCATGAAGCGCAGGCTGGATATAGCGATGAGCCTTGTGGGAAGGCCCTCTGTCATCTTTCTTGACGAGCCGACAACCGGACTTGACCCGGAGGGGCGGCTTGAGGTCTGGAAAACCGTTAAGGAGCTTGCCGGCAGCGGCGTGACGATCCTGCTCACAACGCAGTATCTGGATGAAGCGGAACAGCTTGCCGACAGAATCGCGATCCTGAACGAGGGTAAAATTATCGCTAACGGGACGCTTGAAGAACTCAAAAAGCTGTTCCCGCCCGCAAAAAAAGAATATATCGAAAAACAGCTGACACTCGAGGAGATTTTCCTCGCAATCATCGGTAAGGGAGGTCAAACAAAATGAAAAACAATACAAGCGTACTGACCGGGCGCTTAATGAAGCACATATTGCGCAGTCCGGACACGATTATCACTGTCGCGCTAACGCCGATTGCGATGATGCTGATGTTTGTCTATGTATTCGGCGGCGCGGTAAAAATGAGTATGGGCGCTGATGTGAATTATATTAATTACCAACTGCCGGGCATACTGTTGATGGCTATCGCGTCCGGCATAGCCTACACCGCCTTTCGGCTGTTTATGGATATGCAGAAAGGACTTTTCTCGCGGTTCAATTCCATGCCTATCGGCCGCTCGTCGATGCTGTGGAGTCATGTATTGACCTCTCTTGTGTCCAACATGCTTACCGTCGTTATTATTATCCTCGTTGCGCTTATTATGGGCTTCCGTTCAAGCGCGGGAATACTTAACTGGCTCGCGGCAGCAGGAATACTCGCACTATACACGCTTGCGCTGACATGGATCGCGGTCATTCCGGGGCTCACGGCAAAATCTATGGAGGGCGCGTCCTCGTTCTCATATCCGCTGCTCTTCCTGCCCTTTCTCAGTTCAGCTTTTGTTCCGACAGAAACAATGCCAACCGTCGTCCGCATATTCGCTGAGAATCAGCCTGTAACGTCAATCGTTGAGTCGATTCGCTCGCTGCTGAACTCCGAACCCGTCGGAAACGAAATATGGATAGCCCTCGCGTGGTGTGTCGGTATCATGGTTGTTGCTTACCTATTCGCGATGAAGGTATATCGACGCAGGATATGAAAGCACGAGGCAAGGGCTGTACCTAACATCCGTAAGGCTCTGTGGATATTACCATAGCAGAAACCATCAGAATTCAGTGTCACGGATGTTCCCATTACCCCGAGTAGCAGCCTAAATTCCATTTATCAAAGATATAAGAATTTATTATTTTATCCTGTCCAGTGCTTTGAGAATGCCGTAAAGGATGGCTTGAGGTCTGGGTGGGCACCCTGGGATATAAACATCTACAGGTACCACTTGATCGATTCCGTTTCTGGTGGCATAGCTGTCACGGAAGATACCTCCGCTGCTGGCACAGGCACCTACCGCAACCACCAGTTTGGGATCCGGCGTTGCATTATAGGTTTTAACCAGTGCCAGCTCCATATTTCTGGATGCTGTTCCTGTAACCAAAAGCAAGTCTGCATGCCTTGGGGAAGCTACAAAATGGACTCCAAAACGTTCCAGATCGTTAAATGAGTTATTCAGGGCGTTGATTTCATAATCGCAGCCATTGCAGGATCCGGCATCTACCTCCCTGATTTGAAGGCTTCTTCCAAAAGTTTTAATGATCTTTTGTTCCACTTTTTTGCCGATGACTTCAAAGGACTCATCCGGGCAGGTTCTTTCTTCTATGACTATAGGGCTTTTTCTTAAAAGATTCCTGTCTTTTTCCGCACTTTCAAACTCCTTTGACATAAAAGCAGCATTGGAAGGGCAGACATCCTCACAAAGGGAACAGTAAATACATTCATCCAAGTTGATTCCAATATCCTTTTTTTCTTTATCCAAAATGATGGCAGATGTAGGACACCTTTTTGAACAATTTCCGCAAAAAGTGCATTTGGAAGAATCGATTACCGGCTTTCCCGTGATAAATCTTGCGTCGAAGGGCTCCTTCGGGTATTTTAGTGTGAGTCTAGGGTATTTTATCATTTTCTTCATCATTGAAAACATAGGATTACCACCTTTTATAAATCATTTCCCGCATAGGAAAGGTTGAAACTCTTATTGATTAAAGGAAAATCAGGTACAATGTTACCGTTTACTGCATGGCAGAGTACAGGCCAATTGCAAAAGGAAGGTGTACGGATTTTATACCTGAAAAGGGTATTGTTTTCTCCTGTCATAATCCAGTGAATATTTTCACCCCGGGGAGCTTCAGTATAACCTAAAGCAAAGCGGTAGGGTTCCAAAGTGTTTATTGGGGTGAAAAGCTCTCCCTTGGCAGGTATTCTATCTAGTGCTTTCCGTATTAAATCAATGGATTCAAGGCATTCTTCAATTTTTACATGCATTCTGCAGTTGACGTCACCGTTATTATGTTCAGGTATTTTAAACTCAAGTTGGTCGTAGGTAAGATAAGGAAAATCTTTTCTGACATCATGTTTAAGGCCGGCGGCTCTAGCCGGTGGTCCTACTGCATTTAGGTCTTTGGCAACGGTATTTTTCAGTATGCCTGTGTGTTCTACACGGTCGATAAAAAGAGAGTTGGATTTCAGTATTTTTACCGTGTCCTGAAGTTCATTTTCAATTTTCAGCATAAAATCCAAAATGTTTTTTTCCTTACCTGAAATAAAATCCCTCCGTATACCTCCCGGTTTGCTGACACTTCTTAAAAAACGGCTGCCTGTGACTTCTTCAATGATCTGGTAGGTCCAGCCCCGGAGCATTCTAAACTGAAAGGCTCCGAAGCCATAGGCAACATCCACGCAGATACCTGCTAAATCACCCAGATGGCTTACAAGCCGCTCGAGTTCAGCAAAAATGACCCGCATAAAACTTACTCTATCAGAGACTTTTACTTTAGCGATTTTTTCAATGGCAAGGCAGTAGGCAAGGGCGTTGGTAAAGGACTCGTCACCCGAGATTCTTTCGGATAGATAAAACCCCTTTTCAATACTCATACCTTCACAGAGTTTTTCAATTCCCTTATGGACGTAGAAAAGCTTGGCTTCTAGGTTAATAATGGGCTCTCCGGCTACCGAGAACCTGAAGTGGCCAGGCTCAATAATTCCTGCATGTACAGGTCCTACGGGAATTTCATAAACACCCTCACCCTGAACCTTAATAAATGGCTCGTCATTTTTTGCAAAAGGAGGTTTTTCTTTCCCGTCAAAATCTTTTCTTAAGGGATAACAGCCCTCCGGCCAGTTTCCATGGAACACAAAAGGCCTTATGTCAGGATGACCTTGGGGTATAAGACCGAACATATCCTTAATTTCACGCTCATAGAGGGATGCAGCATGGATTTCTGTAGAAATTGATTTAAATGCAGGATTTTCTTCAGATATCAGTGTTTTTAAGATCAAGAAACAATGATTTTCCTTCAGGGCAAATACATAATAGATGGAAAATTTCCCTGACAGCTTTCTTTCATCACTGGCAAAGAGTGATACAAGGCTTCCCTTTATTTCAGTGTGAATCAGCCTGCAAAGCTCTATAATGCTTTCCGGATTGACTTCCAAATAAGTTTCGTTGAAATTTTCAGTGGATTTATATATATCTTTTGAGTAATTTTCTCGAATGCGGTCAATGGCTTTCTTCATATCAGTTTCCTCCTCTTATAAGACTGGATGCTGAAGCCAGCATTTCTTTGAGTTCTTTGGGCATGATGATACCCATCGTTACTATAAGAATAAATAAAACCACAATAACTGCCGTGCCGGGAATATTGATTTCACCTTTTGATATTGCCTTATTTTCGTTATTTCCCAGGAACATCTTAGAAAGTGCGATAACGATTCCTATAAAAACCATGGTGATGAGGAGTATAAACAGGCTCCCCGGAAGATAGTGGCTATCGGCGAAAGCAGAAAGGATAATTCCGATTTCACTGGAGAAAACACTAAAGGGAGGGCTTCCGGCTATTGCAAAAAGGCCCAGAAAGAAAACCAACCCTGTTACAGGAAGGGTTTTTAGGATTCCGGTAACTTTTGAGGTTTCCCTGCTATTGTATTTAAGGAAAACATTTCCAGATGACAGGAAGAGCATGGATTTCGTAAATGAATGATTCACCATATGAAATAAAGCAGCAAAGACTGCGGCAGGCGTAAATACTCCGAGTGCAAAAGCAATGATTCCCATATGTTCGATGCTTGAATAAGCTAATAAGCGTTTATAGTCCTTTTGTGGGAGAATAAATATGGCAGCAGCAGCAACTGAAAGAATTCCAATTGCCATGAGGAGCGTTCCTGTATAGGTGCTGTTTCCGAGATTCTTGTTCACAATGGAAAGAATACGGATGATACCGTACATGGCTGTATTTAAAAGTACACCCGAAAGCAAGGCACTAATGGGAGACGGCGCCTGGCTGTGTGCATCCGGCAGCCAGGTATGCATGGGAACCAGGCCTGCTTTGGTTCCGAAGCCTACCAAAACAAAGATAAAGGATATTTTCAAAACACTGCTTTGAAGGCCGTTTGCATGCTCTGAAAGGAACAGCCAGTTAAGCTCCAGTTTGGTTCCATGCAGAATATGAATGGAGGAAAAATGTAAGAGTATAATTCCCAAAAGCGCAAAGGCAATGCCTACAGAGCAAATGATAATATATTTCCATGCTGCTTCAATGGAATTTTTATTATTATGAAAGCCTACAAGAAACGCGGAAGCAAGCGTGGTAGCTTCAATTGCAATCCACATCACACCGAGATTCGGTGTAACTAAAACCAGGACCATGGTAAATATAAAAATATAAGTTAAGCTGTAATAAAGCTTAAGTTTTTTTATATCCAGCATATTGTTTTCCAATTCCTCATCCAGGTACTTTATCGAATAAATACTGACCATAAAGCTGATGGTGATAGTTGTATCCAGCAGGATGAGACTTAGGGAGTCAATATAAAAAAGGTTATTAAAGAAACTGAAGCTGTAGCTGCCGGATACCACAGCCCGGTACGTAAACCAAAAGGCGGCGGAAAAAAGAACTGCTGCGCTTATAGCATTGATCCAATGAAGTGTTCTTTTGTGATTTGTCAGCCAAAAAAGTCCTGCGGCGACAAATGGTATAGCCAAAAAAAGTATTTCCATGTCTTATCCCCTCAAATTTTTAAGTTTATTGATATCTGTCGTGTCGAAGTTTTCATTGATCCTAAATACCAATAGCCCCATAATCATGACTGCTGTGAGCAGGTCAAAGAAGATTCCCAATTCTACAATCATGGGCATTCCTTCGGTAGAGAGTATAGCCGCTGTAAAGAGCCCATTTTCTATGACTAAAAAGCCGATAATCTGACCGATAGCCCGTTTTCTGCTGATCATAAAGAAAAGTCCGATGAGAACCGCGGATATGGAATTGACCAGATATATTTTTATTTGTGTATTATTTAAACCTTCAATGGTTGAAATGACTAAGTAAGTCAATATAACCAATCCGCCCGAGATGAGTGTAGAGATGGGAATATTGAGGAAAAAGTCCTTTTCAACGGCATAATCGACTTTTCTTACGGTTTTTTGGAGAAGGTGCGGAATATATAAGACCTTCACACCAATGGTAATGATGCATACAATAAGGACTTCCAGGCTCCCGCTGCTAAAAAGATTATGAATTCCGATGATGGCTGCCACCATAGAGAGTAAAAGCGATTGGGCACGAAACGTCTTTATGTAGGAATTGATCCTCTTATTGGCAACCAGTATAAAAGAAGATACCAAAATCAGTATGGATAAAAGGTTTAAATAGGATTCCATGTGCTACCTCCCGATTACAAAATATTGTATAAACCCTAAAAATGCAAGAATAAACGACAACGCAGCCAAGTTGGGTACACTGAACAAGCGGAGCTTTACCGTGTTGATTTCCACTAGCGCAACTAAGATGGCAAGGAAAAATACTTTACCAACATAAAGCCCCAGGGAAAGTATAATGGAAAGAACCGAATTTTCGATCGTGATCATGCCATCCAGAGGAATAAATAAATTGGCCAGCAGTGTAATTAATATAAGCTGTTTTATGGAAGCGGCAAGCTCCATTAAAGCAAGATGTCTTCCTGAGTATTCCAAAAGCATGGCCTCATGGACCATCGTAAGTTCAAGATGGGTCGCCGGATCATCTACCGGAATACGTGCTGTTTCGGCAAGTAAGATAATCAAAAAAGCTAAAAATATTAAAATGTAGACAGGCTGAAAGATATTAAGACCTGCACTTGCAGAAATTTTCATCATTTCGTGGATGGATGTTGACTTTGCGATAAGGCCGAGGGTAAAAAAGGAAACCAGGAGAGAGGGTTCGATAATGGAGGAAATCATCATTTCCCTGCTGCTTCCCATACCGCCGAAGGTGCTCCCTGTATCAAGGCCTGATAAGGTCATGAAAAATCTGCCCATAGCAAGAACGTAAACCATCAGGATAACATCTCCTGCAAAGCTGATGGGGGTAAGCTTTGTACTCACTGGTACAAAGAGTGAAGCAATGAGTACAGATCCGAAGGTAACATAGGGAGTCACTTTAAAAATCCATGAAGAAGCCTCGGAAACCACGATATCCTTTTTGAAAAGTTTATATAAATCAAAGTATAGCTGCAAAAGGGGAGGGCCCTTGCGCTTTTGAGAAAATGCCTTGACTTTTTTTATGATTCCGTTAACAAGCGGTGCCAGCAGAATGATAAGGGTTAACTGGACCATAAGGTAGATTAGCTTTTGAGTCATAAAAATTCCTCTTTTCGTATTAACTGAAACTGTAATAAATAAATAACAGTACGATGGTTACAAATATATATGTGAGATAAATATGAACACTACCGGTTTGTATGGTAAGCCGAAGCTTTTTGGCAAAGTTGAAAAACTTATCAATCACAGGCCGGTAGAGATATTTTTCAAAGATAGGTTCTGTAGACACCTGGTATTTCAAGGTCTTGGGATAATATGGAGAGGGGCCTTCCTCCAAATGAAGATCTCTTGTCGGTCTAAAGAGTGCCCTAAATACTATACGGATGGGTTTGGAAAAACCTGTGGAACTATACTGCATTCTGGAGTTTAGGGCGGTAAAGCCACAGTCCCATGTACCGTACTTTCTTTCCTTCACACCCTTGCCTAAGAATTTAACAAACACGAATACAAAAGCAATGATAAGGATTCCTCCCATCAGGATAAAGAGGGGGGAGACGGAATTTCCTTCAATGGATACATGATAGTAAAGAAAGGAAGAACTACCCTTCAAAGCTGCCGTACTTCCCAAAATGCTCATGCTGACTTTATCAATAAGACCCGTTAAAAGGGATGGAAAAATTCCTAAGACAATACATAAAAGGGAAAGTAAGCCCATCCCTAAAACCATGGGTAGAGGGACTTCCTTTGCCGTTTCTGCTTCAATACTTCTTGGAAGTGCGAGAAAGGATATTCCGAATGCCTTGACAAAACATGCCAGGGCGAAAGCACCAGCCATGGCCAATGCTGCAACTGCCAATAAGACGATGATCTTAAGTCCAGAAGGACTGAGACCCAGGTTTATAAAAAGAGCTTGATAGGTAATCCATTCCCCTATAAAACCGTTGAACGGGGGGAGCGCACAAATGGATAGGGAACCTATAAGGAAAAAGAACGCTGTATAGGGCATCCTTTTAATAAGTCCACCAAGCTGCTCCATATTTTTTGTATGCGTTGAATAGTGGACGGCACCGGCACCTAAGAATAAAAGTCCTTTAAAAAGAGAGTGGTTAAAAAGGTGCAGAAGCGTTCCTAACATCGCAAGAGAAGCCAAAGCCGGATTTTTTGAAGCCAAAGCCCAACTGGATAGGCCAAGACCCATGAGGATAATACCGATATTTTCAATACTTGAATAAGCAAGAAGCCTTTTCAGGTTTTGCTCCATCAGGGCATAAGCAACGCCCAGTACGGCAGTAAGTGCACCAATTGACAAAAGGCTGATACCCCACCAGGTAGATTCAGCCCCAAGCATATCCATCACAAAACGGATAAAACCGTAAATGGCTGTTTTAATCATAAAACCTGACATGAGCGCCGAGACGTTGCTGGGGGCTGCAGGATGTGCTGCGGGAAGCCATATGTGCAAGGGAATCATACCTGCTTTGGTACCGAACCCTATAACAAAACAAAGGAATAAAATATTCTTAAGGGGAATAGAAAGGTTATGAACTGCTGTTTCCATATCCAACGATCCGGTCCATGTATAAATTAAAACGAATGCAATGATGAGAAAGGCTGTTGCTGCGTGTGTCATTACAAGATAAAAATTACCTGACTTTCGGGCTTCTGCATTTTCACTCTCAAAAACCACAAGGAAATAGGATGTGAGGGACATTAATTCCCAGGCCACAAGGAAAAAGATCATATTTCCGGAGGTGATGACAAGTGCCATTGAAAGGATAAAAGTATTGTATAAAAAATGAAAGAGTCCCACATTTCTCTTGCCGTAATAATGTGAAAGGTATCCTATAGAATATAGAGATACACAAAAAACCAATACCGAAAGTGTTAATACAAAAAATGCTGAAAGTTTGTCCAATTGGATATCCAGGCATAAATAAGGGGTCAATGAAACTGTATCCAGGATAGATAGACTGTCATTTTTAGAGAAAAGGTGTATTAAAGAGCCTCCAATACCAAGGAGTGATGCCGCACAGCCCAAAAAGTTGGACAAGATATTGCAAAGCCTGTGTTTTTTATAAAATAAGAGAGAGAGTAAGGCCGCACCTATGTAAACAATAAAGGCTGAAGAAATTAAAAATTCCGCATGAATTATATCCATATTAGCCCCCATAAAATAAATCAAAATACGACAATTATTATACTACTCTGTATACAAAATGCAATAGTAAATACTGAATATATATTAAAGCCAGAGGAGGAGACATCTGCCACAAAAATCTGAAACGTCTTCTTTAGATAGCACTAAGAAGGGCAAATGAATACACTAAATACCAATATACGCAATTGAATTAAAAATATAAATAAAATACTATAAAGATGGAGGATTGTGCTGTGGAATCTTTGCAATATAAAGAAAATGAAAACAGCTTATCATTCAAATACATTTTATATGGGTTAGCAAAAATAGGGAGTATGATATAAACTGTTCAATATCTGAGGTAGGAGGTGTTATAAACCGCAAATCTCAAACAGGATGCTGTATAGCTTATTTTGTAAAGCAAACCCTGCTCGGGATGTTTTAATTTTTGAGAATGCAGTCAAGAAGGTAAAAGTAGAGAAAAAAGAATTTACCGAGACTGCGAAAAATGTTTTAAAAAATAATAGGAGGTTTAGGTATGATTCATTGCAAAAAGAGTTTTATTAAAAGAATTTCTGTATTTTTATGTTTTGCGCTGCTATTTTCTTCGTTTGTTATTGTAGGTACAGCTGCAGCTGAATCGGTGCGTGCCGGGGGAAAGGTATCAGGATACATCGTCCCGGAACTTGCATCTACAAATGCAGCAATAAAGTCAGGATTTAAAGTTGAAGCAGCTGGGACCAGTTTTAGCGCGGTAACGGATAATAACGGATATTTTCAAATAACAGAAGTTCCTTATGGACAGTATACGTTTAAAATTAGTAAGGTGAATTATTTAACCAGACAGATTACAGGCGTCAACTTGAATGGAGATGCGCAAATCGGAACGCAAGTAAGCCCTGTTGCAATCTGGGCTGGAGATATTGCGCAAGGCGGCAGTGGGGATAATGCCATCAATATGTCAGATGTTGTGGCATTGATTGAATATTTCAATACCGCTGCAGGAGACGGCAAATATGTTGCGGATTATGATTTGGACAAAGATAATGCTATCAATATGACAGATATTTTGATAGTTATCCAACGTTTTAACAAATCTCAAGCTGACTATCCGGCTGTAAACGTGGTTATCACGACTCCAAATCCAACAACACCGCCACCAACAACTCCTCCGCCAACTACACCTCCAAGCACAACAGGGGATTTAAAGCTGTCGTTTACAAAAACAAATGAGACGGCAACTACATATACAGGTACAATTACGGTTCAAAATCCAAACAGTTCATACACCTGGAATGGCGCTTTCTTTGATATTTGGGATGTAAGCTTTGAAACAACATCCAATATTACCAGTGTTGCATATGCCGGGGGAGGTACACCCATTAAGACGGTATCAGGAAATGTAGTTAAGCTGGATTTAGGCTGGATGAGTATTATCGGTGTAGGTACAAAAGTGGATATTGTAATTCAGGCAACGAAAACAGGAAATATAGTTTTCCCACAGAATCTTAAAGTAAGCTATGTTAGGGCAGAAGATATTACATACCCTGAGTACAGCGGACTTCCTGCAAGCTGGACCAAAAACAAGGCGGACTTAAAGGCTTCCGATCTCATTGCCAATGCTTCGGAATACTATAATACTGCTGCAGTCCCCCATGCTGAGAAGATGATTATATATAAGCCTTATCACCCAACGCAAATTTGGATCGGTCAGCCGCAGCGGTTAAGCCATATTTTAAATGCGGAAAGCAATGCACGTATCCAGATTCCCAACAACTATGTTGCCATGGGGATGGCTTTCGATTATGAATGGTTTAAGTTTAACCCCAATTTCATGGCGGCGTTGGGATCAAAAGAAAACTGGTCATGTGCCCGTACACAGGACGGCAGCTGGCCGATCGTTTTAGGACATCCCGATGGCCCGTTCCAACAGGAAGTAGGAAACTTTAGCGACATGATAAAATACATGGTGGATTATTTCCCGGATAATGCGAGTCATGATGATTATACAAAGCTGTCCTCGGAAAATGATCCTAAATGGGCAGCTGCTGCGATTAGTTCAGGCTTAAGTCTGGTAGTGACAAGAGAAACCCTTTATGGTGTTCGCGGTGTTAACTTTACTGATTTCATTAACCAGGCAAAGGACCCTTGGGCAGAATATGCATTGGTAGATTATGCGTATAACAGAGGAACTGCAAGCTTCTTCGGTCTTGGTGTTTTTGGTTCAAAAAGGCAGGAGGCATTAAATGCAACAGATATCACATCGGTATTTGGAACAGGGTTTGGTGACCACGTACCGCAGATCAAACATGCTATGATTGATATGAATGGTGATACCTCCAATATTTATGACGGCAAGGTTACCTGGACTGAAATGGAAAACTTCTTTACAGAGCTTAGAAAATTCTATGCAAGAGGGGTACCGAGCGATGCAGAGTGGACTGCAATGAAAAATGATGTGCATAAAGCATTTAATGTACTGGCACAGCATTGGGGCGGATCTACAATATCCTATAGGTACGATTTCCTAACGCTCCTTAGAGTAGCAAAACAGTATCTGCCGCAGCCTTGCAATCCAAGACCTACAGGTGCTGACTGGTATTATATGATCAAGAACAAAGTATTAAATTAACAAAGTAAACTAAGAATTTATTAGATGCAAAAGTTAAAATTGAAGTGTTAGATATAAAAAACGCAGGAAGCTGTTTTCCTGCGTTTTTTATATCATTCAATATGGGGAGTATATCGGGTAATGTTAAAGTAAATGATAGTTTCAAAGGATACAATCAATTTAATGAAAAGGAAATGGCAGAGAGATAGGATTTATTTACGCTGTACATTTAACTCTATCTTTTTAAAATGGAATGTAAGAATGATATGATGGTATTCAAATTTATAAAAAAATGGTAATATAATTTATAAAGCTGATAAGGAGGGGGACGCTTTGATTCGAATAAACAATCTTTCAAAAAGCTATAATAAGGGGACGGTAAAAGCTGTCGATAATTTAAATATTCATGTAAAACCGGGCGAAATATTTGGTTTTTTAGGACCCAATGGAGCTGGCAAAACAACCACGATCAAAATGATTGTAGGCTTATTAAATCCGGACTCCGGAAGTATTGTGATTAATCAATACGATAACCAGGTACAGACTTTGGAAGCCAAAAAGCGGATTGGATATGTACCGGATAATCCCGATGTTTACGATAGATTGACAGGAATGGAATACCTGAATTTTATGGCAGATGTATATCAGGTGTCCTCAAGTACCCGGAAGGAACGAATACAATATTTTTTGGATATGTTTGGCCTTACGGATGCAGCAGGGGATTTAATTAAAAGTTATTCCCACGGAATGAAACAAAAAATTGTTTTAACAGGGGCGCTTGTACATAACCCTACAGTTTGGATCCTGGATGAGCCGATGGTAGGACTGGATCCAAAGTCAGCGCACCAGCTTAAGGAGCTAATGCGCAGGCACTGTGACCAGGGGAATACAGTGTTTTTTTCCACACATATCTTAGAAGTTGCTGAAAAATTATGTGACAGAATCGGAATTATTAACAAGGGAAAACTGGTTGCCCTGGGAACCATGGAAGAATTAAAACAGAGGGATCAGGACAATTCTCTCGAAAATATATTTTTGGAGTTGACGGAATGATGAGAACATTTCTAAGCCTCGTTAAAACAAGCTTAAATGTAAACTTTGGCATTTCAGTGATCAAACACCGTTTTACCAGGGAAAAGAAAAAACGCTTAGAGACCATAGCTGTTCTATCAGGGGCTTTTATCGGTATTATTAGTATCATGGTCTTTTTTAGCATCATTTACTGGAGTATTTTCCAAGTCTTTAATGGCGGAATGGGAGCAAGTAGCGAGCCCCAGCCCCAAATTGTTATTACCCTGGCATTTTTGATGGGGCAGGCAATGGTTTTGTTTTTCGGTATATTTTATATTATGTCTGCTTTCTATTTTTCAAATGATTTAAATATTCTAATGCCTTTGCCGCTAAAGCCATCCTATGTACTGGGGAGTAAATTTATTGTTGTCATGGTGAATGAATATCTAACCTTGCTGCCTGTCATGTTCCCCGCTTTGATTATTTACGGTTTCGGCACGGGACAGGGAATTTTGTACTGGATAAAAGGACTGATGCTATTTTTAGTTTCGCCTGTAATACCTCTTGGTTTGGCTTCCATATTTGTAGTATTGCTTATGCGGTTTACAAACCTTCGAAAGAGTAAGGACCTGCTTGCGGTGATTGGTGGATTTATCGGTGTTTTCATTGCAATCGGGTCAAACTATTATTTTCAGGGGATCTCGGGTGGGACAAATAACATGGGGAAATTAGTAGCGGACAACGCAGAGATTGTTAATAAAATCGGTCAGAATTTTCCCCCGGTTCTTTGGGCTACAAAAGGAATTAGCCAGGGAGGAATCAGTGGATTTGGATACTTCCTCTTATTTCTTGGGGTCTCAGTTTTAATATTTTTCCTTCTAATGTGGCTTGGTAACAGGATATTTTATAAGGCGCTTCTGGCAGGGAAGGAAATAACCAGAAAAAGGAAAGCTGTATCTTTTAATGGGGATCAATACAGGAAGAGAAAATCACATCCTGTAGTTGCACTTTTTTGGAGAGAATGGAAAGTATTTTTAAGGACGCCTATTTACGCAATGAATGGTCTAGCCGGAGTGATTATGGGACCTGTCTTTATTGCAATGCCATTCATAACCCAAAGGAAGAATGCGGAAAGTATTTTAAGTGCTTTTGAAAAACCTGAAAATATTACTCTTGTTACACTGGGAATTTTAGCGGCAGCCCTTTTTGTAGCCAGTATGAATATTGTAGCTTGTACGTCTGTATCCCGTGAGGGAGCTACTTTTTGGATTTCCAAAATGATTCCTGTTTCTGCAAAACATCAGATACTGGCGAAGGTGCTTCATGGCTTTTGTATCTCAATTATGGGTGTTTTAATTATAACGGTTCTTTTAAAGTTTCTCATTGGTTACAGCTTTTTAAGGTCAGTGCTCATTATTTTTTTAGGAGCCTTGGGATCTATCCTATTGGTTACGCTGAATGTTATGATTGATGTGATCAGGCCGAAACTTGAATGGACTAATCCTCAGGAGGCGGTTAAATCCAATTTGAACGGGTTATTCGGCATCATGATTAGTCTTTTAAGTATTTTACTGTTAGGCGCTTTTGTGTTGGTTTCAATACTCTTGGGAATTCCAGCGTTTCTTATATATATCGGGCTTGCTTTGCTAATGGGCTTTTTAGCCATACTATCCCTTTTAGGTCTTTTTAAAATTGCGGAAAAAAAATATGCAGGCATTGAAGTATAAGCGTCAGGGATAAATTTGTATTTGAAAAAGTTTAAGCTTATATTATATAATATGTAAAAGTGTGTAGTTGTTTATTGTCGTTAGAGTGAATGACCTGTAAATGAGAAATTTTGATTTCTAAAGACCTTGTGTAAATCAGGCATTTCATCTCTCGGATTTTACTACTTATAAATTTGTTTCGGATAGATAATAAATTTATATACATAAACATGAGTTTTAAGTCTTTTTGTAGAAGTTCGTTTTTTAAAATACAAAAGCATAAAGAAATGGAGAGATTTAAATGAAAAGATTTGTGAGTGCTTCATTAGCGGTTGTGTTTTCTGCATCCCTTTTGCTTTCCGGGTGTGGCAGAAATGAACAAGGTTCAAATCAAGTAACTGTATCCCCAAGCAGCAATGTGGTGGTTGAGCAAAATACACCCATTCCGTCCGCCCCAAAGCCTACCCCTGATTTGGCCAAGGTAAAACCAAACGAAGCAGGTAAAATCATGGTAGTCATGTTTCATAACTTTGTCGAGTCTTTTACTCCTAGCAAGTATGATAATGGGGAATATACAACCACATTCGACGATTTTAGAAAGCTCTTGCCGGAACTCTATGAAAAGGGTTATAGACTCATCAGTGTAAGTGATTATTTGAATAATAATATCAGTGTTGAAGCGGGTTATAAGCCCATGATATTTACCTTTGATGATGGGACGTCAGGTCAGTTTAATCTGGCAGAGGAAAATGGTACGCTGACTGCAAACAAACAATCTGCAGTAGGAATTATGGAGGAATTTATTAAGACACATCCGGATTTTGGACTTAAGGGCACTTTCTATGTAAACCTGGGGTTAAACACCTTTGAAGGAAAAGGAACACTGGATCAAAGATTAAAATATTTAGTGGACAAAGGGTTTGATATTGGTAACCACACCATGACCCATATAGCTTTAAGTCAGGTAAAAACAGCGGATGTAATTCAAAAGGAAATTGGCGGAAACCAGAAGAAAATACTTGAACTTATTCCCGATTATAAGATGGTTTCACTTGCACTTCCCTTTGGACAGGCAACAAAGAGTCTTCGGGGGTATGTTGAAAAAGGTGAATTTGAGGGTGTGAAATACCAAAACTTTGCGATTATGGAAGTAGGCGCGAATCCTACCTATTCACCCATCAGTAAAAAGTTTAATCCCTTGTCTACTGCCAGAGTAAGGGCGACAGGAATGAAACCTGTTGAATGTGATCTGGCTTGGTGGATTAAAAACCTTTCAGAGAAGGAACAGTTTATCAGTGACGGGGATCCCAATAGGGTAACCATACCCAAGGAGAAAGAGGCGGATATAAGTAAAGAGAGGATAAGCGGTAAAGAATTGATTCTTTATTAGAGCAAATGTTAAAAACAAAACCCTCTTCCGGTGTCCGGAAGAGGGTTTTTCACAAGCAAAGTTTTACAGGATGGTTTGAATTAAAGATGGATGTTTGTGTAGATATATGTTATAATATGGAATAGAACGAAGGCTCATTTTTGCTTCAAAGAATTATTGATAACCAAGTGAAAATATAGTTAAATTCGACAAATGAAAAACTGGGTTATTCATAAAATCGGTGTTTTACTTTATTAGTTTGTTATCCCGAAACATGCAGGGGAAAGGCTTTCTTGGTAGTGCAGGAATTAAACTTAGATAAGGTTTTGAAGTTTTATACATATTAAACTATTAAGTTTAGGAGGTGTGAGTTGTGAGTAAGGAAACCGTTAAAAAAGTGCAGACGGATGCAGATGTAAAAAGAAAAGCTGTTAAGCTTGTTATTTCACACTTGAAGAAAAAAGTGGCAGAGCCTTTTGTCGGGTCGGAACATATCAATGGGTGGATTGCTGAGATGGAAAAACTATTGGAAAAACCGGAATTTAACCTTATCGAATATATTGAAATGAGAAAAAGCTTGAATGATGTTATTGAGCGTACTTTGGACGCGGACATACGGTTTAAAATGAGAGACTCATGGTATAGTTTGGGTAAAGCTCTGGATAAAAAGGTTAAACAGAAATAGCTGTTTTAAATCTAATATCGGACTCTTACCCTTCCTGATACGGAAGGTTTTTTAATTTCTTGAAGTGATAAGTTTATACTGTTATCCTTTTTAAATACGCAGTTTTCTGTAAAAACTCCTCTTGTTTCATTTAAAATCTGTCTAAAGACGGAAAAAAAACCTGTCGTTCGATTATGCTTGGAAATGTTATACATTTAAAGGGAAATGATTTAACATTATTAGTGAGCAAACTTTGAACGGAGGGATGATATGTTTTTTCAAAGAAAGATTTTGAATAACACAGGAGAAACTGTTGCTGAAAAGATTAAAAAAGAACTGCTTTCAACTTTTCACAAAAAGGGAATTAATATTTCAAAGCTTGTGATTGACATGAATTCAAATAATTTAAATGTTGAGGTATGTATCAAAGGAAAATAAAAGGGGTTGTTGGCGAAATGTCAACAACCCCTTGAATTATACAAAGATGTATTAAGTTTTAAAGTTTTTTTGTTTTACCGCTGTCTTTTAATCCAAGAGACTTAATTTTTTGAACTGCTTCCTTGCTGCTTTTAACACTAAGTTTTTTTAGAATGTGCCGAATCTGATTCTTAAGAGTACCGCTAGATTTATATAAGGTACTTTCAATTTTAGATTTAGTATAACCTTCTTCCAATAGATCATAAATCTCCCTCTCAGCAGGAGTTAAGTCCTTTAACTGATTTTCTTTTTTTAGTTTCGAATATTCTTTTAATAATACTTCAAAGGGAGTAGTGTTTTTGCAGGCTAGACGGATTCTATCCGGGAGCTGTTTGTAGTTTACCTTGGAAATAAAATCAATTGCTCCCGCAGTGAAGGAATCGATAATGACTTCATCCTGGCTTAATGAGGTAAGCATAAGCACCTTTGCCTTACTGAAACGGGAAATCTCCAATGCTGCTGCAATGCCTTCATATTGGTTATCTGAAAGGCTTATATCCATTAAGATAATATCAATATCCTGCTTTTTTGCATAATCGATTGCATCTTCCTTAGAGGCGGTTATATATATAACTGAAATATCACCCTCAGCATGTAAAAAACGTTTGATATGTTCCTGCCAAACTACATCATCCTCAACCAAAAGAATTTTTATTTTTTCCAATGTATTAACCTCCCTTTATTCGAGACGGATGTAAAGGGTACATCAACCAACCCTTGAAAAAACACTTATCATAGCGATTTGGTTTTTGAATATGCTAACTGCCGGTACTACTTTATAATTAAATTGAATCTATAGGGTTTTCCGCTTGGGAAAAGCTAAAATAACCGATGTACCGATATTTTTCTTACTATGAATTTCTAAAGATCCTCCATGATGCTGCATAACATTGAAACAGTAACTAAGACCCAAGCCAAAGCTGCTTTTTGTATTTTTGGTAGTGAAAAACGGTTCAACGACATGGGGGAGGTCTTCTTTGGAAATCCCAGTACCGTTATCTTGAATTACAATTGTTGCCTTTTTAGTCTCCAGTCTTGTTATAACGGTTAATGTGCCGTCTGATGTCATCGCATCCACTGCATTTTTTATGATATTATTTAAAACCTCTAAAATATGTGTTGAATCACATGAGATCTGTATTCCTTCTTCCAGCTTTTTTATGATATTTATTTTTTTATGTACAAGTAAGGGCTGAGCAAGTATAACTGCCTGTTCAATAAGCTGGCTCAAGCTGCAGCGGGTTTCGTTCAAAGTGATTTCTTGCGCATGTTCTTTTATTTTGTTGATCATTTCCATCATGTGCTGTGTTGAATTTGAAATTGCTTGCATGTCCATTTCAAAGTTTTCATCCACTTGGCCGGAATATTTAAAAGCAGCAGTAACGTTGTCTGTAACTAATGAAATTTTCATGATTTCATTTTTAATTCCATGGGTTAGCATGGTAGTGCTTGAGGTTAGCACTTTCATAGAGTTTTCCATCATTTGTTTCTCAAAGGTCAGCTTTACTCCCAGGATGCTGTACTTAACGGCAAAAAACATGAAAACAGCAAATTGAAAAATGAATATAATTAAACTATTACCGGATAAATTGATTTCCTCATTCCTTATCCAATAGGAAGTTATTGTAAGGATAAAGATAAATGGAATAAGCAATATGCACGTAAGCAATTTCTGAAGCCTGACCTTTGGATTTTTAGATTTGATGAAGCCAAAGACCAGCAAAAAATGGCCAAAAAGGAAATAGGGAGTAGCCCATAAAGAAAGCGTGATAAAAAAGTTTTGGGAAAAGGGATAAATATAACTTTCAAAAAATAGATACATAAGCAAGACAGGAAAAAGAAGAATGGCAGACCCTGCTTTCTTGTATCTGTTCCAATTTTTAAAAAAGCCTGAATAATGAATACAGAATATTAAGTAGGTATATGGCGTGAGGAATAGAGAGATAGATGCAAGCGTACCTACTACAATGTGGGTGTAATAAAGTGCATTGCGGTCATCCATATGAAGGTATCGAATAAATAGGTGGTAGGCAGGTATTTCTACAAAGTAAGATAAACTGCCGATTACCGCCATGAATATAAATATTGAAAACCACTTTGCGGAAACATCCTTCGGGTTTGTAAAAAAAACAATAGCAGCCATGAAACTAAGTAGAAAAAAAGTTATGATCATCGGTAAAGCAGCAGACCATGTTGTAATCATTCAAAAAACACTTCCTTTTCAAGTCTAAAGAGTAAAGGATACCTGGCTTAAAGTGTACATAACTTCTTATTTCAGCTATACATAAGCCCATTAACAATCTTACATTGTGCAAAGCTGGCATCCAAAGCTTTTGGAGTAGGTTGCAAAGCGAAATAGTATAGATTTCTCTAAGTTGCATTTATTACTACTACAAGTATTTGGAAAACAATGCTTTATCTTAGTATATAAAAAATGAATGCAATAATCAATTGCTACGGGGGTGCAGGAGGAAGTAGTTAAAGCCGTTCTCCGACCGGGTATAAAATATGTACCTTACTGACGGGGAGCAGCTTCAGCCCTATTTAGTGTGAGGGATTCACGTTGCCTTGCTGCAGTAAATCTGGATGGCGGACATTTCTTTCTTTCACCCGAAGAAAGAATTCCAAAGCCATACCTCATGATGCTAAGCACCGACCTGTATTTTCACAAGGATTTTGAACTGGCAATGGCAGATTCTCTCCACGATGCTTATATGGTAAAGGCGAAAAATACTACGCATATGAATTATATGGATCATTCCCTTCTTTTTCAAGACAGGAAACAGGAGTTGGGGCTTGGGGCAATCGATGGGAAAGTCATGATAAATAATATAAACCGAGCAGTAAGTGCATTTCTTGACATGTATGTGAAAAAAGAAAATGATCGGATTTCAACAAACAAATTAATCAATCAACTTGAAGCGTTGCCGGAAACAGAAATTGATTATAGAATTCGAAGCGGAGTAAATTAACGGTTTCAAATGAAATATACCTAAAAAGTCTGTTGGGTGCGGCTTTTTAGGTATATTTTTGATTTGCGGGGAATTTCGTATGCGATTTTAAAAATAGAGTAGATCATCGAAAAGTAGTGACTTAAGTAACTTCATCTCCTATATTTTTGATGTATAATACTGGTATGTAAATCTTTAACTCAGCATTTTTAATCCTTAATAAGACTTATGTATGGGAATTTAATCAATGAATATCAAGGTAATTGGTGCGTGGAAAATAAATGGATACAGGATGTTTTTCACGTTCAACACAAATCAATTTCCTGAAAAAATGAATTGGGGAGGTTTTAGGTATGCTTATACAAAAAAAAATTAGAAAACAGATTGCGCTGACTGTTTGCTTTATCATGCTTTTTTGTTCTTCTGCTATAATAAAAACCTCAGAGAGTTTCGGAGCAGCAAGACCAATGATTGAAAATGGTACTGAATTAGATTTATCACCCACTCAGACACCTGTTTTTGGAATTTTTGTGCCCGTTTATATTGCACCGGATGTGATTTATCCTTTGGAAGCAGAAGGTAAAATCAAATCCGGGTTTAAAGTGACATTTGTCAGTAAATATCCATCAACGTATCAGGAGTTTACCGTATACACGGATGAAACGGGTTTCGCGAAAAATCAGGTACTGATAGGTACCTATGATATTATAATCAGCAAAAACGGTTATCTTACAAGGACAATAAAAAATGTATATATAAAATCTCCGCCACTTAGTGTGGGGAGTAAGGATTCACCTATTTCAATCTGGCCGGGGGATGTAGAAAAGGATGATGCGATTAATATGGGGGATATTGTAAAGCTTATTCAAGCTTTTAATACAGCTGAAGGTGATATAAATTATAATTCCAATTTTGATCTCAATATGGATAGGGCGGTTAATATGGCCGATATTTTAGTAATAGTCAACCACTTTAACACAACTTCAGAGGATTATCTTGAAGTATTTCCTCCTGTAACCCCTCCTACACAAACCATTAACCCCACACCAGAAGTTACTCCGACTTCCACACCCACAATAACTGTTACGCCCACACCTACACCGGTTTGGAAAAGATGGGAGCCAGGCAGAACTTATGTAAAAGGGGTAATCTATAATTATAAAGAGAAACTTTATGAATGTATGATTACGCATATGGATTCCGGATGGTTGCCCGATAGTACACCAGCGTTGTGGCGGTATATAATGGACGTTGATACCGATTCTATATCTTAAACTGTTAATTTAACTAACCATTTCAAAAAGGTACAAACAGAATAAATAAGCTTTAGAAGGCCTATAAAAGATAGACCTTCTTTTTTATAATTGTGTGAACTACAATTATAATATAAAAAATAAAAAGATATTTATTGTGCACATGCAAACGATTTGTATGAAGAAGCTGGTCCGGATGCTGCAGCTAAAGACCTAAAGGAGATGATTGACAGAGGGAAAAGGGGAACAAGACTAAAAAAATAGGATAGATAAGATAGATAAATAATACTCGAGGGGTGAGGTTTATGAAAAGAAAAATCCTTGCATCTGCATTAACTTGTTTATTTGTAATTCAAAGTGCATCCATTATAAATGCAGTATCTTTCAAACCTGAAGAAAAAAATAGGAAACAACGCTGTGCAATAAATAAAGGAAATCCGTCTCAAAATCCACCGGCAGACCTGGCAGTGAAAAATACGCCCCAGTTTGTGGTTTTCGGTTTTGATGATAACCGGTTTTCCGGCCTTCCCGGCTCGGGAGGGAACGGAGGAATGAGGTTTGTATTGGATCTTTTTAAAGGGAAAAAAAATCCTTCCGGCCTTGGCAATTCGAAAACCTTTGACGGTTCTCCAATACACTTTTCCATGTACACGACATCAGCCAATATCGTTACAAGCCTGGCTGCGGAAAATCCGGTTTATAATAAAAAAGTCTGGCATGAGGCCCTGATAGCAGGAAATGAAATCGCCAACCATTCCCACACACATCCCAGTGGTCTGGAATATACGGAAAGCCAATGGGAAAACGAAATGGTTACCTGGAAAAGCACGGTGACAAAGCCGTTTAATTCGAGTGAATCACCTTTAAATCCTAATGAAAAGTTTGGAATTGGTTTAAAGAATAAAAGCATCAAAGGTTTTAGAACACCTAATCTGGAATATAACGAAGCAACCTTTAAAACCTTAAGAAAGCTGGGGTATGCATATGACAGCAGCATAGAGGAAGGATATCAATTTGAGCAGGATGGAACAAATTTTTACTGGCCATACAGGTTGGATTGGGGAAGTCCTGGAAATCAATTTACTGCTCCTTTCGTAGGATTAAATCCTCTTCCACCTCAACCCGGGATTTGGGAGATACCGGGTTATACGCTCATTATTCCCCCGGATTCGGAGTGCGAAAATTATGGGGTAGAACCGGGGCTTAGGGATAAATTTACAGACGTCACAAAGTATTATATGCCTGATCAGGGGAAACTGAGCGGGTTGGACTGGTCAATGTTTGTCCTCTTTAAGATGAATAAGAAGGAAGCATTTGCAACATTAAAGTATACCTTTGATCAGCACTTCAAAGGAAACCGTACTCCTATGAATCTATGCATGCATAGCTGTATTTATTCAGACAAGTATATGGAACTTCCCAATATAACTGTACAAGAAAGACAGCAAGTTTTGACGGAGTTTTTAGATTATGTACTTTCAAAAGAGGAAGTCAGGGTAGTAAGTAATGCGGAACTTTTGGATTGGTTAAGAAAACCTGAAGGGTTAAAAGATTAAAATATTGGGATAAGTTATTTTAAAAAGGGGACTGCCCCAGGACAGTCCTCTTTCTAATGAAAATATATTAAAACTATTTTAAGCTTTGAATAAATTTCTTGCCGTTTTCAATTGCATTGACCACACTTTCCTTTGCGGGCCCGCCAGGGATGTTTCTTCCGGAAACACACTTTTCCAAGCTGATTTCACAGTATACATCCTCTTCGATCAAGCTGGAGAAGCCTTTAAATTCATCCATTGAAAGTTCGTCGATGGCTTTATTGTTTTGAATACAGTAAAGTACCATTTTACCGATAATCTCATGAGAGCTCCTGAAAGGAACACCTTTTTTGACCAGGTAGTCTGCAATATCCGTTGCGTTGGTAAAGCCTCCCTGAGCAGCCTTATACATGTTTTCCTTCCGTACTTTCATAGTCCCGAGCATTTGGGTAAAAACAGGAAGACACATTTTAACCGTATCTACAGCATCGAAAATCGCTTCCTTATCTTCCTGCATGTCTTTGTTATAGGCGAGGGGAAGTGATTTCATTACTGTAAGAAGCGTCATAAGGCTTCCATAAACTCTACCGGATTTACCCCGCACCAGCTCTGCAATGTCCGGGTTCTTTTTTTGAGGCATAATGCTGCTGCCTGTGCTGTAAGCGTCGTCCAACTCGATAAAGTAGAATTCGTGAGAGGACCAAAGAATGATCTCTTCACTAAAACGGCTTAAGTGCATCATGAGGATGGAAAGACCGGATGCCAATTCAACGACAAAATCCCTGTCACTTACCCCATCCAGGCTGTTTTCTGTAATTGCTTGGAAGCCCAATTCATTGGCTACCAGTTCCCTGTTAAGGGGGTAGGTAGTACCTGCCAGAGCTCCAGAGCCCAAAGGCATTACATTGATTCTCTTGTAGCAGTCGCACAGCCTTTCAATATCTCTCCGGATCATCTGAAAGTACGCCATCATGTGGTGGGCGAAGGTAATGGGCTGTGCCCTTTGAAGATGGGTATAACCGGGAAGAATGGTATCCAGGTTTTTTTCGGCGATATCAAGCAGCGTATTTTGGAGAGAGACCAGCATACTTTGGATTTCTAAGACCTCATCCTTCAAATACATCCGGATATCCAGGGCAACCTGGTCATTCCGGCTTCTGCCTGTATGAAGCTTTTTACCTGTATCTCCGATTCTTTCAATCAGTACTTTTTCAATATTCATATGGATATCTTCAGCATCTACCTCAAACTCAATTAGGCCGTTTTCGATATCCGCTAGAATTTCTTTTAGGGTTTTTTGTATTAAAAGGGACTCATCCTTTGATATAATACTGCACTCTCCAAGCATTTTGGCATGTGCTATACTTCCTAAGATATCCTGTTTATACATTCTGCTGTCAAAACGGATGGATGAATTGAAATCATCTACCGATTTGTCTGTGTTTTTTGCAAATCTACCGCCCCAAAGCTTCATTTTGCACCTCTTAAGATTACTTGTTTTTGTTTTTATCCATCATATACGCTCTTACCTTGAGCGGCAGACCGAAGAGATTGATAAAGCCTTCGGCATCCTTTTGATTGTATACCGCATCTCTTCCAAAGGTAGACAGTTCTTCACTGTACAAGGAATACTCGGATTTAGCTCCTGCACTCATGCAGTTTCCTTTATAGAGCTTCATTCTAACCGTACCGGTTACGGTTTGCTGCGTACTGTCCACAAAGGCGGATAATGCTTCCCTAAGCGGTGTATACCACTGGCCGAAGTATACCAATTCTGCAAACCTTTGGGCTACGAGATCTTTATAGTGGAGTGTATCCCTGTCAATACAAAGAAGTTCAAGTTCTCTATGTGCAGCATAAAGGATGGTTCCACCCGGAGTTTCATACACACCCCTGGATTTCATCCCTACAAGCCTGTTTTCAACCATATCCACAATACCGACTCCGTTTGCGCCGCCAAGCTTGTTGAGTTCTTCAATAAGCTGTACAGGTCCGTATTCTACACCGTTTACCTTTTTCGGAATACCTTTTTCAAAATAGATTTCCACGTAAGTTGGCTTATCCGGAGCTTTTTCCGGGGATACCATGAGTTTTAAGAGTTTATCATATTGGGGCTCGTTCCACGGATCTTCCAGATCCTGACCTTCATGGCTTAAGTGCCAGAGGTTCCTATCCATGCTGTAGTTGTCTTTTTTGGAAACGGGAAGGGGAATATTTCTAGCTTCTGCGTAATCGATGGCATCTTCTCTGGACTTAATGTCCCAGATTCTCCAGGGAGCAATGATTTTAAGGTGTGGTGCCAGAGCTTTTACTGTAAGCTCAAACCTTACTTGGTCATTTCCTTTTCCGGTTGCTCCATGGGCTATTGCTGTTGCGCCTTCTTTTTCAGCAATTTCAATCATCCTTTTGGCAATAATCGGTCTTGCAAAAGAGGTACCGAGAAGGTATTTGCCTTCGTAAACAGCGCCTGCCTTCAGTGTAGGATAGATAAAATCTGTTACAAACACTTCCTTTAAGTCTTCAATATAAATTTTGCTGGCACCTGTCTTGATTGCCTTTTCGTTCAACGGATCAAGCTCTTCACCTTGGCCAACGTCTGCTGCCATTGCTATAACTTCATAATCATAATTTTCCTTAAGCCACGGAATGATAATGGAAGTATCCAGACCACCCGAATAGGCAAGAACCACTTTTTCTTTTTTGCTCATATAAAACCCTCCTTAAATATGTTACAATACTAACGGAAAACGTGAATATTGAGAATTCTATGTATTATAACGTTTCCATTTTAATATATGAGAGTGGGACAGACCGCCTCATATAAAAACATTTCGGCCATTGTCCAAGCTCCTATTTCCATTGACATGCAATAGTCAAGTTTATATAATTAATGAACATTATACAATAGTATGTATAAATATTCAATAAAATATATATTTATTCAGAAAGAAGTGTATAACATGATCATTATGGGAATTGATCCCGGGTTTGCAATTACAGGAGTAGGTATAGTAAAATATGAGGGGAACAAATTTTCGGTTTTGTACTATGGTGCAATAACCACCGAAGCGCACATTCCTCTAGATAAGCGGCTTCTCACCATTTATGATTCTCTCGGAGAATTGATTCAGATGTATAAGCCGGACGCAATCGCCGTGGAGGAACTGTTTTTTAACAAAAACATTAAAACCGCCCTCAATGTTGGCCATGGAAGAGGCGTTGCACTGCTGGCAGCAGCAAAATCCGGGGTAGATGTTTTTGAGTACACCCCTTTGCAGGTAAAACAAGCGGTGGTCGGATATGGGCGGGCGGAAAAAGCCCAAATGCAGCAGATGGTGAAAGTGGTTTTAAACCTTCCCGGCATTCCAAAGCCGGATGATGTTGCTGATGCACTGGCTGTAGCTATTTGTCACGGCCATTCCTACAGAATGGGGATTGTTTACGATATCGGGAGAAAGTCATGAGCAGCGTAACCTTTCTGTAAATATTCTTATAAATATTGTAAATGATTTTGATGAGGGATACTATAAAATAGAATAGATAAATAGATAGGAGGATACGGATTTGTTTGCATATATTAAAGGAAAGCTTGCCTATAAGCATAACGATTACATGGTAGTAGAAGCCAATGGGGTAGGGTACAAGATATTTACCGCTCTCTCCAGCATTGAATCAGCCGGGGCTGTTGGAGATGAGGTAAAGGTGTATACCCATCTCTATGTAAGGGAAGATCTTATGAGCCTGTATGGATTTCTAACCCAGGAGGAATTAGGCATGTTTGAGCTTTTAATATCCGTATCCGGTGTAGGGCCAAAAGCAGCTAATTCGCTTATTTCTTCGGTTTCTCCGTCTAAATTCGGTCTGGCGGTCATTACGGATGATGCGAAAACACTTACGAGAGCGCAGGGGATCGGGGCAAAAATGGCCCAGAGGATTATCCTTGAACTCAAGGACAAAATAAAAAAGGAACAACTGGTATCTTTTGATGGTAATAAGATGGAAAAAACTTCCGAAGTAAGCGGAGAAAATGCAAGAGTCTCGGAGGCAATCAGTGCCCTTATGGTTTTAGGATATACTCCTTTGGAGGCAAGTAAAGCAGTAAGCAGTGTTTATTCGGAGGAGATGGACTTGGAATCCATTATCAAGGGTGCTTTAAAGAATCTGGTCAGGTAATGGGGGAGTTTTATGACAGCGCCAAGATATATTCGTTTTTTAACACCCATGATTATAGCTGCTTTGCTTTGTACGGCCTGCAGCTACAAGGCTGGAGAAAAAAACAAGGATATAAAGGAGAAAACCGGGCTCACTTCTCCTGCACCGGGGAAAATGAGTACGCCGGCTATAAAGCCAACAGCGCTTTCATCCGATTTGAATGATTTGACCAATTTAAGTGTTTCTCACCCTCTTATGATAGCGTTTAAAGGAAAACCGGTACTCGAAGCATCAGCAGGGCTTTCAATGGTCATTATCAGAGACTTGATCGGAAAATCGGAAGAGATCATTCTGGAGAATATTGAGCCGTTACATGAAACCTTTTATCAAGCAAATAAAAAGATAGTTGAAAACCATGACTTCGACAGTTATGATGTAAGGCTAAGCTTTGAAGGGACGAAAGATATCTTATACTCATTCAAGGATAATACCTTCCATTTTGAGGGTGAAAAGAGCCTTCATAGGGTGTACGGAGCCCGGGCAACCCTTTGGGACCGGCTCATTGTTGATGAAAACCAGAAAACTGTTGATATTGGCGGAGTCAGTGAGATCATTATGAATGATTTGAAGGAGGATGTGGACGGAGACGGTACAATAGAAAGCATTCAATTAGTAAGTGGTGTGGATTTACAATTAAAAATTGACGATCAAATGTTTATGATAGAGCCGGAGGTTAGCTGGTCTGTAAGACCCCACAGTGTGGTAAGCCCTCCAAAGCTTCAAATAGCAAAAGTAAAAAAGGGTAAGTACAAAAACCTCATTGTCAGCATGGTTTGGGCTACCAATGGGATTGGGTCTACCGTGGACATGCATATATATAAATATGTCAAGAAAAATGCAAATGGAAAGCCGGAGTTAAAAGAAGCTCAATTAACTGAGCCTAAAATTTATGCCGATTTTATAAACAAGTCTTTAGTCCGTGTAAAAATTCCGGAAGCTTCACTCATGCAAAATGTTAAGATCGATACAAAGTACTATGAAGAGTATTTAAAGGAAGATAAAAGTATGCAGTTGAAGGATCTATTCAGTGAGAAGGAAGGGCTTTATGTAAGTACAACCACGGGCTTCGGTTTGGCGGATTATGACGGGGACGGCTATCCGGAGATATTGACCGATTCTTTATTGAGGGTTGGGTACAGGAATTTGGGTTTTGGAAGGCTTTATAGCGTGTATGATTTGGGTGAGGACAAACTCCTTCCTAAAAAATGTATTGTAATTGGGAGTAGTGAATTATCTGCAAAGGGAACCATTATGGAACTCATGACAGACCTGGCGAGCTTGAATTCCCTTAAAATATCCAAAATAAAGAACTCTATTCTGAGCAATTACCCGCCCGGGGAAATTGACCGGGCTCTCAATGAAATGATAAAGGATAAACAATTGGTGAAGGATGGAGAAGAATACAGGATAAATCTATTGAGAAACTGATTTGGAGGTTAATCGGATGGAAGAAGAGAGACTTGTCGGCTGTGAAGTGGGCCGTGATGATTATGATGAATCCAGCTTGAGGCCTAGAAAACTAAATGAGTATATTGGGCAAAAAAAGGTGAAAGAAAACCTTACTGTGTTTATAGAAGCGGCTAAAAAAAGAAACGAGGCCCTTGACCATGTATTGCTCTATGGTCCGCCCGGACTTGGAAAGACTACTTTATCAGGGATTATTGCCTCCGAGCTTGGGGTTAATATAAGGATTACTTCCGGGCCTGCCATTGAAAAACCTGGAGATTTGGCGGCCATCCTTACCAACTTGGGAAACTATGATGTGCTTTTTATTGATGAGATTCACCGTCTAAACCGGAGCGTGGAAGAGATCTTATATCCTGCCATGGAGGACTATGCGCTGGATATTATTATAGGAAAAGGTCCCAGTGCCCGTTCCATCCGACTGGATCTGCCCAAATTTACACTGATTGGAGCTACAACAAGAGCCGGACTATTGACATCTCCTTTAAGGGACCGGTTTGGGGTAATCAACCGGTTGGAGATGTATAACTCAGATGAGCTGAAGCTTATTGTTGAAAGGTCTGCCGGAATATTAAACATTGGAATTGATGAAGCAGGATCGGTAGAGATTGCCAGACGGTCCAGAGGAACGCCGAGAATTGCAAACCGTCTTCTAAAAAGGGTGAGAGATTTTGCACAGGTAAGAGCAAACGGTTTTATCAACCATGAGGTTGCTAAAATGGCTCTGGATGCCCTTGAAATAGACCCCATCGGGTTGGACGGTGTAGACCGGAATATGCTGATGAGCATTATTGACAAATTTGCAGGGGGACCTGTAGGGTTGGAAACCCTTGCGGCAACCATTGGTGAGGAATCGGAAACCATTGAAGATGTCTATGAGCCCTATCTTCTGCAGCTTGGTTTTATCAACAAGACACCCAGGGGGAGAATGGCTACCAAGCTGGCATATGAACATATGGGACTAAGATACGAATAGGAAAGAGGGATAGAATGAAGCTATTGCTGCATATGTGCTGTGCTCCCTGTTCAGTTTACCCGGTAAGTGTTTTGGAAGAGGAAGGGGTATCCTTCGACGGGCTCTTTTATAATCCCAATATCCATCCGAAAGAAGAGTTTATAAAAAGGTTGGAAAATGTAAAACAATTTGCCCGGGAAAAAAATATTAAGGTGAGCTATAGTGAGGATTTCAAGCAGGAAACATGGGAGAATTTCAAGGATTCGGATGAAAAAAGGTGTACCATGTGTTATGCCATGCGTCTGGACCAGGTTGCACGGTTTGCAAAAGAGAATGGGTATGACGCCTTTACGACTACCTTGCTGGTAAGCCCCTACCAAAAACATGAATGGATTATGGAATTGGGTGAAAAGGCTGCTCTAAAATATGGAGTCAAATTCTATTACAGGGATTTCCGCCCGGGCTTTCGTGAGGGGCAGAACAGGGCAAAGGAAATGGGACTATACAGGCAGAAGTTTTGCGGGTGTATCGTATCCTATCAGGAGTCCAAAAGCCGGCAAAAGGGAAAATAAGATATAGATAGAATAACTCCTTAAGATCGGAAAGATTGATATTTCGGTCTTTTTTATTTTACATTTCTATTACAGATTGAAAAATGCAGTTAAATGAGCAGGAAAAATAGGCTTTAACGTCGAATTATACCTGAAAATAAAACTTTCAATTTATTATCTATCAGAAGTTACGAAAAATCCAAACGCAACCCATTGATAATCACATAGTGGAACAGCAAAGGTCGAACGATAGGATCATCGTTTGACTTTTAGTCTCTAGGAGGGAAAGCTTTTGTCATTTTATATTTCCAAACACAAAGGATGAAAGGATTTAAGGGGTGTTATTATGGTAAAAAAACTGCTCTTTGCGTCGCTTGTTGGAATAACAGCGATAACCTTTACTACATATTCCTTCGCACAAAATTTACTATTGGCATATGACGGTGCAATACATAAATATACAGGCAATATTTTAAGTCTTAAAATTAACGGTGAGGATGTAAAATCCGATGTTCCGCCTATTGTGATCGATAATAGGTCACTGGTTCCGGTGCGGGGTGTATTTGAAAAATTTGGGGCCGAGGTTAAATGGGATGGGGCTGGTAAGAAGGTTTCTGTAGGCCTCAATGACCTAAGTGTAGAGCTAAAAATCAACGATGAAAATGCGGTGGTTAACAGTGAGCCGGTTAAAATGGATGTGCCTGCAAAGATTATCAATAACCGTACCATGGTCCCCTTAAGATTTGTGAGTGAACACTTAAATATGAAGGTAGGATGGTTTCCTGACCAGGGACTTATTACAGTGGACCGTGATACAGCAAAACCGACGGAAAATACCGGAACTGAATTGGAAAATGCGGTAACCCAATTCAGTGTTTTGAATGAAATTAAGCACCAAAAAAACGGGAAACAGGAAGATGTTATACTTTCGCTGGATAGTTATAAAAAGCATAATGCATTTAAGGTTGATAACCCTGACAGAGTGGTCATTGATTTTCCTGGTACGACACTTGCACTGAGTCAAAAAGTCAATGTCCAAAGCGATATTATTAAGGCAATCAGATATGCGCAGCATGATGAAAAGACGGTAAGAGTGGTCCTTGATATGGTTTCACATAACGAGTACACGGCCGAAGTGGACCAAAATAAAGTGATTATGCACTTTAAGGGGATTGATTCTATTGAGAAGGAACCTGCAGACGGTGGGGGAACGGGGGAAGCAGGAACTGTTGGGAAGAAGGAGGATGAGCTTTCCAGCAGGGGAGATGAAATCCGTGAACCGCTGCCCCAGGAAAATAGTGATACTAAAAAGTGGGATGTTAAGTATGAAGCTGCGGAGGGTACCGAGAAAGTAACGGTTTTTATTGACAGCTACAAGGATTATAAGCTGATGCGGCTTACCGGTCCTGACCGGTTGGTATTGGATATTCCGGGTGTAGGTCCCCAGATCAATGGAAGTAAGCTGGAGATGAACGGAAAGCTGCTTAAGACAATAAGGTATGATAAGCATGAGGACAGTACGCTTCGCCTTGTGCTGGATGTATCAGGTCAAGCTGATTACGAGGTTAAGGAAGAAGCGGGATATTTGGTTTTAAGCCTCGCAAATCCATCCTATAAAAATATTTTATACCACAATAACGGTGACCGGGTTTATTTTACTTTAGCAGGTGCCAAGCTGACCGAGGGTGGAGAGTATTTAAAGCGGCTCTATACAGGGAAATTTGAAGAGGATGGGAAAAAATATATCATTACATTCCCAAGTAACCTGGCGGATTTAGGCAGCGGGAAAATGAAGATTTATGACGGCCTCTTGGAATATATAGAAGTAATTCGGGATGAGCAAAACAGTAAGACCAGTATCGTGTTCAGTGCACAGGAAAAGCTGTTTTTTGAGATTATTACCAGGCCGGATGTAAACAATACCGCAATTACAGTATTCAAACCTTATTCCAAAGAGGATAGGCTGGTTGTTATTGATCCGGGACATGGCGGATATGAAAGCGGTGCTGTTTACGGAGATTTATACGAAAAAAACCTCAATCTGGATATCTCACTCAGGCTTAATGAACTTCTAAAGAAGAAAAATGTAAAAACCTATATGATACGGCAAGACGACAGCTTTGTAGGACTCTATGAAAGAGCGTATATTGCCAATAACCTCAACGCTTCGCTTTTCTTAAGCATACATAACAATGCATACTATACAAGCTTTTTGGGAACAGAAACACTCTATTTCCCTCAGGATCCCAATGACAAGAATTTTAACAGCAAGCGTTTTGCAACCATTATACAGGATCAGTTGGTGGATAATCTAAAGACGAAGGATCGGGGGATTGTTGAACGCCCCAAGCTGGTGGTTTTGAAAGCGACAACCATGCCCGCCGCTCTTGCCGAGATTGCTTTCATGACAAACAGTACCGACCGGGCAAACCTAATGAAAGAGGAATTCAGGCAAAAATCTGCAGAAGCACTTTGTGACTCCATATTGAAAGCATTAGAGGAAATAAAATAAAAGTTTCATGGGTGACACTGTTTATTTAAGATAGACAGTGTCATTTTTATTGTAACTTCTAGAGAATATGTGCGTTAGTTCTTTATTCCTATTTTAAAAAATGGTATGATTGAATAGGAAAAAATGAGAAATCCTATGTGTATCTATTTCTGGAGTATGATGTCTTATTTGGAGGTCCATACTACAATTAGTAATAAGAAAGGCGTGATATGAATGGCAGTATTGGTTACGGGCGGTGCAGGATACATTGGCAGCCATACCGTTGCGGAGTTAATAGAAAGAAACGAGGAAGTCATCGTATTGGATAACCTGGAGAAGGGCCATAAGGAAGCATTGTTAGGGGGAAAGCTGATCCAGGGAGATTTAAGGGACAAGGATTTTGTAAAGGAAGTTTTTTTAAAGAACGACATTGAAGCTGTAATTCACTTTGCAGCATATATTGAAGTGGGTGAAAGTGTTGCCAATCCCCTCAAATATTATAATAACAACGTAGTTTCCACACTGAACTTATTAACTGCAATGAAAGATGCAGGCGTTCATAAAATTGTTTTTTCTTCAACTGCGGCAACCTATGGGGAGCCGGAAAATACGCCCATATTGGAAACCGATAAAACATTTCCAACCAACCCCTATGGAGAAACCAAGCTTACCGTTGAGAAAGCGCTGAAATGGTCTGATGGGGCATATGGTTTAAAGCATGTAATTCTCCGTTACTTTAATGCATCCGGCGCACATGAAGGCGGTAAAATCGGGGAGGATCATGACCCCGAATCCCATTTGATACCGATTATATTGCAGGTGGCACTGGGGAAACGGGATGAAATAAAAATGTTTGGTGATGATTACAATACACCGGACGGTACTTGTGTGAGGGATTATATCCATGTTTCAGACCTTGCCCAGGCACATGTTTTGGCTTTAGATAAGCTTAGGAGAGAAAATGAAAGCAGTATATACAATTTGGGAAATGGGAAAGGCTTTTCGGTAAAGGAAGTGGTTGATGTTGTAAGACAAATCACCGGTAAACCCATCAAAGCAGTTGTTGCACCAAGGCGGCCGGGGGATCCTGCGACACTCGTTGCGTCTTCAGAAAAGGTTAAGAAGGAAATGAATTGGAGGCCTAAATACGGCGGCCTTGCCAAAATAGTGGAAACCGCGTGGAATTGGCACAAAAATCACCCTAACGGTTATAACGATTTAGTATAGTTAACCAATTTTTTGACAGGAGGTAGCTTGGTGGCTGATCATACGGAAATTGGTAAAAAGGAAAAACTGTGGACACTAAGTTTCCTTTTTCTTTGGCAGGGGCAATTTGTTTCGGTTCTGGGAGACGTTATATATGAATTGGCTTTGGGATTTTGGGTCCTTGAGGTAACAAAATCAAAGGCTCTGATGGGAACCTTTATGGCAGCAACCGTATTGCCAAAAGTGATTGTGGCACCCTTTGCGGGCGTTCTTGTGGATAGGATGGACCGAAAAAAGATACTTTTCCTTGCGGATTTTGCCCGGGGGATTTCTGTAGTTTTTATCGGAATTGCCTCTATTGTGGGATTTGTAAAGATGTGGATGGTGCTCGTTGCCGGCATTATTCTGGGATTATGCGGAGCATTCTTTAGTCCGGGAATAAATTCAGTTTTGCCTGATGTCGTTCCAAAATCAAAACTTGTAAATGCCAATTCAGTTTTTAGTACGCTCTATGCAGCAGGAAACATTTTTGGTTTTTTAGCGGGAGGAGTTTTATACAGGGTTATCGGAGCCGCATTTATGTTTTTGTTTAATGGGCTTTCCTATATTTTTTCTGCGATTACCATATTATTTATGAAAATTCCAAAAACGGTCAAGGAGAATGAAGCCTCCCATTTTTTTGCCGATATGAAGGAGGGGTTTGTTTTTGTTTGGAGTTTTAAGGCGCTTCGAAATGCAATTATTGTATCTTCTTTGCTTAATTTTCTGTTTAATATGGCATTGGTTCTCAATATTCCTCTTTTTGAGGAAACCGAGTGGCTAGGGTCCACAAAATATGGTATTGCCATGGCCTTTGCTACAGCTGGAATGCTTTTGGGAATGGTCTATACATCCATATTTGATATCAAGCCCTCGAAGCGTTTTGCATTGCTTATTTTTTCAGGATTTGTTTCATCCGTTCTATTGGCAGTCTTCGCGCTTTTATATAACTTCTATTTCATGCTGATAGTATTATTTGTGGGTGGACTATTTTTAGCCATTACAAATGTATTGTTTAATTCATCCATACAAATTACCGTTCCGCAAAAGATGAGGGGAAAAGTATTTGCACTCATGGGTACACTGACACAGGGACTTACACCTTTAGCCATGGCACTGGGAGGAATTTTGGCTGAATTTATTCCTATAAGAACGATTATTTTTTCGTGTTTTTCTGTGAGCTTTATTACTTTTGTTCCTTTGCTGCTTATGGCCTCTTTTAAAAGGTTTATAAACTACAATGAAGAGGAAGAGTCACTGGAAGATATCATGTAATATCTATATTTAAATAATCATCAATGTGGAATTATATAGGAGAAGTGTGGATGAATTTATCCATACTTCTCTTTATTTTTCTATCATGTTTACAAAATAACGTTTTTTATCTATGAAATGAAATGTCAAACCATTTTGGGAGTAAAATTTATTCATTTGCAGAGGTTTTATTCTTTTACTAAAAAAATAGTATAGAATAAGCATATGTTTTGCATGCAAAATTTCTATTCAAGATTCACTTCGGCTCAATCAAATTTATCTGTTGCGGGGCAAGGAAACTTCCTAAATCATACTAATTTTCAAAGTAGGAGGGACTTGCTTATGTTGCTCATCGAATCCATTAGCAAAAGTCTAACGAATTCTGCAAAAAAAAATGTAAAGGGGATGAGTGAAGAGCAATGTGAAATCGTAAACTATGGACTCTATGTTTTGTTTTCGGATTTAATAAAAATGATTTTGCTGCTTATAAGTGCCTATCTATTGGGGATCTTTAGTTACAGCTTGATTTCACTTGTTTGTTTTGGACTTTTCCGTTCATTTACAGGAGGAATCCATGCCAAAACATGGCTTGGGTGCTTTATCGTAAATACGCTTGTAATTTTTGGATCGGTTTACCTTTCCATCGCATTACGCGAGGTTCAACCGGTTTTAGTTGGAAGTATACTTTTTCCTATATGTATTACCATAACTATTCTTTTTGCCCCCAGCGACCATGAAAATAAGCCGATTGTCAGCATTCGTCAGAAAAAACGTTTGAAGGGTATTTCACTTATCATTTTACTTCTTATGTATCTTACTTCACTTCTAATTGATTTGCAGCCTGTCTCAAATATTATTATGATCTCGGTTTTTGCAGAGTGCTTGGCAATACTTCCGGTTTCCTACATAATCTTCAGGAATCAATATGGCATTGCATATCAATATACAGCCGACCATCAAAAGTAGTCATGTAATTACTCTTATTAAACCTGGAAGCCTCTAAAATTATTAAAATGGAAAGGGGGAATATCCGGCTTGGGTGCCGGATATAATGAAACGATGGAAATTACAAATAAAAACCTTTCGAAGGGCTTGGTAACTGGACTTATGTCCATGGTAGTAGTTGTAGGAACACTCATTGCACAGGTATCATCAAGTACATGCATTCTATGGTGGTTTGAACAGCCAAAGATGCCTGAGAAATTGATAAAAAGGGATTAATAAATCATAAAAAAATTGCACATCTTGTAGGATGTGCAATTTTTTATGATATAAGTAAATTCTATTCTTTAATTAGGATACAATCAATTCTTGTTTAAAACGGCTAGGTTCAGAAAATGTATTTAATAAAACATTGTCATATTTTTGGATAATCTTTTTAAGAAGCCACAACCCCAAACCCCTGTTTTCTCCTTTCGTTGAGAAGCCCTTATCAAAAACTGTATTTGTATCCACTTTCTCGTTGACTGAGTTTTCGATACAAAATGTTACGATGTTATTGATGTTGGAGATATAAAGGGTTACAAGCTTTTCGGTACTCTGGCCGGCAGCCTCAATGGCATTATCGATGAGAATGCCTAAAACCTCGCAAAGCTCGGAGATTTTCATATTGATTTCCTTTATTTCATCGTCAATAAATATTTTCATGTTGATTCCATTTTGGGTGGCGTAATCTATTTTGGACGTGATAAGTCCCAAAACACCTGCATTTTTTATATTGAGCATAATCATTTTGCTGAATGAATTTGATTTATTTGTTTCCTCTACCAACTCATTGAAATATTTAGACAACTCATCCCATTTTTTCATTTTAATATATGCGTAGGCTACATTCAGCATATTGTTGTAGTTATGCTTAAATCTGGAAAGATCGCTCATCAGCATATCAAGTGTTTTATTATAAAAAATTTGATACTGTAATTCCTGATCCTTTAATTCAAGTTTAAAAAAGGTGTTGGTGTTGATAATACTATACACCAGATAGGCGAGAACAAGCACTGCATTGAAGATAATGCCCGTGTTTTTAACATTGGGATTGCCTTGGGAATTATAGTAATAGTAGCTCATGTTGGCACCGATGATAACAAGGGTAAACGAAATGTAAATCATATTTGAAATATAAGCTTTGTTTCTTACTTCCTTTGGGAAATTTGAAAACACTTTAAAGGAGCGGATGATAATAAACATAATAATGTAAAAAACAGTAATAATCAAATTTGCAAAAATGTTTACCTGAATATTTTCTCCCAAAATGTCTTTATAGCCTAATAAATCAAGTATAATAAAAGCGGTGATGGTAGCAAGGGCAGAAAGAATAGTAAAAAGACATGTTGAAATGATACTTTTTGAATAGCTGATTTTATAATAAATTCTTAAAGTAAACACAAAGATCAATACACCGATAAACGTTTTAATATTGTGAATATTTTTAAAGTTTAAAGCTTCACTGAGAAATTTAAGAAGGTATACTGCCGATGAGCAGATAAAACCTACAGCAATAGAACTTAAAACAGCATTTTTTATATTCAATTTCAGGTTGAAAATCAGTAATGTAAATACCATTAAGCCAAGAACGGTAATCATATTTGCAACACTGGAGATAATATCCAGTGCACCAATTTTAGGCACTTATAACCAGCTCCTTCCTATATTTTCCCCCAAGTAAACATTTATGACCTGTCTCAAAAAGAATTTCTTTTTCTTTTAAATGAATTTCACTAATATAGAGCCTATTTGCAATAAAGGATTTATGACACCTAACAAAGTTACTGTCATTAAGCTTTTGCTCAAGGGACTCCAGTGTATCATAACAGGTAATCTCACTTCCTGCCATACATATGACAGTTTTAAATTTAAGTTTCTCTATATATATAATATCCTTTGTTTTAATTCTGTAAAGACTTGAACCCGACTTTATTTGGATATAACTATCTCCGTTATTTGCAGGAAGGCTCAAAGTGGAGATATAATTTTTGTAAATATTTAATATGCATTGTTCAAGTATTTCTTTACTTACCGGTTTTACAAGAAAATCAAAAGAATGAACCTTAAAAGCTTGCAGAACATATTCCAAATGGCAGGTAAGAAAAACGATGTATGCATGTTGATTGTTTTCTCTTATTTTTTGGGCTAAAAAAAAGCCGTTTCCGTTATTGTCGAGATTAATATCCAAGAGAAAAACATTCGCTGTATTATGCTTTAAGTAATCCTCTACAGTTTTAGTTTCAGTTGCTTTGCAAACAATTTGTCCGCTTATAAAGTTACAGGATAAAATTTTTTCGATGGCATTGGCTGTTTGGCTTAAACAATACAGGTTGTCTTCACATAAAACAATCTGGAGCATATGACCATCTCCTTTAAACTTAGTATAAGGATTGTAAAATTCTATAAAGCTTGAAATAATTATTGCTACGAACATAAAACTAAAAAGGCGCACTGTAGTCAACCTACACTGTACCATTCTACCATTTGATAAGTGAGAGAACAATACTGGAGTTGTATAATTATGTAAAAAATAGGTAAAATTAAGAAGTGAAGACAATCTAAGTTTACTTACTACTTATATTTTAATTTTAGCATTTTTTAGAATGGTCTGCAATGTATGAATGGAATATAACTGATAGTATATTTTGTAAATTGAAATATTGAATTTTGATGTAATTTAAAAAAATATATAGTATAATCGAATTACAAATGATTTGAAAGGCTTTAAAGAATGTTTGACAGATATATTTATATTGCAGCTATTTTTGTTTTCATAAACCTGACAGGTTTTGCCCTCATGGGTATAGATAAATCCAAAGCCAGACACCATGTGAGGAGAGTTCCGGAAAAAGTTTTATTTACTTTTGTTTTATTGGGAGCAGGTGCGGGCGTTTATTTAGGTTGCTTGATATTTAGACATAAAACCAAGCATTGGTATTTTCTTTATGGTATTCCTTTTATCATTTTTCTTCAGCTTACTCTTCTTTTTTTTATCATATAATAAAAAAATAAAAATTTCTTATTTTCAAATTTTCTTGCTGTATCGGCGTTTTCCAAGGATTAAATTGAATTTGCATACAAGGTTAAAGCGGGACATAAAAATAGTTCATGAAGTGAAAAAACATATGGAAAGCCAACCTTCTCTAAATCGTGAAAACGATGATAAAATTTTGTTGAAAACAGTAGATTAAAATGATAAATTAAATTATGTAACTATATTTGGTTTTCTTTAGTTAAATTTCCTCTTATAGGCCGGCTTAAAAGCTCTGTTATGATGAAAAAAGTTTCTATTATGAATTGCAATTGAAACAAAGGGCTTTGAAGCTTTTTATGAGTGAAGTATAGGTTTGGAAAGTAATATATGAGACATAAATGCTCCAGTTGTAGGAGGTTAAAATAGTAATTTGGGAGAGGATGGAAATTTGATGAATTGCATCGGGATCGATTTTGGCACAAGTTTGTCCAGTGTTGCTGTAATGGAGGAAGGAAAGCCCGTAGCTGTAAAAATTGATACTGCAAGCGGCATCTATGGGGATCGGTATTCCCTGCCGACATCCGTGCTGATTGAAGAAAACGGTAATGCTCTTGTGGGGCAGGCGGCAGATAATCAAAAAGCCAAATATCCTATAAGATATAGAAAAGAATTTAAAAGGGACCTGGGTGAGACCATACCTTATACGATTGGCGGCAAGGATTATTATCCGGAGGATTTGTGCAAGGAAATCCTAAAATACCTTAAACTCCGTGCAGAACAGTATTTAGGAGGCGCAGTCGATAAAGCAGTCATTACATATCCTGCCAATTACGGAAAGTTAAAAAAGGACTTATTAAAAAAAGCTGCAATTAAAGCGGGATTTCCACAGGTGGAATTATTGGATGAGCCCACAGCAGCTGCTATTTATTACTCCACAAAGGAAAAAATTGAAGTTGGTGAAAAACTTTTGGTCTATGACCTGGGCGGAGGGACTTTTGATGTTGCATTGATTGAGAAGTCCGCTGAAGGGTTTAGACCGTTAACAGCCCCATTAGGTATTGAAAGATGCGGTGGAGTCGATTTTAATAGAAAGATATTCGAGGACATTCTTGAAACCTTTAAAGATATTATCGATCCCATCATTAAAAATAGGGAAGAAAGCTTTGCAGACAAGAAAAACAGATTTATCGCTTCAATGGAAGGGTTAAGTATCCGTTTGAAACACCAGTTAAGTTCGGCCCGCGAAGCGGAAGACGGTGTTTCTCTGCCGGGATCGTTGGATTATCACGAATATAAGATCACCCGTGAAAAGTTTGAAAATATGATCAGGGACGATATTCAGGAAACCTGCAAAAAAATTGAACAGATCGTAAAAAATGCAGGGTTAAAAATGCAGGATATCAGTAAGGTGTTGATGGTAGGAGGAAGTACCAGGATACCTTATGTTGGAGAAGCAGTCGAAAAAGTAGTGGGAAAAAAGGTTTGCCGGGATGTTGATCCGGAGCTTGCTGTTTGTTATGGAGCTGCGATAGTGGCCCGTGGAATTATTGAAGAAGTGAGTGAAAATAACGACCAAGCCATGGTCAGGGAAGACGAAGCGGCTTGGAAAGATGCTTTAAAGAATGGTTCGGTGCAGGCTTTTGAAAACTATATAAACGGCGATTTAAAGGTAAAAAGATATAAGGATCAAGCCTTGGAGGAAATAAGGAAAATTAAGGATGCGAACCAGGAAAAGGCTGTAAAGAAGGATGAAGAGGCATGGAGAGAAGCTTTGAATGCTAATACCATAGCAGCTTTTATCAATTATAAAGAAGGCAGCAATCTTGTTAAGAATTATTTGGATCAGGCAGATATAGAAATAAAGAAAATACAGGAGTTGGAAAAGCAGAAGAATGCTGTTAAACCGGCTCCAAACAATGCTGTAAATAGGCAAAACACGGGTATGCCGCCTGTAAATCAACAGCATGTGATTACTCCGCCTGTGAATGGACAGAGACCTGTTGTACCCGGACCTTCCAACCAGAGGAACGTGGATGCGTATGGACAGGAGTGGAAGGAAGCACTTGAAAAGAATACTGCGGTTGCCTATCAAAATTTTATGAATAGTAAACAAGCGGAAGCCTCCGGTACTCAGATGGTTTCTTATGGGAATTCCGGTGGCAATATTGTAAACGGAGGCGTTGTAGTCAGCCGTGGTGGCTGGGTCTATTATTCAAGCAGGAGGGATAAAAATAAAGAAGTAATAAGGGAAAGACTTTGTAAAGTAAAACCCGACGGTACTTTTAAAAGCCATCTCAACAATAACGACTCCTGGTATATTAATGTGGTCGGAGACTGGGCTTACTATCGGGATGGTTTGGATGGAGGAATTTACAAGGTAAAAACGGATGGGACAAATAAAATAAAGCTTTCACGTGATGTAGCCAGTTTTATCAATGTGGTGGGGGATTGGATTTATTATGTCAATGAAAGTGATGGGAAAAGAATATATAAAATGAGGACGGATGGAAGCAGCCGTATAAGGATGAATACGGATCCGGCCTGGTACCTCAATGTAGTTGGAGAATGGGCATATTATGTAAATAAAAGCGACGGTAAAAGAATTCATAAAGCAAAAGTGGATGGCAGCAGTAAGGGGAGAATCAGTAATGATGCTGCAAAGTACTTGAATGTCGCAGGAGATTTTATTTACTATTCCAACCTGCACGATAAAAAGAGTATCTACCGAATAAATCATGACGGATCAAATAGGATAAAACTCAACGATGATGCATCTCTATATATTAACGTTTTTGGAGATTACATCTATTACTCCAATAAAAATGATGGTAAAAGGCTATATAAACTGAAGGTAGATGGATCAGGAAAAGTTAAATTAAATAATAGTGCTTCCCTTTATATTAATGTAGCACCCGGATGGATTTATTTTTACAGCGGATCTTTATTCTACAAGCTTTACAAAATGAGTCCGGAGGGCCAGGGACTTACAGTTGTTGACTAAATCAATTTTCGATAAATCAATATTAAAGAGGGGTAAGATATATGATTGTTAAGAGGCCTGTTATTCTAACGGTTCTGTGTTTGCTTTCCTTTGCATTTTTTTTAGCCCGCTTATTTGAATATTTTGCGGTAATCCAATCTTTAGATTTTAATATGGCGAATATCCGCATGGAGCTTTTATTCTTGCTTGTTGCGTTGGATATTCTGGTAGTTGTATCAACTTTCGGAGTACTTGGAATGAAAAAATGGGGGATTATATTATTTGCAGTTTCAGCTGTAGCTTCAGAGATTTCCTTTACATACTCCTATTTATTTATTCCCTCACTCATCATTTTTTTAACAGTAATTATGATTGGATTTATAAACTTCAAGAGGATGGCATAAGGATTCAAACCACTATATTTTCTATTGGAAGGATAAAACCAAGGGAGGAATTTAAAAATGAGCGATCAAAACAATTTTTGGAATTCAGCGAATAACGATGACGATAATTTAGACAATTCTTTCAGTTCACCGGATTTTACGAGTGATTTATTGGACCGGAGTAATATATTTGATGATTTAAGTTTGGATCCGTCGTTAGATAGCTCAATGGAAATAGATTTGGATGAAAATTTGAACCGGGATGACGGGATTGGCTATGACGCTTCCTTAGGCGACAATGAACAGCCGGATTTTGATATGAGCAAGTTTGAGGATTATGGAAATTTCGATCCAAATAAAGAATATAGCAATCTGATAGGCGATCCTGCGGCAGATATGGAACATTGGCACTTGCAAAGCTATGACGATACATGTGCGATTGTTTCACAAGAGTTTATATTGGAAGAATTTTTGCAAAAGGATTTCTCGGAAGATGAGCTTCGCAGTGAAGCCCTTGAAAACGGTTGGTATAACAACGGAACACCCTTGGAATATATCCATAAACTATTGGAGCTGCACGGGCTAAATACGGAGCAAAAGCAGGATGCTTCCTTCGATGATTTGGAAAACAGCCTTAGGGAGGGAGACCGTATTATCGTAGGCGTACACAGCTTGGAGCTGTACTTTGATAATGCTTATGCGGATTCAATGGTAGAGCCGGGAAGCTCCTTCATGCCCGGATATGATATGGATCATGCCATTGAAGTGATTGGAGTGGATTATTCCGACCCTGAAAATCCCATGGTTATTGTAAATGACCCGGGGATTCATAAGGGGCAAGGAATGCTCATACCCAAGGAAAAGTTTGAAGATGCCTGGAAGGACAGTTTTAATTATATGGTATCTGTTGACAGACCGGGTACCGAAAGCAGCCCAAGTCAAAATAATGTGGCTCCGCAGCAGGAAACGGATTATACATATTCCTATGATACGTCTAATGAGGATGCAGATTATGAAGTGAATTATACTGATTATGCTCCTACCGAGCAGACGGAGTACAACCATGAATACTATTCAGGGATGGATGAAGCTGCCGCCACAGATGAACAAAACACTTTCAATCAGACTAATCCAACCGAAGAAGAGCAAATTGCCATGCAGGATGGCGGAGCGGACGATTACAACCGTCCCAATGACTATGCTTATAATGAAAGTGTAACGGATGATGTCTATAGTGAGCCTCTTGTAAATTCCGAGGTTACCGAAGAACAGATCGCCAACCAGGATAAAGAGGAAGAACTCCAAAAAATAGAAGACCCTAAAAATACTGGTCAAAATGAACCAAAAACAGATCATTCCGACTACACCCAGCCTATAGATCCACATCAGGAGTCAGCTGTTTTCCACCACAACCTTTCATATAATCCCAATGTTGTGGATAAAGATGTTATGGAACTACAAAAACAACTGAACGAAATGGGGTATACCGGTGCAGATGGAAAACCTTTGGCCGTAGATGGAAGGTTTGGTTCCAATACATTGTTTGCAATAAACATTTTTAAGCAGGCGGAAGGTTTGGACAACAGCCATGGAAATCACGGAGTAGTAAACCACCAAACCTGGGATCAATTGTTTAATAATTCGGATCATGAACTTCATACGAAGGATACAGCAGGAAACATTTCCTACAATCCTGGAAAATTCAATTCGGATGTAGTTGAAATACAGCAACGGCTAAACGAACTGGGGTATAAGGGAGCAAACGGTCAGCCGCTCAAGGTAGATGGCCTTTACGGTCCTGAAACTTTGCATGCAATCAACGATTATAAACATTATATGCATATCGACTATAATGGGGCTGAACCACAAGGGGCGGTTGGGCCCGAAACCTGGAACCATTTGTTTGGAAATGACCAAACACCGGAGGAGCCCGGTTTCCATAAAAATCTTTCCTATAGCCCGTCAAAATATGATGGAGATGTTGAAGAGGTTCAAAGAAGATTAAATGATTTGGGATATACAGGTAAGGACGGAAAGCCGCTTGCGGAAGATGGGCACTTTGGGGAAAACACCCAGTATGCCATCAATGTTTTTAAACACGCAGAGGGTCTCGAACGTAATGGTGTAGTTGACCATAATACTTGGGATCATTTGTTTGATCATTCTGAATCAAACGAAGTTCACACCAAGGATATATCAGGGCTTATTTCCTATAATCCCGGCAAGTTCAGTGAGGATGTGGTTGAGATCCAGCAGCAGTTGAACGATATGGGGTATAAAGGGGCTAACGGATCGCCGCTTAAAGTAGATGGGGTATTTGGACCTGAAACCCTGCATGCGATTAAGGACTTTAAGAGTGCAATGCATATTGACAACAATCCGAATGAGCCCGGTGGGTCTGTCGGAAATGACACATGGAAAGTTTTGTTTGGACAAAGTGCCGGAAATAAATAGGATGAGTTCGGTTTTTAAGGAAAACATGGAGCGAATAAAAACAATGAGTGATAAGGAGTTGGAATATAATGATTAATGATAATGGTGCTGTTTTTGGTACTCAGAATCTAACAAAAATAGAACAGTTGATAAAGCAAACCCGGAATTCCGAAATTTTCAGGAAGAATGTTCCCATGGAAGCCAGTACAGGTTTTCCTATTCCACTTAGAAAAGCAGGACAAACTTTTATCATTCTTCCGTATTTTACGCTGATTCGTAAAATGAATGAAGGGATCTTTGCATTTCCTATAACATCTGCAATTACAATCGAATGGCCGACAGGCAAGTTAGTAAACTATCAGGATCTGAGAAAAGTTGAGACTTGGAAGGGTGTAGTGTGGGACCGGCCGGTTGGGAAGATACCCCATGAAGCCATTGTGGGATTAACCTACCGTGATGTTATGGAAAAAAGAAAAGAATTAATGTCCATGTATGACCAGATGTTTGATAAATTAACAGAGGGCAGTGCGTTTTCACCTGAGTGGGAGGAACGTTTCAGTTCTCTTTTAAGGCTTCTCATGGAGCCCTTCCTGGAAAAATACTATAGGGCTATCTCACCTAAGTTTTTTGAGTACTTTTTACCTGTTAAATAGCCTAAATGGATTTCTTTGAACCCAAAAAACCCAAGGAACTAAGCTGTAATGTTGAGTAAAACCGAAGCATTCTCTTTAAAGTGCCTTTCTAGGGTTAGAGGACGGGAAAGTGTTTTAAGTGCAATCAATCTCTAAAGGTGGGAAAAAATATGCTTGCTTTTGCACAAAAAAGGCAAAGAGTTATTGATTTGATCAAAGAGGCAAATGTCTTTGCAAGTCAGCAGCAATACGAGGAAATAAAAAATAGACTTCGGGATATTCTGGGAATGCTGGATCAAAGCAAAATGGTTATCGTTGTTTGCGGAGAGTTTAAAAGGGGAAAATCAAGCCTTCTGAATGCTTTGCTGGAGGAGAAAAGTCTTTTCCCGGTCAATGTAGATATTTCAACCAATGTTGTGACCAGTGTATCCTATGGTGCGGTGGAAAAAATCACTGTAATCATGGGAAAAGGTGAAAATCAGGTGGAGAAGAAAATTAGCCGCCTGGAGATTCCCGATTACGTAACCGAGCAAAATAACAAAAGCAATATAAAAGAAGTGCAAATGCTCATCATCGAAACCCCCAATCCCAAATTAAAGGATGGACTGGTTTTTGTAGATACACCGGGGGTTGGAAGTCTGAATGCGGAGCATACGGCAATGGCATACGCGTTTATACCTAAAGCTGATGCAGTCATTTTTGTGAGTGATGCCGAGGCTCCCTTGATGAATTCGGAGCTCAATTTTATAAAGAGAATTTACAAGCATTGCAAGAATAACCTTTTTGTTTTAACTAAAATTGATAAGGCTTTGGATTACAATGAGATTATAACAAGCAACCGGGAGAAGCTTTCAAATATCCTTGGGGGGGATAAAAACTCCTTTAAGATCATTCCGGTGTCCAATCTGGCTAAACAGGATTATATCCTTTCAAAGTGCAAGGAAGACCTGGAGGACAGCAATTTTGAGGAATTGGAAAAAAATATTTGGGATTTGGCTGGAGAACGGAACGGCAACAAGGTTTTAATGTCCGCATTAGGTGAACTCAGTAAAGTAGTAGCGGAGATGAAGACCCTAAGCCATGCGAATTGGAAAGCTTGCCAGCAGGACAGTGTCCAGGAATATAAAAACCAGGAAGCTAAATTTCAGGAAGCAATAGGGGAGAAACAGAGGCTCCTTGAAAATAATGCGGAATGGCAGGAACAACTGGCTATCGGAATAAGAACACTGCAAAGGAAAATTATGATTGGTCTGGAACAGGGAATTGCTGAAACAAAACAGCAATTTGCAGCATATCTGGAAGATAAAAAACTTTTGGGAAAACCGGAAGCGATTGTAGATCTTGTAAGATCCGACTTGGGAGGCCTGATCTGTGACCTGGAAAAGCAGTTAAGTGCTGGGGCGTCTGCTTTGGAAGGTCAGATAGAGGATAACATCGGAGTCAATATAGACTGTTTTGCTGTAGAACCGGCAGTGGTCAGCAGTGCGATAAGCCTGGATATTGAAAAGAAAATCGAATCGCAGAAAATGGTAAATAATGTGTTTGTAATAGGGCGTTCTGCCATGTTTACCGCTTCAGTCGGTTCAACCATTTCTGCCCTTGTGGGTGGAGCGGTAGGTGGAGCGATAGGATTGACTTTCGGTGGAGTCACGGTTGTAGCTGGCGCTCAGGTAGGTGCTTTGATTGGTGGTAAGTTCGGCCTTATTTTAGGAAATATTATGGGCTTTAAAGAGGGTAAAAAGAATATTCAAAGTGCAGAAAAAAATGAAGTGACGAAAGTGATTATGCCCTTTATTGACGAAAAGGCAAAAAATATACGCTATATGCTGGAAGATGTTATTGTCAGGCTTGAACAGACAATGAAAAGTGATTTAAGACGTAAAATAAAACAGCAAAAGGATCATTATGAAAAGACGATCAACTCAGTACAGGATTTGGTAAAGCTTTCGAAGGAACAGTCCTTAGTAAAAGCGGAGGAATTTAAAGGCCAGGTACAAAAATTGGAAAATCTTAATAATAAACTTCAACTTTTTGCAAAAGAAATGATGGCCAAACCGGGAACTGGCGGGCGGCCGGCACCGGCTGTCCAGCGGCCAGTACCCTCCCAAAGTCCGGGTGGACCGGCAGGTAAAAAAGCCGACTGGATTTAAGGTTATATGGTATGTTAGGAAGTATAAATCATGATGGATTAAGAGGGATTCAATATGGGATTGGCGGATCGGGTAGGTTTATTTATCAATGAAGCAATTCAGATAACTTCACCCTATGAAGAAATGAAAATGTTAACACAGGAATTGAAAGAGCTAAAGAAGAGACTCAATGATCCTCTTCGGGTTGCAGTTGTAGGACTTATTAAAGCTGGCAAATCAACCCTTCTGAATGCTTTGTTGAAAGAAAAACTGCTTATAACAGGGAAGACGGAGACAACATATACGGTGAGTTGGTTTAAATACGGAGAGCAGCCCAGGATTTCGGTTGTCATGAAGGATGGAACGCAGCGGGAAGCGTCGATTGACGCTATTTCTTTTTGGACTGAGCGTAATAGTGAAAAAGAAAATCCTGAACTCAATAACGTAAGATACGTGGAGATTTATTGTCCCAATCCTATTTTAAGGGAGATCGAATTTATTGATACTCCCGGCTTGGGGTCTTCTTACGGTATTGATTCTCAAAATACCATGGACTTTTTAGGTTTTGACACAAATGAAGCCAGTGAAATTACAGTAGCAGAAGCATCTATGGCGGATGCAATTGTTTATGCGTTCAGTAAAGCGGTTGGCAGCAGTGATGAGGATGTTTTAACCGCATTTCAAGGGGACTCTTTTTCCAATTCTTCTCCCATTAATGCGGTTGGCGTACTGACTAAAGTTGACCTTTATTGGCAGGGAAATTCCGAAAACCCTATGACAACGGCAGAACCTATCGTTGAAAGATATAAAAAGCACCCGGATATCAGCAGAGTATTATATACCATCCTTCCGATTAATGCACTTCTTGCGGAGGGATTCAGCGGTTCTTTTGAATATGAATGGGGAATATTGACAAGGCTAAGTGCGATAGATCCTGAAAGAATAAATAGCCTTCTCTTAAGAGCAAATAACTTTTGCACCAGAGAATATCCGGATATTCCTGTATCACCTGCGGAACGAACCTATCTTTATAAAAGAATGGGTCAATACGGTATATTTACTGCATTGGACGCAATACGCAACAGGTGCGGAAAAAATAATCTAAGAGAGCTTGTATATGAAAAAAGCGGGATACCTGCACTTGCTAACCTTATCAAACAACATTTCGGCAACCGGGCATTTCTTATCAAAATCCGTTATATTATTACAAGGGTGAAGACTTTATGCTATGAACTTGAAAAATGTAATACTGCAGGGAACCCCAATGCGATGTATGTTTGTGAGTTTATCCGCAATGAAATGGAGAAAATGGAAGTCTCTGAGCATGCCTTTAGGGAACTGGAAGTTCTTCAGCTTTATTACAACAATAAAGTAAGTCTTGAGGACGATGAAGTGACAGACCTTTTAAATATTACTGGGGAATACGGTTATAGCTGCGAAGCAAGACTTGGTATGACAAAAGGGGCTTCTATTGAAGAGCTTTTAAAGACTGCAAGGCTAAAATCCGAGTTGTGGAATGCAAGAGCAAACCAATACGGAAACTCGAGCTTTTATGAGAAAACAGCCAGAGTATTGGCCAGGTCCTGTGATGTAATGGTTCATCACCTCCAGTTCTTAGCAGGTTATGAATATGTAAGGGGCGGAAAATAGTCAAAAAGGGTGCTTCCTGTAGGTAACCAAAAGAAGGGGGTATTTATGTTAAGTGATTCAAATAAAAAGAAGCTGATGATATCCATTTTACTGGTATCATTTTCACCTTTATTGATTTTAACAGTGTTCCAAACAGTATATTTTGGTAAAATTTTAGAAAGAGAAGCTGTTCGTGAGGTAAATGTAGTTATAAAAGAAAACTCAAAAGCACAGCTGGAAAAAATATTGAATGAGGATCAAAATTTAAAGAGCTTAAATAAGGAGATGCTCATAAACCTGGTTGATCGGGTTAATGGAGAAAATAAATCAGTCATTGAAAAACAAGCCGGCCTTAAGTCAAAAGATTACATACCCCTTGGAATCATACTTTTCATTCTGTTTGTTTTATGCGGGGTCCTTTCCCTCTCTGTTTCCGGATGGATATTCAAGGAGATTCGTCAAGTAACAAAAAAAATAAAGGAAGCGTCGTCATTAAAGGAAAAATCTCTTGGGAGTGGCATAAAGGAAACAAACACAATCCCAGTTAAGACTACAACTTCAAATGAAATTACGGTTCATAAGGACAAGCTGGTATCTGACCTTATTGACCAAAGAGACCAGCTAAGAATTAATTTGGATAGCGCAAGTGGGGATATGGCTGTATTTATTTCCTCGGTATACAAGAAGCTTGGAAAGGTTCTTAAGAATAACGGTATCGAACCGCTGGAGGATAGCGGCAGGTACAACAGCACTTATCAGGTTGTTGCAGGTACAAAGGAAACAAACGACAGATTATTGGATGAAACCATCGTAGAAACTTTCCGGCCGGGTTACCGGCTTGGAGATACGGTTATCCGGCCTCAGGAAGTTATTATATATGCATATGTAGAAAACAGGTAGAAGCTTACCTGTTTTTTTATTAAAAATTCAGCCAAAATAGTATAATAAATGCCAAGCTGTACAAGTGCAAATTGTCTTTACATGTTGTATCATAGAATTAACAGTAAAGTTTCTGTAGAATACGTTTTCTAATTTATCTGAATGCAGTTTTGGTAAACACTGATAATTATAAAGATTCGAAAAAGTTTTATTCATTTTTCATTTGTAAAGTAGATAGAGAATGGTTTATAAAGTGTGGGGTAAAGGTATGAGCCATATATAGGGGGTTTGCTTTATAAAATCAGTGTTTGCATTAACTAAATATTAAAAAAGTAAGAGAAGGAATGTGGGAGATTCCTTCTCTTACTTTTTTTGTTTGTTTTTTGAAAAAGGCTCTATCCTAAGTATAAACAATGATAAAAAATTTATACTTAGAATTATATATAAAATATTCCTCCGGTGGTATAATATACTTAAATCATAGCTTGGAGAGGTAGGAAATTAATTTGGAAGGCGATGTAAGGCGGTTCATTGAGCGTTTTGAACCGGATTCAAAAATGATATTGAAGGGACCCACCGGCTCAGGAAAATCTACCATGCTTTTAGAAAGATATAAATATATGGTGGATGAGCTTGGAATTCCCAGTGAAAAAATATTGATTTTATTACTAAACAGATCACAGTCACTGGAATGGCGGTCAAAAACGGTTTTAAAAGCTTCCGGAGCCGTTTGGAGAACATCTTATTATGGGTTTATTCAGGGAGAGATTAAAACATACTATCCCCTTATTCAAGAGAAATGTCCGGAAATTCAAGAGAAATCGGTTGTACCTGTTTTTCTGACATTTGAGTCTGCACAATTCCTGGTTGCAAAATCTATTGAATGGCGGAGGGAAAACAAAAACCTCTTTTCGTCTGTTACGTCGTATACCGACCGCATTGCGATAGACCTGACGTCAAACCTTGTTAAGGCGGCTACATCCGATATATCCTATAATGAAATCGGTAAAAGACTCTATAATGCCCTCCAACTTAAAAGTGAAGAAAAAAAACAAATCTTTTATGATTGTGATGAAATCATAAGCGCCTATAGAAAAAAATGCCTGGAGCTGGGAATCTTCGATTTCGGTATGGCTGTGGAGCTTTACAATACATACTTATTTAAGGATGAAAGGTATAAGGCCCAATTGTTTTCACGGGTGGAACACCTTGTAGTGGATAATATTGAGGAGTGTGTTCCCACGGAGATTGATTTTATTCAATCCTTAATTCCCAATCTCAAGAGTTGTTTTATGGGGTATAATCATGAAGGGGGATATGGGGAGGTTTTCGGAAGCAACCATGCTTATGTTAAGGAAAAGATTTTGGATAAATGCAGGATAGCAGAGCTAAATATAAGTTATTCCTGTAAAGATTATATGGTTGAATTCTCGAAAGCTTTATTTGAGAATATTCATGATCTAAAGAAAAATAAGCTGGGCAAAAAGGTAGGAATTGAAAGAGAACCTCCGCTGGAAATTCGGAGTGAAATGCTTGAACATGTAGCCCAGAAGATACTCACACTTGTCTTGGATCAAGGCTACATGCCTTCTGATATTACGATTCTTTCTACGTATGCAGATCCGGTTACCGAATTTGTAATTGGAAGGATTTTGGAAAAGCAAAGTATATTTATAAAAAATATAGTAAGAAAGGATAAAGTTTTGGATAACCCTTTTTCAAAAGCGTTAATTACCCTTGCGAAACTCTGCCATCCTTCTTATGGGATTTTTCCAAACCGGGATGAGGTAAAGTCATTGATCCGGCTCATTCTTAAGATTGATCCGGTAAGAAGCTCCATACTTGCAGGAGAAATCTGCAGCCAAAGACCCTTTGCAAGATTCCCCGATATCGAGTTTCCGGGTATAGTAGAAAGAGTAGGGTATTATAACATCGAAAAGTACGAGTATATAAGAAACTGGATCCGTGAATATAGAGAGCGTGAAAAGCCCCTGCCCATCAATGCGTTTTTGCAAAAGGTATTTTTGGAAGTATTGATTTCCAAAGATATTTCTGAGGGAGACATTTTGGAGGCAAAAAACCTTATTGACAGTGCACAGAACTTCATAGATGTGGTTTCCAAGTTTAAAAACATCAATGTTAATAAAGGATTTATCGATATGGTGCGGGGGGGAATCAAGTCTGCCGAAAGCATCTTCGAGTTGGAGGAAAAGCTGTCAGGTGATTTTGTACTGCTTTCAACACCTTTAGCTTACCTTGCCGGTTCACTAAACAGTAAAGTGGTTATCATGACAAGTTTAAGCAGCAGAAATTGGACACCCCGAAGTATTAAAGAGTTAACCAATGTTCATGTATTAACTAAAACCTGGAATCCGGATCTGATTTATACCGAAGAAATGGAAGAGGAAAACCAGCGCAGATACCTGGCGCTTCTCATAAGGGCTATTTTAAAGCGTTGTGGGGACAAGCTGATTACCTATGAGTCCAATCTATCCGGAAACGGTTTTGAAAACGATGGGATATTATCTGAATATTTCAATGAAATACTGAGTTTAACATAAAAATGCTGCCTTCGATACTGAAGGCAGCATTAAATTCGCGATTACAAAGTGTTTGTATTAATTTATAGTAAATGGCACATAAGCCATCCTAAAAGCAATTATCACATAGGTGTGTTCTCTAAAAGATTAATCTCTTGAATCTAGAGGGCACCGCCATACCCTACAGGTAATGGATAGATGGAAGTATTAAAGTGAGTGATAATAACCATAATATCTGCCATATTAATTGCCTTATCCATATTTAAATCCCTAGCTTCTTCATATTTTCCATCTCCCTCACTGCTGTTGTATAGCTCGATGATTTCCATAATATCTGACATATTGATAGCATTATCCTGTACACCGTCAACCATCATATCTCCTGCCCAAATATCCAGCGGAGCATTCTGTGAACCGATTACCAAATCATTACCGTTAAGATTAAGTCCGGTTATTGTGCGGGTCAAGTAGTTCGGTTTACTGATCTTAAGCGTATAACTTGAGCTTCGTTCGGGAACATTGGGAATCACAAAATATCCATTATCGGTGCTTGCGGAAAAGTTTGTTCCCTCCAATGAAACTTTAAAGCCGGAGGTTATGTGGGGAAATACACTCTCATCATACGGGAGATCCGGTTTTATATATCCGGAGATTTTATTAAGTCTTGCCGGCTGAGTAGTGAAGATCCAATCCCCCACATAGTGCACATATATATTTTCACCATTAGGGTTGTTTTCCTTAATAATTAGTCTGAAGATATAATCGGTGCCAGGTTCAAGGCCTTTGATCTCTACCGGAAAATCTGCAGTTTGGTTGGTGATTAAAGAATCGGTCTTCATATAAGAAGTTATCCATTTCCGGTTAGGTTTGTATTCATAGTAAGCCTTAACTGAACGGGAGCCGATTATGTAAATGGTAGAATCCAGTAATGCACTGGTTGAAGTGATCTTGGATGCGGATTTTATATACCCTACAAACCCATCGGAAGGTAGAATGGGTGTTGGGGTTGGAATGGAACCGGATTCAGGAAGAGTCTTAAAGGTGACAATATTGGCTTTGTAATGCAAAGTATAATAATCGTCTAATAATACCCGGTAGCTGTATTCCGTGTCCGGCTTTAAACCTGTAATTCTTAATGAAGGGTAGTAAGACCTATTAGGCCACTCTGAACCACCGATGATGATCGTCTTATCAGGCTGGCTGCTTTCCCAATACTCGAAAGTAGAGGTATATACATTTGATTGCATGCCGGGGATGATCTCTCCATTGAACATTGCATTGGTTGAAGTAATACCGGTAGCTGGAAGCGTTTTTCCAGTTAAGAATGGAGGAATAGTTGGAGTAGGTGTAGGCTGCAGTGGTGGCATCATTTCGGAAGCCGCCGCATCTGTGGGCGGAGTTACCGCAGCAAGGAGCAAAACAGCGAAGATAAGGCATAGTGAAACCGACAAAGCTTTAAAAATCGTTTTTTTTCTTTTTTGAAACACGACAAAAACCCCCTTTTTAAGTTAACTGTTTTTTCACTCAACACACATTCTTTATGCCGTTTTTAAACAGTAAAAGTCTCTATAAATTAATGTATATTGAGGAAAAATATTATATTTATCTAAAACAATTTTATAACAATTCATTGCCTGATGGAAGTGACGATTGTCATTATTTTTACAATGGATCTTTTTAATTGTATTGACATAAAGAGGGGGTTTGTAGAGATAAAAATTTTAAAAAATAGGGCGTTTAAAGGTTGTTAACGGTTACATTTAAAACCTGAATTTGCATATAATAAAAGGAGATAATAAAAGTATGAATTCATAATTTAGAGTAATAAAGAGTAATTTTAAATTATTTAACTGAATTCACTTAAAATGCTTGAATTTTATTGATTACAAGAGTATACTGGTACTAGGTGTATAACATGCGATTCTATTTATTCTATGAAAAAGGCGGTGAAACAGATTGAGTAATGACCCTTACCCTAGTAACTGCAATTACCAATTAAATCGCATCAGGGTGGGGATAGGATTGCTCTCTGGCTGTCTGTAATATATCCTCGCCCCTTAGAGAGGAGGATGTATCTTGCTTTCAATTCCGATTTTCGTAAACAAAAAAGTAAAACACTTTGATTTAAAAAAGCCACCCGCAGAAGTAAAGGTAATGGAATATAATGGATTAAAGTGGATCGATATTGTCAAACCCACGAAAATAGAAACCGAAATGCTGCAGCAGCAATTTGACTTCCATGAACTGCTTTTGGAGGACTGTCTCACCGAGCATCAGAGGTCAAAGGTGGATGATTATGACGATTATTGCTTTATCGTACTCCACCTGCCAAGATATAAAAAAGAATTAATGAGGCTTGATTCGGAGGAGATTGATATCTTTCTCGGTTCCAATTACCTTGTGACACTGCATGAAGGTGAGTTAAAGCCGCTCGTTGCTTTATCCCGTATGTGCCAATCAAAAGAGGAGTTAAGGGAAAAGTATATGAGTGAGGGATCCGCACTTCTATTATATGAAATCGTCAAGCGGTTATTTGACTACTGCTATCCGGTTTTAGATAAAATTGGACACACTATTGACCATATCAATAAAAACATATTTAAGGACCGGTCCAGAGAAATGCTGGAAAGCATTGCGAGAACCAAGATGGAGGTCATTAACTACAGAAGAATTATTAAGCCCCTAAGGCCGGTTATATTGACGCTGGAAAAAGTGATCGCAAAATATCTGCCGGAGGATATGGAAGTATATTTTGATGATATTACGGATAAAGCGGAAAAAGTGTGGGATATGTTGGAAAACTATAAAGAGGTAATCGAATCGGTAGATAATACTTTCAGTTCACTAACCAACCATACCATCAATAACTTGATGCGCACTTTTACCATTATTCAGGTTTTAATACTTCCTATGATACTTGTGAGCGGGCTTTTTTCCATGAATGTAGAGGGAATTCCCATGCATAAATATCATTTTGCATTTTGGATTGTTTTTGGGATGATTTTTATACCGACGGGGTTAATCGGTACGACAATGCTTTTAAAAAGAAAAAAGTGGTTTTAGCGATATAAATAAAAATAAGATGAAACAGGACAAAATTGACCGGCACGGCGTCTAACTTGAGAGAAGCCGTGCTTTTTACGTTATATGATTGTGATACTATGACTTTTTTAAAAAAATTGTGACTTTTGATTAAAAAGTTGTGACTTTTGGCATCTTCTAATTTGCTTAAAAAAGCGGTATGATAGTAATGATATATGATGTTATTTAAAAAAGCAGGTGAAAAAAGAAAAATGATTAGGGTTATAATCGTAGATGATCAGGTCATATTAAGGGAAAGTTTAAAATTCATTGTAGAGCAGGATGACGAAATTGAAGTAATCGGGCTTGCCGGAGATGGAAACGAAGCGCTGGAAATGTGCGGAAAGCTTAAGCCGGATGTTGTACTCATGGACATTATGATGCCAAATTGCAATGGTGTCGAAGGAACTGCGTTAATTAAAAATACATACAAGGATATTAAGGTTTTAATATTGACTACATTCAGTGATACGGAAAATATATCAAGTGCTCTGAAAAATGGAGCAGATGGGTATGTGTTGAAAGATATAAAGCCGGATGAACTGATTCTTGCCATAAAAAGTGTTGCGCAAGGTCTGGGAGTTATTCATCCAAATGCTTTTAATACCGTCGTAAAGCAGTTTGATACACCGGGCATTAAGGTGGTGAATCCGTTAAACAGCATTGATCTAGGGCTAAGCAGTAAAGATATTGATATCATTCGCCTTATTGTGGGTGGAAAAAACAATAAGGAAATTGCTACCGAGCTTTTTCTTTCGGAAGGAAATATAAAAAATTCTGTAGCTGCAATACTGGATAAGCTCAAGTTGAAAGACCGTACCCAACTGGCTGTTTTTGCGGTGAAAAACAATATAGTATAAAGCCCCGTGAAGGGGTTTTTATACTATAGATAACGAAGTGTAAACATAAGTAAAATTCGAGAGACGAAATACCTGGTTTACTTAGGTGTCAGAAATCGAAATCTTACTTTTACAGTTCGTTATCTATATATGATGGGGGCATATCTTTGCTTTAAATTTATAAGGTATAATGGCTCAACATTACCCCTCCCAGGCTTTTAGATAAATTTCCTTTAACTCATCCACTAAAGGCATTCTTGGGTTCGTTCCGGTACATTGGTCTGCAAATGCGTTATTTGCCAGGTAATCCAGCTGTCTTTCAAGTTCTTCCCGCCTGATGCCGGCAGCGTTTAACGAAAGCGGGATGTCAACTTCAACCATGAGCTTCTTTATGGCATCTATGAGTGCGTTGACACCTTCCTCTGTAGTTGAAGCATTAAGACCTAAATATCTTGATATTTCAGCATACCTCTCATTGGCATGAGGATACTCATACTTGGGATAAGCAATAAATTTTGTGGGACGGCTTGCGTTATACTGAATTACATAAGGCATAAGAATCGCATTGCCCCGGCCGTGAGGAATTCCAAAGGTGGCACCCAGATTGTGGGCCATACTGTGGTTAATACCAAGAAATGCGTTGGTAAACGCCATCCCTGCCATGGAAGATGCATTGGCCATTTTCTCCCGGGCCTCTTTGTCTTGAGGGTTTTTATATGCTCTTGGAAGATAGCGGAATACCAGCTCAATGGCTTTAAGTGCCAAAGCGTCTGTATAATCCGATGCCATAACCGACACGTAGGACTCAATGGAATGGGTCAGTACATCCATTCCTGTATCGGAAGTTACGGAAGGTGGAACGGTATAAGTCAATTCAGGGTCGATAATAGCGATATCCGGTGTAAGTTCATAGTCAGCCAGAGGGTATTTTATACCTTTGATTTTATCCGTGATTACAGCAAAGGCAGTTATTTCAGAACCTGTTCCTGCTGTAGTTGGGATTGCCACAAACCTTGCTTTTTTACCCAGGTCAGGAAAACGGACAGCCCTTTTTCGAATATCCATAAATTTTAGTCTCAACATCTCAAATTCCGTGTTCTCATATTCATAAAAGAGCCACATCCCTTTGGCCGCGTCAATTGCAGATCCTCCCCCGAAGGCGATGATAATATCAGGGTTAAACTTATTCATCTCTCTAACCCCTTTATAAACCGTTTCCACAGAAGGATCCGGTTCAACGTCTTGGAATATTTCAAACTTCATTCCCGTTTTTTCAAGGTGATATAACGCCTTATCCACCAAACCGATTTTTACCATGGAAGCATCGGTGACGATAAATACCCGGTTTCCCTTAAGCTTTGAGAGGTACTGCAGTGAGCCGGGCTCAAAGTATATTTTAGGAGGAATCTTAAACCATTTCATAGTAACCGTCCTTTTTGCGACCCTTTTAATATTAATCAGGTTTGAGGTACTAACATTTTGTGTTGTTGAATTTTTACCCATGGTACCGCAGCCTAATGTTAAAGAGGGCCTGTAATTGTTATAAAGATCGCCGATGGCCCCTTGGGATGAAGGGGAATTTACAATCAGCCTTCCAGCTCTGACTTTTTCGCTGAATTCCCGAATAACAGCGTCATTTTCCGAGTGGATTACAGCAGAATGGCCTAAACCGCCAAATTCGGTCATTTCTTCACACTTTCTGATTCCCTCCTTATAATTGTCTACAATATAGAAAGCAAGGATTGGACTCAGTTTTTCCCGGGAAAGCGGATAATCAGGGCCAACACCTTCTAGGGGGGCTACCAGAATTTTAGTATCTTTGGGTACAGAGAAGCCGGTCATTTCAGCAATTTTATAAGCCGGTTGGCCTACGATTTTAGGATTCATGGCACATTTTTCTTCATCAATGGCTGTTTCAGAGAGCATTCTTATTTCGTTTTCGTTTAGAAAATAGCATCCCATGTCCTTCATAATCGTTACGATCTCATCTGCAATTTCCCTGTCTACAATTAAGGCTTGTTCGGATGCGCAGATCATGCCATTATCAAATGTTTTACTCAAAATTAAATCGGATACAGCTCTTTTGGTGTTAGCGGACTTTTCTATATAACAGGGAACATTACCCGGTCCAACCCCAAGGGCAGGTTTTCCGGTGCTGTATGCAGCTTGAACCATGCTTGCTCCACCTGTAGCGAGAACCATGGAAACATCAGGATGGTTCATGAGAATTTTTGTTGCATCCACAGAAGGGTGTTCGATCCATTGGATACAATACTTTGGAGCCCCTGCCTTTACTGCTGCGTCCCTAACAATTCTGGCAGATTCTGCGGAGCATTTTTGTGCTTTTGGATGAAAACTGAATATAATCGGGTTTCTGGTTTTAACAGCAATTAATGCTTTAAAAAGTGTGGTGGAAGTGGGGTTGGTAACCGGAGTTACCCCTGCAACGGTACCGACCGGCTCGGCAACTTCAAAATAGTTGTCTTCCTCATTTTCACTCACGATCCCAACCGTTTTGTCATATTTAATACTGTGATATACATACTCGGTTGCAAACAGGTTCTTTATCACCTTATCCTCATAGATACCCATTCCGGTTTCATCCGCAGCGAGTTTGGCAAGCTCCATATGTTTTTCTATTCCTGCAAAGGTCATAACTTTCACAATACGGTCAATAGCTTCCTGATTAAGGCTTTTATATTCTTCTTGAGCGCTTGCGGCGTTTTTTACCAATTGGCTGATCATGTCGTGCACTTCATGTTTTTCCATGTGAAGCACCTCCTGTTAAAAAAATAACAACAGTTCCTAATATTATTATACCCTTCGCATTTAATAATAAACAAAGAAATTGTTAAAAAAATAACGAATTGTAAATGTTATATATGCGGTAAGGTGCGGATCCTAGAAAAGCCAATGAAACATGGAATTTATGTGATGACATATTTAGATAAAAATGTTATCATATAAGTGAAAGCCTTCTTTTATACGTTACTCCGTTTTAAAATTAAAGAATATATTGGAGGGGATAGTTTGAAAATATCTTTTTCTACGCTCGGTTGCCCTGGATGGTCTTGGGAGGATATGCTTGTAACTGCAAAAGATCTTGGATTTAATGGGATAGAAATTCGTGGTATTGAAAACGAACTGTATGTTCCCAAGGCAAATCCTTTTTTGCCTTCAAATATCGGAAAAACAAAAGATAGATTACATAAGCTAAGTTTGGAAATCCCTTGTCTGACTTCATCATGTTATCTGTTTGAAAAGTCAAATATTGACTTCTTTATTGAGGAAGGAAAGGATTACGTTGATTTGGCAAATAGGCTTGGGACTCCTTATGTCCGTGTGTTGGGGGATTCGGATCCTGCACCCGAAAGAGACATTGATTTTGACTTTGTGGCTTCCAACCTTTCCACCTTATCCGACTATGCAGAGGGAAAGAATGTAAAGGTTCTAATTGAAACAAACGGATTTTTTGCCGATTCAAACCAAATGCTGAAGATGATGGAGAAGGTTAAAAGTCCAAACTTAGGTGTCCTTTGGGATATCCATCACCCCTTCCGTTTTGCAAATGAGCCTGTGAAGGAAACTTACAGTAAACTTAAAAACTATATACAATTCATACACATCAAGGATTCATCCATTGAAAACGGGAAAGTAAAGTATAAAATGATGGGACATGGGGATATTCCGGTAAAAGAAGTATTATTGTTACTAAAAGAGAATCAATACAGTGGCTATGTCTCGCTGGAATGGGTGAAACGCTGGTGTATGGATCTGGAAGAGCCGGGAGTTGTTTTTTCCCACTTCGCAAATTATATCCATGATATCACACAGTAACCGGTGCTAACGGCATCTCTTTAGGTTGGCCCAAAACATGAATAGCATCTTAACAAAATTTTGGGTATAATAATAAAAGAGAATAAGTTTAATTAAAAGCAAACCGTTTGGTTTGCTTTTTAAATGGAGAAAAATAGATTTGGTAGAAATTTCGGATAAAGGAGACAGCCATGCGTTCATTTATAGGCATTGATTTTAGTAAAGAGTTAAAGAGTAAAATAGCCGATATTCAGATGAAGTTAAGAAGTGATGCGGATGTTGGCAGGTGGAAGTATATTGACAATTTTCATCTTACACTTAAATTTTTGGATGAAATCTCCAAAGAGCAAACGGATGACATCCATCAGAAGCTTGAAGAAATCAGCGAAAGAACAGAAAAGTTTGAGCTAAGGCTTGAGGAATTGGGGAATTTCCCGGGAAAAGATAAGATCCGGGTTGTGTGGCTCAGTGTGGGTGGAGAGCTGGAACGTTTGCATCATCTACAAAGGCAAATAGATCAGGCTCTTGAGCTTATTGGGTTTGAGAAGGAAAAAAGAAAGTATACACCCCACATTACAATTGCCCAGGATGTCCGGTTTCGTTCACACTTTGAAGAAGTAAAAAAACGGGTTTTGTTGGATACCCTTCCTAGCATAAAGGTAGACAAGTTATATTTATTTAAGAGTGAACAGATAGGAAATAAAAGGGTTTATACTCCCGTAAGAGAATATAAACTCTATGATCCATTTTAAAAAGATATTAAGCACCGTCATTGCGTGTTTTACCATAGAATGTCCGGTGAAATTATCTGTCCTATATGGAAAAAAGTATTAAAGGGGAAAAGCAATATGAAAAAGTGGGGATTTGTTGTTCTTGTGCTTGCAGCTGTACTGGCTGTATTTGGAGGAATATGGGTTTTTATCAACATGGAGAAAGACGTGAAAGTAGTATCTGCCGATGAAAAGTCAGGTACACCTGAAACTACAGCACTGAAAATGCTGACCTATTCACCTTCTCCAGGGAATGCAACTCCTTCTTCGGAACCTCAGATAGACAGAAAGAATACCTTAAGAATCACTGCGGTAGGGGACATTCTTTTAGGCAGGGGAGTGGGGGGAAGACTTCAGAAGGATAAAAAAGGATATATTTATCCTTTTGAAAAGGTGGTGCACTATTTAAAAGAAGGGGATATTGTGTTCGGAAATTTGGAAGAACCTATTACCTCCAGTCAGCATGGCCTTTTGGGAATCCGTGAGGGGGGGAAATATGTATTAAAGAACGAAGTTGAAGCATTTAACGGTATAAAGTATGCGGGTTTTAATCTTCTCAACCTGGCAAATAATCACATCTTGGATTATTATGATATAGGACTTAATGATACCATAAGAATATTGGATCAAAATCAAATTGCCCATTCGGGTGCTGGGAAGGATTTGGAGGAAGCCAGAAAGCTTGCAATTATTGAGAAAAAGGGCGTTAAGGTTGGAATGCTTTCATATACGGATATGTCCGAAGTGCTTTATAAAGGAAACCCGCCCATTAGGTTTAGAGCAGAAAAGGATAGATATGGCGTCGCGCCGAGGAACTATGATTATATCAGGGAAGATATAGAGAAAGCAAAGGGACAGGTAGATTTATTGATTATTTCCCTCCATTGGGGAAAGGAAGAGAGTTTTGATGTTTTACCCGAGCAGGTAGAAATGTCCCATAAGCTTTTAGACCAAGGGGCGGATATCATATTAGGCCATCACCCCCATCAATTTCAGGGGATTGAGATTTATAAAGGAAAACCTATCATTTATAGTTTAGGGAATTTTATTTTTGATCAAAACGACCCTGAAAACCAGGAAGCCTTTATTTTGCAGATGGATTTTGAGAAGAAAAGACTCACGAACTTTTATGCCATTCCCATCAAAACGGTGAACAAGACACAAGTGGTTGTACCCGAAGGAGCGGCTTCAGATAATCTGTTAAAAAGAGAAGCGGAGCTTTGCTTAAAGCTTAATACACCTTGCGAAATCAAGGAAAATAAACTGATTTTCAAAATAAACTAAATTTTAATGATTAAAAGGATTTTTCCCTTTGGATTTAGAATATATATAAGGAATATAAATTTCAAGGAGGAATGATATGAATCTTATTAAATGTTTGTTTTGCGGAAAAGTCACTAAGATTCATAAAATTAATGTACAAAAAACCATCAATAGCAAAACGGTAACATTAGCTAACGCGCCTGTTTATTATTGTGAAGTTTGTAAAGAAACATTCTATCCAAAAGAGGTGCAAGATTCGTTCAGATACATAAAGGATAGGGGCTTGGAAACCAAAGGAATCCTGTATAACTTTGATGATATGAGTAAAAAAGTTTCCGATTAAAATAACCTTTACAAAGTAGAAAAAGCTTTCGGATGGATGGGTCCCCGGAAGCTTTTTAATTATGCATTTTAACTATATAAAATGAAAAAAGAGCTAATAATGATCTTCACTACAGCCAATGTAGATCCCTGACAACCTTAAAGCAATCTTTCGACTACTCTAAAGCTTTACAGAACCTGCATTCACCTTTGCTCGACAGTCAAAAATCCCTTGGAAGCCTGTTGCAACCGTTAGGCTGCAGCAGACCTCCAGCAAAATAGATTATAAAGGAATTACTAAATACATAGTAAGCTGTTATAAAAATATTGAATGCCTGCGGAACCTTTGACTATCTTAGCTCGAATACAATATATCCCTTTTGACCCTACTGCAATAGGTGTTACCGCAGTAAAGCCTTAGAGGATATATTATACTCTGCCCGCCGGCTAATACCAAGCCTTTACGTCTCAAAGGACGAGACCTGACATTAACCTTTGGCCGAATATTACAAAGCCTTTCGACCTTATAATACTCTTGGCTCAACCATCATCAACCCTTGTGATATTATTATGATCCGAAATTGTCTTTTTATGAATGTTAAATAATGGTTAGGTTGCGTAATTTTGAAATAAACTTGATTCTCTATGTATCATGAAGTACAATATGCCTGATGATTTAATTCAATCTTATTTAATAAGAATTAAAATAAAGAGAAACAATAACCAATGAAATGGGTTATGATCATCATTTGTCAGACTAGGTTAGGGAATAAACTTTTGTTAAATTTATCATGATTTCTAAAGTAGGAGGGTTACAATTTATGAACAGTTATTTAAAGGATGTTTTTGCCCAACCGGCTATTTTAAGAAAAGCCTTTGAGGAGTACATAAGCAGTGAAAGCTTAAATAAAATGAATCAGCTGGCCCGGAAAAAATACCATAAAGTGATTTATTCGGGAATGGGTGGATCCCATTATGCGTGTTATGGTGCTTGTATTGAACTTGTCAGGAACGGGTACAATGCGTTCGTAAAGTCTGCAGGTGAGCTTTTACATTATGAATACCAGTTGCTGGATGAAAATACACTGCTGTTTTTGGTTTCCCAGTCAGGGGAGAGTGCTGAAATTGTTCATTTGATAGACAAAATTCCGGATTCCTGCACCGTTGTTGCGATTACCAACAAACCGGATAGTACTTTGGCAAAAAGGGGTAATTTTGTATTTACCTTAAATGTACCGGATGAGGAGGCTGTTGCAACGCGAACTTATTTATCTACAATTATACTTTTGGGGATTATAGCCAAAACAATGACCAAGGGACTCAATGATGAGATGATAGACCAGTTTCGATCTGCAATAAACCACATTGAAAAGTTTTTATCAAAGGACTTTGAAGCAATGAAACAAGAATTAAAGGAGTTTATCGGAGTTCCGGGATATATTTGCCTCACAGGAAGAGGCTTTTCTTATTCGACAGTTCTAGCTGGAGGTTTATTTATACGCGAAGTAGGGAAGTTCCCTTGTATCAGCATTGATAGTGGAGAATTCAGACATGGACCCTTTGAGTTAATCGATAAGGATTTTACAGGTATTATTGTTTCTCCTGAAGGACTCACATACGGCATTAACCGGAAATTAGCCGAAGATATTGCCAAAAGGGGTGGTAAAGTATTATTTATTACCAACCGTAAAACCGAGTTTAAGCATGAGAACATATTCACCGTCGAAATGGAAAACATGGATGAGTTCCTAGCGCCGATTACAGAAATTGTTCCTATACAAATTGTTGCAAATAACATCGCAGAAAACAAAAATATTGAGGTAGGAAAATTCAGATGGTCCTCCAAAGTCGTTCAATCGGAATAATAATAAGGATATCAAGTTAAATAATATAACCTGTATCAAAAGCAGATATTGAAATTACGGGAAGTGAATAACGGTTTTGATGTTCAATGTTGAAAAAGTTTCGGCAGATAGATTTGCCGGAACTTTTTGTTGTTCACATTGTTATTAGAAGGGATACTCTAAATGGGAGCAGTTTTTTCATCATTATGTTCTAAACTAATTGAATTTCATAGATTTCATCCGGAATATCCAAAACAGTGTAAATTTCCTTTAAAATCTCACTGCAGCGGATTTTATTTTTTCCCTTGGTTAACATTTGATCGAAATAACTGTCAATTTCAAAAAATAGCTTTTTCATAACAAAGGACCGGTGGATAACACACGGCTCACTGTCATTAAACAGCTCTATACTTTTTCGGATAATGAATTTTTCCGAAAGAGGCAGGGATGTCAGTTTATATTGAAAAACAATCTTTTGATTCTGGTCTAGGAAGTTTATGTTCTTTATTCTCATAAGCCCGATACCTCCAAAATTAAAACCACAAAATAATGAAAATAAAAAAGAGAAGAAACAAAAGTGCGTTGATGAGCTTAACCCAGTGCATTTTTGACCGAACAACTTCTGAAACATCAAAGATTTCTTTTCCTTTATAGATAACAACAGTGAGTATGATTAGCGGTATTATAAAAGCGGTAACATATAAAAGGAAGTAAAATAAGGCTGTATAATTTAGGCTTTGGGTGGTTTGAATTACAGTGACGATGGTTGCAAGGTAAATTTGACCGGTACATAAAAATTCACCCAGGGATATGATGGCTCCCGTTAAAAAGCTTAGTGTGACAAGTATTTTTGGATTGGATATGGATGAAACTCTTTTCATGCATGTATGATTTAACTTTCTAAGAGAAAAGGGCAGTTGAAGCTTAATTTTACCATACTTTTCAAACTTCGCAGCAAAAAAATCATGAAGGTTCATGAAGAAGATGACCGTCACAAAAGAAAGCATAACATATTTTAAAATGGATTGAAGCCAGGTCAAGTTTACCTTTGCTAAAGCACAGAATAATAAGGTGCCCAGTAAAAAATACGTTATAAATTTACCCAGAATAAATGAAATGCCTGCTCTTAATATGTTTTTCCTATTCATGGCAAGAATAGATAAAAAAAATAGGAGCATGGATATAGAACAAGGATTTAAACCGTTTATAAGGCCGGCACCAAAAACGCCTGCCACCTTTAAACTCAGAAATTTCTTCTGGTCGAGGCTAAAATCATTGCTGTCATCTATTACTTCCATGGTATCCGGGCCATCACCAGCCATAATCAGGCTTTCTAAGTTTTCTTTTATATTGTCCTCTCCGATAAAATACTTGTTTTTTATGAAAACAACCGGGATTTCACCTATTTGTGCATCTGTCTTTGTATAGCGTTCACCGTATTTATTAAGGAGAGCTTTATTTTTTAAATCAAGGATATTGTATTTGATTAAAATGATGTGGGGGTAACTCTCCTGAAGACTTTTGAAATAAGGCTCCAACTGTTTGCATTTAGAGCATGTTTCGGAATAGAAGTATATCACCTTTAAATTAGGGCTGGTTGCAAAGCAAATGTTTATAAATAGTAGAAATATCGCTACAATGGTAAAAAGTCCGATTTTTTTCATCGACCTTTCCTCCTGCAACTTCAGTTTTTTATACTGACTTGATTGGAAAAACGCGGATGGCCTCTCAAAAGGTACTTATCACAGTGATTTGATTACTTTATTATTGGAATACAAATAGGTATTATTACCGGGCCTTGGCCCAAAGCTTCGGCCCGGCAACATCAAACGTTAAAAACTTTTAGTTTATCTTAGACTCCATAAGCTGGGTGCATTGGGTGGCTCCCAACCAACTTGTGCTGTATGTGCGATAACACATGCATATGTTCTGCCGCCATAGGTTACTGTACTTCCTACACTGTAGTATGTACCTGCTTTCCAGGTGCCTGTAGGAATAGGGGTATTATTGTTTGGTGTTGGAGTCGGCTTAACAACCGGAGTTGGCGCGATAGTAGGATTCGAGCCTCCGTTATATACTACATAAGTAGCGTTATAACCTACTTTGCTCACACCATAGCCAATCCACATATAGCCGCCTTCACCCCAGCCGGAGCCCCATGAGTTTCTGAGAAGAAATGCTTTTTTGCTTTCGTCCCAGCCTACAAGGAGAATAGCATGATTTGGTGTACCATTTACACTGCGGTTGAATATTCCGCCGCGGTATGACTGGAAATAGCTGTCTACATAAACGGCAGCAGCTACAGCTCCATAGTTATAGATAGCAGTTTTGATTGCTTCAACAGACGGTACGGACATGGAGGCACCTACGTATCCCCAGCCGCTGATTTTATATGTGTGAGTTAAACCGGATTTACATGCAACTTTAGATCCAACATACGGGAAAGCACTTTCGGGAACTGCACCATAGTTTTGATGCATTTCATGTACCCACCAGCCGCCGGAGCAGCTGTAGCCTTTGGTATTACAGGACAGAAGATATTGTTCCGAGAGGTCTGTTTTTATGCCTGCTTTGATGGCCAAAGTACATTCGAAAACACCGGCAGTACCAAATGCCCAGCAGCTTCCGCAGCTGCCTTGGTTTCTTACCGGGGTCAAGCTGGCTCTTGGGTCATAGGAAGCAGGGAGAGCCCTTACTGCTTGAATGCTCCCTGAAATAGGTGCCTGTTCTATTTTTTCAGGGGCTTTTAATCCGCAGAGTTGATTAATAGAGTATTGGGTAACAGAATTCCTGCCGATTTGGAAGGTATACTTATTCTTTTTGATATCGGCATTCATTTTTTCAAAATCCTGTGATGAGTACTGAGTTCCCGCAGGTGCTTGTACTTCTGGAGCACCCTTGTTATCACATCCACAGTCATTATTTGCCAAAGTGCCTGTAGCGTTGAAAGTGACTAGCAGTGCTAGTATAAGGGAAACGCAGAGGCCTTTTTTAAACCATTTCTTAAACATAATCTTTCCTCCTATTTAAGTTTAAGGTAAGATGGATAATGCTTGTTATTGCAATAACCAAACAAGCCTAATAAAATTAGGCTGAAAAATTGTGTCAAATTGCTTTTTATTTACTAATAGGCGGCATTTAAAATATGATATACTACATAGAAATATGAGAATATAGCACTGTACAAAAAAGTGGAAATGCTTATTTGGTCGATCCGGATCAATCGAAACATTACTTACTTTTTATGCCAGTATAGTATTCCTTGAAAAAAATGGTTTTCTGTCGGGGTGAAATGTAAATGATTTGTTCGATGAAAGATACGGTTAACATCAACCGTTTGAAAGGTATCCGACCCATTTCTCCAGCATGATTGAGAGGAATATGTATGTAGATTTATTGTGAACTCTATAAAAAACAAAAGGATTATTGGAAGATGTATTCAATAAAGTAAAAAAATATTGACTGTTCCCTTAGGGCTTGCTTTATACTTTACAATAACAGGATAGGAGGGATTTCACATGAAGATTGGAGAAGTGATGGAAATCACAGGCTTAACAAAGAAAGCAATACATTTTTATGAAGAGCAAAAACTCATAAACCCGGCAATAAATAAAGATAACAACTACCGGGAGTATACTGGGGAGGATGTAAACCGTTTAATCCAGATATCCCTCATGAGACAGTTGGATATACCGATTAAAGATATACAACGTATCATGGAGTGTCCCACAGAGTTAAAGTTATTGCTAAAGAGGCATCTGGAAAAGCTTGAAGAAAATATTCAAAGGGCGGAAAAAAGTAAAAAAATTATTCATTCCTGTCTTAAGGATATGGATAATGAAATAGAACCTTTGTCAGGGATTTCGGACAAACTTTTGCTTTTAAGCAAAAGCCTCGAAATGGACATCAAGGGCCGTGAAGGCTACATAAAAAAACAACTTTTAAAAATGTTTCCGGGTAATTTCGGGAAGATGTTCTTATTGCAATATGCTCCATTTTTATATGAGCCCATTGATACAGTAGAGAAAGAGGAAGCATGGATATCAATTGTAAGGTTTTTGGATGATGTGGAGGGGATAGAATATCCCGAGTTCATGAAGTCCATTTATGAGAATTTATCGGAAGAGCAATGGGAACAAGTCGAAAAAGTGGTCACAATGCACATTCATAAATGGATAAACCTAACAAATGAAGAGTTTGAAAGGGAAAAAGAACTGCATATTAAAAAAATAAAGGAAAATTTAGGCCAGTTTAATGACTTACCTGTGCAACAAATGACTAATCAAAATCTTTTAAAGAATAATGAGGGAGAGTTTAAAACCAAGCTTAAGGAATTAGGCTATTATGACAAGTTTGTGGAAAAACTTAAGATATTAAGTAAAGATTTCTGTCAATATGAGACGAGGATGTTGGCAATCCAAAATGAATTAAACCCCAGATTGGATGAGACAGGGAGGATTATAGTGGATTAACTTTTAAGGAGCTTTATACTAAAAAATAAATTATATAATACCATAAAATAACTAAACCCCGTTAGGAAGCCCTGTAAATGAATCTTCCTAACGGGGTTTATAAAATGTATGAATTGTTACTTAGATAATAACCGGATAGTAAGCAGAAGTTGTATTAAAGTGCTTGATGATAGTCAGAATATCTTCCATATTGATTGCGTTATCCTTATTTAAGTCACAAGTAGGATTGAATTTTCCATCCCCCAATGCACTGTTAAAATACTTGATGATTTCCAAAATATCCTGGATATTCACTGCGTTGTTTTGAATTCCTTCCCATGGCATATCACCAACCCAAAGGTCAACAGGAGCAGTCGGATCTCCAATCTGGCTGTTTGCCCAAACATCTCCTATATACCGTGTCAGGTAGGTTGGTTTGGTTATTTTTAATGTATAGCCTTCGGAAGTGTATCCAAGACCGTAAATTTCAAAATATCCGTCAGCATTTGTTGATGCTTGCATGCCCGTTCCTTCAATTTCAACTTTAAACCCTGATTTTATTGTACATGCGGGAGAAGCATAAACTTCGACAATATCCATATTTATATTATTGGCAGCTCCGCCAATTAAGTACAGTTTCCCATCTACAGTAGTTGCACGCAAACCTTCTTTGGAAGACTGAAGATTCGACTTCTTTTCTACCTTATCCAGTACAATATCGTATTCTTCCACGATGTTTAAGCAGTTATTGCCATCCGAGCCACCGGCAATATAAATCTTATTGCCTAATGTTCCCGCAGCAAGATGCCTTCTGGGAGTGATGGATGCCTTTTTGGTAGTCCAAGTATCTGCTGCTGGATCATATTCGTCAATCTCTGCTATATATTTGCCGTTTTCATCATTACCGCCAAAGACATATATTTTGTTATTTGCAACTGAAACTGCGTGGTATGTTCGGGCATTTAGCATGCTGGCTTTGGTTGTCCAGACACCCGTTGAAGGATCAAATTCCTCAACGGCTTTTACCGGCCCATGATTTCCCCATCCGCCAAGGGCATATATTTTACCGTTTACTACTGCAACTCCTGGATTATCCCGGGCGGTAGGCATTGATGATTTCATTACCCATAGGTTGTTTGCCGGATCATATTCCTCAACAGTATTCATTATAGTGGTTCCGTTGAAACCCCCGATGGTGTAAAGCTTGCCGTTGACTGCTGCAGCCCCTAAATACCTTCTGGGAGTAAGCAGGTTTGCTTTTACTTTCCATGTATCGGTTGCTATATCATATTCCTCTAGAGTAGCGGAGTTTCCAACCTCGTCGTGGCCACCCATAACATAAATTTTACCGTTTACTTCAGCTTGACCGTGACCCCACTTGGCAGTAGGCATGGGGAATTTGACAGTGCTTGAAAAAGTGTTATCAGAGATAAGATCAGGGGCTAGGTATCCGGATATTTTATTTAGTTTGAAGTCTTTAGTTTGAAGGTTATGATAGTAAGAGACTACCGGACTAAAATCCATGATTGGATTATTTCCTAAAAATAAGGTTTGTAAGTTCTTTAAAGATGTTAATACACTGATATCAGTGATTTTATTGTTTGAGAGATACAAACTTGTCAAACCTATTAATGATTTTAAACTGGTGATGCTTTTTACCTGATTATTATCCAAAGATAAGGCTTGAAGGTTTACCAGGTTATGTATGGCACTGATATCACTGATCATATTTCCATTTAAATACGCATAAACCAGTCTTTTTAATGAAACGAGTGGGGTTATATCGCTTACGAGATTGTAACTAAGATTGATATTTTCTATATTTTGCAGCTTTTCCAGCCCGTTAATACTGGTAATGTTGTTATTGTATAAATAAAGAGATTGTAAATCAAGCAAGGTACTTAAAGGACTAATGTCGGTTAACTTATTGTCGCCTAGACTCAAATAATTTAGGCCTGATAAATTGGATAATGCAGATAATTCAGAAATTTCGTTTTGACATAAATCCAGTGTCTTTAAAGTGGTTAAGCTTTTTAAAGGGCTGATGTCTGTTATTTCATTAAGGCCTAAATTGAGATAGGTTAGATTTCCAAGTCCACTCAAATCGCTGATATTCGTAAGTTTATTGCCATATAAATTGATGCCGGATAATTGTGTAAGGCTGCTTAAAGGGCTAAGATCCTGGATGGAATTATTTCCAATATTAAGGTAAGTGAGATTCGAGAGATGTTGTATTCCTTCCAGACTCACAATTCCACTGGATGAAGCCTCAAGATAAAGAAGTTGTTGGGCATCACTTTTTAAAATGGCTCCCACTTTTTTATTGACTGCTTTTCTTACAACAGCTTCCAGGTTGGCATCCATAAAAACGACAGGTGAATTATCATATGAGTAAATGGAGATTATATTGCTGTTTTCACTGAATTGGTATGTGCCTCCAAAGGTTTCCACAACAAACTTTAGTGGTATAAAAGTTCTTCCATCCTGAACAAATGGAGGATTTGACAAAACCCCTTGTTGATCGTTAAAAGTGTAGCCTGTGTTGCCTATGGACATCTTTAGTATTCCTTTGGAAGAGGAAAAGGTAATTGACTGTTTTTGCGCATCCCATTCGGTTGTAAGGCTCATTTTTTCAGCTACAAGCCTTAACGGTGCGAAAAATTCACCCTGGGCGTTTATAAGAGGGATATCTAAAAGGTTATATTGATCGTTTATATAGAGCCCGGACAGATTATTAAGATCAAAATCCCGGTCTATAAGGTTTCTGTAATAACTTGTTACGGGAGAAAAATCATTGGCTGGATTTTGGGCTAAATATAGTGTAGATAATTTTTTTAAGTATTGAAGTGTAGTATAAGTATCAATGTTATTATTGTTTAGATAGAGTTTTTCCAGGTTGTATAAGCTGCTTAAAGGAAAAACATTCTGAATCTGGTTGCTTGATAGATTTAATTCGGTCAGTTTATTCAAATTGGATAATTGAATGGTATCTATTATTTGGTTTCTGCTTAAATCTAATTTTGATAGATTGGATAGTTTATGAATACCGCTAAGATCCTTAATTTGCATGTTGGATGCATGCAGTTCGGTTATGGTTTGTACATCGCTTTTTAACAAAATGCCGTTTGGCTTATTTAAAGCTTTTCTTACACAGGTCTCAAGGTTTGCATCTTTAAATGAAATTTCGTAATCTGCCGGGGTGGAATATGTAAATATAGGAGAACGTGCAAGCCTTCTATCTCCATTAAATGCAACGATATAACCGAAAGAATAGGGCGTTGAAGAGAATTCCTCGGGCGGTAGAGCGGTTTTTGTACTTATACTGTCCCCTATGTAAGTGAACCTGGTATATTTATCAAATCCTATATTATTCACGCTTCCGGTATAAAATTTATAGTATGAAGCTTCCGGTACGGCATTCCATGAAAAACAGAGATCTCCGTATTTAATTTCCGGCGATTGGGTTAATTTTATTGTTTCCGGGATTTGATCAACGGGTCTTACATCAAATTCGCCAACATCAACATAGCGAACACCCTCTGACTCTGTGACAGCTTCTACTTTGTAATAATCACTGTTTGGCAGTTCGATTTCGTTTGTCAATGATCCATAGTAAGGATGGGATGAATCCTGTGACTCTGAGATATTCCACTGGGTGGTAGTTGGCAAGCTATACTTCTTGTTGCCTTGTTCATCATAAACGGCCATCATTACACTGGTTCTTTGGATTGCGTCACTGGATACACCATAAACGGATTTAGAAAAACCTATTTTTCCATCCTGCCCCTGTGTTCTTATAATGCTGAACGTTGAGGAAAGGATGGAACTGGCACATGCTGCGCCTCCGTTGATGATTGCGAGAAATGCAACCATCAAAATACAAACTGATTTTTTTAATCTTTGCACTGAATAAACCCCCTATTTCTTTGAAAAACTTCCTTACTTTTTAATATCTATGGAAGTTTTTATAAAAAAGTACTCCACATATTACTAATCTTAGTTTAAATGATGGGAATTTTCAAGTGCCGAAAGTCACTATTTTTTTACCTCAAAGTCACTTCTTTCTATATTAGCAAGAGGTGTTTGAATAAAGGAATTAAGAAATAAACAGTTGTGTATTTGTGCGGGGAGAAAAACTAAGTAGGGAGAAAAATTTATTAAAAAGTGATCTTCATTTATAATGCACTACCTGTTTATTTTGTAGAGAACACTTATTTCGTCACTGAATATCTCTACAAAACGTTTATCTCTTTTAAGAAATGAATCAAGGACATGATTTTTATATATGAGACAATAATCCAGCTTATATTTGTTGAAGATATCCATGTGGTATACTTTTCCATAGGTTAGATTCATAAAATCGGATAAAACCGTACACCCTTTATTGTATTCCCGAACATAAAGATCGGCCCGTGAATCAACAAATACCCTGATGCCGTGAAACATCATATAGCTTCCGTAATTATACTCATTAAAAATGCGAATATTCTTGTAATCCAGGTTATTTTTGATATATTCGACGGATTTTACCGGAAAACGTGAAAAGTCTGTGATCTTACGTTCGTGGAGGAACGAAAAATAAAATGCCGAACAATATAACATAAGGATAAGTATAAGGGCGGTTTTAGCAGTGTAGAACTTATGCACTTTCTTAAACAGGTTTGATGGTGAGATTGGCTTTAAACCGTCTATATGTTCCACGATAACAAATCCAACAATTATTAAGTATAATAAAAAATATCTCACTGCAGTCAAAACCATATAATTCATGCCTACCAGAAACAGCACACTTCTCAAATTGATTGGTTTGCGAGAACATATGAGAATTACTGCAGGTATAAATATGAAAAGAAAGATACCGATTCCATCCGCGGCTTTAAAATTTGATGTTTGCCACTCACCGATATTTTGGGTATGGGTGGAAGTAAAGAGCAGTGTGAAATATTTCAAAACCTTTAGGCCATAGGGGTTCAGTAAGCCTGAAAAGAGGGAAACTGCGGTCGAAAAAAGCAAAGGTTTGACTAAGCTCTGGGGGTTGGTGCTGTACCTTTCTGAGCGGACTCTGCCTATCCTGATTTTAAAAAGCAGATCCGCTAAGTAGGGAGTTATAATAACGAAGAAAAAGGGATAAGTGCCTGCATGAAAATTTACAAGAAGTACGACAAAAAGAGGCAATAGATAAATGATTTTTTTGCTCCTTCCCCGGATAAACATTTCCAGAACATAGATTTCCAATGCAAAGATGAGCGCGGAAAACATCTGGGGACGGAGGACGAAATAAGATACACTGATGGAGCTATACTGAATCAGTGTATAATAAAATGAAAGTTTGCTTCCTTTAGACAAAAAACAATTGATTTTATAGCATACTCCCAGTACTAAAACAATAAAAAAGAATTTAAATAGATATAAACCCAGATAACCCCCGAATTTGTAAATAATATAGAATATATATTCAGACAGCCATTCGTGGGTATAATAGTCTAAGGTATGCATGGAAAAGGGATCCTTAGACAAAAGTCCGTGATAATAGATATACTTGCCTAATGCCAAATGCAAAAAAGTATCCCCATCCGAAACCGGAATCAATGTGACCAGGGCCAAATAAAGCCATGTAATTCCTACAAGTATGAGAGGATATTTTTTTTCTGAAAAACGCGATAGCCGTAAATTTTTAAATAACTTGACCATATTCAATCCTTTTCCATTTTGCGGTTTAGCCTTGTCAAAGTTTTAATGGATTTGCAACATATATTATCTTACTATATACAACACAAAAAATCTATTACAGAAATTATATAAGGATCCGATAGCGAAAATCGAGCCCTTTTCTTTTTAAACCCATAGTGACATCAGCTACCCACACATCGTATGACGATAAGATTACTAAAGTCATCTTTTTTATAAAGGACGATTACTAAAGGCATCACTATTGACAAAAAAGTTATGACTTCTAACTTAGCAAGATGTGACTCTTGGTTAACGGTTCACATGTTATAATATGTGCATTCCCACTAATTAACTAAGGAGGTCAATTTTATGAGAAAGTTATCTTTAATGATGGTGGTTGTTTTGGTTTTGGTGTCAGCAATGTCGATAGGCTCTTTTGCTGTAAGTTCGCCGACTGGTCTGACCGCCAGTAACACTACCTGTGTAAGTACTACATTATCTTGGGCTGTACCAACAGACAATGTGGGTGTAGCAGGATATGAGATACACAAAAATAATGTTTATGTTAAAACGGTTACAACAACATCTTCTGTTGAAACCGGATTAACCCCCAATACGACGTATACATATTCCGTATTAGCCAAAGATGCGTCTGGTAATAAGTCTTCTCTATGTCCATCCATATCTGTAACGACACCGGCAGACACGGTTGCTCCGACAACTCCCAAAAATCTTTCTACAAGCTTGGTAACCTCTACCTATGCAAAATTAACCTGGGAACTATCTGTTGATAATGTAAGTGTAGTCGGGTATGATGTGTACAGAAATAATACTTTTCTAAAAACCGTGACCAGAAATTGTATTATAGATTCCGGATTAACCGAACTTACGGAATACTCATATTATGTTATTGCTAAAGATGGCGCAGGAAATCAATCAACTCCAAGTACTACCGTTAACATTAAAACAACTTCAGTCCCAACAGGACATATTACACTGTCCCTTGATAAAGGTATAGCTTCGGTTGGAAGTATTATTAAGGCATCCATCAATATTTCAGATATACCTCAGTTTGGAGGTGCTATTGTGGATATCCAGTATGATCCTACAGTCGTTCAACCTGTAAACCTCTTTGATAATAATAATCCGTATGCCGCCGGTGATATGACTGAGATAGAAGGTGCAACTATTTTAACGAATGGCAATTATGTTCCTGTTACATTTTCAAACTTTAAAATTGAACAAGGGAATATCAGGTTATTTAGAGCATATAGAGATGTAGCAAAATACAAACAAAGTGGTGTTGCAGAGACTACAGGGACCCTTGGGATTATTGGGTTTAAAGTTCTTAAAGCCCAACCTATTACCATAAAGTTCGCAAATCCATACCCAAACTTCAATGAGGGGACATCATTAAGTGATTGGGATTTCGATGCAATTCCTGCGGGAGGATATAAAGTCATACAGTCTGCTCCTGTAGCCGGATTCCTTTATGGTGATGTTGATGGAAATGGAGTTTTTAATTCTACAGATTATGCATATACATGTCAATATTTACTTGGAATGATTACAGATTTCCCTTCACCTACCGGAAAAGCAGCGGCAGATGTTGATGGAAACGGTATAATCAACAATACTGATTATGATTATATGAAGCAATATTTACTTGGCATGATAAATAAATTCCCGGCAGAGGTGTAAAAATAGAAACTAAGCATTTTAAGTATTCTCGTGCAGAAAATACCTTCAGTTGAGTTCAGATAATACAAGTTTAGGGGTAGATAAAATTAAATAAATAACATATTAACTTAAACCGCTGAAAAAGGCATCATCTAGACATATTTTAGATGGTGCCTTTTAGTTGAATTGCTCAAAATTGATTTTGCACTCGGCGTTAGTTAAAGCCTTCTTATGAGACGCCTAAGAGTAATCCAAAACATAGGAAGTACCGATTGTTTAAGGTTTTCCCATAGGGCTGCTCCGGAAAAAACATTGCCCAACTCCGAAGTTTAAAATTTATATATGGGTTTGAAGTTGCCCTTTTATAGAATAGTACTTTCTTAAAAGTATATTTGTGTAACGATTTTATCATAAGAATCAATTCAGAACAAAATTTATAATTCCACTAAATTACATTATTATATATAGACTTTTCATATGCTTCCCAAAGTCATAAAAGATGTTCTCCACTTGATAATATGAGGTAATAAATCATTTGTTGCAAAAATCAGGTGGTCCAAAACGGCTCAAAAAAATGGGTTTTGGACTACCTGATTCTGTTATTTTGGGGTGTTTTTTTGCGTTTTATGGAATAAATTTGAAATTGAAAAAACCTCAAAAGCCTTGTAAATAAAGCCTTCGAGGTTATGGTGCGCCATCAGGGACTCGAACCCGGGACACCCTGATTAAGAGTCAGGTGCTCTACCATCTGAGCTAATGGCGCATTTCTTAGAACATTTAATATTATAAGAGCAAAAATCTTTATTGTCAACAGGTAATTTTACTTTTTCTTAACATTTTATACATATAAGCCGGACAAAGCGCCTAACTTCAAAAAAAATTAATGTATGGCATAATATTACAAAGGAATTCAGCGTTTTTTTGTAGAATATAATTACCAGCATATAAATGGCGAGGGAAAAAACGTGGCCAATTACAAATTAGATCTAGCTAGAATGGATGAAATTATAAAAAAGACCATTGATGCAATTAATAACAGTAAAAATGAAATCTATGATATTGCGGAAAGTGCAAGGAAAGAGTGCAATAATCTTGAAGAAGAACTGAATATGCTTAAGCTTCAAGTAAAAGAACTTATTGAAACGGTAGAAGTTTTAGAAGTAGAGCTTAAGGAAAGCAAAAAAAAGTTAATGCTTGTCAGTAAAAATCACGATAAATATTCTGAAGAAGATTTAAAAGCAGCATATGAAAAAGCTGATAATCTTCGTCTACAATTAGCCGTAAAACGTGAACAGGAGCAATTTTTAATCAAAAGAAGAAATGACTTGGAAATTAGGATTAAAGAATCCTATAAAACTGTTCAAAAAGCGGACAATCTTATCTCGCAAGTCGGCGTAGCACTCGAATACATGAATGGCGACCTTCAAAAAGTAAGCTTGCAACTGGAAGATATGCAGCAAAGGCAGCTTATGGGGCTTAGAATTTTAAAAGCTCAGGAAGAGGAACGTCAGCGGGTTGCCCGGGATATCCATGATGGACCTGCACAATCCATGTCCAATGTTGTCCTTAAAGCGGAAATCTGTGAAAGGCTTATTGATGTTGACATTGATAAGACCCGTGTAGAGCTTCAAAATCTAAAAAAGATTGTGAGGGACAGTCTTCAGGATGTAAGGAAAATTATTTATAATTTACGGCCAATGTCTTTGGATGATTTGGGACTTATCCCTACCTTGGAAAGATATATTGTAACCTTTAAGGATACTGCAGGTATTGAAGTTTCCTTTAAAAACCGGGGAATACATGAAGGTATAAAAACGATTATTTCTCTCACTGTATTTAGAATTGTCCAAGAAGCTTTAAGCAATATAGGAAAGCACGCAAAAGCGCATAAGGCAGCCATAAATTTGGAGCAACTGGAAAACAACTTAAAACTCTACATTTATGATGACGGGCAAGGGTTTAATGTGAATGATTTAAAGTCTAGCCAAGAAGATATCAACGGTGGTTTTGGGCTTTTTAGCATGAAGGAAAGAGTTGAACTCCTGGATGGGGAATTTAAAATAGATTCCGAACCTGGAAAAGGAACCCGGCTTAACATAACCATACCTTTAGCACAGGAAGAGGGGGGTAAATATGAGTAAGATAAGAGTTCTTATTGCAGACGACCATTCGATGGTCAGACAGGGATTGAAACAGATCCTGGAGCTTGAAAGTGATATGGCTGTGGTTGCGCAGGCATCGAACGGTGAGGAAGCTGTAAAACTTGCAAGGGAAAATGGCCCTGATATCATATTGATGGATATAAATATGCCTGGGATGAACGGACTGCAGGCAATCAAAGTTTTGAAGGAAGAAGTAAACCCTTACAAAGTTATTGTTTTAACAATACACCAGGATAGAGAATACTTATTTAAAACCCTTCAGATGGGTGCAGACGGGTATGTGTTAAAGGATGCTGAATCGGAAGTCCTGATCGAGGCAATTCGAAGTGTTTATCGAGGACAGTCCTATATACAGCCGAATATGACCAGGGAATTGGTCCGTGAATTTAACAGAGTCACTTTAAACGAAAGGGAGAAAACAGACGAAGGCAGCTTGACATCCAGAGAGATCGAAGTGTTGTGTCTCATTGCGGAAGGGATGATTAACAAGGAAATTGCGAAAAAGCTTTACATCAGTGAAAAAACAGTAAAGAACCATGTATCCAATATTTTTAAAAAGCTTAATGTTTCTGATAGAACCCAGGCTGCGATTTATGCATTTAAACACAACCTGAAGACCTAAACTATATTATATGATGAAATCGGAATAGGACCATGCTTCAACGTTTGGAATAGGACCCTGATCTGTACGTTAACCCGTACAAATCAGGGTTTTTGTTTTGCAATAGGTAGGCTTGCACTGGCTTTTCCCAGCGGCGAACCCTTAAATTCTAGGTTGATAGTCCCATTCATTAGGAAGGTAAAACCCGGAATTCCTTTGGGAATATTGTGCTATATAAATGGGTGCCAATGGCGCATAGTATATTATCTCTTGGAATCTTATAATTAAAATATGAGCAGCAAACAAATCCGGGAAGAAGGGAGCGGGTCGATAGTGTGATGAAAACCCTAATATGTAATATAAAAAGACTCATCGTTTACAAAAAGGGCCAGAGTATGATCGAATACGGATTTATAATCTCATTTATCGCTTTGGCAGTAATTGTTGCATTAGGATTCCTGGGTGGACAGCTGGCAAGTTTTTTTGAAGTCGTGAACAGTTGGTTTTCATAAGGCACCAAGAGATAACTTCATTGATAGAGTCTTCTTTGGCTGAAGTTGAAGAGAAGTTAAAGGAAATTAACAAATATATGAAAGGTGGATCTTACTATGAAAATGATGAGAAAGCTGATGAAAGATGAGAAGGGGCAAGGTATGGTAGAGTATGGACTCATTATATCCCTGATTGCTGTGGCAGTTATTGCAGCATTGGTAGTATTAGGTCCCAAAATTGCAACATTATTCAATACTGTAGCCAATAATATTAATTGATGTTTGGGTATTAAGTCCTAGAAATCCTACCAAGTACCCAAGCGTTTTAGGTAATATGGTTCTATGAAAAAGCGTCCTAATGGCGCATGGAATCTTTATCCCGGAAATTTTATAATAAAATTGTAAGGTTGGTAAGCGAGGAAGTAAAAATTAGATACTGCTAAATTAGGTATATATGAAAGGTGGGTCTATTATGATGAAAATGTTAAGAAGACTTATGAAAGATGAAAAGGGACAAGGCATGGTTGAGTACGGATTAATCATATCGCTTATTGCTGTGGCAGTTATCGCTGCATTGGTAGTATTGGGACCTAAGATTGCAACACTTTTTAATACAGTAGCCAATAACATTAATTAGGGTTTTGCCTATATTCCAAGGCGAATTTGAACTTCGACATAGATTGAAAATATTCGAATTTGAAAGGTGGGTCATTTATGATGAAAATGATGAGAAAATTGATGAAAAATGAAAAAGGGCAGGGTATGGTAGAGTATGGTTTAATTATATCCCTGATCGCTGTAGCAGTAATTGCGGCATTGGTAGTATTAGGGCCTAAGATTGCAACATTGTTTAATACTGTAGCCAATAACATAAATTAATAGATTCCTGGGACAAGGTTGCCCTATCTGGTTTCAGGTAGGGCAATTGTTTTGGATGTTATAGGGGAAAATTTTTGATTAATAAAAATTAAAACCGATTCAAAATAGTTTAAACCTTTTTTAAGGGAGATAGTTTTGAAACTTTTGCAAATGTGATTTTTTGCAAAACTTGTTTGATGGAAGTCTTAAGCGGAAAGGGATGATAGGATGCTTAGAAAAAGGTTGCTGGCAAACAAAAAAGGCCAGTCGGTAGTTGAAACCGCATTAGTACTTCCGATTATTATTCTCATCCTCGTGGGGATTATTGATTTTGGGTTGATGTTTAACAACTATCTGGTTATCGCAAATGCTTCAAGAGAAGGAGCGAGAAATGCAGCAGTGGGTTCGACGGATATGGAGGTCTTTAGCATCATTGCCAATATGACATCAACCTTGAATAATGCAAAGATGAAAATAACGATTTATCCTTCACCCTCCCTGAGGAAGAAAGGGGAGGAGATTAAGGTTACAGTCGAATATGATAATGATTTGATTACCCCCATTATGAGTTCTATAATTCCAAATCCTCTGCATTTAAAATCTGAAACAGTCATGCGCATCGAATAAATAAAGACAGAAAATGTGAGGTTGATCAATATGAAGGGTTCAACTTTAATCTATAAAACGCTGAGTAATAATAGAGGCAGCAGTACTTTGGTTATCGTCTGTACAATTTTTGTAGTTTTGATTATTTCGGCACTCATCATTGACGTGGGGTATTTTGCAGTGGAGCGTTTCAGATTGGCGAACAGTGCAGAAGATGCAGCGGTGAAGGGCGTAGACGGGCTCCTCAAGGGAAAGGAAGAAGCTTTTAAATTAATTAGAGAGTATGCAGTAAAAAGGGTGAATGATTTAAACGACCTTGAAATAAGGATCGCAGATAATTGTAATGCAGTTACGGTGAATATGGGGAGGTCTTATGATTATGTTTTTCTCAAATTCTTAGGCTTTGAGTCAAAAAAGATCAAAGCGAGTGTAACTGTCAAACTATCCAGTATTGAGTCGTTTAGAGGTGTTAAACCCTTTGCTGTTGAAAAAAGAAATTTTGTTTTTGATGTGCCTTATATCCTTACAGCATCAGGTGCAAAAGGGGATAGGGAAATCAGTTACCTACCTTTGGAGTTTAACGATATTGATTTCAAAAGCCATATTATTTTTGGTTTTCCTAAAGTCTTAAAAGCCAAAGACAAGGTTTTTGGATTGCAGGATAAGAATGAAATGGTTACAAAAGAGGGACTTGATATGCTCATTGAAAAATGCAATCATACACCCAAATGTACCTTTAACCATTTCGTAAAGGATTGTTCCAGACTTATGGTAATTCCGGTTGTAAACAAAATAAGTGAAAGGGATCCCATGCAGGTGGAAGGATTTGCGGCATTTTGGGTTGAAGAAACTTTAGCTTTAGACGGAAAGACCCAAATCAAAGGCCGTTTTGTTAAGCAGGCAGTCAATTCGAAGGTGAATGATGGAGTTTTAAACTTTGGATTATCAGGGGTTAAGGTGATTCGGTAAGCAAGGATAAAATACTAAATTGTCTCACAAGGAGGGGCACTATGGAATCAGTAAACAAGAAGGTTATCTTAATCGCTATAATGATGGCAGTTCTAACTGCATTTTTAGTTTTTGTTTACATTCAGAAAGCAACCACAAGTCCTGAAACGGAATCATATACTGAGGTTTTTGTGGCAGCAAAGACATTACCTGCAAAGCACCTGATAACAGAGAATGATATTAAACAAGATAAGGTTTTAAGCAAGCTTTTAAATCTAAAAGCGGTACAAAATAAAGCGGATATTGTCGGTAAAAGGGTTAAGGACAGTATTATTGAAGGGGAGCAGATCTTAAGCGACCGGTTGGTGGATGAAAATAAAATGATCCTTTCCTATATGCTGCCGGAAGGGAAAAGAGCGCTCAGCATTAATGTAAATGAACAGATTGAAGTAGCTAATCTTTTAAGACCGGGAGACGCTGTGGATGTCCTGGTATCCTTTGACAGAGAAGAAGTAGATGACGGAACAACCAAAACTGTTTTTCCAAGAACCTCTAAAACCCTCCTGCAGAATATAGAAGTATTGGCACTGGGGCAAGAACAGGAAGTGGAGGATACAAAGGATAAGGAACTGCCTAAAACGGTCACACTGGCAGTAAGTCCGGAGGATGCTGAAAAGTTGACTTTTGCTTCAGAATATGGAGTTTTGAGGTTGGCTCTCAGGCCTGCGGATGATAAAAAAACCATCGATTCCAAGGGGATTACACGGGCAGATATCTCTAACAAGGGAGTCTATACGGCACCCAGCTCAGAAGGGCAAAACAGTGCAAATACAGGGCAGCCAAAACAGTAGGGTACGTAAAAGCATTTGCAAGGGATGGGGCAGAAATTTTTTCATTTAAAATGGAGGGATCGGGATGGAAAAGATTAAAGTTGTTATTGTAGACGATACCGAAGAAACAAGAAATAATATAAAAACACTGCTGTCCTTTGAAAAAAGGATTGAAGTGATTGGAGAAGCGTCTAATGGGGAAGAGGCAATATTTATCACAAAGGAAGCAAGGCCCCATATTGTGCTCATGGACATCAACATGCCGGTGATGGATGGAATCAAGGCCACTGAAGAGATATCCGTTGCGGTGCCCGAAACGACTGTCATTATTATGTCGGTTCAGGGAGAACATGAGTATTTAAGAAAGGCTATGTCGGCAGGAGCAAGGGAATTTTTAAATAAACCCTTCTCCAGCGATGATCTGATAAGGACTATTTTAAAGACCTATGACTTGGAGTCAAAGAGAAGAGAGCATTCTTCCATTCCCAAGGTTAAAGAAGAAATAAAATCAAAAATCATTACGGTGTTCAGTACAAAAGGTGGAGTTGGAAAAACGACCATATCCTCCAATCTGGCAGTTGCCATTGCACGGGCAACCAAAAAAAGAGTGGCCCTTGTAGATCTGGATTTGCAATTTGGAGATACGGCAATTATGCTCAATGTCTCGGTAAAAAACACCATTAGTGACCTGATTAAGGAAATCAGTCAATTGGATGGGGATTTAATGGAAGATTACCTGGTTACCCATTTCTCTGGAGTGAGAGTACTCCCGGCACCCATCAAGCCTGAGTATGCAGAATATATCACGGCTTCTCATGTGGAAAAAATCATTAAAACATTAAAGGAAAGCTACCATTATATCATTATCGATACCTCGGCCAGCTTCCATGAAACCGTTCTTACATCCCTAGATATGTCGGATAGAATTCTTTTTGTATCCACTTTGGATCTTCCAACCATAAAAAATATCAAGTCAGGTCTGGATATCATGGAATCCCTGCACTATCCGAAGGAAAAAATAAATATTGTTTTAAACAAAGCGTCAGAACAATTCGGGATCAAGTATAAGGATTTTGAAAACACCTTGAAGCACCCTATTTGGTCTTTTGTCCCGGAAGATAGTCAAACGGTTATTACTTCAGCCAATAAAGGATTCCCTTTTGTAATGACAAGGACTGAAACAAAGGTGGCAAAAGCCATTATCAATATTGCAAATGAAGTTATAAAGGAAAAGGATATTATGGATAAGGACAAGGATAAGGAAAAAAGCGGACTTAAAAAAATATTCGGATTTTAAGTACCGGGTGAAGCGAATTTTCTTGGGCGGAAACAATCGTTTCTGCTTTGTGTGGGGAGTGTTTCGGGGAGGGAGCTCCCCACCGCTTTATATAGGAAATGAGCGAAAAAATTATGATTTGTGGTATAACATTAGAAAGTCAGGTCTTGATCCCAAGGGGGAATTCTTATGTCACTTCTGGAAAGATTACAAAAAGAAAAAAGTGGTGAGGTTGTAGATAATAAGAACACCAAATTAAAAAAGTCCCAGCCTGCTCAAGATGACCCTTTTGCGGGAATTAAGGCTCGGATTCACAGTAAGATTATTGAGGAAATAAAGACTGATGCGTTTAAAGAAATTGCCGGTGATGACCAAGATGCGGAAGAAAAGCTTGAGAAGGAAATTACATCAATCGTTGAAAGTGTTTTAAACGAAGACAGCTCTTATATCCCTAAGAATGAAAGACAAAAAATTATTTCGGAAATCATTGATGAGACCATAGGTTTTGGTCCCATAAACCCGTTGATTCAGGATCCTACCATATCAGAAATTATGGTGAACGGCCCGGATATGGTATATGTTGAAAAAAAGGGGAAGCTGGTTTTAAGTGATGTTAAGTTCAAAGATGACCAGCATGTCATGCATGTAATAGAGAAAATCGTAGCACCTTTAGGGAGAAGAATTGATGAAAGCTCTCCTATGGTGGATGCAAGGCTTCCCAATGGCTCCCGTGTAAACGTAATTATACCGCCTCTGGCATTAAACGGTCCCACCATTACCATAAGAAAGTTTTCTGAAAAGCCCTTTACAGTTAAGGACTTGATCAATTTCGGGACCATTACCCCCAATGTGGCCATGTTTTTAAAAGCTTGCGTTGAAGCAAGGCTAAATATTGTAGTGTCAGGGGGAACAGGCAGCGGTAAAACAACGACCTTAAACGTTATATCTTCCTTTATCCCCGACGATGAGAGAATAGTAACCATTGAGGATGCCGCTGAACTTCAGCTTAGGCAGGAACACATTGTAAGGCTTGAGACAAGACCTGCCAATGTGGAGGGAAAAGGTTCGGTGACCATTCGTGATTTGGTAAGAAACTCTCTTAGAATGAGACCCGACCGGGTTGTGGTTGGGGAAGTTCGAAGCGGTGAGGCGCTGGATATGCTGCAGGCAATGAATACTGGCCATGACGGATCGCTAACCACGGGTCATGCCAATACCCCGAGGGATATGCTGGCAAGATTGGAAACCATGGTTTTAATGGCAGGTATGGATTTGCCTGTTAGAGCGATCAGAGAACAAATTGCATCGGCGGTCGACCTGATTGTGCAGCAGTCAAGACTTAAAGACGGCAGCAGAAGAATTACCCATATCACCGAAGTAGTAGGGATGGAGGGAGAAATCATAACCCTGCAGGATATATTTATATTCAAGCAAAAGGGGAAGGATGAAAACGGGAAAATTACAGGGGAGGTTGTACCCACCGGAATAAAGCCTAAGTTTATGGAAAAATTTGATCGAGGCGGGATTATGCTCCCTTCAGATATTTTTACTCCTTAAGAAATGAGGGATTCATATGCTGAATTTAATTGTTGTTGCTGCATTTATATCCGCTTTTTTGCTCTTTTATTCCATTCTAAAGATTGTGATTGGAAAACAAAAATCTATCGGAAGGTTAAGAAGATATCTCAGCATTGAAGAAATCCGGGAAGAAAAAAGGAAACCTGCCAAGAAAGAGTTTAAAGCAGGCCTTGGAATGATTGCCAAGGGTGTTGGGAATGCGAAATTTCTGGATGGCTATAAAAGATCCATTCAGCACAAACTGACCCGGGCCCATGTACTGCTCAAAGCGGAAGAGTTTATTACGATAGGTATTGTATTGTTTCTTGTTTTTTCATTTATTTCCTTTGCTTTGTCCAAATCTCTGCCCATAGCAGCTTTGATAGGTGTTTTTGGCTGGATAGTGCCGGGGACGATTTTAAAGGTCAAAATAAAAAGAAGAATCAAATATTTGAATGAACAGCTTTGTGATGCCATTGTCTTAATTTCAAACTCTTTAAAGGCCGGATATAGTTTTTTTCAGTCGGTAGACATTGTTGCGAAGGATATGCATGGTCCTATTGCCGAGGAGTTTGCAATGCTCCAGAAGGAAATGAATCTTGGGGTATCTACGGAAAAGGCCTTGGAAAATTTGGTAAACCGTGTGCGGAGTGATGATTTGGAACTGGTTGTTACCGCTGTAATGATTCAAAGACAGGTTGGAGGTAATTTGGCTGAAATCATGGATAATATATCTTCAACCATCCGTGAGAGAATTAAGATTAAGGGTGAAGTTAGGACGGTAACGGCACAGGGGAGGGTTTCGGGAATTATTATTTCCCTTTTGCCGCCTGGGCTTGGAGTCATACTGTTTTTTATCAATCCTGAGCACATCGGCTTGTTATTTAAGGATATCATCGGTATAGGCATTTTGGTATTTTCCGTATTTATGGAATTGATCGGTATTTATTTTATCAATAAAGTAGTCAAGATTGATATCTGAGGTGAGGTTTATGATATATCTTATACTGATTATGGTTTTTATCACATGTTATATGCTTTTTTATTCGGTTCTTGGCGTGTTGTTCAGAAATAAGCAGGTGATCAACATCAGGCTGGACCGGATTTCTAAGGAAAGTGCAAAAAATGAGGATAATGAACTAAACCAGCCTTTATTTGTAAGGGTTATAAGGCCGATGTTGGACGATATCAGCAAAGTTGTCTTAAAGGTTACGCCCAAAGAGGTTATATCGGGTTTTGAAAAGAAGGTTATCATGGCGGGAAAACCCTTCAACCTTTCGGTAAAGGATTGGATTAATATTCAGGTTATGGTAATGCTGTGCCTTCCGCTGGCTACAGTAGCAGTGGGATACACAATCAATGCAGAGGTCAGAAACATGCTTTTTATTTCCCTTGCAGGGATTTGTTTGGGCTTGGTTCTTCCAAGACTCATCTTGAGCAAAAAGATTGTTGCCCGGCAAAATGGAATTGTAAAGTCCCTTCCCGACGTTTTGGACCTTCTTACTGTGAGTGTTGAAGCCGGTTTGGGGTTTGACGGAGCCCTTGCAAAAGTTACCGATAAAATGCCCGGCCCTCTGGCAGACGAGTTTGAAAATGTGCTGCAGGAAATAAAAGTGGGAAAGCAGAAAAAGGATGCGTTAAAAGACATGGCAGACAGGGTGAATATCAATGACCTTACTACCTTTGTCGGATCAATTATTCAGGCTGATCAGTTTGGTGTAGGAATTGGACATGTTTTAAGGCTTCAATCCGAGCAAATGCGTCAGAAAAGAAGACAGAGGGCACAGGAAAAGGCAATGAAGGCTCCTGTAAAGATGTTGATTCCCATGGTGCTTTTCATCTTTCCAACCATCTTTTCCGTTTTAATCGGACCTGTTTTAATCCGGGTATTGGATGTATTTATGAAATAGATTTGCTGCATGGGTAAGAGGATAGATTTTTAATAGAAGGGTGTGAGCATTTGGCTTACATCCTTTTACCTTTAAAGAGATGTATATGGGGAATCCGTCATATATGAAATGTGCCTTATGCGAATGATGTACTAGAGAGAAATTTCCATTCGGAACATATTTTTATTTATATCATTAGAAGTTATAATAGATTATACCAGTATGTTAACTTTACTCAGTTTAAATGTAAGAAGGTGGAGTTTTATGTTAAAAGTTTATAAAGTAGATGCGTTTACTTCGAAACCCTTTTCCGGCAATCCGGCTGGGGTGTGTATCCTCAAAACACCATGTGAAGAAGGTTGGATGCAAAGTGTTGCCCGTGAGATGAATCTTTCCGAAACGGCATTCTTATGCCAAATGGAGGACGGAAGCTTTAACCTTCGTTGGTTTACGCCCCAAAGTGAGGTGGATCTATGTGGACACGCAACCCTTGCCAGCGCCTTCATTTTATGGGACTACCAATATTTAGATAAGAATGAAACCGCAAGGTTTAATACATTAAGCGGACTTTTAAAAGCATCGAATCAAGGGGAGTGGATTGAACTTGATTTTCCTCTTGAGGAAGCAGGGGAAACGAACCCTCCAAAAGAATTACTGGATGCCTTGGGAGTGAGGCCAAAATATGTCGGAAAAAACAGGATGGATTATATTGTAGAAGTGGAGAATGAGGCGGTTTTAAAAAATTTGAACCCTGACTTGGTTCTCTTATCAAAGGTGGATACAAGAGGGGTTATTGTAACATGTACCTCAGATTCAAAACAATATGATTTTTTATCCCGGTTTTTTGCGCCTCGTGTAGGTATTGACGAAGACCCTGTAACAGGATCTGCTCACTGTTGTTTGGGACCTTACTGGATGAAGCGGCTCAGTAAGAAAAGCCTAACCGCCTATCAGGCTTCGGATCGAGGGGGTGTTGTGAAGGTACAGGTACGAGATGGCCGTGTGATTCTTGGGGGACAGGCTGTTGTTATTATGGAGGGAAGTGTTTTGGTGTGAAATAGTGAGAAATAAAAGAGGGTTAAAATGACAAAAGAGAAGATAAAAAAGGTTTTGGAGAAAGATCTTTTCAAGCCGGTCAGTGAATACCTTAAAAGTCAAGGCTATACCATTTACAGTGAGGTTAAAAATTGTGATATTACAGCTAGAAAGGGCGAAGACCTTATTATCGTTGAGCTTAAAACAAGTCTTAATATCACATTGCTGGTTCAGGCAACACAGCGGCAAAAGGCGGCTGATTCGGTCTATGTCGCTGTTCCATACCCTAAAGGGGGAACTTATAAATCATCCTGGAGGGGAATATGCCATTTGGTAAAACGGCTGGAGCTTGGGCTAATTTTGGTGCGGTTTGAAGAGGAAAATGCTTCCGTCGAAGTCGCATTTCACCCTTGTGTTCTTGAAAAGAAGGCAAATAAAAAAGCTAGAAGAAGCATTATAAGAGAAATGAACGGACGTACAGGGGATTATAACATAGGTGGAAGCACAAGAACAAAGCTGATGACAGCCTACAGGGAAAATGCAGTGTATATAGCCTGCTGTCTTGAAAAGTTTGGGCCTCTCCCGCCGGTAAAATTAAAGAGAATTGGAACAGGCTCTAAAACGCAGTCCATCTTATCAAAAAACTATTACGGCTGGTTTGAAAAAATTGAAAAGGGGATATATAGACTCCATCCGGCTGGGACGGAAGCATTGGAGCAGTATTCCGAGCTTGCGGCATACTATAGGGAGAAAATAAGAGATATCCATGAGGTTTAGGTTGGATATTGACATGAGATTATTTGCATAGTAATATAATGTTAATTAAACAAATTATGAAAATACTATGATGGGGAATAGTAGCCATAAGTGCGATTTGAGAGAGCTGCCGGAGGGTGTAAGGCAGTATCGGCTTGGGTGAAGCTCGCTCCGGAGTTTTCAGGCAGAAAGGGTTTATGTATGCCTGAACGGATTCTACCGTTATCGGAAGTGCATAATCAGCACACCAAAGTGGATGCATATGTTGCATCAATTAGAGTGGTACCGCGGAAGTAACGCCTTTCGTCTCTTGTTTTGAGACAAAAGGCGTTTTATATTTTTTGTAAACAATAACTTAAGTGAATATTTTTAGTGGGGTGTCGAAATGAATCAATTAATGGAAATTACCGTTGGAGACTTACTTGACCAAATGGCCGACAAGTATCCTGACCATGACGCTGTTCTATACACGGATAGGCCTTTTAGAAAAACTTATTCAGAATTCAGAGATCTTTGCGATGAGGTTGCAAAGGGTATGATGGCAATGGGGATAAAAAAGGGCGATCATGTTGCTATATGGGCTACCAATCACCCCGAGTGGATTCTTGCGTTGTTTGCAACAGCGAAAATTGGGGCGGTACTGGTTACAGTAAATACGAATTATAAGATTTTTGAATTGGAATATCTTTTAAGGCAGTCCGATTCAATGACTTTGATATTAACCGATGGATTTAAGGACTCAAATTATATAGATATCATCAATGATCTTTGCCCTGAACTAAAAACATCTGAACCGGGGAAATTAAACAACCATTCCCTTCCTTTCCTGAAAAATGTTATTTATGTAGGAGATAAGAAGGTTCCGGGAATGCATGCTTGGAATGACTTGTATGAAATGGCATCCCAGGTAACGGATGAAGAATTGGAAAGAAGGCAGAAGGATCTGCATTTTCATGAGGTTATCAATATGCAGTATACATCCGGAACCACAGGTTTCCCTAAAGGGGTTATGTTAACACATTATAATATTGTAAACAACGGTATGTGTATTGGGGACTGTATGAATTTTAGCCATGAAGACAAGCTTTGCATCCCTGTTCCGCTGTTTCACTGCTTTGGTCTTGTATTGGGTGTAATGGCTTGTGTTACCCATGGGACCACCATGGTTCCCATCGAATATTATCAACCGCTTAAGGTTATGGAAGCCATACAAAATGAAGGATGTACTGCTGTACATGGTGTACCGACTATGTTTATTGCAATGCTGGAACATCCTGATTTTAGTAAATTTAAATTCCCCAAGCTAAGAACAGGGATTATGGCAGGGTCACCTTGCCCTGTAAAGGTAATGAAACAGGTTGTAGAGCTTATGGGGGCAAAGGAGATAACCATTGCTTACGGACAGACCGAGGCTTCTCCTGTTTGTACACAAACCAGGGTAGATGACAGTATTGAACTTAGAGTTTCAACGGTAGGTAGAGCGCTTCCGGCTATTGAATGTAAAGTTGTGGATCCTGCTACAAATGAAGAGGTTTTACCGGGTGTCCAGGGGGAATTTGTGGCAAGAGGGTACAATGTAATGAAAGGATACTATAAAATGGCTGAAGCCACCGCTCAGGCGATTGATGAGGATGGTTGGCTGCATACCGGAGACTTGGCGACGATGGATGAAAACGGCTATTATAAAATTACCGGACGTATTAAGGATATGATTATTAGAGGCGGGGAAAATATTTATCCGAAAGAAATCGAGGAGTTTTTATATACTCACCCTTCCATTAGGGATGTACAAGTAATTGGTGTTCCAAGTAAAGAATATGGTGAGGAAGTAATGGCTTGCATTATTCTTAAGGAAGGTGAAAATGTTACTTCCGATCAAATAAAGGAATTTGTAAAAGGGCATATGGCAAGGCATAAAACCCCTAAGTTTATAAAGTTTTTAGATGCTTTCCCTATGACAGCCAGTGGTAAAATTCAGAAATATAAACTGAGGGAAATGGCTATTGATGAGCTTGGACTTCAAGATGCAGCTGCTATAGAGACAGCTTAAAGTAGAAAAGTATGGGAAATTTTTGAATTCCGAATGAAATCTTAAAAAAGCCTACATTCGGATAAGAAATAAATCTATATGATGCACAAGCAGCGAGGCGGTTCTTATTAACCAACAAAAAGTTTTGACAAATGGGCTTATTTAAAATATGATATTAAATGTGATAAATATGAATATTCATATTTATCACATTTTGTTTAATGTCAAAAAATGAATTGAACACTTTTATTACTCATCCAATGATTTAACTGATTCTGAATGCATTGTTTTCACCAAGTGGTGGATTTAAGCACATATTATAAAGTTTTTCATCAGTATATTGGTTTATTGTATGAATTTTCCTGGGAGGGTTTTTGTTGAATAGTTTTCTTAAAGAGATAAGAGATAAAATCCTTGTTTATGACGGTTCAAAGGGAACTATGCTACATAAATTTGGAATGAAAGGCGGGGAGTGTCCGGAGTTATGGAATGTTACCCGCAGCAGTGAAGTAAAAAAGGTGTATAGTTCGTATAAAGAAGCAGGTGCAAATGTTATACAAACCAATACATTTCAAGGAAATAGGCTGAAGTTGGAGGAGTATGGGCTTGGTGACAAGACATACGAATTAAATATTGAAGCTGTTCGTTTGGCTAGGGAGGTCATGGGAAAGGACGGGTTTGTAGCTGCATCCATCGGACCCTTGGGTAAATTGTTTGAACCTTCAGGCGATTTGACTTTTGAGGCGGCTTATGAAACTTTTAAAGAACAAGTAAGAGCAGTTGTAGATGGTGGAGCAGATATCATAAACTTTGAGACCTTTACCGACTTAGCTGAAATGAGGGCGGCACTTATTGCAGCCAAAGAAGTTTGCGACCTTCCTGTAATATGCTCCATTGCATTTGAGGCCAATGGAAGAACCCTTATGGGAACCAATCCTTATGTAGCTGCAGTAGTTTTAAAAGCTTTGGGTGCAGACATGATCGGGACGAACTGCTCACTAGGTCCGGAACAATTGTTGGATATCATTAAAAAAATGAGTGAGGTCGGCGGTATTCACTTAAGCGTGAAACCCAATGCTGGACTGCCTGAGCTTGTAAACGGTGAAACTGTATTTAAGGAGTCGCCTGAGAAATTTGCCGCTTTGACAAAAGAGTTTGTAAAATACGGAGTAAGGCTTATTGGAGGGTGCTGTGGCACCACGCCGGAATTTATAAAGGCTATAAAAAGTGAGATTGATAGGGTGGAAATTCCAAAAGTGCCGGGAAAAACTGAACAGGTTATTACCTCTCAAGTTAAACTGCTTAACATTGAAAGGTTGGAGAAAATCCGGGCAGGACAAATCAATGCAGACCTTGACAAGGAGTTCTTAGAGGAAGTCAAAAAGGGCAATATGGATTATGTGGTTGATAAGGCCATCGATTTATCCTGTGAGGGTTTTGATGCCATATATGTAAAAATTGATAAGATAGGCCAATGGCCAGAGTTTGTTAATGGAGTGATTAACACAGCGCAAAGTTATATTAAAGAGCCGTTTATTGTTGAGTCCAATATCCCGGAAGTGTTAGAGGATATTTTAAGAGTTTATAAAGGAAAAGCAGGAATTGTTTTAAATCATTGTTCCAGTGAAAAGATGGAAAAATTACTTTTGGTTGCAAAGAAATATGGAAGCACAGTTATTGATGGAAGTATGATAGAAATGTAGCTGGCTGTCCTTTATTTGTGGAGGAGGCATATGAAAGTACTTGCTATTAATGGAAGTCCCAATAGGGATGGTTTTACTGCGTCATTACTGGATATGCTGCTTGAAGTATGTGGGAATGCCGGAGCTGATTGTGAGCGGGTCAATATTTCAGATTATACGATGGGTGAATGCGGAGGATGCGGTAAGTGCGTTAAAAACGGGGTATGCTGTCAAAATGATGACTATGTACAGTTAAAGGCAAAAATGATTGATGCTGACGGGATTATTATAGGGAGTCCTTACTATGCCGGAAAACCTACTGAAGAATTAAAGTTGTTTATGGATAGACTGTTTTTATCAAGTGCCTATTACTGCTATTTTAAACATAAATATGTAGTTGGTGTTTCAACCAGTGCCGTCAATGATCCTAAAAAAGTAGCCAAATACTGTGCTGATATTGGTAAGTTGGGAGCAATGGGTGGAGCTATTGTGTCCGGCTTACTCTATGAATGTACTGTAACCAGAATGGATATAAAAGATATAGGAAGTGATCAGGAGATTAAGGAACGTGTTTTTGAGGTTGGTAATAAACTGATAAAAGATATTGAAAGTAAATATATCCCGGGTTTTTATAAGCTTAGGTGTTGGTTTTTCAGTAAATGGAGAGGGTATGTTGCTGCTAAAATCGTTGGACTCTTTGATGGGATTCGCAGCCGTGCAGTTAGCTTTTGTGAAAATAAGGGTTGGATAAAAAAATTAAACCGTATTGAATGATTTTTAAATAGAGAAGAGGTCTTGATTTGTCAGGACCTCTTTCTCTATTTGGTTAACATGTAACTTGAAAAAAGTGAAAATTCAAATAAAAAGATTATAACTACCCCCTGAAAAAAATTATTATACCCGAACAAATATAATAATACATACATTTCATTTTGACGGGCACCAATGAATACTTTTCCTATGGACATAATGAATGGTTGTACATCGTTCTTTGAATTATTATTTCGTATATTTTATCTGGACAGTAAAGTAAATACAACTTTGTAGCTATTAGAGAGTATAAATTGTTTTTATGTAGTAGGGGGGAATGCTATGCAAGGGGACCTTAAAGCAGGAGAAAAGTTGACTAGAGATAAAATTGATTTGTTAGATAGAAAGAAGCTTTTTTCCTATATAAACCAAGAGGTATATAAAGGTTTGGAGATCATACCACAAAATGGAATAATTAAAGGCCAGTCGAGGGAAAGTAGAAAGAAATATGAAATAATCGACTGTATTAGCGATAAATATTTTAAGCTGAGTCCAATTGTTATCTATGATGAGGAACTAAAGGATTGGACGATTGCCTTAGATGAGTTGAATTTATTTGGTGAAGGGGCTACATATGTAGAAGCAGTAGAGAACCTTATTGATTGTATATTGGATTATGAAAGTTATTCCATGGAGCAGATTGAGAAAATTTCCAGGGCAGAAAGCCTTGAAAATCAGCTCTATTTAAGAAGGATTATCTCTTGCAACAGGGATAGAAAAAGAATTAGGGAAGAACTGGGATTATAAAATGAGTCAAATGTTAAAGTATTCCAAGATAAAAAAATCCTACCCTTTAAGGGTAGGATTTTTTTATCTTGGAATGAGTCTTAATTCCATCCAGTCAAATGCAATCCAATCAGTAGGTCCTGTATCAGAGGTGTTTACGATGACTACTTGATTATTTCTTCTTAAATTTCTTATATCAAATGTCAAAGGCCGCCAGTTGGTGAATCTTCCTCCGACAGGTACTCCATGTTCTAAAGGTACCCGGCCGGTATGAACAACGTTACCGTTAATGGTAATTCTGGCAGAATAACGGTTTACAGGGACATTAGCGTGATCATCCAAAACGGCACGGATTACAATTTGTGCCCTCAAATTGCCCGGCACAAATAAGTAGGAAGGAACTTGAAAAGTCCATGTACCGCGGTTTCCGGTATATAATATGTCTGCATTGCCGCTTGGGTTCCCGTAATTAGGATAGCCTGTTAACTCTTTAAATAGAGTAATAGATGGAGTTGCCGGGTTATTGCTTAACACCGGTTGTTGGCGTGTGTTATCAAAATCATTTTCCAACAAATCTACATCTTCTATATCCCCGATATCATCCAAATTATCCAGATTATCCATATAGAGTGTATTGGGCATCATGGGGTTTCCTACAAATGGGCAAACCGGAATTGTAGGCTGTATGGGTTGCATCGGCTGCATGGGCTGCATCGGTTGCACGGGTTGCAAAGGCTGTACAGGTTGTAAAGGCTGCATGGGCTGCGCAGGCTGCATCGGTGGCAATGGGGCTGCCGCAGGCATCATCGTACTATTTCTTATATCTGTCACAAAGGGAAAACTATAGTAAGGAAACATAATAGAGATCCTCCTTTTTAAAATCAGTGATAAATGTTTTTAATCCATAATATTCAAGAAGGGTATATTATGTTACCGGATTATATTCATTTAATTTACTAAACTTATGTTTATGGTGTAGGGGCTATTTGGGTGGTCGGGGTTGGAGAAATTAAATAGTTTTTGTTGTCTATCAAGCGGATAGAATACCTGGTTACAGCGTTAGGGATAATTCTTACGTCCAATGGGGATGGGAGTTGGTAGTTTTCGGGAAACTTGGACGCATCGAAGCGAAGCGAATGTGCCCCTTCAAACAGCTTGAAAACTGCAATTCCTTCAGCATTGGTAGCCGAGAAAAGGTGATCGGGACTGCCGGGAGCAAGCTCAGGTGATTGTGCTGTTAAATGAAGGCCGGATACAGGCTTGTTATCCTTATCTAAAACCTCAATTTCTGCCACACCCCATTTTTCCTTCTCGGATGCGTTGTCAAGACGAATTGTAATAAGGGTTGTACCTGCTGTTTCCAGATCAACAAAAAGTGGAGAGGGGAGTTGGTATTCTTGTGGAAAGTATTCCGGAATAAACATGATACGGAATGTACCATTATCCAATGTGAATTTTGCGATTCCGGATTCATCGGTTGTTTTACTTTCATCAAAGCTTTTTTTTTGTGTATTTGACTTTCCGTTTACATTTACTTTGACGTTTGCAATAGGCTTTTCGTCACTGCTTTTGTCAATCAGCTTAACATGGAGACTGTAAACTGCTTCATCCTTTGCAAAGATTACCTGGGTTACAGCATGGCGGTTTATAAGCTTTGACAAAACAGGAGTAAAATCGTTAAGTTCAAAATCCTTTTTTACGTCATTGACTCTAAAACCGATAGTAATGACGATCAGTATGAAAAGGCCTATATAGACGGTATATTTAAGTCTTTTTTGAAATTTATTTAAAGGCTTTTCATTTTGAGTCAGCCTATCATAAAAAAGTTTTGGCAGCAATTTAGGTAAATAGAATAGTATGACTGATACAGCAATAAGAATGCATGAAAACAAAATATGGAAGAATGCAATTGGGAGAAGTGCCCCTTTTAAATACGAAATAATGACCTCTTGCGGTAATGGAACCGACATGGTTAGAGGATATATTTGGTTCGGAAGAAAATGTGTGGAATATATATATAAGGATAATCCGATGAGAAGACCTAAAACCCCGGTTGCCGTAAAAGAGAGTGAAGCCCATCTTAAGATTTCCTTTAAATTTTTGCTTAAAACTAAAGCGATAATGAAAAGGAGAAAGAAAATCAAAAGGAAAAATCCGGGTAGAATGTGGGTTGTATAGTAGCTGAATTTTAAAAGATGCAGGTCATCGATAATATCGTTGCGGTTGATATATAAAAGAATTGTACTTAAGTTTATTTTGTCAATTTTTGACAAAACCTGCGAGGGGCTATTATCGTCCAAACCTGAAGAAGGTTGCTTTTGGGGCGACGGGTTTAGGTAAATATCCGGAAGAAATATTTTTTCACCCTTAAAGTATTTAAAGAGTCCTTCACGAATTGAGTCAAGATTGAGCTTAACCATTTCCGGGGTAACTGACTTTTGGAGCATGGAGAAAACTTCCTTATGGCTTTCGAAACCTTGAGGGGATGTTTGTTTCAAATTGTTTATAAAGCCTTCCATGGAATCATTGACCACAGTATGTGTATGACTTAAAATATTGTTTTCCTGAAATAGTTTTTCATGGAACTTGCTGTCAGTAAGGGTGCTGTTGATATTGATGGTGGAAGCTGAAATCAGCAAAGAGACACTGGCACTTAGAATCGTGAATATATATAGAAATTTTTTGAAAGCGGTTTTAAGGAATTCCATACCATTCTCCTTTATCTTATAATGTTTTAGGCAAAAATTATTTTATCGGATTGCTCCCTTTATCTGTTTCGTAGACATCATAACACTTGTAATATGCTGTGGATTTTACTTTTACCCTTCCTATCTCTACATATGTTACGTTAAATTATTGAATAAGACAATATACAAATATATAGATATCGTTAACATTATATCAGGATTTGGATTCTAAATAATGGGAAAAAATTAACAAATGAAATAATCTGGTACTTTTTATTTAAATATGGTATAATAAAACCAGCATTTCTTTATATCTATTATACTTCAAATAAAAGCTTTAAAATTTAATTTATTAAAATAACGAAATAAATTTAAATAAAGCGATTAACCTCTATCGTAAATTGTATTCATTTCAATGGTAAGTTTTCAAAAATTATACGGTTCGTTAATATTCTTGTATTTTAGAAATTGTTTATTAATATAATTGTATCAATATCCTGTTTGTATTTTATAAAAAAGTGGTAGGAAAGTGTATGATGGCAATAGGGTGATATTTGCATTTTTAAGCATTTTGTTCCGTATAAAACTTAGCATGTATTTAAACTATGAGAATCGAAGGGGGAAAAATCAATGAACAGGCATGATATCTCAAGCATTATACAAAAAGACAGGGAGGAAAGGAAAAGTGCCCACTTTGAGGGTACATTTTTAGACTATGTGAATATTGTCAAGGAAAATTCTGAAATTCCGATGCTTGCCCACCAAAGAATGTACGAACTGATTACAGGACCGGGTGTGGAGACGATTAAAACGGACGAAAACCCCAGGTTGAGGAGAATATACGGCAATGAGATCATTAAAAAATATAAGTTTTTTGAAGATGATTTTTTTGGTATTGATAAAACCATTATGAAGATTGTAAGGTATTTCCACTCCGCTTCCATGGCGGGAGAGGAATCCAGGCAGGTTTTATACCTTGTTGGACCGGTTGGGGCCGGTAAATCATCCCTTATGGAGGCCTTAAAGAGGGCACTTGAGAGTTGTCCTCCCATTTATGCTTTGAAAGGGTGTCCGGTGAGAGAAGAACCTTTGCATCTTGTGCCCAAACACTTAAGAAGCAAATTTGAAGAAATTTTGAATATAAGAATAGAAGGCGATTTGTGTCCGGTTTGCCGTTACAGGCTTAAAAATGAGTTCAATGGAGAGTATGAAAAGTTTCCGGTAGAAACCATCGGATTTTCCATAAGAGCAAGAAAAGGTATTGGTGTAGTACCGCCTGTGGATCCAAACAACCAGGATACATCGGTGCTTATCGGCTCTGTAGATATTTCCAAGATAGACCTTTACCCTGAAGATGACCCCCGGGTTTTATCCTTAAATGGCGCATTTAACGTTGGAAACCGTGGAATTGTAGAGTTTATAGAAGTTTTTAAGAATGAGACCGAATATTTACACACCATGATCACGGCAACACAAGAAAAATCTATTCCTTCCCCCGGTAAAGGCTCAATGATTTACTTTGACGGAATCATACTTGCGCACTCCAATGAAGCAGAGTGGAATAAGTTTAAGTCCGATCATACCAATGAAGCGATTCTGGATAGAATTGTTAAGATAGAAGTTCCGTATTGTCTGGAGCTCAATGAAGAAATTAAGATTTATGAAAGGATGTTGAGGAAGAGTAAATTTAAAGCCCATATTGCGCCTCATACCATTGAAATTGCTTCCATGTTTGCTATATTAACACGGTTGGCTCCCTCCAATAAAGTGGATTCTATGACCAAGCTCAAAATTTACAACGGTGAAGAGATTGTTGAAAAAGGAATGACAAGAAAAATCGATATCATTGAGCTTAGGGAAGAAAGCGGCAGAGAAGGAATGGCAGGTATATCCACCCGGTTTATCATGAAGGCTTTAGATACCTCCTTATCTGAGTCGGAGCACGATTGCATCAATCCTATATCGGTGATGGAAACATTGGTAAAATCAGTAAAAGAGCTTGCCATTTCTGAAGAAGAAAAAACCAGATACCTGATGTTTATACAGGATTCCATCCGGAAGGAATATAATAAGATTTTGGAAAAGGAAATTACAAAAGCCTTTATTCATGGATATAGGGAACAGGCGGAAAGCCTCTTTAACAATTATTTAGACCATGCTGAAGCTTTTGTGAACAAGACAAAGATTAAAGACCGGAATACAGGTGAAGAATTGGAGCCGGACGAAAAATTCCTAAGGTCCATTGAAGAGCAGATCGGGATTACCGATACGGCTGCAAAAGGTTTTAGGGCAGATGTTACAGCCTATATGTTCTTTGTTTTGAGGAATGGCGGTAAACTGGATTATAATAGCTACGAACCGCTAAAGGAAGCCATTGAGAAAAAGCTCACCATGTCGGTTAGAGAGCTTAGCCGAGTGATCACACTGGCCAAAGTAAGAGATAAGGATCAAAGTGAAAAATTTGACGCCATGGTTACCGAGATGAAGCGGAATGGATACTGTGACCACTGCTGTAATGTAATCTTGAAGTACGCGGCGAATAATTTATGGAAGGACTAAAATAAATCAGTATTTTCTTAAGGCGGGGATATAGCTCCCCGCCCGGTTTAATAACCTTTATTAAAAGTGACGGCTTTGGACATTGAGGTGATAATAATGGCAATTTTTAAGGAATATGTAAATACCGGAAAAGATAGAGCTGCAGAAGACAGGCGCCGCCACAAGGAACTTGTGGAGGAATCCATAAAGAAAAATATCGGAAACATTATTGCCGAGGAAAGTATTATCGGGCAAAGTAGAGACAAAAAAATTAAAATACCCATTAAAGGGATAAAGGAATTCCAATTTGTTTATGGGAAAAACTCAAAGGGAACCGGTTCTGGAGACGGAAGTGAAAAAAGAGGAGACAAGGTTGGGGAAGATAAAAGCGGACAGAAAGGACAAGGAAAAGGCCAGGCCGGAAACCAGGAAGGCGAAGAAATTTATGAAACAGAAGTAACCATTGAAGAATTGATCAATTATCTGTTTGATGATTTGAATTTACCGGATATAGATAAGAAAAAAATGGCTGAAATAGAGTCCATTCGAAGTTTTAAAAAGGTTGGTTACCAGCGGAAGGGAATACCTCCCCGGCTTGCAAAAAAGCGTTCGGTTGTTGAAAAAATCAAAAGGAAGCAGGGGTACTTGAGGACCAGAGCAGAGGCCCAAGAAGAGGAACTGGATCAAAATGATGAACTGACCGGAGCTATTGATGTTGAAGAAGATATCAAAAAGCGTTTTCCCTTCATGGAGGAGGATTTAAGATATCGAAGAGTCAGAGAAGATCACAAGAAAGATTTTAATGCGGTTGTGATCTGTATCATGGACGTTTCCGGTTCCATGGACCAAACAAAAAAGTATATGGCAAGAAGCTTTTATTTTCTCCTATACCAATTTATCCGCTTAAAATATGCCAATGTAGAAGTTGCATTTGTTGCACATACGACGGTGGCTAAGGAAGTAAATGAAAACGAATTTTTCCACAGGGGTGAATCTGGCGGTACCTATATTAGCAGCGGGTATGAAAAGGCTTTGGAAATCATTGAACAAAGATATAATCCGACAAGCTGGAATATATATGCATTTCACTGCAGTGATGGCGACAACTGGACGGAGGATAACAAAAGAGCAGTTGAATATGCCATAAAGCTTTGTGAAGTTTGCAACCTTTTCGGATACGGGGAGATTGTACCCGGTTATTATTCATCAACCAGTACAATTAAGTCCGAATACCAAAAAAATGTAAAGAGTAAAAACTTTGCGATTGTCTCCATGTCTAAGAAAGAGGACGTACTGACGGCACTTAAGAAGCTCCTCGAAAAAGAAGGGGATAGATAACGTTTTTGGAGATGAAGCTTAGAAATAAAGGTGGGTTTATATGGCTGACTTTAGTATTAAAGAACTTGAGCAGTGGAATGAACGGATTGAAGCCATTGCGCATGAGGTTGGACTCAATTATTACGAACAGGAATTTGAGATATGCAGCTATGAGGATATGATCGGTTATGAAACCTATGTGGGAATGCCTTCACATTATCCCCACTGGAGTTTTGGGAAGTCCTATGAAAGGATAAAAACACTACACAAATATAATCTTACCGGGCTGCCCTATGAAATGGTTATAAACTCCAACCCTTGTATTGCATATCTTATGAAGGACAATACACTCCTCCTGCAGATCCTTACCATTGCGCATGTATATGGGCATAATGATTTTTTTAAGAACAATAGACTTTTTAAGCTGGGGACCAGGGCGGATTATACAGTTGAAATGTTTAAAAACCATGCCAATAGAATCCGGGAATATATTGCGGACCCCGGTATCAGCTATGCCAGGGTAGAAAAAATTCTAAATGCCGCCCATGCCATAAAGTATCAGATTACCCGTGTTATAGGAGAGAAAAAACGAACCGAAGAGGAAAAAAGAAAGGCAATTTTGGAAAGACATCAAAAGCCTAAAAGTGAGTATTCGCTCTTGGAGCCAAGGGTAAAGGAAACGGATGACTTTTTGGATTTAAAAAAGATTCCTGTTGAACCTGAAGAGGATTTACTTTTGTTCTTGATTATGTATGGCAGGCATACTACCTGGGAAAAGGATCTTATAGACATTGTAAGACAGGAAACCCTTTATTTCATACCGCAGATCGAAACAAAAATTATGAATGAGGGATGGGCAAGTTTTTGGCATTATACCATCTTAAATGAGCTTAAGCTTCCCCAGGGACTTCATATGGAGTTCTTAAAGCGCCATAACCAGGTTATAAGGCCGCATCTAGGCCAGATTAATCCATACTATGTAGGCTTTAAGATTTTTGAGGATTTGAAAAAGAGGCATCCTGAAAATCCGAGAATGATCTTTGATGTCAGAGAAATTGAACGGGATCAATCCTTTATTAAACGTTACCTGACGCAGGAGCTTTGTAATGAAATGAACTTGTTTGAATATGTAAAAAGCGGCAATGACTATCTTGTATCCGAAGTAGCAGATGACGAGGGCTGGAAAACGATCCGGGATACGCTGGCATTATCTGTTGGAATGGGCGGAATCCCAACCATAAAGGTCATTGAGTGGGTTCAAAAGGATAATACACTCATACTGGAACATCAGTATGACGGCAGGGAACTGGAATTAAATTATGCTTATGAGACTTTAAAGCATGTTGTTGACCTATGGGACGGTAAGGTAATGCTGGTAACCTATCTGGACGAAAAGAGAAAAATTATCATGTGCGATGAGCAAAAAAAGGTTTCATTGATGAATGCCTGATCGAAAGAAAACAATTTATTCCTTAAAATAAAAGATAAAGCTTTTTATAAGCTTTTTCTTTTTTGGTTCGGTGTATGATATAAATATTGAAGAAAGTGAATAAATAATTTATAATTAATGAAAAAACAAACTGCTTGCCGAAAACTGTAGTTTAATTATAAATTCTTATATAGCAATACTTTTCCCGAACAATGCCTTCAATAATAAAGCAGCTAACCAAAAGTTATTGCTGCGTGCCTCTTATATATAAAACGGGTCTTATGCCCGCAAGCCTCTACTATGTAAATAAGGTGATAAGATGTTAAGTGAGAGAAAATGGGTCCATCGAAAAATTTCAAATGAGGAAATAGAACGGACAGCTAAAGCAGCGGGGATTTCTACGCTGCTGTCGAGGATTTTCCTGTCAAGAGGTATTGAGGATATTTCTTACATAAAGAAATTCCTGGAGCCAAGTTTGGAAGAACTCCATGATCCCTTTCTGCTTACCGATATGGAGAAAGGAGTAGAGCGAATTCTCCTTGCAATAGAAAAAAAAGAAAAAATCATTATTTACGGTGACTATGATGTAGATGGTGTAACCAGTACCTCTATTCTTACCGATTTCCTTTTAAAACAAGGTGCCTATGTGGAATATTTTATTCCCGATAGGAAAGATGAAGGCTACGGCTTATCCGTTAAAACAGTGGATAAAATTCTAAAACTTAATGCATCCCTTATTATTACGGTGGACTGTGGTGTAACTGCTTTAAAGGAAGTACAGTATATTAATGAAAACGGCATGGACATTATCATCACCGACCACCACGAATGTAAAGAGGTGTTGCCCGAAGCAATTGCGGTCATTAATCCATGCAGGCCGGATTGCAAATACCCCTTTAAAGTACTTGCAGGGGTTGGAATTGTATATAAATTGGTTCAGGCTTTATGCAGTAAAAAGGGACTTTCGGATGCCCACAACCATTATCTTGATCTTGTAGCTACAGGAACAGTTGCAGACGTTGTTCCCTTGATTGGAGAAAACAGGATCATCGTGCATTATGGCATTAAAATGATTGAAAAGTCCTCCAATTTGGGGCTTAAAATGCTTTTAGAGCATTCAGGGATGAAAGATAAGAGTGTTAACTCATGGACCATTGGTTTTGTCATTGCACCTAGGATTAATGTAGCTGGCAGGATTGGGGATGCATCAAGGGCTGTCCGGTTATTTACAACAGAAAGTGAAACCGAAGCCAAAAGCATTGTATCAGAATTGAATGATGAAAATAGATACCGGCAGGAAAGTGAACTCCAAATATATAATGAAGTTTTAAGAGCGATTGATATAGAGGTAGATTTGAATAAGGAAAAAGTGATTGTGGTGGCGGGAAAAGGATGGCACCATGGGATTATCGGGATTGTAGCTTCCAGAGTCACTGAAAAGTTTTACCGGCCCTCGATTCTTATTTCACTGGAAGAAAACATGGGAAAGGGGTCTGGAAGAAGTATTGAGGGATTTAATCTGTTTAAAGCGTTAAGTACCTGTGAGACACTTTTTGAGACCTATGGAGGGCACGAGTTAGCCGCAGGTTTAACCATCAAAGAAGAAAATATTGCTCTGTTTAGAGAAAAAATAAATGCGTATGCTGCAGAAGTTTTAAAAGAATATGATCTTATACCGAAAATGAAGGTGGATTGTATTATAAATAAAAATGATATAACCTTAAAGAATATATACGAACTGAATAAATTGGCACCCTTCGGAGCGCATAACCCAAGCCCTTTGTTTCAGTATGACGGAATTACCGTAAATGATATTCGGACTGTGGGAGAGGACAAGCATCTTAAAGCTAAGTTTGTGGATAGCGGATCCTATACCGATGCCATCGGATTTAATATGGGAAGGCTGATTCACAGTTTGAATCATGGAGAGCGGGTTGATGTAGTTTGTTCTTTAGAGATAAACTCGTGGAATTCGATGGATAAAATTCAACTAAATTTGAAGGATCTTCGTATTTGCGAGGAAATATCCCTGCAGGACAGGTTTTTCTATAGCCTTGAAAAATGCAGGGATTTTCAAATCGGGTGTGAAAATAAAGAATATTTGCTCCCTGATCTTAACGAAGGTGAAACGGAGGGGCGCATTTTAAATGAAGAGCAATTGGCAAAAGTCCTCCATCATTTAGACGAAAAAAGGGTGGTTTTTGTATTAAATTCTCTTCAAAGTGTGAAAAAGTTGGAAAATTTTCTAAAAAGCTTGTATGAAGATATTAAAAAAACTTATGAGATCTGCTATACTAGCACTAAGCATTCTGAAAGCGAAGTGGTGATTCTGGTAAATCCTGACATAGACAGCCATGCAATGAATGCTTTTGATCAAATTATATTTTTTGGCTGCTGGATCAATAAGAATTATCTTTTAAAGCTTATGAGCGGGATAGACCGGACAAAGCTCGCTTTTTGTTCAAACATTCGAGAGATGGACTTTGATTTGAATGAAATTATTTTAGATAGGCAGGATTTAGTTGCTGTATACCAGTTCCTTAAGTCAAATAGCGAAAATAATAATCTTTTTATAGGCGATTTGTGTGCTTTTGCCCGAAAGATCTCAAAAAGTTATAAAATTAAGATGAACTATTTCAAATTGAAAAAGAGTCTTGAAATTTTTAATGAATTAAAACTTTTAAATTTTGATTCCGATGCAAGTTTGGGAGTAAAAATAACCTTATCCGACTATAACGGAAAGAAGACGAATTTGGATAATTCCATATTATATAGAAATTTGCAATCACTTAAATGTAAATAATTTAAATCAAGGGGGTTTTAGTAATGGATTTGAAAGCAAAACTAAGACATGTTATGGATTTCCCAAAGGAAGGCATTGATTTTATTGACATTACTACTGTATTGCAGGATGGGGAGGCTTTAAAACAAGCTCTTGATGAAATGAAGGAAAAGGTTTCAAAATTTGGAGATTGTGATTTAATTGCCGGCCCGGAGTCCCGAGGGTTTATTTTTGGAACTCCGCTTGCTTATACGATGGGTAAGGGGTTTATTCCAATAAGGAAAAAAGGAAAACTTCCCTATAAGACCGTTCAGGCTGAGTATCAGTTGGAATACGGTACGGATATTCTGGAAATGCATATGGATGCAGTCAAACCGGGGGAGAAAGTGGTCATCGTTGACGACTTGCTGGCAACAGGCGGCACAACCGAGTCCAACATTAAATTGGTTGAAAAATTAGGCGGCAAAGTGGTTGGAATTGTTTATTTTGTTGAACTAACGTTTTTGAACGGCAGGGACAAACTGAAAGGGTACCCTGTTGAATCCATTGTAAAATTTTAATTGATTGGTTATACATATTGAGAGGACCATTTTTTGAGATATCTGCTTTGGCCCTATTACCCATTCTAATAATCCGGAGGAATATTAATGGCTGACGGCTATACAAGGCTGCTAAAAAGAATAAAGGAATATAATCTAAGTTGTGATTTTACACTGATAGAAAAGGCACATCAACTTTCCAAATCCGCCCATCAGGGGCAATTAAGGGTTTCGGGAGAACCTTTCATTGTTCACCCTATGGAAGTGGCAAATATCTTAGCGGAATTGGAATTGGATTGCACTTCCATTGTAGCCGGAATCCTTCATGATACTATTGAGGATACAACCTGTACCTTCGAGGAATTAAAGGCAAACTTTAACGATGAAATAGCTACCCTGGTGGACGGAGTAACGAAACTCGGGAAAATTCCGTATACTACGAAGGAGGAGCAGCAGGTTGAAAACTTGAGAAAAATGTTTTTAGCCATGGCAAAAGATATCCGGGTTATACTGATAAAACTTGCAGACAGGCTGCACAATATGAGAACGCTTAAATATATGGCACCTGACAAACAAGTGGAAAAGGCCAAAGAGACACTGGAAATCTATGCGCCATTAGCGCACCGGCTGGGTATATCCAAAATAAAATGGGAGCTTGAAGATTTAAGCCTAAGATATATTGATCCCAAAGGCTATTATGAATTGGTGGATAAAATCGCTAAAAAGAGAAGAGAACGAGAGGCATTTATTACCAATATCATAGATACTTTAAAAGAAAAAACAAGTGAAATGGAAATAGATGCACACCTGGATGGACGGCCAAAGCATTTCTATAGCATTTACCGCAAAATGGTAGAACAAAATAAGAGTATGGATCAGATCTATGATTTGTTTGCTGTACGGGTGATTGTTAATTCAGTAAAAGACTGTTATGCGGTTTTGGGAATGGTACATGAACTTTACAAGCCGATTCCCGGAAGATTCAAGGATTACATTGCAATGCCCAAACCCAATATGTACCAATCTCTCCATACAACTTTGATCGGACATGAAGGTCTTCCCTTTGAAGTACAAATACGGACATGGGATATGCACCGTGTTGCAGAAGTGGGGATTGCGGCTCACTGGAAATATAAAGAGGGCAATGCGGGAGCCAATGATGTGGATGGAAAGCTTGCATGGCTCAGGCAGCTTTTGGAATGGCAGAAGGATATGCGTGATGCAAAGGAGTTTATGGAAACCCTTAAAATCGACCTTTACGCGGAAGAAGTGTTTGTTTTTACGCCTAAAGGGGATGTATTAAGCCTTCCGGCAGGAGCGACGCCCATTGACTTTGCTTATTCCATTCACAGTGCCATTGGGAATAAGATGATGGGAGCCCGGATTAACAGTAAAATTGTACCTCTTGAATATACCCTCAAAAATGGGGATATTGTTGAAGTTCTCACATCTGCCAGTGTTCATGGGCCAAGCAGGGATTGGCTTAAGATTGTGAAAAGCTCACAGGCGAGAAATAAAATCAATCAGTGGTTTAAAAAGGAAAAAAGAGAGGAAAATATCTTAAGGGGCAAGGAATCTGTTGAAAAGGAACTGAAAAAACAGGGAGTTACCTATGCCCAACTATTCAGAAATGAATGGGTTGAGGCGGTGCTTAAAAAATATAATTTCCATTCCCTGGAGGACCTTTATGCAGGAATTGGTTACGGTGCCATTACAGCAAGTAAAATTGTTACTCGGCTTAAGGATGAGTATAGAAAAACCATAAAGCCTGAAGAAATAGAACATCTGGTTGACCCAGTTGTACAGCATAGAAATGAAAAGGAAAAGAAGAAAAAAAATGCTCCTGAAAGCGGAATTGTGGTCAAAGGAATTGACAACTGTCTTGTCAGGCTTTCGAGATGCTGCAATCCCGTGCCTGGGGATGAAATTATGGGTTATATCACCCGGGGAAGAGGGGTATCGGTTCATAGAAAGGATTGTGTGAATGTTGCGAACCCCATTGATGGGGAAAACCGACTCATTGAGGTCAGCTGGTACACAGCTGAAAATGTTGCCTATAAAGCGGATATAACCGTTATGGCCAATGACAGACAGGGACTTTTAATGGAAATCACCAATGTAATCGGTGAATCCAAAATTCCGCTGACGGCCATTAATGCGAGAACAACCAAAGAACAGGTTGCAATTATGAACCTAACATTGGAAATAACCCATGCAGAGAAGTTGGAAAAAATCATTAAAAAGCTGAAAAAAGTGGATAGTGTTTTTGAAGTAACTAGAAACAAAATTTAAGTATGTTTTTAGGATGTGGAAAAAATGAGAGCTGTAGTTCAACGTGTAGTAAGGTCTAAAGTTTTGGTTGATGAGGAACCGGTAGGTGAAATTGAAAAAGGGCTTATGGTCTTATTGGGAATCGGGCAGGATGATGGTGAAGAAGACGTTGCTTACCTTGCCGAGAAGATCCTGAATTTAAGAATTTTTGAAGATGAAAACGGAAAAATGAATATTTCTCTTTTGGATATGAAAGGCGAACTGCTGGTAGTATCTCAATTCACTTTATACGGTGATTGCCGAAAGGGGAAAAGGCCAAGTTTTGACAAGGCAGCTGCACCACAGCAGGCCGAAATGTTATATCATCAATTTGTAGCGTATTGTAAAAAATATGATATTAATGTTCAGACAGGGAAGTTTAGGGCAATGATGATGGTTGAGATTCATAACGAAGGGCCGGTTACGTTGCTGCTGGACAGTAAAAGGGAGTTTTAAAGGTAAAATGTGTAGATAAGGATAGGTTGATAAATATGATATTTGAACGGCTTCCAAATGGAATGTTAGACTCCAACTGCTATATAGTAGGAGAGCAGGGAGAAGTTGCGGTCATTGACGCAGGCGTCGAACATAAAGCGGTATTGGAGTTTTTACGCAGCAAAGATTTAAAGGTGAAATATATCATTTTAACCCACGGACACGCCGATCATATATATTATGTAGATCATTTGAGAAAAGATACCGGCGCACCGGTTTTAATTCACGAGGGAGATGCTGAATATTTGGAGGACGCGAGATTAAACGGGTCTTGGATATTATGGCAGGAAATTACTTTCAAGCATGCAGATGAACTGTTGAAGGATAAGCAGGTTCTCGAAGTTGGTGGATTGCAGCTTGAAATCATTCATACACCCGGGCATACCCCGGGGTCCATTTGCATTCTTGCTCAAAATAATTTAATTACAGGGGATACTTTGTTTAAAATGTCTATGGGTAGGACGGATTTAACAGGGGGAAATGCTCAGGATATGCACTTATCCCTAAAAAAGCTGATGAAGCTTCCTGATGAGATCCTTGTTTATCCGGGACATGGAGGTCATACCACCATTGGCTTTGAAAGAGAACGAAATCCCTTCATAAGAAACCTGTAATGATTCAGTTTCGTATAATCTCCATTTAGTGGTATAATATGAATAGCTAAGATAAATGGGGGGAGAGAAATGATTAAAAAAATATCAGTGTTGGTCCTTTGTTTTTGGATACTTTTGATCTGTCAGGGTGTTGTTTTCGGAGACAATGGAATCAGTGTGAATGTAGACGGGAAAAACATTCAGTTTCCTGATGCAAAACCCTTTATAGATAAAAGCAGCCGGACGTTGGTACCTGTCCGTTTTGTAAGCGAGGCTCTGGGAGCTAAAGTCAAATGGGACGGAAAAACCCAGAAGGTAACCATTACAAAAGGAAAAGACACGATTGTTATGAAAATCGGGGAAAAGAAAGCATTAAAAAATAATGTTCAAAAGGTTTTTGATACCAAAGCAGTTTTAAGCGGCGGACGAACCTTTGTACCCCTCCGGTTTGTAAGTGAAACCCTTGGGGCTGAAGTGAAATGGATTGGCATACTTAAAACGGTTGTTATCAAATCCGTCAAAATTAATGAAATCGAAAAAGTTATTAAAAATATTCCAAATACAGTCTTGAAAGATGGTATGGTTCTATTTAGTACGAAAGGTAATATCAACACTCAAAATGCGGAAATAACATTAAAGGATTGGGGCAAGTATTATGATATGCGTATCTTAAATACCAGTGAAAATACAATGGATGTGACAAAAAAAATATTGGCACTGCTTTATCCCAATGATTATGAAGATGTTTATGTGGGAATTAAGAATATTGTAGAAGATGGGAATATTGTGATAAAGGAATTGTATTTTGATTACCGGGCTTTTTCCGCAAATAAGGATGGGGAATCCATAACTGTTAAAATAGGAAAGTAGAATTAGAAATTTTATTTTTTTCAGGAAAAGGGATTGGAAAATGATTTATCTTAAGTTGGATGGACATAACTATATTTATGAAATCGAAGATATTATAAAACTTTTTTTTAGTGAGACAAAAATTGAAAGAATAGACATTAAGCCTCCGGTAGAATTCCGGGGGATTTTTATGTCCAGCGAAATAAGCAGCGGTAACAATGGTACCAAGGTCTGTACAAAGGTTTATATAGACGGTACCCTCCTGGGAAAGGCAGAAGGAGTTATTGAAGCTGCTTCCATGCATTTAAACGAACAGCAAACGAAAAAAAGAATAAAGAGAGAAATTAAGAGACAAGTTTTCGTACTGCTCGGGGATTATACGGGTAGAAAGCCTCCCTGGGGCATACTTACAGGAATCAGGCCTGCAAAGATTGTGCATGAGATGGCGGCAAAAGGCGCTTTACAAGGTGAAATTATTGAAAATCTAAAGAGCATGTATTATGTTTCTGCTGAAAAAGCAAATATACTGCTGGATGTTGCGGAGGCTGAAAGGGACATTCTTAGAAGGAATACCCGGAATTTAGTAAGTGTATACATTGGGATTCCTTTTTGCCCAAGCCGCTGTCTCTATTGTTCCTTTACATCCAGTCCTATTTTAAAGAACAGCCATTTGCTTGAAGGGTATATGGCGGCATTAGAGAGAGAAATCAATGAAACAAGCAAGCTTCTTAAAGAGAATGCCTACAAAATCCAGAGCCTTTATATTGGAGGAGGAACTCCAACGGCCCTTCATGAGAAAGAACTAGGAAGGCTCCTTTCGTGGATAGAGGAGCATTTTGATTTGGATATGATTGAAGAGTATACCTTAGAGGCAGGAAGACCGGATTCCATCGATGAAGGGAAACTTACTTCAATCAAAAAGAGCAGGGTTACAAGGATCAGTATCAACCCACAAACCATGAATGATAAAACCCTTAAGCTGATCGGAAGAAATCATTCAGCCCGGGATATTGTAGAAAAGTTTGCTTTAGCCCGAAAAATAGGTTTTGACAATATCAATATGGATCTTATTGTCGGACTGCCGGAAGAGGGGAAAGAGGACTTTATTAGGACTCTGGATCAAGTAAGAAATTTAGGGCCTGAAAGTTTAACGGTACATACCATGGCAGTGAAAAGGGCATCCGAACTAAAGGAAAAACAGGATGCATTTTTACCAATCCCTGAAAGTGAAGCATCGGATATGATTGATTTTGCTTTCTCTTATGCCAAGTCTATGGGGATGGATCCTTACTACCTGTACCGGCAAAAAAACATGGTAGGTAATTTGGAAAACATAGGATACGCAAAGAAGGGGTTCGAGTGTATTTATAATGTTCAAATTATGGAGGAGAAGCAAAGCATCTTTGCCCTTGGAGCAGGTGGGGTTACAAAGGTGGTCTATCCGGTGGAAAACCGGATTGAGCGGGCGTTTAATGTAAAGAGCATAGAGGAATATGTAAACCGTGTAAGTGAAATGATGGAAAGAAAACGGGCGCTTATACCGCAATAACAAACTGCATACACACCTAGATTATGAAAATGTAAGATTAAACAGGCAAAAACGATGACAGCCTGTTTTTTTATTTGTCCATCCGAAAGTCACATAGTATACAAAAAATATGTGACTTTCGGATAGTAAGTTGTGACTTTCGGCATCTTTAAAAGTGTTGAAAAAGGGTGTAAAATTAAAATATGATCAGGTCATAAAAGTTGGTTGTAAAACTAGGAGTTATATAAAGTGAAGGTTGGGTGGAAAGATGTAGAAAGACAGCATCAAGTAACCTTGGATAGATCAAATTTATGAAAGGATGGTTATGTATGAAGGAATTATTTAAAAAGCATTGGATTACTTTCTTAGGCTCAGTATTTATGTTTATGGCATTTTCATATATGTTTAAATTTGCAGTAGATCAAGGCTGGATTTCAAATGAAATAAAAATTGGAATTGGAATATTGGTGGGTGCAGGATTTGCAGTTATTGGGGCTTTTTTCAGCCAAAAGGGAAAAGATATTTCAGGTCAAATTTTGAGTGGAACAGGTGTTGCTTTATTTTACACGACATTTTCATTTGCAGGTATTGTCTTTGACATATGGACTCCAATGACAGTGTTTCTTTCGATGATTGCAGTAACCATCGGAGTATCTATTTACGCCTTCAGGCTTAATTTAAGAATTATGATGAATCTTGCCCTGCTGGGTGCGCTCATATCGCCTCTTGTAATGGAACCACAGGGAGACCAGGTATTTACACTCTTTTTATATCTACTTGTCATCAATTCTGCCTTCTTTTTTGTAAGTGTATGCAAGAGATGGACCGAGCTTCGCTTAATTCCTTTCATGGGAACCTGGATACTTTATGCAGCATATTATTTGCACTTCGATCCGGTAGGTTGGGAGATGCCCTTTAAATACGCAGTGAGTGCTTTCTTATTCTATATTGTTGGGTTATTGATCTCCTCATGGAAGGAAAACCTTAAGTTTGACGGACTCAATATGTATTTAGGCGTCTTGAACGGTGGAGTATTTGCACTTTGGGCGTTTGCAATCCTTCACGGACAAATTTCGTTTTCAGTTATACTTACGGGGATGGGGATTATTTACCTTACTGCTTCACTGGTGATCTACTTATTGACAAGACAGTATTCCATTGCTGTAGTTGCAAAGTTTTTCGGAGGCCTTCTACTGGCACTTATTGCGGCAGCTGACTTAGGAAGCGGTCTTGCAGTCAAACCCATGATTTCGGTATATACCTGGATGTTTGTTGCCATCCTTGTACTAATGGTTGGGCAAATAAAAAAATTGGAATATTTAAAGCTTGCAGCGATTGTCATTTGGTTCGGAACAGGTTTCTATTGGTTTAGTGTGACATGGACAACACCGCTAGGGATATGGTTTGGCAAATTTATACCTGTTCTTAACTGGTCTGGGATGGCCTGGGTCCTTTTGGCAGCTTTCGGTTTTTACTTGTCACTCAATGTAAGGATTAACCTTTTTTATAGGGATCAGGCTGAAGCGGACTATTATATGTCAAATATCTTTGCCATACTAAGCCACTTGGTGGTTGGAGGCCTTCTAACTTTCCAAATAGACAATTTATGGGAGGAGTATACGGTAGACTTTATTGACCTTGGATTGACGCTTTCTGTTTCATGGGGAATCTATGCTTTAATCCTTTTTATATGGGGAGCATACAGCAAACAAGCAGTTTTCCGGTGGTTTGGTTCGGCGGTATTGGTTATTGTGGCATTGAAGACCCTGTTTATTAATTTAAATGGCTCCGAAACCATTTATAAAGTACTGGTCCTCTTCATATTGGGAATCATTACTTTTGGGATCTCTTTAATAAACAATATGTGGAAAGGGCCTCACAAAGTACCGGAACAAAATATGAAAAATATAGACAATTTTGATCCTGTTGCCTTTGAAAATGGCGCAGTGAAAAACCACAGGGATGACACAGAGTCTTTTAGCTTCTATGAAAATAAATGATTTATTTTTACAATTTTTCAAACTGTATTGACAATATTGTTTCTCATCATTAAAATATAACTAATATCAAAGTTTAAAAAAACTATGAATGGGAAAAGTAGCTAATACTGCCTTGCAGGGAGAGAGTACCGAGACTGGAAGTACTTTTAGGATAAAGATTGGCGAAAGAACACCCGGGAGTTGATTGGTTGAAGTTTAGTAAGCCAATCCGCAGGTCCAGCGTTAGAGGGACTAAAGTGGGCGAAAGCCTATCAGGGTGGTACCGCGGGAAATACCTCTCGTCCCTATTGGGGATGAGGGGTTTTTTATTTAGGTTCAGGTTAACAAATACTACTTGTACGGAGGTTACTATGTTAACGCAAGCGCCAAAAGGAACAAAGGACATACTGCCGGGAGAGGTTTATAAATGGCAGTATATTGAGAAAATAATTTCAGAGGTTTGCAATACCTTTGGATATAAGGAGATCCGGTTGCCTGTTTTTGAACATACGGAATTATTTCAGCGTGGAGTTGGAGATACTACCGATATTGTGCAAAAAGAGATGTATACATTCCTGGATAAGGGAGGAAGGAGTATATCATTAAGGCCGGAAGGAACCGCGGGTGTTGTAAGAAGCTACATAGAGAACGGAATGGCTTCACTGCCCCAGCCTGTCAAGCTTTATTACAATATTACAGCCTATCGTTATGAAAAGATGGCCAAAGGAAGATATAGGGAGTTTCACCAATTTGGCGTTGAAGCTTTCGGTTCTACAGGGCCTTCCATAGATGTAGAAATCATCAGTATTTTAAGTACAGTCTTTAATAAACTGGGAACCAACGAAATTAAACTGAACATAAATAGTATCGGCTGTCCCAAATGTAGGGGCGAATATAATGAAAAATTGAAGGAGTATTTAAATCCAAAGCTTCATCATCTTTGTGAACTTTGCATGACAAGATACAACAGAAATCCTCTAAGAATCATAGATTGCAAAGAGGAAAAGTGCAAAGAGCATACCAAGGATGTGCCTGCTTTGGTTGATAACTTGTGTGGAGAGTGTGCCGAGCACTTTGAAGGCCTAAAAGCCGGGCTTCAAAACTTAGGTATCGCCTACAATGTAGACAAAAATATCGTACGGGGCTTGGACTATTATACCAAAACCGTATTTGAATTTGTTTCGGAAAATGTTGGAACACAAGGTACGGTATGCGGCGGAGGAAGGTATGATGGGTTGGTAGAGGCCTGCGGCGGAGTGGCTACTCCGGGAATTGGTTTTGCCATGGGACTGGAGAGGCTGCTTTTGGAGATGGAAAGCCGGGGTATCCATATACCTGAACCTAAGGGAATCGACCTGTTTATCGCAAATATCGGTGAAAAAGCGTTTAAATTTGCCCAAAAGCTTGTATATGAACTGAGGAATAAAGGAATAGCCGCGGAAAACGATGTAGTAGGAAGAAGCTTAAAGGCGCAAATGAAGTATGCGGATAAAATGGGAGCAGATTATGTCATTGTACTTGGAGACGATGAGATCCTAAATGGCAAGGCAATGCTAAAAAATATGAAAAAAGGTGATCAAAAGGAAGTTAGTTTAGAATCAATTTCTCAAATTTTTAATAAATAAATTTTAATGGAGGATTCGAAGTATGGGAGAGTCGATTTATGGGTTGCAAAGAACCCACAGGTGTGCAGAAATAGACATCAGCCATGTTGGACAAACAGTTACAGTCATGGGCTGGACTCACAAAAGACGGGATTTGGGAGGCGTAATATTTGTTGACTTAAGGGACAGAACCGGTATATTACAGGTAGTTTTCAATACTCAGGTGGACAGCGAACTATTTAAAAAGGCAGAACTAATACGAAGCGAATATGTGATTGCCGTTGTGGGAGAAGTGGTAAAAAGAGCACCTGAAACAGTAAATCCTAAAATTCCGACAGGGGAAATTGAAGTTACTGTTAAAGAACTCCGGATTTTAAGCAAGGCAGAAACTCCGCCTGTATATATTGAAGAGGATTCGGATGTAAATGAATCGGTTCGTCTTAAATACAGGTACATCGATTTAAGAAGGCCGGACATGCAGCGCAGCCTCATGTTAAGACATAGAATTGCCAAAATTGCAAGGGACTATTATGACGATAACGGTTTTCTGGAAATCGAAACACCCATGCTTACCAAAAGTACTCCGGAAGGAGCCAGAGACTACCTTGTTCCCAGTAGGGTCCATCCAGGGAAGTTTTTTGCACTACCTCAATCACCCCAATTGTTCAAACAGCTTTTGATGGTTTCGGGATTTGACCGGTATTTCCAAATTGTTAAATGTTTTAGGGATGAAGATTTAAGGGCTGACAGGCAGCCGGAATTTACCCAAATCGATATCGAGATGTCCTTTGTCAATGTTGAGGATGTATTGACAGTCAATGAAGGATTTGTAAAGAAAGCTTTTAAAGAAGCCTTGGGAATTGAGCTTGAAACACCCTTTATAAGGATGCCGTATAAGGAGGCAATGGACCGGTTTGGATCCGATAAGCCGGATATCCGTTTCGGCTTGGAGCTTGTTAACATTTCCGACCTTGTAGAAAATTGCGGATTTAAAGTATTTGCGGACGCAGTAAAAAATGGAGGCAGTGTAAGAGCGATCAATGCGAAGGGCTGTGGTGCCAAATTTAGTAGGAGAGACATCGACAGCCTGGTTGAGTTTGTAAAGATATATAAAGCCAAAGGAATGGCCTGGATTGTTGTTGAAGAGAATGAACTAAAGTCTGCCATAACAAAGTTCTTTAACGAAGATGAAGTAAAGGCTATACTGGATAGAATGGAAGCTGAACCCGGGGATCTTATCTGCTTTATTGCAGATAAAAACGAAGTTGTCTATGATGCTTTGGGGCAGCTTAGGCTGGAACTTGCAAGAAGACTTGATTTACTCAATAAGAATGAATTCAAGTTCCTTTGGGTGACAGAGTTTCCGCTTTTGGAATATGACGAGGAAGACAAACGTTGGGTAGCGAAGCATCACCCGTTTACATCTCCTATGGAAGAAGATTTTGAATATTTGGATACGGATCCCGGAAGAGTAAGGGCTAAAGCTTATGATATTGTGTTAAACGGTGTAGAAATCGGCGGCGGAAGTATAAGAATCCACATGCAGGATCTACAGGCCAAAATGTTCGGACTCCTGGGCTTTACAGAGGAACAGGCATGGGATCGCTTCGGATTCCTTCTTGAAGCATTCAAATATGGCACACCTCCACACGGCGGTTTGGCCTTTGGTTTGGATAGATTAGTAATGCTGATGGCAGGTAAGAACAGTATCAGAGATGTTATTGCATTCCCAAAAGTACAGAATGCATCCTGCCCGATGACAAATGCGCCTGATTTCGTAGAAACAAAGCAGTTAAAGGAATTGCATATCAAAACAGATGCTTAATGTATGACCATATATAGATCATAAAACAAAGGTTCCAAAAGGGGCCTTTGTTTTTTTATATTAAATCTTCCGATAGAACTGCATTATTAAACTATAATAGCTTGAAAAAATATTTCAAATTCTTTACAATAAATATGGAATTATATGCTAAGAAAAAATTGCAATATGGGTAATAATTAATGTTAAATTTTTATTTTATTACACAATTACAATAATTGTGATATAATTTTCCATTATGGTTTGTATATATTTCTAATAGGACACCAAAAGGGAGGTATAGCTTGCCGGCTTTGATATCTGCAAAGGATGTCAAAAGAGAATTGCGGGTTATATTATTATGAAGAGACTATTACATTTGGGTTTAGACGTAGGATCGACAACTGTAAAGCTTGTAGTATTGGATAAAAATGACGTTGTTATTTATAGTAAATACCAACGTCACTTTTCAGATATCAGAAAGACCATATTCCAACTCGTCTCCGAGGCATATAATGACTTTAGAAATGACGATATTACCATTATGATTACGGGTTCCGGTGGGCTGTCGGTGTCCCAGTGGCTCAATATTCCCTTTATCCAGGAGGTTATTGCCGGAACGAAAGCCATCGAAAATATTATTCCGCAAACGGATGTAGCTATAGAACTGGGTGGTGAGGATGCAAAGATCACTTACTTTGATGGGGGCATTGAACAGCGGATGAACGGTACTTGCGCCGGAGGAACCGGAGCTTTTATCGATCAGATGGCTTCTCTGCTTCAAACTGATGCTTCAGGTTTAAATGAACTTGCAAAGAAGTACAAGGTGATTTATCCTATTGCTGCGCGATGTGGTGTTTTTGCCAAGACAGATATTCAGCCGCTTCTGAATGAGGGAGCTGCAAAAGCGGATATTGCGGCCTCGGTTTTTCAGTCTGTTGTCACTCAGACCATCAGCGGTCTTGCCTGTGGGAAGCCGATTCGCGGAAACATCGCATTTCTTGGAGGTCCCCTAAATTATCTGTCTGAACTAAGACAGCGGTTTATCGAAACGCTGGAACTAAGCGACAATAGGGTTGTGTTTCCTATAAATTCGCACCTGTTTGTAGCTATTGGAGCGGCACTTGCTTCAAAAGAGGAATACTCCCTGTCCTTCGCTCATTTATATGAGCGGCTCCCGGTGCTGAATCAGGTAACTGCTCATGAGGTAGAGAGGCTTAGACCATTATTTTTAAATCAGGAAGAATTAGACGAATTTAATCATAGACATGCTAAAAGCAATGTTTCCAGGGGCGATTTAAGCAGTTATAAGGGGCATTGCTTTTTGGGAATTGACGCGGGATCTACGACAACCAAGGCCGCCCTTATCGATGGAGAAGGAAAACTTTTATATTCCTATTACGGGAGTAATGAGGGAAGCCCTATACAGTCAAGCATCCGAATTCTAAAGGAATTGTATGCTTTGCTGCCTAAAGAGGCCTTTATCGCAAATGCTACTGTTACGGGATATGGTGAAGCGCTGCTCAAAAGTGCATTATTTATTGACCATGGGGAGATTGAAACCATTGCCCACTATAAGGCGGCGGAATATTTTCTGCCCGGGGTTGATTTTATTTTGGATATCGGTGGGCAGGATATGAAGTGCCTTCAGATAAAGAATGGTGTTATTGATAGTATCATGTTAAATGAGGCCTGCTCTTCAGGATGCGGCTCATTTATTGAGACTTTTGCAAAATCCTTGAATATGAATGTACAGGATTTTTCGAACGAGGCGCTGAATTCAAGGAATCCAGTTGACCTAGGCTCACGCTGCACAGTATTTATG
>JAOABQ010000013.1 GCA_026418275.1 Clostridia bacterium
GAGGTATATTTATACATAGATTCTCCTTAGTAGTGCAAGCTTTTTTCTTGAAAATTGACGTTTCTCATGCACTATTTTATCAAAACTATGCCTTTGAAACTAGAGTTTTTGCATGTTTCACCGTCGTTAAGGAAGCCCTAAATAGATTATAAGATGTCTTTTATGGCTTATTTTTGTCTTTTTTTATATTTAGTTTGTCACTGCTTAAAAGGTATACATTCAGGTTCCTTTAGTACTAAGTTTGACTGCACATGAAACAAACATTAAATTCGGCAGAAACTTCAATTCCAAAATTCAACTCTGAACCTGATTGTGAAGATTTAGTAATTCTGAAGGGCAATGGTGTAATATTTCTTCTATTATCAACAGTTTTCTGTCCAATTTTCTTCCAGTATAAGATATAAGTATTTATAATGAACTACCTTCTCATATTCAATTTGCAATTAATGTATTTTATAAACTTTTAACATATTCAAATATCTTTGATATCTTTGAATTAATTCTTCAAATCTAGTAGAAACTCACAAATAAAAAGCTGCTTTTATGGTTATATAAACAGCCCCCATATTTTAGCAGCTTAGTATAATTCTTTTTTATTTAGTATAGTCCTTTATTATTTTTTGACACACACACTGATGAGTAATAAAAAAGTTGTAAAATTTCAGCAATGGAAAACCACATCAAATAGCATGTGGTTCCCCAAGTCAATCAAATTAAAGTTATAAAATTAAAGAAGTACTGTTATAAATATCATCCATTGACTAATAAAAATGTTGTAAAAAATGAGTAACTAACACATTCCACTTTCCAACCAAATGTTTTATATTTTTACACACTTCTGATTTCGTAAAAAACTAGCTCTTTTTTTCCAGTTGGCTTTTTATTTATATCAGAGATATAAGCAAAACTCCACTCTAGAAAGATTGATTTACCCTCAGCAATAAGAGATCTAAACATCCTTTTTACAGATGTTGAATATCCTAACAGCTTAGTAATTTCATCATTAGAAAGAAAATCTTTATTTCCATCATAAAAAATATCTTCTTCAGAAATAATAATCGTTACATCCTTTTTATTATTTGTAACTAAATTCCATAAATCATCCTTTACTGCCTCAATAACCACTCTATCGGCTGAAACTTCCATTACACCGCTTTTATCAGCTATAAAATATGGGTAAAATAGAACCATCCCATTTTCCCCTAGGTTATTAATCAATTGGTCCGCAAATTCTTTTGCTTCATATGAGTTTACTCCTACTTTTCTAGGCAGATTTAAATCATCTCCAAGTAATACGGCAGATCTAACTGTCCATAATATTTTTTCATCAAATACAGTATTAGCATCGTATTTTTCCCATGGAACTGAAGGAAGTCCCGATTTCTTTAGTTCATAAAAACCTTCTAATTTGTTCATGCAACCACCCTATAATTTAATTCTTGGATTAAATATTCTTTCATGTTCATCCAAGGCATACCGATCTGTCATACAAGATAAATAATCAATAATTACTCTTACCTCATTATTCGCACTACCTTTGTACAGAGGATCGGTGTAAATATGATTATACCTGTACAAGCATTCTGGTGGCAACAATTTTTTATTGTCTACGAAAGCTTCAAACATATCTTTAATTACTTTTACCGCTTTTGTATCCATCATTACTATAGTTTGTGTATCATATAAGTTTCTATATACAAATTTTCTAATTTTTTTAAATATTTCTTTTGTACTGTCATGAAAACCAATGATTCTTATTCCCTGTTTCGAAAGATTTTTAACATCTTCTAATGACATTACTTTAAAATTCTTTATCTTTTCATAGCTATCCTGTGTTAAGTTGGAAATAAAATAGTGTATTAATTTTCTTACAAAATATGTTTCTTTGTAAAAATCACAATCAATACAAATATCTCCTTTCGTCACTTCTATTATCATATCCCTAAGTTCAGTAAAACTAATGCGGTCATCAGGATTTCTATTAATATTCCTTTGTAGCAAACCTGATTTTATTCCATCTTCAAGATCATGGCATACATATGCAATTGTATCAACAAGGCTTACTACTTGTCCTTCCAATGTACTACATGGCAGTTTAGGATCTAAATTTGTGTATATACCGCTACTATCATCATTATGTTTTAATATTCCTTCTCTTACTTCCTTTGTTAGGTTTAGACCTCTATTATTTGAATCTCTGTCTTCTAAAAAATCAACTATTCTCACACTTTGCTCGTTGTGGTAAAACCTTCCCATTCCTAAACTTTTTAATTGTTCATCAAAAAACTGTTCAACTGCATGACCAAATGGCGTATGACCTAGGTCGTGTCCAAGAGCAATAGCTTCAGCTAAATCTTCATTTAATGCTAGTGATTTCGCTATACCTCGAGCAAATTGAGAAACCTCTAGTGTATGAGTTAATCTCGTTCTAAAATGATCCCCCTCATGATTAACGAAAACCTGTGTTTTATACATAAGTCTTCTAAACGCTTTTGAATGAATAATTCTATCTCGGTCACGTTGAAAAGAACTTCTTAAATCATCTACTTGTACTGGCTCATCGTGTTCTCTACTATTCTTCTCTGGTATAGCAGCGGCATATGGAGCAAGAATTAAAGCATATACCTTTTCAATATCATCTTTAAATCTAATAGCAGGAAAATCCATAATCATCACACCTCATCCACACATTAATATATACTGAATAAATAAAAGCACTAAACTCTAACTGCTATAATTGATATATTTATTTTATTTAATAATTCCACAAATTTCAACTTTTTTCAACTTTTTGATAAATAAAATATTTTTTTGATATCAATGGACATATATACAAATTTTTGATACACTTAAGTTATCATTATTAATAACTTAAGAGGTCAAATATGAAATCAAATGTTGTTAAGTTTGAAGGAACTGGGAAAAGTTACATTGACATTGCTGAGGAATATATGGATTATATTACCAATAAAGACTTTAATCTTACAATAGATGATGCCTGTTATTACTTATCTTGTACTTACTCTTATTTTCTTTTAAATTTCAGAGATATATTTAAACATTTATATATAAACATCCCTGTGCGCACTATGATTAATAAAGCTTTAAATGTAAAACAAAATGATAATCTAGATATAAGTTTAATTAGAAAAAAGATATTGTATAGCAGAAATGATTTCCTTGATTTCCTTGAGAAAAATTTAAAAGTAGAAGTAATGTATAAAACGTTAAAACTTGAAAATTTCAAATCGTGTAATGAATATAATATTTTAGAAAACATGTGCGCAAATAATAATACTTCAGAAATTCTAAATCTTGCTTCAAGAATGTTATTTGGTAAACCTGTTATGCCTACAGTGCTTAATTTCAATGAATATTTCAAATTCTTACCTGAGAGGTTTATAAGCCTAAATGACCTTAAATCATTGTTAGGATATAAACATAATATACAATTGTATAGGCACCTTAAATTAATTGGTGGTAATAAATATAGACTCAATAATCTTGTTCGGTATGCTGCTGAGGATTTTAATCCCGATAATGTAAATGTAAATTTTGCCGAATATATTAAATACACTAATGATATTGAAGTTATGGACAGTATAGTTAAACAAGGATTAAGCTTATTAAAACGATAAATTTATTTTTTAATTAAACTATGCATAATACTATTGATAAAGAGTCCACGTTTCTATAAAATAAGAACAGCGTTTTGAAAGTGAGGAAAGCGTTTTGAAAAGCATTATTGAATTGAATAACAAAAAAATAAGCTCTACCATTCTCGAATCAATAGGTAGAACTTTTAATTCTCTATACACTCCACTGTTAGGTGACAGCAAAATATGGAGAATAGTAGAAAGCCAAATGCCTGAGGACATTTACAATCTAGTTAAACATCTAAAAGCCACTACTTTAGGGCATAAAGTCATAAATGATTTAATTATGAATTATTATCCAAACGAAAGAGTTATTAAATATCATATAATTAAGGAATGTCTTTACAAAAAAGATGAGGTAACCTTTTTCGAAATGAATGTTGACTCTAGCAGGGTTGATTTATGTCGTGTAAATGGAAAATCTGTTGCTTATGAAATTAAAACAGAATTAGATAACACGAACAGAATCGAAAAACAAATATACGATTATTTAAAAGTATTCGAATACGTTAACATAATTACTCATAGAAATCACACTGAAAAAATAAAAGAAATTATACCGCAAATTTGTGGTATAAAGGAATACCAATTCAGAAAAGGCAAGTGTACTTTTAAAACAATACAAAAAGCAGTAAAAAATAACAACATTGACTCCAAAGCTCAGATTAGAAATCTCTCGTCAGAAGATTTACGAGTCGTCCTCAGAGAATATGGGTATAAATGCTTATCATCCTCAAGGGTAGAGAGAGAAAAAATAATATTTGAAAGCATTGGAGAAAGAAAGATTAATGAACTATTTAAATTAGCTGTTAAAATCAGATTCTCAAAGCAATGGACATTTTTATGTAATAATTTTGATAAAATTATGCCTATAGACATTCAATCTTTCTTTCATTCCCCTATCAATCCAGATTCAATTTATTATAAAAGTTCATCCAATGTATAAATATAGTGTAGCATAGATATTCTTTTCCATAGGCCTTGGCTTTTCCCGTCATCAAGGCCATTTTTAATTTCTAATACTTTTGAACAACCAGAGCATTTTTCCTGGTGATTATTCTTATATTCATTCCAGCAAGCTGATTTAAGTAGATTGGGAAGTATATAATCTTTGAATTCAGTCAGCTTAGGTTCCCTCCCTTTGAAACCATAATAACAATCATTTTCCCAAGAATAGAATATAAATCCAGGACTAATTGTACCACCACTCGGCGGTAATTCTCCTTTTACACAGGCATAGTCACCAAATGCATCAAATCCATAACTAGTATATTTTTTTCGAATACCGTCATTTAGATCATCAATTTTCTGCCCGTTAATTAATCCTGTATTTGTCATCTCCTTTTTTAAAACTGAATGCATCAATACAAGAGTAATATTTTTTGAAGATTTCAAGTCAATAACTTTATCATATTTTTCTTGAAAGTCCGGGTTATTATATTTCGAGGATTCCAAGTCAACAATAATAATATCATTGTTTTTTATAGTCTTTTTAACTTCAGCAAATAGAACATTAAAATAGTTTATCTTTAACCTATAGGCAATTCTATCATATCCAATAGCCCTCAGTTCTTTTTCTGTGTTTATTATCTCATTTGTGTCATAATCATTAGGATCATACGAAATAACTGGAATTAAATTACTAATTTCATAAAGATGCTTAAACAAACTTATATAGTAACTAAAGTCACGCTTGACTTTTGTAAGAAACTGCTTGACAGTCGCACTTGTATTACCAGGCTTTGCTAGTTTTTGTATATCGACCATAAATGGAATTTTGGGGTCGGAAATTTTTATAAGATCCTCATAGAAAAGTGTTTTTGAATTAGTTTGAGCTTTTTCTTGAACAATCTCAAGTAAAGGTAAGACTTTGCTTGTAATCGGAATACTATATAAAGTCTTCAACACAGTTAATTCTTCTCTTCTATTTTTTAAAACTGGAACATATTTAAATTTCATTGGCGCACCTCCTGTTAATGATGAAAAATGTAGAATTATGGAACTATTTTACCACAATAAACCATGTAAAAAAATATGTGATTATGCAAATAATGTATTAATAACTATAAAAAAAGAAATGTTCCTTAAAATTTTTCTACAATCCTTTCTGCCCACCGAATAACTGGCTGATCTGAAATATGTTTTGCTGTATCAAATACATAAGCGCTTTCGTTTCTGAAAAATTCACGCTCCCAATGTCCATTATTACACACCAAGTCCTTCAACAGTCTTTCTATTAAGCCCTCAATCATATTAATGTCATCATTATCACTTTTTACTGGCTTAATAATTAATGTTGAAATTGACCATCCGTCAGCTCGTCCAACCTCAATTATGTAACAAGGCAAACGTCTCTGGCATTCTACCCTCACAATAGCGCAAGTTCTTATACTACCATCTTCATATCGCGAAAAGCCCTTAAATTGTGGTAAAGGAATAATACTTAATGACAGTGATAATTCTTTCTTGTGTGTTTGAATATACTCAACAATTCTCAAAAATTCCTCAAGCCCCTTAGAAAGACTCGCATCTACCATTTTCAAAATAGAAAATTCAATTTGTGGAATGCTACCCCCTTGAACCCAATCTTGAGTTGTCCCTACATTGCTTTTTTTATTATCATCCTGCTTTGTGCCAATAACAATCACATCGCCGGTATACACTCTTCTTGTTTTACTCCTCTTTTTATATATCCTCGGTTTCCTCTTGAAATTAAACATTACGGGCGGTTGCTCCACAACATTTTGGTTTTGGCGGCTCTCTGCCCCTTGCCCTGTAGAATCAAGTTCAACATCCTTATTATCAATGGACCTTTTCGTTGGGTCTTTTGCATACCTCGGCTGTCTGTCTGCTTCCAGTTTTTCGAGTTTGGGATGATAAAGTTCAATTTCTGTAAAAGGTATTTCGAGATTAGATCTGTATGTTATTTCAAGAATCAATCTATGATTTTTATATGCCAAACCTCTAAATGTCCACGTAGATGGCCCCTTTACCGGAGGTAAAACCCTAATCGGAATACCTTTTCTTAATTCATTTTTTATATCATTTCCAGACCTTTGAGATGCATCAAATATAATATTCTTATATACCGAATTCCATGAACTTTCTGCAGACTTATCGAATTTGAGCCAAACAAAATATGCAATCATTTCATCCTTCAGCAAATCACGATGATATTCTTCAGTCAATTTGAGTTCAAGCTTGTTCTTATATCCAGAGCTATTTTCAATAAAGCATCCAAGGCCTTCTGGTCTTAGTATCTGATTTGCAAACATCTTATAAGGCGCAAGAATACTGCGGACTATTTCGGTACATGGTAAATAATAAATTACCCCAGCAACTTCGAACCTGCATAGCAAAAGGTTTCCATAAGTTGGAGCAGGAGGTCTATCAAATGCATATAGTCTTCTGGGAAAATCAAAACCTTTACAAATATCAAACCTTGTAAAATCATTTATTTTGACTTCATAAAGCGACCCTACAGCAATTTTTTCTGCAAAATCCCCGTCAATATAAGTTTGTCCGATTCTCAGATAAGGAAGTGTACCAAAAGGGAATATATGCTCTCTGAAAGTTCCGTGGGGTCTTTTGAACAAACACTTTATCATCCATAGCCCGTCAGAATTCAGAAATGGCGCTCCATGCCAATATAATTCCACCTCTTCATTGTTTGAAAATGACCATGGCCTTAACCTCAATCTGCCCATACACTCCCCAACCTCCTTGTACATTATTTATATGTTATGCACTCTATCTGATCTAAGCAGGTTTTTATTTAATACATCTTTAGCTATAGAATGCGCCTCAATATTTTCATTCCTTAAAATCCATAAGAAAACCACTCTGTTATTCTTTTTGACTGTATTAATCTCCTTTAAAAAGCTATGCATTAACCCTTTCTCTATTCCTTTCATGCTGCGCATCCTTTTGGCAATTTCAATAATACCTTGATTATCTCCGTAAATCTTAATATGGCAGTTTTTCGCAAATAGGCCTTTTGATTGTTTATTGTTTATATATCCTACAGCCTTATTTAGGGCACGAAATTCTGCTTCACTGCTACTTTTACATAGTACTTTTTTTGAAGATTGCAATATAAGCTTACCTCCATCCGTTTTTATAACAACTGATATTCCAGCAACACAAGTTTCAGCTATAAAACTGGCATCAAAGTATACTTCTATAATCATAAAACTTCACCTTTCAAACTTTCTTTGCCTATTTTCTCAAATAATCCCCCTTTCTCAACACAATCATTATATATTCAGTTACATTTTTTCTTGCCCTTACTACTGTTATCTCTTTTTAATAATGCTTTATACTTGACATTTTGAATGCTCACTCTTTATTTCTTCTATTTTGCATTGGATATAGTTTTCAATCCAACTTAAGTATTCAGATCGAATTCCAGCCTTTCTCATAACGTTCCAAACCTTAGGCTCCTTACCGGAATTATTCAATTCACATACAGCCCATCTGACCCTGCGTTTTCTGTAATCACTGTCATCCTCAACAACCGATTCAATATATGCTTTAGTCAGAGGCATTTTATCCAGGTGCTTTTCGAGCAATCCAAGCTGCTCACTATTCTTTCCAATTCTACTTAATGAAAGCCTGATAGGCTTACCCTTTGCCAATAATATATCCTTTACTACTGATTTAATTTTTTTCAAAACCAAAGCATCTCTTTCCTTCCAATCAACTCGACCCTTATTCATCAATATGCTTTTAGGCTTTGGAGAGTTTTCATTAAGCCATTCCCTGTCATGCCTGTAAAGCCATGCATAGTTAGCTTTCGCTAATTTTCGCAATTCCGTTTTAGAAGCACAAGGATTTACTTGTATAACTGATATCCAAGCACTTCTATGATACCCTAGCATTGTATTATTTTTATCAATAGTACTTTCACTAATATTTATCTTTATAGTTTCATGTATCCGATCATTAATTTCATTCCATTTCGTTTTAAGGCCCAGCTTTTCAGCATAAATCTTTATTGTTTTAGGATCAGCCGCCAATTGCCTTGCAGTTTCCCGCAATCCAAGATTTTTATCCTCTATTAAACTTCGAAGTTTTTCTTCCCATATGTGGCCAAAGTTCTTGATTCGACCAATTTTATACAAGTCATCTTTTGTAGCATCATATCCTCTCCTAGAATATGCAAATCCACATGAGCATTCAAAAGTTCCTACTGGAAACTTTGTGTCACAACAATGAGTAATATTAATTTTTTTTATTACTAACTTTCTGTAGTGCTCTGAAGCCGCATTCAAACAAGGCCATGGTCCTTTGCCGAAAGGCTGATATTTATTCGATTTTAAGAAAAACTCTTCTACCGAGTTATATAAAAAACGCATAAGCAACAGATGCCTTATTGGATGAAAAGATTTCCGGTGTTTTCTCACAATACCAGAAACCCAATTGGTTTCGTTTTCAACTTTTGACTGAACTATTTCCAGGTAATCACAACCATAGAATTTAACAAAATCAGATATTAAATTCTCCTGATAAACTCGGCCATTAACTGTTGCATAGCCTTTTTCTTTAAGTAAAGATATATAGCTATCTCTTAGTCCTTTATTAGATGTTACTGACTTTCGTGTAATATCATAATATTTAATAATCCAATCAATATCTTTTGAAAGTTTTAAAAGCCTTTCCAAATCAATATCCCCGTATTTTGTTATTGCAGTCTTATTAATACAGTTTTGTTCGTTTGCAGCTATGAATTCATGTTTGTTCTGCATGGCCAGATTTACAGTACTATCCAATATTGCTGTATTATGAACAGGGCAGAGGAGAACGCCTGGTATTTGATGTAGCCTGTGCCAATAATATTCTCCATACTTAGCCTTATCTTCTTTAGCACAAATAGGGCAGAACCTTAGATATTCAGGTGTACTTATTGAACTTGCCATAATACCAGTCATTGTATGTATACTGCCGCCTTTGTTTCCCATCATAGCAGCAATTACAGCACTTATTCTTACTTCTGGTAAGAAAGCAGTATAATAGGGGAATAGGGTATTCTCCATTATCAGGTCATATGCTTTAATTCGTTTTTCACTTGGAAGTCTACCGACTAATGCATTAATACCGCTTGGCATGTCAATGACTGCTGTAATAGTGCTAGTCCTGAATAACTCAGTCATTGTTGCCTTGGAACTTATATTTCCACTCCTAACATGATACCTTGCCAAAACACTGTAAAGTAACTCATCAGGGTAGGGAGTAGGGAAAAAACTTAACACATAATCATCCTGTCATAATGAATTCCTCAACCGGATTCTTTATGACCCCAGCATCTTTTAATGCTTCATATGCAGATTTCTTTTCATTTCTGCCTTTCTCTACTATAACCCTCAAATCACCCTCTTCCTTCGTAATTTTCAGGCTTTTAGAATTCTTTTTTTCAGGTTTCTCTTCTTTTTTTATATCTTCCCGCAGTACTTGTCTTAATGCTTCCTTAAACACATTTTCAACTGTTATTTCACATTGAACTTCCTCTATAATATCTTTAGCAGTTTTTTTTGCCTTTTCAGGTTTTATATCGAATTCAACAAGCTTTAGCACTACATCTTCAAATACCTTGTCTTTCTCTTTCTGTGTCTTTTCTTTTTCTACTTTCTTTTTTCTTATCATTTCATTCAGATTTAGAGTTTTTAACTGCTTTTCACAGAATGATTCGATATCAACCGGCTTTATATCGTGATACTTTCCTATTTCCTCATTTTTCCCAGATTTAAGAGCATCCAGCATTGGTTTAACAAGCTTCAGGTTATCCTCCGCGATAGTTTTAATCAAGTCTGCCATTATTGTTTCTTCACCTGTTGCAATAGCCCGCATCTGAGCCATTGCATACAGCTTTATCGCGATATCTACTATGCCTTGGCTCTCCCAATACAATGCATCCTTTAATTCCTTGCTTAATGGCACTTTATTCTTTGTCCATTGGTAGTTCCACATTCCTTCAATTAACAAATCCCAATCATCGGTTTTGTCCATGTTTTCCCATACCAAATCTCCCTGATGCCCACTACCTCGCCGAGCTTGTCGGAACTCACTCTGAAGTATTGACATTGCTTTCGTTGTACCAATCAGTATCACAGGAATACCAATTGTATTTACAAGATTTACAAAGAAATTCAACATTTTTTCTTGACCACCGGACTTCGCAACACTAAGATGTTGTATTTCGTCAATAACAAGGAGCCCCAAGCTATGTCTTCTTGCAATTTGAGACATTCTTGGAATCATAGTTGCAGTTGTTGTATTACGCCCTGCAGCAAATTTATCATATGTACTGTCTACAAGCAGTTTATCAAATTCAATAAAAAAGCTTGCACACAAAGCTTTTACACTTCCATCATGAGGACAATCAAGCTTCAACCAAACAAGTTGCTTATGGTCAAATGCTTCACTATTATACTCATCGTGAATGATTAGCTGCGGATATCTTTGCAAAATTTTTTCTATTCCTGTTGTTTTTCCCATACCAGAAAATCCTATTATAGTAAATCCTGATGCTGAAGGTGTCGAAAGTTCAACATTTTTAAACTGATAATTGCCTTCTTTTATCATTCTGTATATGGACTGCATATCTGATGCATAATTGGGAGCTAATGGGTTTCTTGATAGATACCCCTGTCTTATTACCCTCGAAATCCTTTGCTCAATATCAAAATGTGTACTCCAAGGTTGAAAATAGCTAAAAAGCCTTTGAACACAGTGATATCGGTAATGAGCATCAATCTTGCGTTCATATTCCTCATGTTCCGGATAAGAATGCAATAGTTCCTCTACCTGTTCAAAGCTCCATATAGGTGGTAAAGCTTCAATCAATAGATTACCTTGATATTCCTTCAATACCTGCTCTGAATATTCGGCTTTTACAGTAATTCCGGTGTTGGGATTCTTACTCATCATGCTTCTCCATTCTTTCTTTCTGCTTTTTCCTCAAATACTCAATATGACTTGGATATTTGAATTTCTCGCTATTTTCTTCATTTATTGAAATGACCTTTACAGGTTCTTCGTTTTTGCTGCCTTTTTCAAGTTCAAATGCGTTTTCTCCTTTTTCAGCATTCTTTTCAATCATGCGTTTTTCTCTGATGTTTTTAATCCTTGTTGAATTACTTACAGACCCGTCCAATTGTTCATTAGTCATTTTTTCCGCTTTTTCAACGATATTTTCTATTTCTGACAATATATCAACTTTGGATTGTAGAATTTTTCCTGCATTGCGCTCCAATTTGAGCTTTTCATATTGTAATAGGTACTCAATTTCATCAAATGTTTTATCACAGTATTTCCGTTTATCAATTATCGAAAACTTAATAAAGCTCTTTCCATCCTCAGCTTTTACATATACATAATCCAAATTTCGTGGGTCATATGCTATTATTTCCTTCCAAGTTCCTTTATTTCTTGCTTTTTCAAACCAATATTCGTTAATTGCCTTCTGACAGCTGTAATACATTTTCTTAAATTTCAACCCATTCTCCGTTACTGTAGCCGTTCCAACAGGCATCAAGTTTAATTTCACAGTGTCTTTCGGGTGTGCCTTCAGTTTTCCAGAGCGGTTTACTATTCCCCAATTCCAAAGTTCTCTCGGGATAGGGTCTACATCATCCTCAATCATCATTTCATTGCTTTCATATTTCTTCATCCAGTGTTGATTATTGTGATAAAGAACACATTTTATTATTATTTTAGTAAATTGATATATATCCAGCTTGGCATCCAACCTGTAGTCTTTTCCCCCTCTTTCCCTGAAATCAATATCTATATGTCCCGGTACAAGAGGTTTTACCTGTTCATCAATTAGATGAAAATACTGTTCAACAATTCCTTTCCAATCAGCTCTATATGATGGTGTGTTCTCAATCCTAATATCCAGTCCGTTAACTAATGTGTCTGCACGCCTACTTTCCATTTCACCTCTATCTCCTAAAACAGCCTGTGGAGTATGATAACAAGGCCACTCTTTACTTTCTATATCTATATCATATTCTTTACAATAACTCACCTTATCGGTAAAAGCATTCGCCAAAGCCATCATCGCTCCTATCCAAGACGGCCCCTCTAAGCCAACATATATTCCTGCAACCATTCTTGAAAAACAGTCTATAACAGCATAAATTACAGGTCTTCCGATAATCCAAGTCCTATTGAAGCGTGATACAAGATAAACATCAGCAACAGTAGCATCAATCTGATACTTAGACCCTGGCCCTATAATTTCCGCATCAGATTTTCCAATAACAGCTCTATGCTCCAATGCAAATTTCTTATTTCCTTTGCGTGCTTTTAGTGATTTTACTATGTCTTGCTCAACCTCATACCAATACCTGAACTGAATAATTGTAGGTATTTTTTCTATCGGTATGACAATTGGTTTTCTTACACCGTTTTCAAAGCTATAATCTTGACTGTAATATTTCTTAACCATAAAGTCATAAGCTGTTGTAAAATTGTTTTCCTTCGGATTATCATAAAATTCACTAATTGCAAGCCTAAATATCTTTTTGGTATCTTCGTCAACATTAACTCCCTCACCATTAACCTTTATATTCTTCCTTGGTCGTCCAATCTTTTTATCACCCAGTTTTTTTCTTTTTCCCTTACCACCAGAATTGCTGTAATCCGGCAGTAGTGAATTTTTGTTCTTTCCTCGCTGCCAGTACCTTCGTAAATATTTATAAACAGTAGTATAGGTAACTCCATGCTTTTCTATAGTTTCAGTTATCCACGGACCACGTTTTTCACGCAAATAAATATCAGGCTCTTTTTCAGGTGCTACTATATCTGCTATTACATCCCATGCCTTATCACGCTTTATCTTATCACTTTCTTTGATAGCTTCTTCATTATCAATCCTTATTAATGGATCATCTTCAAGTATTTCAGCTACGCCAGCTTGAAGGGCATCTACAATATCACTGATTCTTTTCGCTACTGGAAGCCCTTCCTGAGAAAAAGCATCAATAGTGTAAAGGATATATCCACCTGAATCTATCCATAGTATTCTCTCAGTATATTCATTATCCTTTCCTGTGTTCCATCTAATCAATTCGTTTATGAATAATAACTGTTTCATATAACCGCCAACCTGTCATTCTTTTTAATTATTCTTTTAATACTATGCGTTGAACTCTCTACACAACGTTTTGCTTGCAAATCCATAACAATTTCTTTGTGAGCAATAAGATGTTTAACTATATCAAGAGATGTCCCAGGCTCCAAATTCATTTCCTTATCAAACTTTGCAGCAATATGTACTAATCTGCCGTCTGTTCTTTCAAGCTTGTCCTTCAATAACTCGCCATAATATAGTAATTCTTTCAAACTCAAATCATTTTCTGATTCAAGATTATAGGAATAATAAGCCCATTCAATATTTGATACCATTGTTTTTGGAATATCATTATCTGTTACGATCCCCCAGTCTATATCATGTGCTGCCCAGTATCTTCTTTCAATTTCAAAGTGTTCAATGCAATTCTTCTTCTCTAACTCCGACGTAGGCTTTATCGTCCGAACCTTATATATTTCTTTGCCTTTGACGTTAAGAGTAATCATAAAATCAGAAGTCATAATATATGGTGTTTTGCTCCCCCTATTTTCAGGATGCTTTATACCAAGATTGTCCGCAATATCAAGCGTTTCTTCCAAGTCCATAGGGAATTGTTCTCTTATGTCGGTTACAACATCCGACCATTCAAGCATATAAAAATACCTCAACTCATTATGGGACAAAAAATGGCAGACCCGATTTGATTTCCAACCAGGCTGCCTTGAGGAGAATCCGTTAGAAGGGAAGTCATGAACTGTAATCCAAGGCTTGTAGTCCTTACCAATTCCTTGCCCTCTACCTTCCTTTATGTATCTTTTAAGTTTATTTTCATCCCAAGAAAGATTATATTTGCTCAATAAAAAAACCACCTTTTATGATATATTCTATATTATACCATACAAGGTGGCTCATTATACATCTTTATTATTAATTCTACAACTTTATTATTAATTCTAGAACTTTTTTATGATTCGTCACACACAACAGTGGGTATCACATACTCTACTCCACCGTTACACTCTTTGCCAAATTTCTCGGCTTATCGACGTCACAGCCCTTTTGAATTGCCATATAATACGCAAACAACTGAAGAGGTGTAACCGCAACAATCGGAGCAATTTTGGAATCTATATCCGGAATGGATACAACAACATCTGCGACCTTCCCAACTTCTTTGTTCTTTTCCTGGGTAATTGCCATAACAATCGCGCCTCTGGCTTTTACTTCCTTTATGTTGCTTATCATTTTATCCAATAAATAATCTTGCGTCATAGGACAAATTACAAGGGTGCCTTCTTCAATAAGTGCTATAGTGCCATGCTTCAGTTCACCGCCGGCATATGCTTCCGAATGAACATAGGAGATTTCCTTTAGTTTAAGGGATCCTTCCATAGATAAGGCATAGTCCAAGCCTCTCCCGATAAAGAATATACTTTTTGCATTATAATGCTGCGCTGCAAACTTTTGTATCTCTTCCTTATTGGCAAGAACGCTTTCGACACCTGAAGGAATGTTTTTTAACTCCTCAATTGCCTTAAAATAAGCCTCTTCACTGAGGTTCCCCTTCTTATATGCCAACTCAAAAGCAACCAAATAAATAGCTGCAAGCTGTGTATTATAAGCCTTTGTAGACGCAACTGCAATTTCAGGCCCTGCCCACGTGTATAGAACATCATGAGATTCTCTTGCAATTGAACTGCCCACGACATTTACAATGGAAAGGATGCGGGCCCCTCTTTTTTTAGACTCTTTCAAGGCAACCAGTGTATCCAGCGTCTCACCCGACTGACTGATAATAATCACCAGATTCCGTTCATTCACCATGGGTTCCCTGTATCTGAACTCAGAAGCGATATCTATTTCAACGGGAATCCTTGCCAGCTTCTCAATGGTATACTTACCCACTACACCCGCATGATAGGCAGTTCCGCAGCCAATAATATAGATTTTGTCTATTTTATTAAGATCTTCTGCAGTAATTTTTATATTATCAAGTAGAATTTTTCCGTCTTTAATCCTTGGATTAATCGTATCCCTTAAAACCTTAGGCTCTTCCATCATTTCCTTCATCATGAAATGCTCATACCCTGATTTCTCAGCAGCTGTAACATCCCAGTTAACACGGAATATTTCCTTTTTAACTTCCACACCGTAAATATCAAAAACCTTGACCTCATCCTTTGTCAAAACGACAATTTCCTTATCTTCCAATATATAAATATCTCTTGTATGTTCCAATATCGCAGGAATATCCGATGCGATAAAATTCTCGCCCTTCCCAAGGCCAACAATCAGTGGACTGTCTTTTCTTGCAGCTACAAATTGCTCCGGCATATCCTTGCAAATAACTCCCAGCGCATAAGACCCTTCAAGATCATTGAGTGAAGTAATGACTGCCTGGAGAAGGTCTCCGTTATAATTATAATCCACAAGATGTGCTACTACCTCAGTATCTGTTTCCGACTTAAATTCGTAACCCTTTGACTCTAAAAAATCCTTTAACCGCATGTAGTTTTCGATAATTCCGTTATGAACAACAGCAATTTTACCCGAATGACTTATATGGGGATGTGAGTTAACATCATTCGGTTCACCGTGCGTTGCCCATCGCGTATGGCCTATACCAAGGACTCCTTCTAAAGTTTCATTACGCATTTTATCTTCAAGCGCAGCCAATCGTCCTTTGCATTTTACAACCTTCAAATCATCATGATTGAAGATCGCTACCCCAGCCGAATCATATCCCCTGTATTCAAGTTTTTTAAGACCATTAATCAATATCGGCGTTGCCTTTTTGTCACCAATATATCCAACAATTCCACACATTTTGACCTCTCCTTTTTAGCTTAATTCGTACTGTAAATACTCCTAATTCTAATTGCAAAAATTCCTTCTTTTATTTAAGTATATAGATCCCCACTTAAAACTTACATTTGGCAGAGCATCTAGCGAACGGTTTTAGTACTCATGGCGACAGGCAAATGTTAAATGTTTATTGCGTTATCTATCGTATCCGTTTATGAATAAGAACCAACTTCCGGAGCAATCAATCTTATGGTTAAAATCAGTGGTGGTAATGCCTGCACCCTACATTACATTTTTTGTCCAGTCACTAATGGAAATGTCTATTGATAGGACCTTTATCTTCCATATAAATATCGGTATTTCCAAGATTTGCTTTAGCGTTTTTGAGATATGTTTAATCACCATCTTCTTTCACACAACACCCGATTTCGTTAAATCAAGTTACAGTGCTCTATTGAAAGCGAAAAAAACTTTATATTCATTTTTCACACTTTAAACCCCTTCATTTTAATCAAAATAATGAATTATTTCGATGTAAAGCCATTATCGGGATTCATATGAGTGCTTTTTGTGAGATTCGTCCATATGTTTTAATGCTAATTGAGTATAAAGAGAAAAATACTGAAATCTAATTATATATATACCATAAGTAGATTGAATATAACAGCAGAATAACATGGAAATTCAATCATCCTAAAGCATGATCAAATTAAAAAACCCCTTCCTTTTTGGTAGGAAGAGGTTTTATTCAATTCAGCCGCTCTTCTATAAATTTTGCCAACTCGACAGCCTTGCTGGTAATATACTGCTGATCCTTTCCCTCAATCATGACCCTTACCAGGGGTTCTGTTCCGGAAGGCCTTACAAGAACTCTGCCATGGCCATGAAATTCGGCTTCAATATCCCTGCATTTTTTTGCAATGCTTTCGTCTTCAAGATATTTATATTTTTTATCATTACTCACTTTTGCATTTTTTAAAACTTGCGGTAAAACCTGCATCACTGCTGCCAATTCGGAAATCTTTTTGCCTGAGGTTTTCATAATCCTCAGGAGTTGAAGACCTGATAAGATCCCATCCCCTGTAGTATTATACTCCAGAAGAATAATATGCCCCGACTGTTCGCCGCCCAATGCATAACCCTTACTCAGCATCTCTTCGAGAACATACCTGTCTCCAACTACGGTTTTTGCAACATTGATTTCTTCCCTTTTTGCCATAATATCAAAACCAAGGTTGCTTACAATGGTTGCTACAATGGTGTTGCCGGTAAGTTTTCCCCTGCTTTTCAAATCAACGCCAAGGATAGCCATAATTACATCACCGTCAATCACATTACCCTTCTCATCTACAGCCAGCATCCGGTCTGCATCTCCGTCAAAAGCAAGGCCTATATCCGCCCCACAATCTACGGTAAACATTTGCAATTCCTCCATGTGCGTTGAACCACAGCCCTTATTTATGTTTACACCGTCGGGCTTGTTATGGATGATATATAATTCAGCCCCCAAACCGGAGAGGACCATGGAGGCCGCCTCGAAAGCCGCACCGTTTGCACAGTCCACAGCCACCTTTAAACCCTTTAAATCATATCCCACCGTACTCTTCAAATAATCGGTATAGTCACTTAAAGCCGTTTCCCTCACCGTTTTCACGCCAATATTCTTTCCGCTCGGTTTAGGCAGTTCATGAATGCCATTTAAAATGATTGCTTCAATTTCATCTTCCATTGCATCCGGAAGCTTATATCCTCTATTGTCAAAAAACTTAATTCCGTTAAACTCAAAGGGGTTATGGGAAGCAGATATCACCACTCCGGCATCTGCGTTATAAAGTCTGGTAAGATATGCAACTGCAGGGGTAGGTATAACGCCTAGACAAACTGCTTCTGCGCCCACTGAACAAATTCCTGCGATCAAGGCTGCTTCCAACATATCGCTGGAAATTCTCGTATCCTTACCGATCAGTATCTTTGGAGTATGCTTCGTCTCGGAAGTGATAACATATGCCCCCGCCTGCCCTAACTTATAAGCTAACTCGGGCGTTAATTCCGTATTTGCCACACCTCTGACTCCATCTGTACCAAAAAGCCGCCCCATATCAATGCTAACCTCCTACAGATCCCGCGGATCTAAACCCACGTTCGAATTTTATTGTTCATTTGAGAAAACCGATATCAAGGAAATCCATTTTGCACAAAAATTTTCACGTTTGCAAGGAATTTTCCTTCTCAACCTCTTATATAGGAATGCCCAAAAACTTGATTTTTATAAATTCCCCTACGCATTCAAACTAATTACAGCTTCCTCCTTTGAACAAAACAAGCATAATTCCCAGGCTTCCCCTTTGAACATATTTTATATATATGAATTTTTTGTAAGCCTCATGCGTGAATATGAATCGGATTTTAATCCAACAAGTCTCTACCCAAGAGGTGCATATTTCTTTATAATTTCCTCTGCAATTCTGATCCCGTCCACTGCAGCACTAACAATTCCTCCGGCATATCCAGCCCCTTCTCCAGCCGGGTATAATCCATGAATTCCTATGGCCTCCAAAGAATCACCTCTGGGAATTCTAACGGGGGATGAAGTCCTGGTTTCAACACCTGTGAGCAAAGCATCTTTTAGACCAAACCCCTTCAATTTTCTATCGAAATACCCAATAGACTCCTTCATCGGAGTTGTAATAAATTCGGGAAGACACAAATTTATATCTGTAACTTTAACACTGCCGGTATAGCTTGGATTTACACTCCCCAATTTTCCCGAGTTGACGCCTTTTAAAAAGTCTTCCAGCCTTTGAACGGGAGCCGATTGATCCCTGCCTGCAAGCTCATAGGCCATCCTTTCCCATTTTCTTTGAAAATCGATTCCGGCAAGAGGATGGGAGCTTCCAAAGTCTTCCGGCGTTACAGAGACAACAAGTGCACTATTTGCATTTTCCTTATCCCTTAAAAAATCACTCATACCATTGGTAACAATCATTTCCGGTTCTGATGCGGAAGCAACAACAACGCCCCCCGGACACATGCAAAAGGAATATACCGTCCTGCTTGGGGTTTTATAAAACAGTTGATAATCAGCAGCACCAAGCCTCGGATGCCTTGATGCAATACCGTACTGAGCCTCATTGATTATTTCCTGGGGATGTTCTATTCTGACTCCAATAGAAAAAGGCTTTCCTACAAAACCAATACCTTTCGAAAAAAGCATTTGAAAGGTATCTCTCGCGCTATGTCCAATGGCTAAAACTACGACCTCTGAGCCCATATCTTCTTCATTCACTCTAACCCCGGTCAAATTACCATCCTTGATAGAAATATCTGTGAGTTTGGAATTAAACTTGATTTCTCCCCCTAAAGCCTCAATTCTCTTACGAATATTTAAAACAACACACTTTAAAACATCCGAACCGATGTGGGGTTTAGCCTTATATAAAATTTCCTCGTGTGCACCTGAAAGATAAAATTCATGGATTACTTTTTCACATCTTCTGTCATTAATTCTAGTTGTAAGCTTACCGTCTGAAAATGTCCCGGCCCCTCCTTCACCAAACTGTACATTGGTCTCTACATTAAGCCGTCCTGTTTTCCAATAGTCCTGTACAATTCGGATCCGTTCATCGACAGCTCCGCCACGTTCAATAATAATGGGTTTATACCCGTTTTGCGCTAAAACAAGACCAGCAAACATACCTGCTGGTCCAAATCCCACTATGATAGGCCTATAATTTAGTTTTATATTTCCCGGGGAAATCATTTCCTCCTTACGATCATCCAAAAACTTTATATCCGGATCTTGAGGCAGCTTGGGGTTTCCGCTCACTTCTACCAAACAGGAGTACACTAAATCTATTTTAGGTTTTCTTCTTGCATCAATGGATTCCTTGGTAATTTTAAAACTTTCAAAATCCTTTACACGCAAACGGAGTTTTTTTGCCGCTGCCTTTTTAATCGACTCCAAATCATCCTCTAGGGATAGTCTTATATTATTAATAACTACTTTCATATGATCCTCCAAAGGGTTTACTGCTTTGCTATGTTTCTCCCTGATTTTTACTTATAACAACATCTACGCTCTGATCCTCCATCAATTTTACCGTTGGCGGCAGGTTAAACTTCAGAGGCACCCTCGAAGTTCCTTCACCTAAGCCTCCTACATCAATGCTGGGCTCCAAGTCCTCTATATCAATTTTCTCCAAGTGGTCCCACTTTCCCTTGATGCTGATAACTATAGACTCTGTTTTCAATTCATATTTTAACGGATTGTTCATTTCGGCATTAAGTATTTTTATTCTATCTTTTTTAATGGTAAATTCCTTTCTTGCAAGCTGTTCTATTACAATATTGGCTTGAACCTCTGCAGGTGTGTCAAAAAGTTCAATCCCTTTGGGCAGTACCAAACGGATATATTTATTGATACTTTGCGTCATATTTTGTATATCCACAGATTCTGTTTGAATTTCATGAATTTTGTCCAACACTTCGGGAGGTCCTTCTATCAAGGCTTTCTGTGGTTTTACTTTCTGAACCCCATCAATATAATCCTTTGCCGGCGTCCCTTTTACAGTAAGCCGGATAGGTACTTCCTTGGCAACCTGAATCTTTATATACACATTTAAATTTTTACTTAAACCCGGTATTTCCTTTCCATTTCTATCAAACACCTTACATTCTTTTTTGAGAAAGAGGTTCTTATCCAAGTTATTAACATCTACAACCGCCTTAACGTTTCCTATCGATTTCAATACGGAGTCTAAGGCTTCAATAGCAACGTTTTCCGGTTCTACAGCCTGGGAAATAATTTTATAATTCTCCTTTAACGTTCCCTGAGTCTCCAAATCAACATGGAAATGATTTTTTTCTATCTTTTCAAGCTCAATCTTTATGACCCTTGGTGTTACATCCTCGATGGAAACATCGGATATATCTCCTTTTCCTATATAAACAGGTTCTTCAATACGAAGTTCCTTAGTCTGATCATCTTTTACTTTGGAAAGGTCCAAAACTACTTCAAAATCATTAACGCTAATATTATTCATAACCTCTCTGCGGCCTTTTATTTTTATGCCAACTTTGGGAACGGTTTTCGTTTTCAAAACCAATCCTTTATCCTGAAGTGTATTTTCATTAATGACTCTGGCAGAAACATAAAGGGTTTCCCTTCCAAACGGATTGGACCCATCTAAAACATAAAACCAGAGTACAACTGCAAATAGTATTGAAATTGTTTTTATCGCAATATCCTTTTTCAATAATTCGTTCACTTGGACTTCACCTTCCACAAAGCAAGCTTTTTAGTTGGAACAGCCTTTTCAGGTAATAAATTCTTATTTAACGCTTTCCTAAGTGTATCCGGAGTTAAGTTCCTGGTAAGCCCTCCATTGAGCGCGAAGGAAATTTTCCCCGTCTCCTCCGAAACAACCACTGTAATGGAGTCGGATACTTCGGTAATCCCTAAAGCCGCCCGGTGCCTTGTTCCCAGTTCCTTACTTAAGTTAGGGTTATCTGTGAGCGGAAGAAAACATGCTGCAGACATAATTTTATTTCCTCTGATAACTACCGCTCCATCATGGAGGGGAGTATTAGGTGTAAATATATTCATTAATAGTTCTGAAGTTATATTGGAGTTTAATTGAATGCCTGTATTGATAATTTCACCAATCTTTGTATCCCTTTCAACCACAATTAAAGCCCCGGTAAACGTTTTGGACAATTCGGTCGCAGCCTTAACGATTTCCTCAATGGCAGCTGTAGTCTGAATATTGGTGCTTGCTTCTTCGAAATTAAAAAAGTTGCTGAACCGGCTTCTCCCAATCTGTTCAAGCCCTCTTCTAAGCTCCGGTTGGAATAATACCACCAATGCAATTCCTGCAACCTGGATTGTATTTTTTAAAATAAACTCTATGGTTTTAAGACCCAAAAGTCCGCTTACATACTCAGCAACAAGAATAATCAAAATGCCCTTGATAAGCTGAATGGCCCTTGTTTCTTTTACAAGTATAATCAACCTGTAAATTACATAGGATACAATCCCTATATCAACCATAGCCCTTAATATATTCAGTGGATTATCAAAACCTACGTAGCCTATAATATTATTTACTAAGGTTTTTATCTCTAAATTATTAAAGAATTCCAACAAAAATTCACACCCTCACTCAAATATCATCTAAATTATAACCCTTTTTTTCTATTTTGTAAGCTTTTTTATATAAATAATTGTACCCCAATTAACACCAAAGTTATCACTTTACTTTTTCACCGGTAGAAGTTTTTACAAATTTGTAAAAATTATATGCTTCATATGCCTTAAAGGAATTCTACCTAAATGATGAACCTATTTGATTCGTTATTATTATAGCATTTTTTTTGTATCCGAAAGTCACAATTTATTAGCCCAAAGTCATATTTTTTTGTAAAAAAATATGACTTTGGGCTAATAAATCATTTTACTTTTACATTATATATTTCCCAAATATACGTATTTCAAGTACTGCAAAGCCTTATCCCTGGCTTTATATAAAGTTTCTACAGGGGTTGGGGGTATATCGGTCATTTTATAATTCGGAAAATACCTGGATAAATGAAGAGGAATTTCAGGAGTTATCCCCCTCAGCCATTTAACCATGTCTTCGATTTCTTCCATCCGGTCATTGAGCCCGGGAATCACAAGCGTAGTAATTTCTACATGGCATTTTTCAGCCGCTATTTCAACTACCCTTTTAACTTCCTCCAGCCGGGCTTTGCAAATCTCTTGATAAAAGTGATTGTTGAATGCCTTAATATCAATATTCATTGCATCAATATAAGGCAGTAATCCTTTCAATGGTTCTATTCCTATAAACCCGTTTGTTACCATTACATTTTTAAGTTTATGTTCCTTTGCCAATTTGGCTGTATCTTCAATAAATTCATACCAAATGGAAGGTTCGTTATAAGTATAAGCAATGCCTATATTTCCATCTTCCATTAACTCCTCAGCCTTTTGAACCAACTCCAAGGGCTCTACACGCATTGTTTTGGGATTTTCATGTGCGATCCCCCAGTTTTGACAAAATGAGCACTTCAAATTACATCCGAAAGTACCTACTGAAAGGATTAAGGAACCAGGATGGAAACGGTACAGAGGTTTTTTTTCAATAGGATCCAGCGCAATGGAAGTTACCATCCCGTAATTTAAGGAATATAAATCTCCTTCTACATTCCTTCTTGCTCTGCAAATCCCATATTTTCCCGATTCAATCATACAATTGTGGGGGCAAAGACTGCAATTTACCTTTAAATCTTCTATTTTTTTATAATGTTTCGCAAGAATCCCATCCTGCAAATTGATTCACCTCAATTTCCTACTTGTGTCTTACAACTTCAAACCTTTCCATCTCATAATTTTCATCTGCCCGGATGCCTGCTTTCTGAAGTGCAATGGATACCTGCTTATCAGGAGAATCAATTCCTTCAAGATTGGGAAGAAGCAATCCCGATTTCCTTCCACTTCTTACAATCACTCCAAACTTGTCAACATCCAACTCTTCCATGGACTCTATGGGTTCCGCTTCCTTAAGAATATCTACCGAATAAACCAGATCATCCAGTTCATCCGGTTCTATAGGGAAAAATCTGGGATCCTGTGTGCCGGAGCTAATGGCATTATAGATAATTTCTTCCGCAATGTTTTTTCTTGCTGGCCCAATGGTACCAATGCAGCCTCTAAGTTCACCATGCTTTTTTATGGAAACAAAAGTTCCGGCTCTGGCCTTTAGAATTTCCTGTGGAGTCCCTTCCGGTATATCAATCACTCTATCTTCTTTGACATAAGTCTCCAAAGCCTTTCTTGCAAGCTTAACATAAGGATCCTCCATTTTTCTTACCTCCTGAATCCTCTTTAAGTCCTTTTTCTTTAAGCTTTTTAGAACTTCACGGCTTTCATTCCGCTCTCCAACCTCTATTCTTGCAACGGCGTATCCGATCCCGAAAGGCCCTTCGTAGGAATAAATCTCGGGCTTTAAATCAAATCCGTCTACTGCTCCAAACATAATAACAAAGGACCTTAAGCCACACTCTCCTGCGCTCTGGCTAAATTCCTCATCAATCTGGAGTAAATTTTCTATTTCCATATTTTTAACTGTATGAATAAATAAATCGTCAAACTCTTTTCCCCTTGGATGATACCCATAACTTGACTCATCGGACAACCGGTGAGATAAATCGCCGCTGGCAATAAAAACTACCCTCTCGTCGGACTCCTCGACAGCTTTTTGGATACATTTACCAAAAGTGTATAATTCTCTTAGAGGAAGAGAGGCAATAGAGATATTGACAATCTTAAATCCCTCAAGTTTTTTACTTACAAAATATAAAGGCACCAAAGTCCCATGATCAAGTTCTCCAGAGACCCTGTATTTTTTCTTTAATGATTCCTCCAAATCCCCGGAATATATCCCTTTTTCCTTTGCATTCACAACAATCCGATTCACTAACTCTACATTGTTCTGGTACTTAAGCTTGACTTCTGTAGCCCCAAATCTACTTAAATCACCCTGTAGATTCGTTTCGATAGGAATATAGATATAATCTGCAAAACAAGCACCATGGGGTGTTGTTATTATAATGGTTGTCGGTTTCTCATTATAAATATCTGAAGCTGCCTTATTTGCAGCATTTACTGTTTGTAGGGCATCCAATTCCCCGCCTTTTCCTACTTCCGGTACAATTATGGGGGGATGAGGAAAAACGTAAGAACTAATTATTTTGCCCATGAATTTACCACCCTCCGTCAAAAATTGTTATTCCTATTAACGCAATCGATGATAAAAAGAAAAAAATCACCGTAATCCACGCAATCCACCGAACTAAATTTTTGTTCATCATAATTTCTTCTCTCCCTGTCGTTTTATTTTTCCTTCTTTAAATTATAATTATTACGTTTTAAAAAAACTAATAATATCCTTTTTGTAAACCTTTACTTTATCAATATATTTATTTACCAATTTTGTAAACCAGGATTATATTTATTTTATATCAAAATCTGTTTTTTTTAAATGCCCCCTATGTAAATTTCCAATAGGTCTTTTACCTGTCTAAAATAACTATTAAATTATCCATCAATTCCATAGAATTCCAACTTTTTGAAACATACGCTTGATTTATTTTTCAATTTTTGGTACAATTGTGATAATGCTACTTCTATAAAGTTCTTATTATCAGGTTCCGTTTTCTTCTTTGTCCCGTGGTGTATAAGGTTTTATAGGTGAGCAAAATTCTATTCTATCTGGAGGTTTTTTCATGGAAGACAAAACATTGTCGTGTAAAGACTGCAACACAACCTTTACATTCACGGTAGGCGAACAACAATTTTATGCAGAAAAAGGTTTCACAAATGAGCCATTAAGATGTCCTGATTGCCGAAAAGCTAGAAAAGCAAACAGCAGCAAATTTAGTAATAACTTTGGTAATAACTTTGGTAATAGCAGGCCATCTAGCCGTTGGTAGTCAGTTGAAAGAGGGGTTAACCCTCTTTATTTATTTTCTGCAAAACAGTATGACGATCAGGCGTAATATCTCCATAAAATTATAACCCATCCGATATTCCCGTAAAAACCTTCTGTTATTGATCTCTCATATCAACACATATGAAAACCATCTTACTATATTTCCTTATTAAAAAATTCTTCACAAAATTATTTATTTTTTTATCGAAAAAAGAAGGAGATTTATTTTTTTTGTAGAATTTATTAATTACGAACGATATAATCATATATCATCTTCTTAAAACTAAATGCCCTCCTCCCCAAAAGACGCTAGTATGGAACGAATCTCCCCTGTTGCATAGTAGTGTCTTTTCTATTTCCGCAAGTACTATCTGTACTTTACCAAGTTATAAACAAGTATTTAATACCTAGTGCTTTTTAACACAACAAATTTTAAGTTTCAAAGTGTTAAAAATGCACTTCATCTGTTTGTGCCTCGCATACCCTAGAAAAGTATTACATTACGAGGCATGTTAAGAGTCAAAAACTAAACTTATGGAATACTTCCATATCATAGCAACAATAATAAAATGATTGTGCCTCGAAAACCGGCCATTTTTTTAGATAATTTGTGTAATGAAGAAATAAATTAACACAATACGTCTAATAGATTAAATATTTGTACTTATCGTCGTATACAAAACAAATCATTCATGATACAATATAATTGTACGTAAACCTCCTATTTCTACTCGGTATAAGGAGATATAAATAGAGACTTATGAAACAGGGCAAAGTTGCCGAAAGGTAATGACGCAAAGCCGTGGGTCTAAAGCAAAATGCTACGATAGCCAGGTTGCCATTAAAGGTTCTGTTTATACTCTTTAAAGATAGTGAGGAGATAGGTCCTAAATATTTCCTTATACCACTTTTGTATAGTAATTAATTTTGTAACCATAAAAAGGACTCTTTAAGAGTCCTTTTTAGTTGTTTGATTACTTTCTTACACCTTTGGTCCATATATAAATAATTTTTCTATGTGCTCCTCACAAAAGCTTTCTACAATGATACATCCTAAAACAAAAAATAAAGCCCCAAGCATATATCTTGGAGCCATTCTCTGGTGCGGACAACAGGACTTGACCCTACACGGGGTTGCCACTAGCTCCTAACTCTAGCGCGTCTGCCAATTCCGCCATGTCCGCATGAATACACACACTATTGTAATGCGGTTCTTGGAATTTGTCAACTGATAAATTATGCAAAAAATTTGAAAACTTCTGACAAAATGAGTTTAGGAGTCTTCCCCACTGTCGATTATTACTATAATACGTTTAATGTTTTCTTTCTAAAGGGCATCATTGTTGCATTTTAAAAAATGAAATAAATTTCTAAAAGTCTGGACATTTTCAAAATACGTGATATAATTTTTTAAATTCAAAAAATGGTCTCCCAATTTTTGACGTATAAATCTATCGATAGTATTTTTCGAAGGTTTAACGTGTTAGAAGAATGTGAGAGCCGTTAATTATAGGCTATCTTCTATGTTGAATGAAATGGAGAGGATATAAATGAAACCGGAATATATCGCACAGAGACTTAAAAGTGAAGAATATAGCTTTTTAAGAGAGCATGAGAGTCTTGGGAAAAACATCATCCTTTTAACAACAGGTGGCTCCCACGCTTATGGTACCGAAGTTGAAACAAGTGACCTGGATATTCGGGGAATTTGTGTTAATTCAAAAAGGGAAATACTTACAATGGACTGTTTGGACACTCCGATTGAGGACCGTAAAACTGATACTGTTATATATTTTTTAAAACAAATTATAAACTTACTTCTAAATTGTAATCCCAATTGCATTGAAATGCTTGGAACAAAAGAAGAGCATTTATTTGTGCTTTCGGAGGAAGGTAAAATGCTAAGAGATCATGCGGATTACTTTTTATCCCAAAAAGCAGTCCATAGTTTTGGCGGGTATGCTACTGCACAACTTAGAAGATTACAAAACGCATTAGCCAGAGGACACTATCCCCAAAAGGAAAAAGAAAAACATATTCTGGGTAGTTTGCACAGCCAAATGGTTCATCTTCAGGAAAACTACCACACGTTTACAAACGGGGAGTTGAAACTTTATATCGATAAGTCGAATAGAAAAGATTTTGACGAAGAAATCTACATGGACATCGAACTTAAACATTATCCCATACGGGACTTCAAAAGTATATACTCGGATATGAGCAATGTAATCAGGGATTACGAAAGCTTAAATCACCGCAATAATAAAAAAGATGAACTGCATTTAAATAAACATGCCATGCACTTAATCAGGCTTTTAATCATGGGTACCGAGATACTTGAAGGTGAAGGTGTCAATACCTACCGGGGTAAAGACAGAGATTTCCTTATGAAAATCAGAAACGGAGAATTTGTCACGAAAAAGGGTGGAAAAGATGACTACACACATATTTTTGAGATAGTTGATGAATACGAAAAGAAATTCAAGTATGCCGCTGAGCATACCGTTTTACCGTCCAAACCCCGATATAAGGAAGTTGAAGACTTGGCTATTGCCATAAATCGGCGAGTCCTGGGCATGTAAATTAACCTGCTGTTAAACTTGCTTGAGATAAAATTAAAAGAGCCCTTTAGCATTATAAAAGGCTCTTGATAGAGGAGTTATTGTTTATATGAATTACCAGTAAACTGTTCAAATACCTTTTGAGTAATTCTTCCGCCAATACTTCCATTTTCTCTTGCTGTTTTATCACCGTTGTAGCCATTGTTTAAATTAACACCGAGTTCTTGGGCAACTTCGAATTTCATTTTGTCAAAATTAGTTTTACTCTTATTATTCGCCATAATGATCACCTCATTTTATCGTATTGAAATCAGTACACTATTATTGTAGGTAAAAAAAATAAAGTTATGCACAAATACACTTTGAATTTAATGGAAGTCTATGTACTTTGCTTTATGACGAACCTTAGTAAACACGGAGGATTTTTCAGTGAAAATTGTCATACCGAAGGAAATCAAGCATATTATCGACACATTGAACCAAAATGGTTATGAAGGATTTATTGTAGGAGGCTGTGTTCGTGATAGTATCCTTGGCAGAGATCCCAAGGATTGGGATGTTACTACAAGTGCTTCCCCTTATCAAGTTAAGGCGTTATTTCCTAAAACCATTGACACAGGATTAAAACACGGAACCGTAACGGTTGTTCTATCCGATCAAAACTTTGAAATAACAACCTATCGGATTGACGGAAAATACGCTGATCACCGCAGGCCGGAAACTGTCCATTTCACATCAAACCTATGTGATGATTTAAGCCGGAGGGATTTAACCATCAACGCCATTGCCTATCATCCTGAATCCGGGTTTGTAGACCCGTTTGAGGGCATTCCGGACATTAAAAGATCCATCATTCGAGCAGTAGGCAATGCCAATGCACGTTTTGAAGAGGACGCCCTTCGAATGCTGAGAGCTGTGCGCTTCTCTGCACAGCTTAACTTTGACATTGAAGATAAAACATTGGCCGCAATTGAAAGAAATCATTCCCTAATAAAAAGTATCAGCCAGGAAAGAATCCGGGAGGAATTAACGAAAATCCTCATATCGGATTTTCCCAAAAAGTTTATATTATTAAGAAAAACAGGACTATTAAAATATATTATCCCTGAGTTTGAAGTCTGTTTCGAAACAACACAAAACAATCCTTACCATGTTTATGATGTGGCAATGCACTCGTTAGCTGCTGTTTCCTTTATTGAAAACAATAAAATTCTGCGTTGGGTAATGCTGCTGCATGACATTGGAAAACCGGTTACAAAATCTACAGATGGCCAAAACATTGATCATTTTTATGAGCACCCAAAGCACAGCACGGAAATCTCCGGAAGAATACTTAAAAGGCTAAAATTTGACAATACATCCATCAGTAAAATATTAAGACTTATTGAATACCATGACAGGGATATTGCGCCTTCTTTCTCATCTGTTCGAAGGGCAGCCAGTGCCATAGGAAATGATATTTTTTTAGACCTGCTCAAGGTAAAAGATGCCGACACAATGGCTCAAGATCCACAATACCTTGAAGAGCGTAAAATCAAGCTGGATATAATCAAAAGAATCTATCTGGATATAATAGAAAAACAGGAATGCATAAATATCAAAGACTTGGCGGTAAATGGCCACGATTTGATGCTGCTTGGTTTCAAACAAGACAAGAGATTGGGTGAAATACTAAAAAAGCTTTTGGATCTTGTTATTGATGATCCAAAACTCAATAATAAAGATGATTTAACTAGATTGGCTAAGGAATTTTTTTCTTCGTAAATTTACGTTGACCTTACTCAATGTTTGTGCTATAATATTCATAAGCAAAGACGCTTATTGAGAGATTCCCTCTTAATAATGCGTCTTTTTGTTTATTCATGAATCCCACCGAAGCGATTCATACTTCATCAACAAATTATCAAAGCTGATAATTTATTTCTTTACTTCTATTTTACAAGTGAAAATGGATGTGATAACTGCCCAAGTCCCGGGAAAGAAGAGCAGAGTCTTATCTTATTGTATCTAAAATCAACCTTGGAGGGATTATGTATGAATAAAAAATATTTTTCACTGCTTTTATTTATAGCCATTTTTATGTGTTTTTCAATGTCGGTATTTGCAGAAGGCGAATCAAAAGTCGATACCGGAAATACTACGTTTATCCTGATATGTTCGGCTTTAGTATTTATCATGACTCCAGGCCTGGCTTTGTTTTATGGGGGCATGGTAAGAAAAAAAAATGTTCTTAATACCATGATGAATTCCTTTGTGATCATCGGCATCATATCGATCCAATGGATTTTAATCGGATATACAATCGCTTTTGGTCCGGATCAGTATCATCTTTTTGGGGGATTTGAGTTTTTTGGCTTTAACGGTGTGGGTGCAGAACCTAATACAGACTATGCGGCAACCATTCCCCATGGTGCTTTTGCAGCTTATCAGTTAATGTTTGCAATCATCACTCCGGCATTAATAACAGGTTCCTTTGCGGAAAGAATGCGGTTCCCAGCCTTTTTGGCCTTCATTGTATTATGGGCAACCTTTGTATATGATCCTTTGGCACATTGGGTCTGGGGAGTGGGCGGCTGGCTTAGAAATCTAGGAGCCCTGGATTTTGCGGGAGGTAATGTTGTTCATATCAGTTCAGGTATAGCAGGTCTCACAGCTGCTATTGTACTAGGTAAACGAAAAGGCTTTAGGACAACAGCAATGATTCCTCACAATATTCCTTTTGTGCTCCTTGGTGCAGCAATTCTTTGGTTCGGCTGGTTCGGCTTTAATGCAGGAAGCGCTCTGGAAGCAAACGGCCTGGCTGTAAACGCTTTTGTTGTCACCAATACCGCCGCTGCTGCTGCTCTTCTTTCATGGGTTATGGTAGAATGGTTCCACCATGGAAAACCTACCTTACTGGGTGCAGTAACCGGGGCTGTCGTCGGCTTGGTGGCTATAACACCTGCTGCAGGCTTTGTCAATCCTCTCGCCGCAATTATAATAGGCCTTGTTGTAAGTCCATTGTGTTACTTTGCAATTAGCGTGCTAAAACCCAAATTAGGATATGATGACTCCCTGGATGCGTTTGGATGTCATGGCATCGGTGGAATATGGGGTGCACTGGCTACCGGCTTGTTTGCATCCAAAGAGGTTAATCCTTTGGGTGCTGACGGACTCTTTTATGGAAACGCCTCACTTCTTTTGGTTCAAATAATCAGTGTACTGGTTACAGCTGCCCTTTCGGGAGTTATGACCTTTATGATTCTAAAATTTATTGCTTTGTTCACGAAGCTCCGTGTTGATGAGAAAGTAGAGGAAGAGGGCTTGGATACCGCACAGCACGGTGAGGATGCTTATCCCGATTTCACTGCTGGAGAAGGTGTTACACTATAATATTTAAGAGGTGAGTGAATGATGAAAAAAATAGAAGCCATTATAAGGCCGGGTAAACTGGAAGAGATAAAAGAATCCCTCAACCGGTTCAATATTCATGGGCTTACAATCAGTCAAGTTATGGGGTGCGGTTTACAAAAAGGCACAAAAGAATTTTACCGGGGCACGGAAATTACGTTAAACCTTCTTTCTAAGGTTAAAATTGAAGTTGTCACGTGCGACAAATACGTAGAAGATATCGTTGGCTTGATTTGTGAAGAAGCAAAAACAGGTGAGGTTGGTGACGGAAAAATATTTATTTATACGATAGAGGATGCGGTAAGAATCAGAACGGGTGAACGAGGTGAAAATGCCATATAAAAGCCATGTATATTGGATTGTATCTATTTATACTGCTCTATTCGGGGAAGCTATACTTTCAAACCCGCTTTTAGTATTGCTTCCTCATTTGCTATTTTTCGTTGCCTTTTATCTTTATCGTCATTTTTCGCGCAACAAAACGTTTACATCCTTATGTAGAATATTAACTTATATGCTTTCTTATTTTTTACTTCCCTTGATGCTTTCTATTAAAGGCTTTAAAACCGCCACAGGAAGCCCCGATTCATATATTTCCTTCGCAAGCTTTATATATTCATAATTCTTTTCGTTCATAACCCACTCTTTTAGCCCATTCTCCATGTATTCCAATCCCGGCGGGCTATTTTCAAGGTTGTCATTGGACTTGGATTGCTCCACCTCCATTTTGTATAATTCCTGTTCTTTTTCATAGGTTAAAGGTGTATTGTGACTGTAAAAGAAGGAATCCCGGACCCTCGCATATCTAGCCAAAATCTTTATAGACCCGCTAAATGGCATTCTTTCCCCTTTTGCGTAGAGCTCAAGCATCTCAGGAAAGATTAATGCCCCTACTTTTCGTCCTATATCCTCTGCCATTTCCTTATAGGTCATATTCCCTCGAATCAATTCTATATTCCCGGCAATTGTAAGTGCGTTTAAATCCCTGGAATTTGCTCTTCCAAGCAGATAATCGATGGAGACACTAAAGTAATCCGCTAATTTTCTTAGTGTATCGTAATCCGGTTCTCTTTTCCCGTTCTCATAGGATGCAACAGCTTGCCGTGTAATACCCAAATACTCAGATATATCCTTTTGCGACAAATGCCGCTCTTCCCTGAGCTGTTTTAACATTGTAGAAAAAGCCATTCTACTCACCCCAAAACAAATAAATTTAAATAAACAAGGCTCCCACACTATTGGTCAAATAAAAAATATATAATTTTATTTGGGTAAATCTCTATCTTTCAGACCTGTTTTCCCAAGCAATAACGTCCTTCCACCCAAACAACATATTTTATGAAATGCCTGAACATAGTATCACACTTTATATGCTCGTCAATCAACATGTTAGGTGATTATAATTATTACTCAGGTATCAATCACTCGGTAAAAGGGTGTAAAAAATAAATTATTTTGTTTAATATTGACAGCAACAAAATGTTGCCTTAAAATATAACTATAAGATAAACGTCCAGCTAATATTTTAACATACAAATTAAAAATAATGAATATTCGAAAAAAATTTTTTCGAAAAATGTAGAAGGAGGACCCTCATGAACGAAGTTATAGAGTATATGAGAGAAGAGCTTTACAAAGTCATCGAAACAAAAAATGCAGATGCGATTTTAAAGATTAGTCAGGAACTTGATGAACTGATCGTGTTTTATATGGAAAACTATATTTGCGAAAACAAAAAATCTGCATAAATAAGGATTTCCTTATTCATGCAGATTTATCACTGCTCATTTTTATACAAATATTTTTTTACATCTTTAATATAAATTTTTCAATTGCCTTACTTACACCGTTTTGGTCATTTGTCAGTGTCACATAATCGGATATTTCTTTGATTTTTTCATCTGCGTTTCCCATTGCAATTTTAATTCCGGCAAACTTTAGCATCGCAAAATCATTTTCATTGTCACCAATGGCCATCAATTCCTGTGCAGTTACTTGATACCTTTGTGAGAGGATTTTTAGTGCGTTGCCTTTATTAACTCCCCGGTTAACAATTTCAAAGTTGTCATAATGGGAACTCATCACATCCACACCTGAAATTTCTTTTATATACTCTCTTGTTTTTGCAAGCTTCTCTGGTTCTTTTGATATAATTACAAATTTCGCTGGCGTAGTGCCGCTTTCCCTGACTACCCTGCCAAAATCTTCAACAACCCGGATTTCTACTCTGTCCTCCTCGGGAAGCTCATCATTGCCCTTCCAGTAGGATTTAGACGGGCACTCCCGGTTTTCCGTGTACATCACATCTCCAATGTAGGAATGGAAATATACTCTTTCCTGATGACATATTTCTATAACCTTTAAAGCGTCTTCAAGGTTCAAGAGGTTTTGATAGATAACCTCCTCTGTATCAATTTCCTTGATAACAGCACCATTGGAGGATATCAAAGGTCCTTTTAAACCGATTTGCCTTGCATACGCCCTTGCTCCCTTAAAAACTCTTCCCGAACAAACAACAACTTTTACTCCTCGATCTACTGCATTTCTGACCGAATTTAGATTCACTTCGGAAATCCTTTTATCCGAATTGAGTAAAGTACCATCCAAATCAATTGCTAACAATTTAATCATATCATTCCTCACTCTGTAATCCATACCCAGATCCAAAAGTGACATTTCCAGCTCGCAAACGGTCACTTACTATAGGCATTTCGCTCGCTGGAAAATCACTCATTTTGTCTTTGGCTATTTATTCTTATTCCGTTCTACGAAGTTTTGTATTCTCTTTAATGCTTCCATGATATTTTCTATTGAATATGCATAGCAAACCCTTATAAAACCTTCCCCACAATCTCCAAAAGCTGTACCCGGAACGACAGCAACTTTCTCTTCCATAAGCAGTTTTTCACAAAATTCAGCTGAACTCATCCCGGTAGACTTGATGCACGGGAAGATATAAAAAGCCCCTAAAGGTTCAAAACAGTCCAGTCCGGCTTTCCTAAATCCGTCAACCATAACCCTTCTTCTGCGGTTATAATCTCTCACCATGACCTGAACCTCTGCATCACAGTTACGCAAAGCTTCGATGGCAGCGTACTGAGCAGTTGTAGGGGATGACATGATTGCATACTGATGGACTTTATACATTGCGGCAATCAAATCGGGATGTCCGCATGCATATCCCAATCTCCATCCGGTCATTGCATAAGCCTTTGAAAAACCATTGATCACCAGAGTTTTCTCCTTCATTTCAGGAAAACTTGCTATCGAAGTATGCTCTCCTTCATAAGTCAGTTCTGCATAAATCTCATCCGAGATAACGATGATATCCTTATCTTTCAAAATCTCTACAATTTTTCTAATATCCTCCTTGGTCATCACTGCACCTGTTGGATTGCTGGGATAAGGTAAAATTAATACCTTTGTTTTAGGAGTAATTGCATTTTGAAGAAGCTCCGGAGTCAACCTGAACTCATCTTCCGCCCTTAGATTAATCGTTATGGGTGTAGCCCCGGTGAAAATCGTACAAGGCTTATAGGCAACAAAGCTGGGTTCGGGAATAATGACTTCATCTCCAGGACCAACAAGGGATCTTAATGCAATATCAATCCCCTCACTTCCTCCAACCGTAACTATAATCTGGTCTTTGGGATCATACTCTACATCAAACCTTCGTTTCATATAGTTTGCTATCTCTACACGAAGCTCGGAAAAGCCCGCATTGGGAGAGTAATGAGTATGCCCTTTTTCCAGCGAATAAATTCCTGCTTCCCGCACACTCCATGGGGTGACAAAATCAGGCTCCCCAATACTTAAGGAAATAGCATCCTTCATTTCATTAACCAAATCAAAAAATTTCCGGATCCCTGAAGGCGGTATATTTTTAACTGCGGGTGAAATCATATCTGCTATCTTCATAGGATAATTACCTCCCTGTCATCTTTCATTTTTTCTTCGAAAATAGTTCCCTTGTCTTTGTATTTCTTTAAAACAAAATGTGTTGCCGTACTTAGCACAGATTCCAATGGTGCCAACTTTTCAGCTACAAAAAGAGCAACTTCCTTCATTGTTTTGCCTTCAATGATCACAGTAAGGTCAAATCCTCCCGACATTAAATAGCATGCTTTCACCTGAGGATATCTGTATATCCTTTCAGCAACCTTATCAAATCCTTCGCCTCTTTGTGGCGTCACTTTTACTTCAATGAGTGCAGTTACCGTTTCCTTGCTTGTTTTTTCCCAGTTTATCAATGCATCGTACCCTAAAATAACGTTATCTGCTTCAAATTTTATTATGGCAGCTTCTACTTCTTCTACACTTTTATTGAGCATAACCGCAATCTCTTTTGCACTCATTCGACTATTATTCTCTAAAATTTCTAAAATTTCTTCCATTTTGTCATCTCTCCTTATTCCTAATTTTAGTCACTTGAACATTCTGTTTTTAAACAAAACCGGTTTTGTTTTCTTTTAGTATTGCAATACACACCCCATACTATAAACAAAAACAAATAAAAAACTCCCTATCCCAAAAGGGACGAAGGAGTTATTCGCGGTACCACCCTTATTAGTGCTTCAAAAGCACTCTCTCTACCAGTACACTAAATACTGTGCCTCTATAACGTGAGGTTACGTCATCCTCTACATTAAAATCATCCATTCAAGATGATCCAAGGTATAACCTTTCATTTCTCAAGGAGAAGCTCAAGGGCTGCCTTCAAAATAGTCCTTTGTTAGACTTTCACCAAACTCTAACTCGCTTAAAAATTTCTATTTCTACTCTTCCCTATCATCACTTTTAATTATGAATTTATAACATTATACGAAAAAAAAACACAAATTGCAATACTTATAAACATTTAAATTAAAATTATTTCTTATAATTAACCTCTGACCTGTCAATCAAATTAACGACGACATCTTCATCTTCATATGAGATATCCTCTATCTGGGATTCAAATTTTCTTAATACTTTCAAGGCTTCTGATTTTAGATTTTTAAGTTCTTCTTTTGCATCCACCAATTTTTCTCTTTCATCCTCAATCGCCTTTTCAAGCCTTTTCTTTTCATCCAAAGCTTCATTTCTTGCATCTTCAAGCATTAACTCGGCTTTTTCCTGAGCCTTAATAAGAACAGAAGCAATTTTTGCCCGGTCTTCATTAATTTCGTCCGCTTTCCTTGCAAGTTCTTCGTATTTAATACGGATTTCCCTACACTGGTTTTTGAGTGCGGCGATTTCATCATCCTTACTTTTAAGCTTTTCGTCAAACTCTCTGATAATTTTTTCTATATAATAATTAACATCCGATTTATTAAAGCCAAACATTGATGATCCAAAACGTTTTTCTCCAGCCATTTTTATCCTCCTTCGTTAAGAAAGCAGTTATTTAAGAAAGTTAGATTTAAGGTCAAACCTCTCCAATAATTAATATTCAATATAAATCTTAAAAATCCTCCTTATTCTACAAAAAAAAAACCATATGCTATGTCCATATGATTTTCTTCTGTATTTAATGCATGATTCTATAATAAAATTATAAAATTTTGCGTAACATTTCTGAAAAATCTGCTTTACTCCTTACCCCAACAATCTTATCGGCAACCTGTCCCTCTTTAAAAAATATGATGGTAGGTATGCTCAAAACCCTGTATTTCATTGCAAGTTCTCCCTGCTCGTCCACATTCACCTTAGCCACTTTTGCCTGATTCTCAAAATCATTGGCAAGTTCGTCTATAATGGGTGCAACAGTTCTACAAGGTCCACACCAGGGTGCCCAAAAATCCACAACAACAGGCGTGTCTGATTTTAACACTTCCTGTTCAAAATTATCCTTTGTTAATGCAATTACCTTTTCATTCGCCATATTTTTATCACTCCTTAAAGATTCTGATGCAAGTTATTACCTCACTGCTTCTGGTTAGTTAAAGCTTTAGTATATTTTTTACCCAAAGAAATGTATATAAAACATTAATCAACAAATTTCAAAAATTTCTGAATCGTATCGATCAGATCCTCTAATACCTTCTCTTTATCTTCAGAATTTAAAGCGGATCCCAAACATGATTTCGAGTGCTTTTCCAATACAATCCCACCCACCCGGTTTATCGCAGCTCTGACAGCCGCCACCTGGGTAAGAATATCTACACAGTACTTTTCCTCTTCAACCATCTTTTGAATTCCCTTAACTTGTCCTTCAATTCTCTTTAGTCTCTTTAAAACATCTTCTTTATACTCGCAATATCCGTTTTTCTCTGTATCGCTTTTCATTTCCATTCCACCCTTTTATACCCTATATAGGTATAAAAATTATAACTGGTTTTCACTAAAAACACAAGTAGTACTTGTAAAAATATAACTTTGCTCATTCAGTTTCCCTAACAACCTGAAACTTTAACTTTCTATCTTCTAAAGAAACAATGCATTGATCAAGAACCTCAATTAAGCTTCCTCTAAATTCAATTCTTTTGCCACTTAAAAGGTTATAAATGGAGGGACCGGTCTCATGATTCTCGTAAATAAGCCCACCGCTCGTAATATGAATCTTTTCCGGTATTACGGGAGTTTTAAGAGGGACCTTTTTCCATGTTTCATCAATGTCTTCATCCAGTTTTCCGTAATAGATTTTAGACACTTTTTTATTATCATCCAACTCTCCAGCATATACCTGGTCCTCATTATCTACTCCCAATAAAACCATTTTTCCCTCAAATGGAAGTGTCTTTGAAGAACTCTTCAAACCGTCTCTCACTGTAATCTTGTTTTTACCACCCTGGTAGATCAACTTATCACTGTAGATGGTTTCTCTGATATTGGTATTTAAGGGTACATTCATAATATAATCAATATTCTCCATAATATTGAACTTATATATGGATGCTTCCTGATCACTCACCTTAATTTTGGCATATACGATATTGGTTAGTGGCGATAATTGGATATCCAATACATCGCTCTTTGTCGAAAGATTTTTAATTTTGGGGTAATCACTGGTAACCTTTGAACTGATATCATATGTGTAAATCTGAACTCCACCTGCATTATCATTATTGAATTTTAAAGAATAAATAATGATATCCCGGTCAGGCAGCCATTTATAAAAGGACACACTCCCCTCCTCATGGGAAATGGTTTCTATATTTTTCTTCTTTTTCAAATCAACGATTTCCAGCTTTCCTTCATGGATATATGCCACATAAGAAGAACTGAAGGATGTTTTAGCCGTTTCAACATTCTCAGGTATTTTAATACTGGTATCATTTTCAAGTTTTGTATCCACTTCATAACTTGTCGCAACAACCTCAGCTTCTTTAAAGGAAAAGTAGTGATTCATATATCCAAGGGCAATAAGCTGCAGGACAACCGATAAAATAATCCATTTATAAACCCGCTTTACTGCATTCATTTGCTTTCACTCCCCTCTCCCGGTAAAACCATAAACACAGTGGGTACAGCACGTTCTCCCAAAGCATCCGAGGGCGTATTGATTACTTTTCCGCCGAAATACATGGTAGTAGAAGAACCCCCATCCAAGTTTACAGCATTAACAGCTTTATACTGGAGTAAAATATCCTGGACATCCCTTAAAGTTGCACCGCTAAAACCATTTCTCCTGCCATCAATGACTAAAAAAAGCACCTCTCCGCTCTCCCTTTGCCCTATTGCTGTCCGCGGCGCTTTTCCCCAACCGCCGTCTCCTTTTTTTATGGTCGTCTTTCCATTTACGATAAGAGGTGGGCCAAAGCTGACACCCTCTTTAATTTTTAATTTTTTTAACTGTTCAATGGAATGTTTTCCGACAATCAGCATGCCTTCCTCGGTAAATGCTGCCGTGTCCTGTCTTACTTTTTCACTCTTTAATTGGTTATAAACCACCTTGCCGTCATGAATGATAAAGCCCATCGGTGCCCCACCTGTTCCCGACCACTGAACATCCATGAATCCGCCCGCATTAATCGCAGCAATTGCACGGTTCTTTTTAGCAATGGCGCTTGTAACCTCACCGGCTTTTGGCATTTGTCCCGAATAGCCAATAACAACTTTGGTAGGATCATAGATGACCATCATCTTACCGGTAAAATCGCCCCCGTCAATATTATAAACCTCAATTTTATCTGTATGTTTACCGCCAAAATTCAATACTTTTACTTCTTCACCCGCCTCAACCGGATCAATGGCAAAGCTGTCCCCAAGAATTCTCCATATCGCCTGATCCGATAGAAAGAACTTAGGGATATATTGATGGTTCAGGGAGTTCATACCTCTTCCTACCACCGCTTTTTTCAATTCGGTAAAGGGCCCGTAAAACACAAAAAGCGGCATGGTAATGGCAGTAAACACCATTTCAAATACTAAAAAAATCAAAATTTTCTTTAGTACCGATGTCCTAACTTCCTTTTTCTTCTTCTGCATCTTTTCTGTTCTCAACAAGTTACATTCATCCCCTAGTGTAAATCTATTTTCATCCTATTTAAAAGCATCTTTCAACTTAAAGAATATGTCCAAATTTATGTTACTCTCCAAAATCTGTAAAACCAGAGTTTATACAATGGCCAACCCAAATAATATAATAGAATATTTCTAATGATTTTTAAATAAATATATGAAATTGTTTAAGAATATTTAATAATTACATTTAAGCTTAGGCAATTTTGTAAGCATCCAACATTTTATGAATACGTTCAAAAATGAGTCCTGCTGCAAACCAATGGGGTGCATAATCGAGCCTAATAAAACCGTCAACTGCATATGGGCTGGAATAAAACCAGGGATAAACACCCAATATGTTTCCAAGCAGCAGATCACTGGTATATTCTATTCCCCAAATGATGATAACCCAAATAAATCCACGGATTGGCCACCTCCACCTTCTTATTATATCATGTATGGGTTCAAGAAAAACCGCCGATCCATAAATAAAAAACATCCATATGTTGGTAAAACCACCCAATCTTAGATCACCATTAAAAAGGGAATGAAATCCGGTAAAAATAATTTCCATTCCCCAACCTATGAATCCATAAATAATAAATCTTTTTATCATATTAATATTTTTACCATAAGGCAATAATTTAAAGATAGAAATAAATGTCACTTTGTACTTTATTTTTTATCCTATCTCACTGACTGTTAATCTTCCCCTCACCCTCCTGCGCTTTTATTTCCTTTTCGGATTTTTTATAAAACTTTTTGATGTATTCCTTGTTTTTTGGTAAATTGTCATCCCATGGATGTCCCTTATATTTTAAATTCTCAGTCATAAAATACCTCCTATTTTCTCGTTGTACTTTTTATAGTATATCCATTCAAGGCTGTAGAATACCAGAAGACCTGCTTTTGGTTGAATTTACAGCCATAAGTCATGACTGTTTCCCACTGACCAACATAAGGACTTATACAGGCGGTCATTGTTAAAACAACCAATCAGGTAAATAGTGGAAAATTGAATAACCTTCCTTTTTTCTGCCCATCCTTGTTAAATATTAATTTTTAAAAGGCAGGTAGAACTATGGTACAGGTGAATGAATTCAGGCTGACAAAACTAAACTCCTTTTTCTTAAATATTGCCTCGGGAATTATCTTTTTTATAGGTTATATTCTTTTTCTTATGGCCGCCCTTAGAAGTAATTCAGACTTATTTAAAGAGGCCATTCTCCAAAACAACAGTTTATTTCTCACACTCCTATTTGTCATTTTGACAGCATTCCTGCATGAACTGGTCCACGGGGCTGCATGCAAGTTTTTTGGCGGAAAAGTCAAATACGGTATTAAACTTTTAAATTTATACACAATGGATACTTCGGGTAACTTTTATAAAGTCCCTCAGATGTTGGTCATTATGCTTCTCCCTCTTTTCACAATCTCACTGGTATTTACGGCTGCCATCTACTGTTTACCACATTATGTTTACTATCTTTGCATGTGTATTTTATTTAACATCTCGGGTTCCATCGGCGATATAAGCATGGCCACTTTTATAATTTTAAAAGGAAGAGGATGCCGGGTTCGGGATGAGGAATACGGGTTTAGCCTGCACCAATCTATTGCCGCCCAAGCCGGAGAACAACTCTATCCGGAATAATGATAAATAAATAATCAACCTCATAAAGGCAGTTTAATAGAAAAGTAGTACAATTTTTTTTGAAAATTTTTAAAAAACTCTACCCAAAAAAACATGAGTATGTTATCATATATTGGTAAACGTCATGTAAGTCTTTCCTAAGAAGCACAGTTTTACCAGTAACCTTTTGGCGTATTTTTAATAAGTACCCAATTCAAAGCAGGATAAATCTATATTGAACGCGATAAAGATTTTACACCGCGCTTCAATTTCCTTGATTTAATATCGTGAAAATTCAATTTATCCATGCATAATCATTTTCACGATCTAATTTATTTTAAATTTTCGTTATCCATTTTGTTGTTTGCAAAGTATAATTTATTAATTTGGTATAATACTGTAATAGGATAATTATAATTTTATAGTATTATATGATGGTTTTTTAGTATCCTAAAATTTATATGTGCAATTTTCATGCGCGCATAAATTTTTATGGTTTTTGTCATTTTTTTTTGTTATTTGTTACAAAAAAAAGATAATAATAAATACAACAATGTTTAATGGAGGTTTATTATGTATCTCTTAGGTAAAATAACTGTTACTGCTGTAATTCCGCAAAAGCTTTCCAGACTCAAGGATATTGCCTCTAACCTGTGGTGGACTTGGAACCCGGAGGCCATTGACTTGTATAGGGAAATCGACTTGGCGTTATGGGAGAAACTAGGGAAGAACCCGGTCCGTTTTCTCCAGGAAGTCAGTCAAAAAAAGCTGGATCAAAAACTCAATGATCCGGATTACATGTCCAGGTACGAAAATGTAGTAAAAACATTTGATGCATACATGACAAACACGGACACATGGTTTAAAAAGACACATCCGGATAAAGCCAACCATATGGTAGCTTACTTTTCCGCGGAGTACGGACTCACTGAAGTTCTTCCGGTATACTCAGGCGGCTTGGGTGTGTTATCGGGGGACCACTGCAAATCTGCAAGCGATCTTGGAATTCCGTTTACAGCCATCGGACTCTTTTACAAGCAAGGATATTTTAGTCAGCGCATTAATCAGGAAGGGTGGCAGGAAACACACTTTACCCATTTAAACGTTTCACGCCTTCCCATTGCACCGGCCTTGAATGAAAAGGGTGAACAGGTGCAAATCAGCCTTGAGCTCCCAGGTAGAGTTGTCTATGCGAAAATCTGGCAGGTTAAGGTAGGACGTATTTCCTTATATTTAATGGATACGGATGTTGAGCAAAACAGTCCCCAGGATAGGGATCTTACTTCAAGACTCTATGGTGGAGACCAGGAAACCCGGATTCAGCAGGAAATTTTCCTTGGTATCGGCGGGATCCGTGTTTTGGAAGCCCTCGGCATTCATGCAACCGTCTACCATATGAATGAAGGACACTCATCCTTCCTGGGTCTTGAACTTTTACGCAAGCATATTCAGGAAAAGCATCTGCCCTTTAAAGAAGCAAAGGAATTGGTGGCATCATCGGTTATTTTCACCACACACACACCGGTTCCCGCAGGTAATGATGTATTCCCGATTCAAATGATTGACAGATATTTTAATAACTTTTGGAACTTCTTAGGCATCAGCAGACATGAATTCCTTGATTTAGGCCTCAAGGTCGGTGAACACCAGAACTTCAATATGACTGTTTTGGCTCTCACTCTTGCCGGAAGGAAAAATGGAGTAAGTGAACTGCACGGTGCCGTGTCCCGTAACATATTCAACAATTTATGGCCGGGTATTCCAGAAGATGATGTTCCTATTACACATATCACCAATGGAATTAATACCCTTACCTGGTTGGCGCCAAGTTTTAAACATCTCTATGACAAATATTTGGATGCTGACTGGAAGGAGAGATTGAGCGAAAACAGTGCCTGGGAGAAAGTGGACCTTATTCCGGACGAAGATGTATGGAAAACGCATTGTGTGCTGAAAACAAAAATGATTGGCTATATCCGCGACAGGCTCCGTGACCAAAGAATTGCAAACGGTGATTCTGCGGAGAGGGTTAAGGAAGTAGATACCCTGTTGGATTCCAATGCATTGACAATCGGTTTTGCCCGTAGGTTTGCTACATATAAAAGAGCAAACCTCATCTTTAGAAATATTGCAAGAATTCAAAGGATTCTAAATAGCCCTGAGAAACCCGTTCAAATCATCTTTGCGGGTAAGGCTCACCCTGCTGACAGGCCTGCCCATGAAATCATCAAACATATTAATGATATCGCAAGACAGGAAGGTTTTAACGGCAAAGTTATACTGATTGAAAATTATAACATGACGATAGCACGAAACCTGGTGCAGGGTGTGGATATATGGCTTAATAACCCAAGACGCCCATTGGAGGCCAGTGGAACCAGTGGACAAAAAGTTGTAATCAATGGAATCATTAATTTCAGTGTACTGGATGGTTGGTGGTGTGAAGGTTACAACGGGAAAAACGGTTGGGCTATCGGTGATGATACGTACTATGATAACGAACATCACCAGGATAATGCAGACAGTGAGTCTATTTACAGTATTCTTGAAAACGAAATTATCCCCCTATTCTTTGATAGGGATGACAAGGGAATTCCTGTGAAATGGGTTAAGTGGATGAAGGAATCCATAAAGTCCTTGTCAGGACTTTATAGTACTCAAAGAATGGTTCAGGAATACACCGAAAAAATGTATGTACCTTCCATGGTTAGGCTTGATAAAATCTCTCAAAGTAACTATTCTTTTGTTAGAGAATTGGCTGATTGGAAATCCTCTATTGAAAAGAACTGGCCCCAAGTACAAATTATGGCGGAAAAAACAATGAACCAGTTAAAGGAACAAAGTCTTTTCGCAGGTCAGGAATTGAAAATCAGCACAACTGTATACCTAGGCAGCATAAATCCATCCTATGTTAAGGTAGAGGTGTACTATGGACCCATCAGTAAAAATAATATGATTGACACCCCTGAAATTATTGAGATGAAACTGGAAAATGACAAACTCGACTATGGAACATACCGCTATTCTGCAGATATCAAACTTGTAGAAGGCGGAGAATACGGTTATACCTTCCGCGTACTGCCCTATCATCCGGATTTGATCAACAAATTTGATCCAGGTCTTATTCGCTGGGTTGTACAATAGTACAAATAATAAGAGCAAACTCCCGGTATTATTGAGCAAATAATACCGGGAGTTTTTGACTGTATATAAATCGTGAAAATAATTTTCATGGATAAATTGAATTTTCACGATATTAAATCAAGGAAATTGAAGCGCGATATAAAATCTTTATCGCATTCAATATAGAATGGACATTCGCCATGAAAATAAAAGGTTTAAAGAAATTAATCATTTTCAATTTCATTATCCTATTTTCGATTTCCCTACTATGCTTTTCAGTTTCCTTCTCTGCCAGCATGCCTCAAGAATTAAAATCAGAATCCGTCGTCTTGATTGAGGCACAAAGAGGCCAGATTCTATATGAGAAGGATATACATAAAAGGCTTCATATTTCTATTGCCTGCAAAATCATGACAGCCGTGCTTGCGATGGAAAACGGAAAGCCGGACTCTAAAATTACAATCAGTAAGGAGTCGGTACAGCCAGGTACATCTTCCCTAAACCTTGAGGTCGGGGGTAAATATGCCATGGAGGATTTACTTTATGCCATCCTTCTTTCCCCGGCAAATGATGCTGCTATTTCTCTTGCTGAATATATCAGCGGTGATACAGGAAAATTTGTAGATTTAATGAACAGAAAAGCCTCTGAACTAAACCTAAATAATACTTTTTTCAAAAATCCCACCGGTCTTTTTGATAAGGCCCAATATACAACTGCCGCCGATCTTTCTGTTTTATTAAGATATGCATTAAATAATCCTACGTTTAACCGTATCTTTGCAACGAAAGCTAAACCCTGGTCGGACAAAAAACGCACTTCCCTGCTCATCAACCAAAATAAACTATTATGGAGCCTGGATGGAGCTGATGGGGGAAAGGCCGGTTACAACCACGAAAATAGACAGTCGGCCATAACTACTGCAACACGTGGCAATCAAAAGTTAATTTCCATTGTCCTGGATTGCCCCAAGGAACATTTATTTACCGAGTCTTCTCTACTAGTGGAGTACGGATTCAGCTACTTTAGAAAGGGAACCTTGGTTTTGGCAGGTCAACCCTTAAAAACCATCGAGGTAGAAGAGCAGGAAATCCCTTTAATAACCCTCAACGATGTTTTTTACACCTTTCCTAAGGAAGACAATTACATAAAGGAAATTCAGTTTAGTTTACCCGGTAAGCCTAGTCTTCCCTTAACTAAGGACAAGGTAGTAGGTACTGCTCAATATACATTGAAAGACAACTTTGTTATTACAGTGGATTTATATCCGGTCAGTGATATACTTCCAAAAACCAGCTCAATCACTTCTCTGTTTTCTAGAATAACTGAAAATAAGGATATTTTTTTGCTTATCCTCTTTCTTTCCGCATTGGAATTATTCCTTATTGCCTATCACCTGACCCGCTTTCTAAAAAATAAAAATCATCTACGTATAAAACGCAAATGATCTTTGATGATTTCCGGAATAAAAGGTTTATAGAAAAAGACCAGTACTTTTTCATATTACTACCTTGTTTTCATCTTGTCGTAAACCTTCTTTGAGATTTCAGCAATTACCTTTGCTCCTTCTTCTGCTTCGACATTTTTGGACATAACTGCCAAAACATAAGGCTTACCGGTAAAAATAATTCCAATATCATGAACTGCTTTCACCTGATCTCCCGTCTTATGTGCAACCTTTATACTTTTAGGCAATTGCGCAGGTAACCGGTCGTTAAAAACCGTATTTTCAAAGTTCTTCATTAATTCCGGCCCCAGCTTATCGTTCTTTTTGTAAAATGTATAAACAAGCTTCATATATAATGCCATATCACGGGGACATGAAACATTTTCCTTTTCATCGACTACCACCCCGCCTAAATCTCTCATATACCTCTTCAAGGTGTCTCTGCCAATAATTCTAAAAAGCATATTGGTGGCAACATTATCACTGTATACAATAGAAAATTTGGATAATTCTCTTATCGTATAGCTTTCTCCAAAGGAGCGGTATTGAATTTCACCCGTACCCTCCTCAAAATCCTCCTTCTTATATGTCAAAGTATCTTTCAATTGGATAGCACCTTCCAAAACCTTTTGGTATAAGTAAAGATTTAAAGGTATTTTGGTTGTACTGGCAGCATTGTAAGTATCCAAATAATTAATTCCAAATTCATTGTTGTCTACCAAGTCTATTAAATAAACACCATATTGGCCGTTACAATGCCTTAAATAGTCATTGAGTTCCTTTTCCAATCCCAAAACTATGAGGTTTTCTTTGGATTGTGATTTCCTCAACGGGGTATTTGCCGGGGTACTCGTAGGACTTGCTGAAGGGGCTCTCCACACTCCTTCGGAAATATTTGTACTGGTTCCCGGGGTAGCTTGGTTAGATACAAGCTTATCTTTCTGGTCGTGATTTCCAAAAACATTGATAGAAAACCATACAATAAAAAGGATTACGATAAAAATGCTAAAAAACCTTATTCTTTTTAATCGTCTTCTTTTTTTTAGTCTTTCCTTTAAAGGGAGACTATTGTCGAATTTCATCATACACCTCTTATATACTTCTTTTATATGCATTTGCCTTAAAACAAATATGATTGCATATTATTCCCAGATTTAAGGCTGTTTAGCACTGTATTTTGCTAATATATTCCGTTATTTTTACATTCTTTTTGTAATTTTATCATTTTTATAAAAACAAATTCAATAGAATTCTTGATTATTTTACAAATCATCCTTCAATTTTACCGTAAACCCCTCCTCCACCAACCTCAATACTAAGTTTACCTTCTCTCGCCAATATAATATTCTTAGCAATCTCAGCTTTTACAACCGTCTGTAATTCTTCCAGTGCAGCATCGTGAAGAATTCTCATTTCATTTCCAAAATGTTGGATCAGCTTATCGATGGTCTTTGGCCCGACTTTAGGTAAAAATTCAAGTGGAATTTGATATTGATAGGGCGGCCGGTCGTTCATATCCGGCTCCCTTTTGTCCTTAATCATCTCCAACCGGTCTTTAACCCCTACCACAATAGCATGCTCCATGGAAACAGGACATTTTAAAACCGGGGGTTCACCTTTTATAACCGTATCGCAGCTTAGACAATATGTCCTATGGTATTTACCAAGCTGCGGATTCAAACCGTAATTGACCTTGACCCTCCGTCCGTCAACATTTCTTAATGCTTTTAAAACTTCATCAAAGCTGGTGTCTTCCATTTCAAAAATGTTATATTCCCTTCCCATCTTGATAAGGGAATGTGCATCCGAGTTGCTGATAAAGGATTTTCCGTCTAACTCGCTCAGCATGCTGGCCATCATAGAATCAGCACTTAACCCCAATTCTATAGCCGGGATTTTTTCAAAGGATGCGTCATCAAAAATTACATGGAGTGAATCACAGCAGTTTCCATAAAAGCTTTTGTGCGGCGTAAAAGCATGTGCAGGAATGAACACGCCTCCATGGGAATCCACAACGTTAAAAAGCTCCTGTCCGGTAAGCCTGCTCATAGAGGAACAATACTTTATATTTTTTATATGCTTGCACATACTTTGAGAAAACTCCTTGATCTGCTTCAGTGTCTTAAAAAAACAGAGAGAATGGGAACTGCATCCTGCCACCTCATGGGTTTCAATTTCCGCTCCCAGAATTAAAGTTTGTCCACCCCGGTATTCCATTCCTCCATCCCTTTTTTCCTGGAGCTCCCCTCTTTCAACCAACCGGTCTATATCTTCCAATACATAAGGAGATATAGAGTCTACCACCCCTATTACATGAATACCTTTCCGGTAGTATGATTCATAAGCAATATTTTCAAAGGTCAAATTGTTCGCAGTAGCCTTCTTTATCTCTCTACCTTCCGAAGAGCGCCCGATATGGACGTGAAGATCAACATAATAGCTGTTCATTACTCTAAACTCCTTTTTTAGGGATTATGACCCGATTGATTTCCCGTTGGAAATGAATCCATAAAGTGCAGCTTTTCTAACAGGATAAACGTGATTTCATGCTTGTCATCCTTATCCATTTTACCACAAATCGGATATAACATTATTCTCTATAATCAATCATATATTGTGATTCATATAGACACCCATTTTAACGATTAAAAATAAAATGGCATTCACGAAACAAGACAAGTACAACTCCCTTGTTTACACAAATGCCAATGATAGAGAAACACTATTTTTCAGTGCCTTTCGATCCGCAAAGTTTAAATTCTGGGTATGAAGGCCATCACATCTACGAAGCAGCTTCGCAACACACGTAAGTGAGCTATACAATTGCTGCGCATCGAACTACTAGCTTACACCTTCACTTTCCCGCTCTATAACGGACCATTTTCCACAGCGGTCTCCCCATCTTGCAATAACTTCTCCATTGGAATAGATCTCAATGACTTCGCAAAGATTGGAACAATCCTGGCACTCCAGACTTTTTGCGTTATAATCATTATTTGCGCTTTCAAAACCATAAAAGTTTGTAATCATACTGCCTTGGGACATTTTCTCTTTTGCAATCAAGGCTGCACCGAAAGCACCCATTACATCATGGTACGCCGGAATAATGATTTCTGTCTCCAATGCTTTTTGGAACGCTGCTACAATCCCGACGTTCGCAGCAACACCCCCTTGAAAAACAATTGGTGCTTCTATCTTTTTGCCTTTTGCAAGGTTATTCAGGTAATTTCTTACCAAAGCTTCACATAAGCCGTTGATAATATCGGGGATGGAATGCCCCGTCTGCTGCTTATGTATCATGTCAGACTCGGCAAACACTGCGCATCTTCCCGCAATCCTTACAGACGAAGAGGCCTTTAAGGCAAAAGCTCCAAACTTTTCTATCGGTATCTCCAGCCTTGATGCCTGACGGTCCAGAAAAGATCCTGTACCGGCCGCACACACCGTATTCATGGCAAAATCGGAGATGACTCCGTTTTTTAACAATATGATTTTCGAATCCTGGCCACCGATTTCCAGGATGGTTCTTACTCCGGGAACCGCTTTTTGAGCAGCTACCGCATGTGAAGTGATTTCATTTTTCACAACATCTGCGCCGACAATGACACTTGCCAGCTGCCTGCCGCTTCCTGTAGCACCTACACCCTTCACTTTATAATCTCCCCGCAATCTTTTTGAGATTGTGGAAAGGCCATTCCTTATTGCCTGAATAGGTCTGCCACCCGTTCTTATATAAAGTTTTTCCACTACTTTTTCATTTTCATCAATCACAACAAGATTTGTACTCACCGATCCGACATCAATTCCCAAATAATAAGAGATCTTCTCCACCCTCAACCCGCTCCCTTCTCCTGTTTAACAAATCAACAAATGCTTCCACTCTTGTTAAGTAACCTGCTTCTCCCGTCATTTCATCAATAATCAACGTTAGAATGGGAATATTGTAGTCATTCCCTATTTTAGGCAAAATATTTTCTGCAACAATTTCCGGCATACACGTTAAGGGATATATCTGAATAATCCCATCAAATCCATCCTGGGCATATTGCACTGTGTTACCAACCGTTTCCTGTGCGTGGCCACCGATCATGGCACCTAAATATGGCTTTGCTGCTTGCGCATAGCTTAAATCTCTTGGAAGGTGCAGTGCATTTTTGATCATATGCTCAATAATCCATCCGCTCACCGTAACATAGCGATTTACTTCAACACCCATATTCCCCAACGTGGAGGCAATATTCATATTGGCAAACGGATCAATGGTAGTATAAATCTCTCCTACAATTCCAACCCTTAAGGGCTTATAATCCTCATTTTGCTCTACGGCAAGCAAGCTTCTTCTGGTTTCAAGAATAAGCTTTTTGATTTCAGAATAACCTTTGGCTTGTATCACTTTTCTTTGAAAAACCTTATAGATTTTATCGACAGCACCTTTTTCGATTTCCCTGGGTCTCACCCAGAAAGTCAGGGCCTCCAGTTCATCGACCATTTTAGCTATTTTGGTTATCATGGCCATTATTTTTACAATCTTAAAAACATTTAAAGTCCCCGACAGCTTCTTAATCCTTTTTAAAAGTTCCCGGATTCCCTGGTCAGGTAATTCCAGGGATATTATATCCATATCATATCCGGCATCCTTTAAAATTTCCCGGTGCAATTCGGCATAATACCCAAACCTGCAAGGGCCTCTTCCTCCGGTGATTATAACTGTATCTGCTCCTTTTTCATATGCATGAATAAAATTCCCTACATTAATTTTAAGGGGTAGACACGCAGACTCTGGAGCATATTTGGTCCCAATTTCCAGTGATTCCTTGTTATTATAGGGCGGAATGACATAATCCACACCAAATTCATCCAGCATCATCTTAGCCGGGATATACGTATTGCCCATATGTGGAAACGTTACTTTCATTTTTATTCCTCCATCGAATCATATCTATAAAAGCTTCTATTCTTGTATTTAAGCCAGCTTCACCCGAGTGCTCATCAATAGTTAAGATTGTAAAAGGTATATCCCTGCTGCGTCTTATTTTTCTTTCAATCAGATCGCATACAAAGGAATCTACACCGCAACCGAAGGACATTAGAAAAATGATCCCGTCAATATCTTTCCGTTCAATGAAATGCAGTGCACTTCCAACCGCCTTTCTTCCAAAATTCCAGAACATGCGCTTGGGTAAGCAGCCAACCTTTTCTTTAATGATATCTGAATCCACCATTTCGATGGTGATGGTATTGACTCCGCTGCCCGCAAGCTTCCTAAGCAGGTTCATGTTGATATAACTGTCGTATAAATTGTATACATGTCCAATTACCGCAATGTTCAGAACACCCTCTGCGGACTTTATCTTTATTTTTTTGTGATTTTCCAGTATATCTATAGGTAAATAGCCCTTTCTAACCCGCTCCTTAAAGCTTTTATATTCACTTAAAGCCTTTTCATATGCCTTTTCAACTTTTTTATAATCCTTTGTAAAGTAACTGCCTATTTCATATACAGCAGACATTACATCCTTTTTTGATTTTCTCAAATTTACTTCGGTATCTATCAGCGTGGGTAAGTCTTTAAAATTATGTCTGATCATATCCGGAAGACCGCCAAATTTCGGGCAGATATATTCATTTTTTGATACACTGGTAAACCGTGGTACAAAAAGATAATCCACCCTGTCCTTTATCTCCGAAACATGTCCGTGATAAACTTTAAGCGGCAGGCATGCCTCATCAACACAGGATTTTACACCCACATCAAGAATTTGTTTTGTTGTGTGCGCAGATACAACAACTTCAGCTCCAAGCTCCTCAAAAAACGTCCTCCAAAGAGGAAAATAATTGTAATAGAATAAACCTCTTGGAATACCTACTTTTTTTACCATTTATCAACACCTCAAAAAGTAGTATTGACTTTTAACAATTTATTTATACTTAAATCGGAACCATTCCCAAACTTTATGTTATAGAAGCTGTGATAAAGCTTATCGCCGGTATCATTGAAACATTGACTGATTACACTATCTACGGTTAATCACGATCGTTTGTGCACTAGGAAAAAAGCAGGTTCGCAATTTTCTATCTTGCAAACCTGCTTTTATATTAAACATTATATCTATTCTTCATTTTTCAATCTTTTTAGTGCCTTACCGTTTAAATAATCAAATTTCTTCCCTTGAAAACGTTCTTCTTTTTTCATTTTATCTTCAATGAGATCATGGATTTTCCACCAACTCATACCCCAGTTGCAAAACAAAGTCCGCTCCTTTGGTGCTCGGCCCAGGAGCCTCTGAATAACAATATCCGGGGACAAATACTCAAGAAAAGCAATGATTCTTTCAATGTATTCCTCTACTGTAATAGGAACGATTTCACCTTTATTATACATCTCTCCAAGCACCGTATCTCTCAGTATATACAGGGAATGGCATTTCACCTGGTGGATACCTAAAGCGGAAATGATTTTCGCTCCCTCAACAGCATCGTCTGCGGATTCCATTGGAAAATCCACAATATAATGGGCACAGCTTTCCAATCCGAACTTTTGAATCCTTCCGGCGGCATCTATAAATTCAGCCAATGTATGCCCCCGGTTTATAAGCCTTAACGTATGGTAATTGACAGTTTGCAGACCTAATTCGATGATAATATCAATGTTTTTCTCTTCTTTTACGGTCTTAAGAAAACCTAAATACCGGTCGTTTATACAATCCGGCCTGGTTGAAATATAAATTGCAACAACGTTGGGAACACAAGCTTCCTCAATAGAATGCTTAAAACGGTCAAAAGGCAAATAGGTATTGGAGTAGTTTTGAAAATAGGCAATATATTTCTCCGGTTTGTACTCTTCCCCAATGTACTTTGCATTGATTTTCAATTGGTCCTTTACAGTGAATGAGGAAGAGAGGTTTTCAAAACCTGCTCCTTCTTCACCGCAAAATATACATCCTTTATGGCTTAAACTCCCATCACGGTTTGGACAAGTAACAGGTATGTTGATGGGAAGCTTGTAGACCTTTACACCATATCTTCTTTTTAGATAGTCGGAAAACTTATTGTAAAGCACCTTACAAACACATCCCCTTTGCCTTTTCCAAAACAAGTTCGTATATGTCTTTCAAAGGAATTCCCGTTTCCTTTGAAATTTTTCTACAATCTTCATACTCCGGAGAAATCTTTTTAAAATCGTTTTTTGAAGCAATTTTTACCCGCACTTGCCCATAAGAAGTTTCTACATTAACAATCTCCCGATTCATTATGACTCTCTTCGCAACATACTTTCTTATACCCAGAGTGGACGTTTCCCTGAGCAAAATGTCCACCAGGCTTTCTTCCTTCTCTTGGTTGCATAAAATTGTAAGTAAGATTCCAGGCCGGTTTTTTTTCATATAAACAGGAGTATAGAAGACATCCAAAGCTCCTTTTTCAAGAAGTTTCTCCATGGTATATCCGATGATTTCCCCGCTCAGGTCATCGATATTCGTTTCCAAAACAACAACATCACCATTTTGAGTAGACTCATCCGCCCGTTCGCCCAAGACTACCCTTAAAGCATTAAATCTCCCTGTTTCCCTTTTGCCGAATCCATAACCTGTCTTTTCCACCCTGAGCGGAGGCATCTTTCCATATTCCAATGCCAAAGATTTGATAATTCCCATTCCGGTCGGGGTCACAAGCTCGGTATTGATCTCCTCTGTAACAAGGGGTATGCTGCTTCCTGAAAGCATTTCCATCACAGCCGGAACCGGCACAGGTATGATACCGTGCTGACACTTTATGGTACCCTTTCCGTCATGAAGCGCTGATGAAAAGACTGCTTCCACTCCCAGCATATCGATACAGATTGAGGCACCGACAATGTCTACAATGGAATCTACAGCACCTACTTCATGAAAATGAACCTCATTGATTTCTTTTCCATGTACTTTCGCTTCCGCCCGGGCAATTTCGCCAAAAACTTTTTTACTAAAATTCTTCACAGATTTTTTTAGATCGCTTGTGTTGATAATATGCTCAATATCTTTAAGATTCCTTGCATTTTCATGGTGATGATGGTTTTCATGATGGTGGTTTCCATGGTCATGGTTAAGGGCATGAGAGTGACCATGGTGAACCTCCTTTACCGGATGTTCTTTCAGTAGAAGCACATCCACATCGGTCCCCATAATTCCATTCTTGGATTTCTTCTCTATTTTAATTTCATAACCTTCGAGTTTGAGTTTGCCCAATTCTTCTCTAAACTTTTCGATGTCAATTCCTAAATCCAACAAAGCACCCAGGGTCATGTCCCCACTAATACCCGAAAAACAGTCAAAATAAAGAACTTTCATAACTAACTCCTTCTCATAGTTTATTGATCATACTGGCAAGATAGCCTGCTCCAAAACCATTGTCAATATTGACCACCCCCACTCCGCTTGCACAGCTGTTGAGCATGGTCAAAAGTGCGGCAAGCCCGCCAAAATTCGCACCATAGCCAATACTTGTCGGCACCGCGATCACAGGTTTGTCCACCAAGCCGCCTACAATACTTGCAAGGGCACCTTCCATTCCAGCAGCTACAATGAGCACATTTGCTTTCATCAAAACTTCTGTATTCGCAAACAGCCTATGTATTCCTGCAACTCCCACATCATAAATCCGTTCAACCTTGTTCCCCAAGGTTTCCGCAGTAACGGCTGCTTCTTCAGCCACAGGAATATCTGAAGTACCGGCAGTCACAACCGCAATGTATTGATCGGATTTTTGAACTTCCTTCCGGTTCACAACAACGATTCTGGCACTTTCATGATACACTGCATCATTGGCTACTTGCTTGATTCCTTCATAAACTTCCTTTGAAGCTCTGGTTGCCATAATGTTGTTGTCTTTTTCCATAAGCTTTTTTGTGATCGCCATGATTTGTTCCACTGTTTTGCCCTGGCAGTAGATTACTTCAGGATACCCATTTCTTAGGTTCCGGTGGAAATCCGGCTTGGCAAACCCCAAGTCCTCAAAGGGCAGTTTTTTAAGCTCAAAAAGAGCTTCCTCAGTACTCACAGTACCGTTTTTTACATTTTCCAACAATACTTTTATCGACTCGGTATTCATTTAAACCCACACCCTATTCTTTCGATAATTTACCCAGAAGCGTATCCGCATCACTCTCTTTAATCGTTCCCTTTTTGAATGCAATATCTACCGCAACTTTGCCTAACGTTTTATAGACTTCCAAAACCTCAGGGTTCCTTTCCTTTAAAGTCCACAAATGTGTCTCTACCGTGCCTATATCTCCTCTTGAGATGGGACCGGTAAGCGCACTCAGACTTCCTAAAGTCTCAATATTGGATACCGTCCTTTTTATAATGGGCATAAAAGCCTCCATGCATATTTTCCTATCTACCCCGATGCTTTCGAATAAATTTTCTGCCGCATAGGATAAAGCCACCATGTAATTGGATAGAATGCATAGGGCCGCATGATAGATTTTTTTTTCATCTTTTTTTATCTTTATTATCTTCCCACCAAATGAATCTGTAATTCTTTCACAAACCTTTAATGCCTTTTCATTTCCCTCAAAACCGTAATAGATTCCATAAAGTCCTCTCCATCCTTCCAAGCTGTCTGCAAAAGTTTGGATTGGATGAAGGGATGCAGTATATCCTCCATGCTGCGCTAAAACTTCTAGTTCCTCCGAAGATAAAGCACCGCTTACATGTATAAAGGTTTTATCTTTTATATTCAGCATCTTTAGCGGATCGGATATTTCTAAAGCGATATGCGAGATGTTGCTGTCTGAGACGGCAATGAGCAAAATATCTGCATCTTGGACTGTTTTTACAAGATTATTTTCATAAGGGATGCCTAAATAGTCACTAAGCATTTTCACAGGCTCATCCCTTCTACTGTAAAGGCCGGAAACTGTAAAACCGTTTTTTTTAAGACCCGTTGCAAGGGAGCTTCCTACTTTTCCTGCACCAATAATTCCTATTTTCATTCCGGATGATCACCGCCTGACCTCACACTATAGATACGAACTTAGGAGTAGAATTTCATTTTTATAGACCTGAGTAAACATAGCCTCACTTCCTGAATTCTGCTATGTTTTTACTCCGTTATCCATACATTTACATTAAGTATCATACTTTTTTAATGACTTCATTCATACTTCCGGTACGATACCCCTTTAAATCCAACGAAGTATATTGAAATCCCAGTTTCTTAAACTGACCGTAAATTTGATCCATTAATTCTTCATTAAACATCTTCCTACGCTCTGAAGGAGATACCTCAATCCTTGCAATATCGCCATGGCACCTCACTCTTAAGTGCTTAAAACCTAAATCCATCAGATATTGCTCTGCCTTATCGATCATAACAAGCTTTTCCTCAGTAATTTTGTTTCCATAAGGAAACCTAGAAGCCAGGCAGGCAAATGGCTGCTTATCCCATGTTGGAAGTCCCATTTCTCTGGATAGGACCCGTATATCCTCCTTAGTAAATCCTGCTTCTCTTAGGGGACTAATCACGCCCAGCTCCTTTAGAGCCTTCATTCCCGGGCGGTAATCTCCCAAATCATCCACATTGGATCCATCAGCAATATATTTTATATTATTTTGTGCTGCGATCTCACTAATTTTTGTAAATAGTTGATTCTTACAATAATAGCACCGATCTACAGGGTTATCCGAAAACCCTTCAATATCCAGTTCTTCGGATACAATCACAATTTGCTTGATATTTAGCTTTTTTACAAACTCAACCGCCTCCATATACTCTCTTTCAGGATACATGGATGAACGTGCGGTAACGGCAATTGCCCGGTCTCCTAAAACCTCATGGGCCACTTTTAAAAGAAAAGTACTGTCAACCCCTCCGGAAAAACCGATAACCAGTCCTTCCATTTTTTGGAGCTGTTCTTTTAATTGATTTAACTTCTCATATACTCTCATTTATTCCACCCCTTATCAATTTCTTTCATTATTCTATAATATTTTTGTACACTTGCTGCTAACTTTAAACGAATATTTCACTTACTTTACAAATGACCGACATGCATTGTTTACCACTCTTACTTCTGGTATTATTTTTATAATAGTACATAATTCATTATAAATCTATAGATAAAATACTAATAATCTTACATTATTCCAAGCAAAGCGGTATAGATTTATTTTTCTGAGAGGACGTTTACAATGAAGAGGTTAACAGTAATCTTAATATTATTAACTAGCTTGATATACACTCTCTATATATGTCATGCTGAAGAAGTTCCAAAATTATATCATAATCAAAAAGTCATCCCATTGACTGAAAAAATAATAAAGGACGGTCAAGAATACTTTTTTGACGCAAAAGAAATTGCTGATATTTTAAAAATAGAATATGAAGCAGATGAGATAAACGGGGTCATACATATTGAATTAGAAGAAGCTTCCGGTACATATCCGCTTATCGTTACAGATTCCCTCTCAAGTACAACAAAGCCCTCTACCCCCGTATTGTTAAACGGCAAACTCCTTTTCCCGTTTACCTTCCTTGAGTCTATAACAGAACAGAGCATTAAATATGAAAAGGAAAGCTCCTCGGTTTACATATTACCGCAAGGGGTTATGGGCTTATTCTCACTTTCCTCCTATACCAACCTTTCCTATGGCTATAAGATTTCTGTAACCGATCAGGTATATTTTATATTAGGAAACACAAAGGAGATCGAAGATGGAACAATAAACATTATCGATAAAAATAAAAAATTTACCGGCTCTATTATCTGTGAGAAAATGGATGGCCGGAATTTAAGTATCATGAGGGAATATCTAAACGATAGTCAATCTACTGACGATGAAGTTTTTAAAAAATTTGTCTCCTATAAGGAAAGCTATTTTGATGCGCTCAAGGATGAGTATAAAAAGGATTATCTTTTTCCGGTAAAGTCAGATACTTTAAGTGAATCTTATCTTAAAATATTTAAAGATTACTATGAAAATTTATTCGGACAAAAATCCCGTGTTTTGCTTTACAGTATAATGCATACCGGTAAACGGTCCACCCAAGAGGAAATCTATTTAAATATTTCCATCCCAGTTGATATGCAAAAAACCGTTTACTCCATCAATTTCAAGCTGAAAAAGGGGAATTTAAATGCTTCCAGCCTGGAACGGATATCAAGCATACTGAATTCTTTTGAAATCGCAGACATACCGGAAAAGTTGGGAAATTTAAGCATCCTGTCCGAAAAGGATATTATCTCCTCAGCCAACCAGGGAATCTATCCCGATTTAAACTACACAGAAGTAAAATATACTTCTATCACAGATAAGGAGGCAGGCTACACTTTCACGTACCCCTCTATATTCATACCCTACAGGCAAAATAATATAATGGAATCACTCAATTACAGAAGTTTTAAAATTAATTTATATCATTCCGTCGGCATATCTACAGAACCGGCAAACTCAGCAGCGGAAATTCCAAATAAGATTCAGGCATTAAAGCTTTTCAATAAAGACACAATAAGAATCTTAGAGGAAGGAACCGATAAGTTGGAAGGAAAAAACTATGCGTATATACACTATGAAAACAAAGGAGAGAATGAAATCCGGTACGTCCGCAGCTACTTCATCTTCAACGATTCCAGAGTTTATAAAATTGAGCTTGTAAGTACATCGGTCAGACCTTCAAAGAAAGTATTGGATGAATTTACCAAGATTCTTTCATCTTTTAAAATGATAACAAAAAGGGAAACAACCCCGGAATCCAAACTTCAGTTTACCAAATTTACAAATAAGGAGGCAGGGTACTCCTTTTCTTACCCTGCCAATTTCACCTTAGTGCAAAATAGCTCTTCAAACCTTAAATATGATTCCTATACAATAAACAGCAAGGATTTTTCCGATGCGGTTCAAATTTATATCTCAGAAAGCGCACTGCCGGATGATTTTGCAGCCAGGGATTTACCAAAGTTTATAAAAGGACATCCGAAGTTTGTAGAAGACTACACTTCTCCTTACTCCGGCAAGAATTCTACTGCACTAACAGGGTATATCCTTCAAAAAAATCAATTCATTTCAATATACCGTTTGACAAACACTCTAGACGAGAACAACCGCAACAATTTTTGTTACTCTGTCGATTTCCTTCGTGGAAATAAGATCGTGTCCCTTTTTATTTCGGCAAGGGAATATCTAACAGCTGATGGAAAAATTTTGGATAAACAGCTTCGCGGAGTATTAAGTGAAATTTCCGCATCTTTTCAAATTGAAAATACTCCCGAATATCAAAAAAGGCTTAAAATAGGGGAAAAAAGAAACAAAAAGATTGTTACCATAGAAAATTATTTTAAAGCCTCTGTTGCAAGCAGTTCAAAAATTGCACATGCCTACCTTGATGAAACCGGAAAAAACCTTTATGTCACAGTGGAAGCCAATGATAAAAGCGGATATTACAGGATAAATCCAGATTTTATGACCAAGGGCGTAAAGGTTTTAGAGAAATATTTAATAAAAGATATGGTAAATAAATCAATCTCCCAATTAAGAGAAAGATATGAAGGAAAAGATATCATAGAAATTACACCCTATGAATTGGATGCGTCCCTTGATATTGAGTATTACAATCCTCTTTATGCTCACTCTATCCGAAGACACTATAAAATCGTACCCGATTTTACCGGCAGCACCTTGAAGTGGAACTTAGTTGAAAAACATCAGCCAAACTATCTTAAAGAAGAATGTCAAGGATTTCTTGAAAACATGTTGGAGACAAAAGTTAATTTAACTATTCCCCAAGACTTTTTACTTCCCGAGGCTTATAATCAGGATTCCTTTTTTATCCCAGCTTTCGGCGAATATAATAAGAGCGCCGAATATTTCGTATTAAGGGTAAACCCATTGAATGACGATATAGAGGTTTCATCCCGTGCTTCCCTAAAAGATATTGAAGACAAACTTAAACGGCTACTAGCTGCTGAAAATAAAAAGCTGAAATTGGCAAACTACCGAGTTAGCCCGAATAATCCATTCCAGTTGGAAGCTTTCACTTTCTATGAAGATCATTTCGCCTTTGAAATAAAAAGCTTTAAAGTATATATGGATGAAAATACCCAACAAATGGAACTAAAAAACGAATAAAAAACAGTGCGTATCAGATCATACACACTGTCTTTCAGGCTTATTTCACAAGTAACCCATATGAAAAGAGGTATCAAGCCTCTTTTTTATTTGCCGTAGAATCCGCCAAATACGCATTAATATATCCGTCGATTTCCCCATCCATTACCGCGTTAACATTTCCTTCTTCATAGTTTGTACGGTGGTCCTTAACCAATGTGTATGGACAAAAGACATATGACCGGATCTGGCTCCCCCACGCAATTTCCATTTGAATTCCCTTTAAGTCTTCAATCTTTTCCTTTTGCTCCCGTTCTTTAAGCTCCAGAAGCTTCGCCTTCAGCATCTTCATGGCAGTATCCCTGTTTTGAAACTGGGACCTTTCAGTCTGACAGGCTACTACTACGCCCGTTGGAATGTGGGTAATTCTTACAGCGGATTCTGTTTTATTAATATGCTGTCCCCCTGCCCCACTGGCCCTATAGGTATCCACCTTTAAATCTTCTGTCCGGATATCTACTTGAACATCATCATCCAACTCCGGCATTACGTCCAAAGACGCAAAAGACGTATGTCTTCTCCCTGATGCATCAAAGGGAGAGATTCTAACCAAACGGTGTACGCCTTTTTCAGATTTTAAATATCCGTAAGCATTTTCGCCGATTACATGTATGGTAACACTTTTAATTCCTGCTTCATCTCCATCAAGATAGTCCAGTATTTTAACCGTATATCCTTTTTTCTCTCCCCACCGGGTGTACATTCGAAGAAGCATCTGAACCCAATCCTGGGCTTCAGTTCCACCTGCACCTGCATGCATGGTAAGAATCGCATTATTTTTATCATAGGGTCCTGTTAAAAGTGTTTGCAGTCTAAGCTTTTGCAGCTGGTCCTTGAATTTTTTAAGTCCTTCTGCCACTTCTTCAATAACACTTTCGTCCTGCTCCTCAAGGCCAAGTTCATTTAAGGTCTTTATATCCTCCCATTCAGAGGCCAGGGCTTCATAGCTTTCAACCTTCGTCTTTAATGATTTTGTTTTTTGAAGTATTTTTTGAGAATTCTCTAAATCATCCCAAAACTTGGGCTCCGATGCTTTTTGTTCCAATTCTGCAATCTCATCACTTAGTCTAGCGATGTCAAAGAGAAGCCCCCATTTCATCTAAATCTTTCCTCAAACTCTCAATTTCAACTTTAAATTCTTCCAATTGTAACACGCTTATCATCCCTTTCAAAATTGATACATTTTAATTATTTCATATAACTTCCACAATGTAAGGAGTACTATTTGCCTCTACACAAGTTTACTTTGAATCTTCGGTAATTTCGTAAGTAAAAATGATCGCCTCTGCAATTGCTTTCATAGACATCCTGCTGTCCATGCTTTTTTTTCTCATTCTTTCATATGCCTCTCTCTCGCTGATTTGATGCCGCTCCATCAAAATCCACTTGGCTTTATCGATTGCTTTTCTTGACTCTAGTGTTTCGGTTGCTTCTTTAAGTTTTTTACTCAAATCAAGGACTCTTCTATAGTTTATATTGGATAATTCAACAGTATGAATTAAAATACTCTTGCTTAAGGGTTTAGGAGAAAAGGAAACTGTCTTCGATTTTTCAACAAGGCGCAGCATTTCTATTTCCTTGTAGTCTCCAATTACTACACAGGCGCATAACATCTCATCATCAATGGTTTCGATGGTAGTTCGAAGCTCTCTCAATTGAAGATTCAGATCAATCACTACGAAATCAGGTTGATAGCTTCTGATTAATCTTAAAAGAGTGATTGGGTCACTGCAATTGCCCAAGAATATATATCCTTGTGGATTTAAAATATTGCGCACCGCGATCTGCAGCGGATTCTCCGCAGTTGCGACAACATATTTTTCACCAGCCATCCAATACCCATCCGCCTTTCAACTGAGAAAATAAACCAGCTTCATTTTTGCATGTAGAATATCTTATCCACTTTTTATCCAATCATACATCCATTCATAAGTTTCGCACCATGATATAACTTACTATATCAAATATTATATTTAATTAAAAGTACTTTATTTTAAACATCCATTCCAGCGTTCCTTAAATGCTATTGTGCTGTCAAAATTATTATAGATAACGAACTAAAATTCGATTTCTGACACCTAAGTAAGCCAGGTATTTCATCTCTCGAATATTACTATGTTTACACTTCGTTATCTATAGCAAACAGTTTTTAATCCTATGATATATAAAATTATACGGTGTTATTTCTTAATTATATGTTAGAATATTAAGATGATCAAAGAGTTCCAAGGAAATTGAATTCTAAGAAATTGTTGCCAGATAGTCAATGTATTTTAATTTACTTAAGGAGTAGTTTGTCATGAAGTATCCTAAAATTGAAAAAGCAACATTCATTAAAAGGCCTAACCGGTTTCTTGCCCATGTGTTATTAAACGGTCATGAGGAAATAGTCCATGTCAAAAATACCGGTCGATGCGCAGAAATATTAAAGGCAGGTACCGACGTAATTCTTGAAGAATCAGGGCATAGCGGCCGTAAAACCAAGTACTCCTTAATTGGTGCATACAAAGAGAATCTTTTAGTTAATATCGATTCCCAGGTACCCAATCAGGTTGTCTATGATGCAATCCAACTGGGAAGCATTGAAGCCTTTAGTGAGGTCTGCCAGCTAAAGAAAGAGGTCTCCTTTGGCTCCTCAAGGTTTGACCTGTATTTCGAAAGTCCCCTTGAAAAAGGTTTTATAGAAGTAAAAGGCGTTACCCTAGAAAAAGAAGGTTTGGCAATGTTTCCCGATGCACCTACCCTACGGGGAACCAAACACCTTCATGAACTGGTAGAAGCGCACCAATCAGGCTTTTCCTGTTATGTCTTTTTTTTAATTCAGATGAAAGGGGTCTCTTGCTTTACGCCTAACGAAGCCACAGATTCTGCATTTTCTAAAGCCCTAAAGGAAGCACATCAAAGCGGAGTTAAAATTCTTGTTTATGATTCCATTGTAAAAGAAAATGAAATTACACTGGGAAGTCCGGTTCATTTTATTTTATGAGTATTCTTAATAAAAATCATCCGAGCATGGAACACATATGATTTTCGGTGATTGCTTCGCAATACCGCTAAAAAAAAGCTTCTGACTTTCATCGCCAGAAGCATTTTTTTGTATTCAGTACTTATTCAGTAACAGTAATTTTAACTTTTTTCTTTGTGCTGTCCCAATTCACTTCTGCTTTAAACCCTTCTGCAATATATCGTACCGGAACATATACTTTTCCATTGATGAGTTTTGGAGAAGCATCTGTAGATATGGATTCACCATTGACGGACATACCGTTGGCGCCCACTTTCATTTCTATATTGGCAGTCCCTCTTAATAAGTTTACCTTTTTTGTTTTACCATCCCACTTCACTTCAGCGCCCATGCCTTCAGATATATCTCTCAATGGTACCATTAACCGGCCACCCTCAAGCCTGGGATCCTCATTCATATTGATCCTCTTTCCATTGATATAAACCCGTATCTCATCACGATATTTATATTCTTTGTCTTCTTCTCCTTCAACAATTTCAGATAGCGTTACCGAATTTTGTTTTGTTAATGCAGGAAGTGTAATGGCAATATCTTTATTAATATTGCTATTTTCGGTGTTATACTCCAAATTAATTTTAAATACCCCTTTTGCTGGATCATTATTTTTTATTCCGGCTAGTTGGCTAATGGTCTTTGTTAAAGAAGCCAGGTCAATCTTAAGGTCAATAGAACCCTTTTCATTGACAATATACCCTTCTTTATTTAATGTATAATCGATTACAACACCACCATCTCCGAGTATGGATACATCTTTAAACCCGTCAATTACTGCGCCTACTTGTGTTGAAATAAGCGGAAGCATAATCTTTACATTGTTAAATGCTCCCTCTATTTGCTCTTTGGTAAGCATAGAGCCCTTATCCTGGACAGGCATTTCAGACATAGAAATCATAATGTCCTTTATGAAATTAAGGGCGTCCTCATTTTTAAGAAGATTTTCTGCTGCATACTTTAAAAGGGCTTTAAATGTCGCATCATCCAATTTCACCTGATATACGGCAAAAGTTTCACCGTTTACGACCTTATCCTCTTTCTTTGTAACATATTTCAACCCGGAATCAAATTGAGCACCATACTTTTCAAGGAACGCTATGTACTTGGGTAAAAGGTTTTTGCCAAACTCCACGCCAGATCCCATTGCTTTTGCAAAATCAAGTGTTCCAAGGCTGCTAATATTGGAAAAGTCCACCTGATCCATGACCAGATACTCTTTTCCTTTTGCTGCTCCAGGAATGGCAAGTGTAGCGATTGCAGGCAGTTTTACAACTTCTTTGAATTTTGGATCTTTTCCTGTCAGATCGGAATCAACCCAAATATCCACCCCTGCAGAAACACCACCCAGGTTGACCAAAGCATTCATCTCTGCCTTTGAGACTGTTTTATCCTGGTTTTGAACGGATTTTTGCTTTAAACTAATTTTCAGATTATTTAAAACTGCTTTCACCGAACCAATAGCCTCTTCGTCGTCTGAACTGAGCCCTTCCGCATCAAACTTAAGGGTAAGGTCTGTCTTACTTTCCATAGAATTTATTGACATGGACTTGATGAATGCGTTGAATATAGCCGCCTCATCTGCAGAACACCCGGAAAAAAGTGATCCGATCATACATGTAAGAACTAGTAATGCTACTAACTTAAGTGATTTTTTCATAGTCTTACCTCCGTTTAGGTTTATCATAATATGTTACTACCCATCCCTGAGCAAACAAGGATCCTGAAATAACTTGATCATTATTTTTCTTATTAATCCCCCCTTTCCTCCTTTGTTTTTCATTTACTATTATAATCATCATAATACAAATAAATAACTCAATCTTCCATATTTTTACTCTCACTGTGTAAGGACCTTACATTTTATACACTGCCTTAGTTTGCATGCGTCGGTGTACTGGTTGGTGATGGCACCGGCGTATTTGTAGGTGTTGCAGTAGGTGTCGGTGTCGAAGTAGGTGTGGGTGTACTTGTTGGTGTTGGTGTAGATGTGGGTTTGGGTGTATGGGTCGGCGTAGGTGTAGGAGCAGGTACAGCCCTATAAAGCACAGAATTGGCTATGAAATCCTTACTAATCCCTGTACTGGAGTAGCGCACTTCCAATTTCTGATCCCCCGAACCTTCAAAGTATAATACTTTTATTGTGTGCTTGCCCTGGGCTAGATTGATTGAGCCATAAGCCTCTGTCGTGGCATCATGGCCTCCGTCATGATCTACTACCAATTCATTTCCAATATATAGTCTGCTGCCATCATCTGATTTCAAATAAAAGGTATACCTTCCCGTTGTCTTGATATCGATATAACCGTTGAATACAAAACCGAAATTGTCAGGCCGTTGATGGTAGTCTATTGCAAAATTGCTGGTTTTACCTGTTTTGATAACGGGTATATTATCAAAATTTGGCAGCATACTCCAATACCCCTCATAGTACTTATATTCAAGGCCATTCTCGGTATAAGGCGGATTTTCTGCCGGCCTGTAAACCGGGGTGGGTGTTGGCGAAACCGTAGGAGTAGGAGAAGGTGTAGTGTTATCCAAGGTTACCGAAACATTGTCAAAAAGTGCCCGCGTGCCGTAGGATCTCACTCCAATAGCGCCTACTGAATATGTACTGTCAGTAATATCAATTTTAGGGTTTGCCATATCATTGAGATAAACTTTGATAGAATTTCCACGGGTTACTACTTTCAAATGATAAATTGTATAAGGATCAATCGTAACATACACGGTTCTTAAACTGGTCCATGTCCCGTTCATCCTTCCAAGCTCCAGCTTGTCATTATTAGGGTCAATGCCTACATAATAACCGTTTAAGGCATCGGCTCCCACACTGGGATTCGCAGCTCTAAAGAGCAGCCCTGCATTTCCTAATGTGCTCACTGTCACATCAGCACGGTATATAAAGTCGGTGTAATAGGTTCCATTGGCTATCGCCTTTCCTTCCGGATTTGGGTTTACACAATACTGCCCGTTTTCAACAGTCCAGCTGCCGCCATATGTAGACCATCCACTTGCATTCCCGCTATTGAAATTGTCCGAAAACAATTGTGCGGTTGGTGTAGGTGTAACATTGGAAGGAGTAAATTTAAACCAGTTTAACGCAAATAAGAACCCGGTTCTCCCGGTAAATCTCAAATAAAGATCATGAATATCACTTACTCCCGATACACTGCATGAAACCGTAGTCCAGTTTTGCCATCCACCGGTCGAGGTTACTGTGCACCGGCCAATTACTTTACCGCTTAGGCTGTCCAACCTTATCTCTATTTCACCACCGTTAGAACCGCTGGCAACCCTTGCCTCAAATTTTGAAGCGCCTTTTCCAAAGTCCACCCTGTTGTATACAACATAATCATTGTCTTCAATCCATTCCAGATCGGATCCGCCTTCAATACAGTTTGAAACTTCTACACCTGATTTTTTGCTAAACCGTTCTGCCTCAATTTGTGTAAAAGCATTGAACGGTAATGGTGTTGGCGTTGCCGATGGGGTAGGTGTCGGCGTGGATGTAGGTGTGGGTGTAGATGTGGGTGTAGGTGACGGTGTTGCTGTCGGTACAGCGTCCCGGATTGCCGCAATTAAAAAGCTGTCCTTTGTATCGTTTACCTGCGAAACAGTGATAAAACCGCCATCTACAAGTTTTCTAAGAAGTGTTTTATCCTGGCCCTTCAACTTGGTTTTAATGGCATTATAAGATATTGCTACAACATCATCCCTTAGCATAGGCTGCTTCGCTTTTGAATTGAAATATTTTACTTCAATGGCTGAAAGCAAACCAGCTTCAAGTGCTTTATCAAAGGGTTGATCCCACTTAAAATCACCGTTTTTATCGCTATATCCCAGTGCTCTTAAAATAAATGTCAAGTACTCATTGGTAGTTACGGAATTGCCCAACCCGAATCTGTTGCCTCCAACGCCCTTAGTAATTCCTGCTTTCAAGGCGTATGCCGTATATATTTCCGCCCAATGTCCCGATGGAACATCACTGAAAGCAGTTTTGAGCTTTTCAGCTAGTGCTGCCTTTTCAAGACCTTGAAGCCTTAAAACCATGACAATAGATTGCTCCCTGGTAAATTGCTTATCCAGTTCAAAGCCGTTTTTACTTCCCAAAAAAAGATTTAACGTTTTCAGTTTGTTTGCCGTTTCAAGATTTTGAACCACCTCTGCCATTGATAACGGACTAAATGAGAACACCATTGCAGCAATAATAAAAACTGCAATCACCTTCCTTAAATAACTCAATATAAATCCCCCTTTCAAAAATTTAAAATCATCTCTTTAATAATGAAAACCCGACGGAACTCCACTAATACTTCATAGTCCAGGCAGTTTTCCATATAATACATTATCATATATATTCCTTTAAATCATGCAATTTTCGTCGGTTAACCAAATTTCTGCCTATGATTTAAATGTTTTGCCTGAAACCTATGAACTATAGTATCCCAATTATATATTATTATTTTTTTACACTAAAAACAATATGCCGAAAGTCACTTTGTTTTAGCTGGAAGTCATATTTTAGAATTACAACGGTTTTTTATCTGGAAACACAAAGCCAATTCATGATAAAGAGCCAAAGTGTATGCGTCATTTCTTCACAGTTTTTAGGTCTAAAAACCTATGTTTTCATATCAAATGTTATGTTATAATGATAGTGAGAGGAGGAGTCTTCATGGAAATGGGCAGTATACATGCTGAAAGCTTAGGAAGTGTAAGACAGGCTCTTAGTGTTGCAGCTTTAAGAAAATCTATGAATCAGGATGCAGCGACAGTTAATACATTATTAAATGATATGCAGGCTAATACGGCAAAAATCATGGAAAACTCCGTAACCCCGCATAAAGGCGGTAATATCGACATTAAAGTTTAAACTTTTTGAAAGATAGCAATTTTAGAAAGCGTGCCGTTATATGAAGGCACGCTTTCTTTATTGACAGTGAATATGGTATCCATCTTATAATCAATTTGAAGAGATTAGTTGTGTTTTATAACCCTTCCATTTCTTACTGCTTACAATCTATATTCATTAACAAAAGTTATCATAAAATTAGTTGAACACGCTAAATTATTCCTGTATAATCTATTTATTGATTTTAAGTATGAAAGGAATAATAAAATATCTCCTTTGATTCAAATTTAATTATGAGGTGATTATAAATGAATATAATAGATGGTGGAGTAACAGCTCCAAAAGGCTTTACAGCAGCAGGTGAAGCATCAGGTTTAAAAAAGAACGGTAAAAAGGACATTGCCGTCGTCGCTTCAGTTGATACAGCAGTAGCTGCAGGCGTTTTTACAACAAACGTTGTAAAAGGTCATTCTCTTCAAGTTACCATGGAGAATATAAAAAACGGTTATGCAAATGCCATTGTTATTAACAGTGGTAACGCAAATGCATGTGTAGGCGAAGAAGGCTACAAGGATGCAAAGGAAATGGCAGACCTTACTGCCAAGCTGCTGCAATGTGAGCCGGAAAACGTGCTTGTAGGCTCGACAGGTGTCATTGGAATGCGTCTTAATATGCCCGCTGTCCGTTCAGGTATTCGTACAGCCTGTACAAGACTTTCTGAAGAAGGTGGGCATGATGCGGAAGAAGCAATCATGACAACCGATACCATAGCCAAAGAAATTGCAGTTGAGTTTGAATTACAGGATGAAACCGTCCGAATCGGCGGTATGGCAAAAGGATCAGGAATGATTCATCCGAATATGGCTACCATGATTGGCGTAATTACCACAGATGCCAACATTTCCCGAGGCTTGCTTGACAAGACATTAAAACAAGTCGTCAAGCATACTTTTAACAGAGTTTCTGTGGATGGGGACACTAGTGTTTGTGATATGGTGCTCATGCTTGCAAACGGTGAGGCAAATAATGCAGGTATTGTTAAAGAGGATGCCGAGTTTGAAAAATTTAAAAAAGCACTTGAATTCGTATGTACTTATCTTGCACGCTTAATCGCTAAGGATGGAGAGGGTGCTACCAAGCTTATTGAAATTCTTGTAAACGGTGCCTTAGATGAGGAAGATGCTTACAAGGCTGTAAATGCTGTTGCAAAATCCCCGCTCGTTAAAACCGCCATTTTCGGCGAAGATGCAAACTGGGGTAGAATTTTAACTGCAGTCGGGTATTCGGGTGCTGAATTTGATCCCAACCTGGTTGATATCTTTATCGGCGATTTAATGGTATGCAGGAATGGAGTTGCCCTAAACTTTGATGAGGACAAAGCGAAAAAAATCCTTAAAGAAAGAGAAATAAAAATCACCATCAATTTGAAAAAAGGAAACTATTCCGACAGGATATGGACTTGTGATTTTTCATACGATTATGTAAAAATCAATGGCAGCTACAGAACGTAATTCTAAAATAAAAATATTTGCATAATTAATAAAAATTTTCTCATCGCATAATTTTAAACGCTGTCATCTTCGTATGACGGCGTTTTATTCATTGTATCTTCAATGAATTATTTTAATTTTATTCATTTAACGTTTAATTCTTTATATGATAGGGTATAGATATTCTCGGAGGTGTTTTTATGGACAAAATACAGGCAATTTTAAATTTTGCGATGAGAATGGAGAAAGATGCAGGAGATTTTTACAGTTACTATTTGGATAAAGTAAAGTCCGATAGTACAAAGGAGTTATTTGCCAGTCTGGTAGAAATGGAAAAGCAGCATTATGGGATTTTAAAAGAAAAATTTGACGAAATGGGGTTTGAGCATCCGCCAATTACAGTTTCCTGGGTAGTAGACGATCAGTTTAAATCCAAAGATCCGCATATTTTAGCCGATAACTCGGATCTTCTTGGAAGCGGTAAAAACGAACTTTCGGATTTATCTATCATACGTATGGCTTATTTGATTGAAAACGACTTTGCCGAGTTTTATAAAAATGCGGTAGATGCGGTAGAAGATGCAAATGTAAAAAAATTGTTATCGGAACTCAGTGAATGGGAGAACAGCCATAGAGATTTATTTTATAAAAAATACCAAAGCCTTCTAAAAGAGTATTATAGTGATATTGCTTCCATCATATTTGGTGAGTAAACCTTTATAATACCTTGTTATAATCAGCTTAAAAAGTCTATAATATTCTGTTTGACACAATGTAAGCCTTATAGTGGGTTTATATTTGTCTTTCGTAAAAAGTCTAAGTAAGGGTAACAAACATGAATTTTTTGAAGGAACAAAAAATGGCGCTTTATGAGCCCGTTTTCACCTTTAAATCATTCGGCTTTTGTTTGGTTACCGGCAGCCTTAGACTTTTTTGTTCTAATTTCAAAAGTATTCCTTAGGTCTCTTTCCAAATTGGTGACCCTATTGTAATTAAATGTAGTTTACCACCCTTAAATTCTATTTGCTCTTTTTAAAATTAATTGTTATAATAAAAGTAAGCATTTCTTTAAGATTTGATTGATCAAGCATTCCAATATCCCACAGCCATTACAATATATTATTCGAGAATGATTCGCATACCAAATAATGGGGATTTCATTCTTATTATTTGAGAATGGATCAAAAATATTTTCTCTTTTTTAACCAAAGTGTTTAATATTATTTCAAACAGGTACTATTCAAAATTCTATAAAACTTGGGAGGAATTACAATGTCAAACCGCCAAATTGTTGTTTTTAAAATTAATGAGGAGGATTTCGGTATAGAAATTACCCAAGTTAAGGAAATTATCCGCCCATTGGAGATTTATAAGGTTCCCAATATGCCGGATTTTATTGAAGGCCTGATTAACCTTCGCGAGAAAGTTTATACCGTATTTAATCTTAGAAGAAAGTTTAACCTTCCTTCTAAGGAATTTGATGATAATACTAAGATTATTATTGTAAATGCAGATACATCTACCGTTGGCTTTATTGTCGATGAAGTAAACGAAATTATTTGGATTGACGAGGAATCCATTGAAAGCCCTCCTGAAACCATTAGAGCTGCGAATAAAAAGTATTTGAGTTCCGTTGCCAAAACCGGCAGCAAAGCAATTTTGCTTTTAGACTTAAATCTGCTTGTCTCAATGACTGAAAAACAGGAATAACCTATAAAATAAACTAAGCCAGCATTTCCTTTTTTAAGGCTGCTGGCTTTTTTAACGCTCACATCATAAAACGGTATCCAAATTATTGTTGCACTAATACTTTCTAATTCCTTCTATGTGAAGAAATCTTATATCCTTCCAATTATAATTTGTAAGGGGATAATTATCCCGGTCATAGGTATGGGCTGAAATAAAAATTTTATCAAGGGTCACGGGACTATCTACCTTTACTATAACCGGAGTATGATTAAAGCGGCTTCCCCCCTCAAAGGACAGCTGTACAATGTCCCCCGGCATTACATCCTTAAAATCGACCCTTTGGGCAAATGGGCCCTGCCCTTTGTTATTCATTAAAAACTCATGCAGGTAATTCACTCCGGTCCATGACGGTGAACGATCATACGAATTCACATAATACCATCCAAAAATAGATGTATAATTCATAATTCCACTTCCTGCAAAAATTACCTGGGAGGCAAAGTTGGTGCAATCTCCTCCGAATTTATCGAAATTCAAATATGCAGGATTACGCCCGAAAGCCCATTTATGCGCATATTCTATAGCTTTTTCCCTGTTGTAGGGAAGGATTATTGGCGTTTTACCCATAGCATTAACCTTTGTTAATATATTGCTCTTATTATATTTTATGAAGAATAACATAAAATGTTGTACAAATTCCTTTAAAAACAACCTTTATATAAATTGCATTAAAATGTGTATACATTCTTCCCTAAAATACTCATCACAGTAATTTAATGTATTGTATCTTACTGTGTCCAATTTAAATAGAATATACGCTGAACAAAATTATACCAAAAATAAATAGCCACCTACTAAGCAGGTGGCATTCATCTAGAGGAAAGTTCCCCAATTTTCTTGTTTCATTTATTTAATAGCTGCAAGTTGGTCCTGATAATCCTTATCATTCAATGATACAAATTTTGCATCTTTTACAAGCGTACTCGCATTTTCGAGATAGAACTTCACAAATTCCTTCACATGTTCCTTTTCCATGGACTTTTTGTTCACATAGATAAAGAGAGGTCTTGATAAGGGCTTATAGGATCCATCTTTGATAGTATCGAAACTGGCTTCAACACCATTTATTGTTAATGCTTTAAGCTTATTGCTGTTTTCCTCATAGTAAGAATGTCCAAAATAGCCCATCGCATTTTTATCACCTGCAATACCATTTACCAAAGCGTTATCGTCCTCACTGGGTGAGTAATCCTTCCTGATCTCTTTTGCCTTTTTATTAATGGCTTCTGTAAAGTACTCAAATGTTCCGGAGTCAGCACCGGGTCCGTATAATTTGATCTCTTCATCCGGCCATGCAGGATTTACGTCCTTCCACTTTTTCACCTTGCTGTCCGGTTCCCAGATCTTTTTAAGGTCTTCTGGCGTAATATCTGTTACCCAATTGTTGTCTTTATTTACAACAACGGTTATTCCATCATAGGCTACTTTTAACTCTATATAGTCGATCCCGTTTTTCTTTGCATCTTCTTTTTCGTTGTCCTTGATAGGCCTGGATGCATCACAGATATCGATTTCACCCTTTACAAACTTCTTCATTCCGCCACCTGTACCCGAAACACCAACCGGAACTTTAACATTGGGACTTACCGCTTTAAACTCTTCCGCAACTGCTTCAGAAATCGGAAAAACGGTACTGGATCCGTCAATGATAACTTCTCCGCCTAAGCTCTTTAAATCTTTACCGCTGCTGGTACCGGTTTCATTTCCACCAGTTCCAGTATTCCCACTGCATGCAGAAGTCATCAACAAGGATGCTGCCAAAACCGAAGTCAAAATTACCTTTCTTAACATTCCAAACATTTTCAATTTCAATTCCCCCTTAGAATTTTATGTGTTCATTATAGCAGTGAAATGTTTAACCTAATATTAACTGAACGTTAATTTTTGTTAACTTCCCATTAATTCAACTTAACCTACCCAACATATACCAAAATTTACTCTACATTTTTCTGGAATCTGTTCCTTAAGAAGATAGCCAATGCATTTGTTATTACCAGAAGCGCCAGCAGCACAATGATTCCTGCAGCAGCAACCTCTTGAAACTCAACTTGAGGTTTTCCAGTCCAAAGATATATTTGTATTGGAAGAACTATATAAGATCCCAATAAACTGTCCGGCAAAAAGGATACAAAGCTGAAGGCTCCCACCATGAGAAGCGGCGCGCTTTCCCCTAGAGCCCTTGAGACTGAAAGGATTACACCTGTTAAAATGCCCGGGAAAGCAGTAGGTAAAACAACCTTTCTTATGGTTTGCCATTTGGTCGCTCCAAGGGCATAGGACCCGTGTCTTAAAAACTGTGGAACCGCTTTAATTGCCTCTTGAGAAGCCACAATCACAATGGGAAGGATTACAATGGACATGGTAAGCGCTCCGGCAATAAGACTTCTTCCCAAAGCCATCACCCGCACAAATATGGTAAGCCCCAGCAAGCCGTATACAATGGAAGGTGTTCCCGACAAGTTGGAAATATTGATCTTTATAAAGCTGGTAAGCTTCCCCCTCTTTGCATATTCCTCCAGGTAAATAGCAGAACCGATACCAATGGGAACAGAAAAAAGGATGGTCAAAAGGATTAAATAAGTACTTCCAATGAGTGCAGGAAATATACCGGATTTTTTTGCAAACCTTGAAGGAAAGTCTGTAATAAACTGCCAGTCCAGCCATGGAAGCCCTTTTCTTAAAACATCAACGATCAAAGCAAACAATACGATAATTCCTATACAGGTTACGGTTAGAATGAAGCCATGGAATATTGAGTCCTTAAGTTTTCTTTGTTTTATATTGTCCCTCATTAATATTCCTCCCTGTATTTTTTTACGATATAATGTGAAAGCAAATTCAATGCAAAAGTAAGCACAAACAAGAATAATCCGACAGCATACAATGAGTAATAACTGACCGTTCCATGGGGATTATCGCCCATACTGACTTGGACCATAAATGCAGTCATTGTTTGTACACTTTCCAACGGGTTCAATGTCAAAGTAGGCTTTGAGCCGGCTGCAATGGTTACTATCATTGTTTCGCCAATGGCCCGGGATACCGCAAGTACAAACGAGGCTGATATCCCGGAGATGGCCGATCGTACCACAACCCTTAACGAAGTTTCCATTTTTGTGGCTCCAAGCGCATAGGACCCATGCCTTAATGAATCCGGAACCGCTTTTAATGCATCCTCACTCAGGGAAGAAACAAGGGGAATAGTCATAATCCCAATGGCAATACTTGCACTCGCTGCATTATACATGGATGTATTGGGAAGGATCTTTTGCAAAAGCGGAGTAATATACGTAAGTGCAAAAAAACCGTATATGATCGAAGGAATCCCGGCAAGAATCTCCAGAAAAGGCTTCAAAATCTTTCTTACCTTAGGTTTTGCATACTCGCTAAGATAAATTGCCGAACACAAGCCTATAGGTATGGCAATAACCGCAGCCCCTGCCGTAACAATAATGGTTCCCATTAATAAAGGAAGTACACCAAAGTGCGGATTGTTAAATAACGGAGACCATTCGGTGTGGGTAAAAAATTCCTTAATAGACACCTTTGCAAAGAAACCTGTAGAATTTGAAAGAAGTGAAAATATAATCCCCGCTGTTGTAAAAATAGAAATCATTGCACAAAATAAAAATATATTTTTGGCAACTGCATTGGACAAATTCATCCTTTTTATCCTTGTATGGCTGGATGAATTTTTAGTTGGTTTAACTTGAGTTAACATATGTCCCCCCCGTACAAACAAATACCCTGATAGAACAGTCATATATTTTTTTGCACTCCAAACAGTCAAAATGGCTTTATTACCTATCAGTTCAATGCTATGTTAACATTAGAGCTTGTAAGATACAAGGCTCGTCGTGTTAATTTAATGTTAAGCCCATGTTAATTTATCACTCCAACCAGTCCTTTCGTACTTGTTTTCCAATACCGCATCATCATTGTTATCCTTTACACTGATTTTCTTGTAATTCACCGGAAATGATCCGATTTTACCACTATAAAATTTTTTTGAACACAAAATAGAATAGTTAACATTAAGTTAACATTCTATTAACTCTGCGTTAATGTTCTCCTGCTAGTGTTAGTCTGTAAAAATTTAAAAATGCTTTAAAAGATCATATTCAAACCCAACCATGTATAAATAACGCACTATAAATTACACTATATCGAGCAGACTACCACTGCCCCAGACGTGACTGCGAAAGTAAAATGCAAAAGTTTTTTGCGTTATATACGGATTATACATTATTTATTCTTGAATTCAGTTTACAAGAAGGTTGAAGAAGGGAAGATTTTATGACAAAAAATGAGTTAAAGATATTTACAAAGAATTTAGACCTCTACTATGGAAATGTTCAGGCACTAAAAAATATTTCTATTAATATAGAGGATCGTAATGTGACTGCGCTGATCGGCCCGTCCGGCTGCGGCAAATCTACTTTTTTAAAAACCTTGAATCGGATGAATGACCTCATTCCCAGTGTAAAAATCACCGGAGATGTTTTTCTTGACGGTATGAACGTTTATCAACAGTATGACATTGTAGAGCTTCGAAAAAGAGTTGGCATGGTCTTTCAAAAACCAAACCCGTTTCCCATGTCCATCTATGAAAACATTGCATATGGACCCAAAATTCATGGGATTAAGTCAAAAGCAAAATTAGATGAAATTGTTGAAAAAAGTTTGAGAAATTCTGCATTATGGGATGAGGTCAAAGACCGGCTCAAACAAAACGCTATGGGGTTATCCGGAGGACAACAGCAGCGGCTTTGTATTGCCAGAGTTTTAGCGGTTGAACCGGAGGTTGTTTTAATGGACGAACCGACCTCAGCCCTGGACCCTGTATCCACCTTAAAAATAGAAGATCTGATTGATGAGTTAAAGGAAAAGTATACAATTGTCATCGTTACCCACAACATGCAGCAGGCAGGCCGTATCTCCGACATGACAGCATTTTTCCTTCACGGAGAGGTTGTTGAGTTTGACCTTACAGAAAAGATATTCAGTAAGCCTTCCGACAAACGGACCGAAGATTATATAACAGGTAGATTCGGTTGATTTTTTAATTTCATATAATTTTAAAATGGATATTATTTAAACAACGATTCGTGTAAAATAATAGTGTAAAAGCAGTATATCGGATTACTTACTTATACAGTATGTTATCAATAGATTGATGATTAACTAAAACAATATTAAAAATTTATAATGAGGTGTTAATTAATGGTAACCAGACATTATTTTGATAGGGAACTTGAGGAACTTCATCTGGATTTAATTAAAATGGGAAGTCTTGTAGAAGAATCTATTGAAAATGCCATTCATGCCTTAAAGAAGCAGGATATAGCGCTAGCAAGAAAACTTTTTATCAATGATGATATCATCGATGATATGGAAAGTAAAATCGAAAGAAAATGTATGAACCTTATAGCTAGACAACAACCCCTTGCAAAGGATCTAAGAACCATCAGTACCGCGTTAAAAATCATTACGGATATGGAAAGAATTGCGGATCATTCTGCAGATATTGCGGAAATTACCATCCGGATGGCCAATGAAAAATACATTAAACCCTTAATTGATATTCCAAAAATGGCTGAACTGGCAAAACAAATGGTAAACAAGTCTATTGATGCTTATGTGAAGCAAGACATCTCCCTTGCCCAGGAAGTTTGCAACAGTGATGACGCTGTAGACGATTTATTCCTTAAAATTGTACTTGAACTCATTAATATCATGAAAAATGACCCTCAAACCGTTGAACAAGGAATTAATTTTATGTTTATTGCCAAGTACTTGGAAAGAATGGCCGATCATGCAACGAATATCAGTGAATGGGTAGTCTATAATGTTACCGGTGAACATGAGCATCTTGCAAGGCATCTTCACAAGGATGACAGAATCAACAACCCCTTTATCAATATTAAAAAAGAAGATATTAAAGATAACATTTAACAATTCTCCTTCCTCTTAAAGAGGAAGGAGAATATTAGCCCAGCGGAATCTAACCATCTGCAAGTGCCTCTTAACGTGATTCTTTTCTAGAGTATGCAAGGCGCATTTTTAACACTTTGAAAAATTAGGAATTTGTTGTGTTAAAAAGCATTAGTTGACAGTATATATATTTTGTGCTGTAAAGGAAGGTATTTATGTCAAAGGAGTTAGTTTATACAGTTGAAGATGAAATCCATATACAACAGCTTATCAAGTATAACCTGGAGTCCAACGGATACAGGGTTATTACTTTTGACAGCGGTGAAAGCCTTTTAAGGGAGTGTAAAAATGCAGTCCCCGATCTCTTTATTCTTGATATTATGCTGCCTGGAATAGATGGCTTTGAAGTATGCAGACAGCTTCGCCAAAATGTGCAAACAAAAAATGTTCCCATCATTATGCTTACCGCTAAGAATGATGAGTTTGATAAGGTATTGGGTTTAGAACTGGGTGCAGACGATTACATAACAAAGCCATTTAGCGTCCGTGAACTTTTGGCTAGGGTTAAAGCGATTTTCAGACGGGTAAATACTGCTCTTCCGTCCGAATCTGAAATTATTAAACATGGCAATATAACCATCGATTGTACCCGGCGGGAAGTTTATAAGGACAGCAATCTCCTTGAAATGCCGCTAAAAGAATTTGAGCTTCTAAAATTACTGATTTTAAATAAAGGCAAAGTGCTTTCCAGAGATTTGCTACTTGAAAAAATATGGGGCTTTGATTATTATGGAGAAACAAGGACTGTGGACGTACATATCCGTTATTTAAGACAAAAAATTGAAGACGATGACAGTAACCCGGCATACATTGAAACCGTTAGGGGGATCGGTTACCGCTTCAACGACAAAGGGGTAAAATAATTCAATGCGGAAAAAAATTTTCCTATACTATGTTGTTTTAATCGTTATTGCCGTATCGGTTACAGGTTTTTTCACCTCGCAAATTGCTCAGAAATTCTATAAATATGAAGTAGAGGAAAAGCTTAAAACTGCTTCAACCATGATTGAATATTATATTGGAGAAAAACTGAATCAAAATCGTAAAATTGATTATAACGAAACCGCACATATACTCTCAACGGTTTTAAGCAAAGCACCTTTAAGCAATACTACACACGAAAACACATATCGCATTACCTTCATTGATTTTAAAGGAAATGTCCTTGGTGAATCGGATACAAATTACCACAAAATGCCTAACCATTCGGATCGTAAAGAAATTCAGGAAGCAATCAAAGGAAAAGTCGGTAAAGATATAAGATTCAGCCAAACCATGGGTTATGATCACCTGTATGTTGCAACCCCCTTCCAAAAGGCCGGTATCATTGTCCGCATATCGGTTCCTTTAGTTCAATTGAAAAATATCGATAGAATTATATTTTATTATACTATTATCAGTATCCTTGCAGGTCTATTTATTACAACCCTGCTTGCTCTAAGATTTTCATCTTCCATAACCAAGCCTATTAATGAATTTATTCTAATGGCAAAGGAAATATCAAACGGCAATTACTCCAAAAGAGTTGACATTAAATCAAACTATGAGCTGGGTCAGCTTGCAGAAAGCTTCAACGGCATGGCATCCGAACTGGAAAAAAGTATTGAATCCATGCGGGATAAAAACATCAAGGTTGACTCTATTATTAACAGTATGACCAGCGGGATTGTTGCTGTAGACAGTAAATTTAAAATTATTCTGATTAACTCCAAAGCCTGTGAAATGTTTAATATCTCCAACGGACCTGGAGCCATTGACATTAATATTATTGAATTAATACGAAATAATAGGATCAATCTTTTTCTTAAGGAAACCATGGATCAAAACATTCCAGATGTTAATGAAATTATCATCGGCCCACCTGAAGACAAAGTTCTTAGAATTCTAACCAGTCCTATTAAATCGCCTGATTTATCCAATAAGAATGCAGGAGCTATTGCTACCATCCAGGATATAACCAATATAAAAAAGTTGGAACAAATCAGAACCGAATTTGTGTCCAATGTTACACATGAGTTAAAGACCCCCCTCACTTCCATACGGGGTTTTATAGAAACATTAAAGAACGGTGCCATCAACGATAAAAATGTAGCAGATAAGTTCATGGAAATTATTGACATAGAAGCAGAAAGACTATCCATGCTCATTAACGATATTCTTCAACTGTCTGAAATAGAATCTAAGCAAAAGGATATTCATATCGGAACGTATAACCTCAAACCGATTATCCAGGAGACCATCGAAATCTTACAGGGTCTCGCAAAGAAAAAGGACATTTCCCTCACACATGATTTGGATGATGAAGTAAAGATCATTGCTAATAAAGACCGCATCAAGCAAATGATGATCAATCTTATAGATAATGCAATTAAATATAACGTAGAAGGTGGAAGTGTACATGTAAAAACCTTCAAGTCCGAAGGGAGCCTCTCAATCATTGTAAAAGATACGGGAATCGGGATTGAAGAAGAGCACCTTATTCGGATTTTTGAAAGGTTTTACAGGGTAGATAAGGGAAGATCCCGGAATTTAGGAGGAACAGGCCTTGGTCTTTCTATCGTAAAACATATCGTAAATTTATATAATGGGGATATAAAAGTAAATAGTACCCTTGGAAAGGGCTCTGAGTTTATTATCCGTTTTCCTGTCAATTAAGCCCTTTACAATGTTTTGTTTCATAAAAAAGTATTGCAAGTCTTTCCAATTTGTCATATGATGGTTAATATATTCATAATTTATTCTAAAGATAATTATGAAAAGACGGAATGAGCGATTTCCAGTACACAGCGCAAAGATTTTTCTGGAAATTGCTTACTGATTTATTTTATTGTAAAGGGGCATTTAAATGAAAAAAATTCGAATCTTGCTTTTGTTTACTCTCATTGGGATAATGACTTTAACCTCGTCTTGCATGATGCCTAATTTATCTACTGCGAAAGCAGACCCTGGAAAGTTTGAGGGAAATACTTATAAGAACGATTATTTCGGGTTGAGTCTTCAAATTCCTAAGGATTGGTCTATTCAGGATGAAGCGGCAAAAAAAGAACTTACGGAAAAAGGTAAGGAAGCAATTGCCGGAGACGATGAAAAAAAGAAAAAAGCCTTGGACTCTAGTGATGCAAAAACGCTTAACCTTGTGGTGGCTTTTAAATATCCACAAAATCAAGAACCCCTTGGGACCTTCAATTCTAACTTTATGAGTGTAGCAGAAAAAATTAGTCTGCTTACAGGAACTAAAGTAAAAACGGGAAAGGATTACTTTAAATACGCACGTAAGCTTCTTGAATCCACCCAGATCCCATATAACTTTGATAAGGAAATGTATACTGAAACCGTTGGCGGTAAGAAATTCGATGTTATGGAAGTGAATGTAGATGTAAACGGAGTAACATTATACCAAAAATACTATTGCCGGATTATAAAAAGCTACGCACTTGTATTCATCACTTCCTATTCTACCGAGGATCAGTTGGATGAAACCAGTAAAATTTTACAAACCGTCAAATTCAAATAACATTCATTTTATAAATAAAGCAAAAGCAGGTTTGGAAAACCAACCTGCTTTTGCTTTATTTATAACCATATTTACATGAATATCAAATGATCCGCTTCCACATCTACAATTACCTTGCTTCCTTCTGCGTACCTGCCTCTTAAGAACAGTTCTGACAACTCGTCTTCAATATATTTCTGAATTGTTCTTCTTAAAGGTCTTGCTCCATACTTGACGTCATATCCCTTTTCAAGTATGAATCCCTTAGCTGCATCTGTCACATTTAAGTCCATATTCTTAATAGAAACTTCTTCCCGAACTTCATTGAGCATCAATTCAATAATCTGCTTAAGTTCTTCTCTTCCAAGTTCGGTAAATACAATGGTTTCATCCACCCTGTTTAAAAACTCAGGTCTAAAAATGTCTTTAAGTACATCCTTGACCCTTGTTTCAAGAACCCTGTAATTATCATTTCCAAAACCGATTCCATTGGATTTGAGACTGGTTCCCGCATTCGAGGTCATAATAATAACCGTGTTCTCAAAGTTTACTGTTCTACCGTGGCTATCCGTCAGCCTTCCATCCTCAAGGATTTGCAAGAGCATATTGAATACATCCGGGTGTGCTTTTTCTATCTCATCCAACAATATAACCGAATAGGGCTTTCTACGGATCTTTTCGGTTAGCTGTCCCCCATCATCATATCCAATATAACCCGGCGGTGATCCAATTAGTTTAGACACCGTATGCTTTTCCATATATTCCGACATATCAAGCCTAATCAAGGCTTCTTCACTGTCAAACAACTCTCTTGCAAGGGCCCTTACCAGCTCTGTTTTCCCTACCCCTGTAGGTCCGACAAATATAAAAGACGACGGCTTCCTTTTCTTTTTAAGGCCAGCCCTGTTTCTTCTAATCGCTTTTGCAACACTCCTCACCGCCTCGTCCTGACCTATAAGTGTTTTATGCAGCCTTTCTTCAAGGTTAAGAAGCTTTTGCGTCTCAATTTCGGTAAGCCTTTGAACAGGGATTTTAGTCCATGCTTCTATAACATAAGCAACATCTTCTACCGTAATTTCAGCATCCTTGTTTTTTTCTTCAAGATCTTTAATTTGCTCTAAAAGTTTACATTCATGCACTTTTAAATCGGCAGCCTTCTGATAATCCTCGATAGAATCTGCTGAGATGGCAGTTTCCTTTTCCTCCTGAACCTTTTTTAGCTCCTCTTTCAAAGCTTCAAGTTCGACCAGTCCTACATTTTTGAGGTTTGCCCTTGAACCAGCCTCATCAATAATATCGATAGCCTTATCCGGAAGAAAACGGTCAGTAATATACCTTTCGGAATAAATCGCAGCAGCTTTCAATACTTCATCGGATATTTTCACCTTGTGATAATTTTCATAGTACTGCCTGATACCTTTTAAAATCTCAATCGTCTCTTCCACAGAAGGTTCGTCAACTATAACCGGTTGAAACCTTCTTTCCAGCGCCGCATCCTTTTCAATATGCTTTCTGTATTCATTTAAAGTTGTCGCTCCAACAACCTGAATTTCACCTCTTGAAAGCGCAGGCTTTAAAATGTTTGCCGCATTCATCGCACCTTCTGCTTCACCGGCCCCCATAATGTTATGAAGTTCGTCAATGACCAAGATGACATTGCCGGCCCCCTTGGCCTCCTCGATAATCCCTTTCATCCGGCTTTCAAACTGCCCACGGAACTGGGTACCGGCTACAATACTTGTCAAGTCAAGCAAATACACTTCTGCATTAAAAAGCTTTGCCGGAACCTGCTTTTCTGCAATCCTGACAGCCAAACCTTCTGCTATGGCAGTCTTTCCCACTCCCGGTTCTCCAATTAAAACAGGATTGTTCTTTGTTCTCCGGTTTAAAATTTGGATTACACGGTCAATTTCCCTATGCCTGCCAATAACCCGGTCCAACTTTGCTTCTTTTGCTTGCTCGGTAAGATTGGATCCATACATATCCAAATACTTTCTTTTTTTACTTGGCTTCTTTTCCTGCGTCTTTGTCCTGGTATTGTTTTTTCCATCCTCTACAGCCTCTTTAGGCTGTTCCTTAGGACCTTCCGCGTTTTCATCGCTTTTTGAGAAAGCTTTGTTTATAAAATTAAAAAATGGATTACCTTGGCTGGGAGTAAATTTATTATTGTTCGATGTATTTATATCTGTATCATCAATATTTTCAAATAAATTTCCCATTTGTTTGCTTAAATTATCAATTTCCTCCTCGGAAATTCCCGTTTGCTCTATTATCTGATTTATAGGTCCTATGCCCTGTTTTTTTGCACATAATAAACAAAGACCCTCTTGATTCTGCTTTCCGTCTATAATCTTGGTTACGAAAACTACGGCCATATTCTCTTTACACACAGAACACATAATCATTTATATCATCTCCTATCTAAAAACTGCTAGTGGTATAAAACTAACTTCATCTGTGTATTTATATGCTTAAATTTAGTAAAAAATCAAAATCAATCCATTATAATAATTATATCCCCAATTATCTGCAAGTAAAAACAAAATTAACTTTTTGCACCTATTTTTATCGCCACCAAATAATTTTTGTCCTCATGCCTCATAACGCAATTCTTTTCCAGGTTATGCGAGGCACAAACAGACGATGTGCATTATTAACACTTTGAAAAACTTAAACCTTGCTTTGTTAAAAAATATGGATAGCATAAACTTCGCTCATAGTAAACTCATTAACAAGTATATCATATCCTGAAGCAGTGGTCTATTTCCTTACAGTATTTCTATCAATGTACCAGCATAAATAAACAAGACTACCTTTATATAAATATAAATACCTGTGTTATAGTCGGGATAGCTACCCCTTTCAACTATAACACAGGTATTTTAGTCTTTTACTTCATTATACGGAAAGTACCAATTAGATAAATAATTTTAATAATAATGCTATGATAGCACCAATAATGGCTGTAATCGGTATGGTAAGAACCCATGCCCAAACAATACTCTTAGCCAATGCCCACCTTACTGCTGAAACTCTTTTGGAAGCACCCACACCCATGATGGAAGTAGAAATAATATGCGTAGTACTTACAGGTGCACCAAGCCTGGTCATCGTCTCAATAACTGCTGCTGCACCTGTTTCAGCGGCAAAGCCGTTAATGGGCTGGAGTCTGATCATATTCACTCCCATGGTTTTTATGATCTTCCATCCGCCAACAGAAGTCCCAATCCCCATTGCAATTGCACATGCCAGTATTACAGGGAAGATAGGTTCCTTTTGTCCATTATTCATATCTGCAGCCATTAAAGCAATCGTAATGATCCCCATTGATTTTTGAGCATCGTTGCCGCCATGGGCAAAAGCCATAATACCGGCAGATACAATTTGAAGCTTCGAGAACCACTTATTGACTGTATTTTGAGAAAAAGATTGGAGTACAAAATAAAGAAACTTCATCACTAAAAACCCTAGGATAAAACCGATTAATGGAGAAGTAAAAAGTGGGATAACAACCTTCATCAAAATGCCCTTTGCCTGGAAAAACATTTTGCCCGGTTCCGGCGCTTCATACCACTTTAATACAATGGTCGAGCCTACATATGCTACAGATGAACCGATCAAGCCTCCAAACAGTGCATGGGATGAGCTGCTGGGAATTCCAAAATACCATGTTATCAAATTCCAGGTAATTGCTGCTATCAGTGTAGCAATTACAACAAATAAAACTCCCTGCTTATCCGGTATGTATTTTTCATTGATTATTCCATTCGATATTGTTGCCGCTACCTTATGACTCATTAAAGCTCCAACGATATTCAAAACAGCAGCCATTAAAATGGCTACTCTAGGTGACAAAACCCTTGTAGAAACGGACGTAGCAATGGAATTGGCCGTATCATGGAACCCGTTAATAAAATCAAAACTTAGCGCTAGAATAATAACTATAATTACTAAACTAAGCATGTTTCATAACAATCCCTTCCACTATATTTGCTACATCTTCACAAGCATCCAATGTATTTTCAAGATATTCATAAATCTCTTTCCATTTAAGTATTTCAACTGCATCCTTTTCGAACATAAACAGCTTGGTAATAGCATCCCTGAAAATATCATCACCTTCATTTTCAATCCGGTTCACTTCAATAATTTTTTTACTCAGTTCTGTGCTTTTTTTCATATTTTTTAATTCAAGCATAACGCCATTCAGTTCATTTGTACACTTTACTATTAAACTAGCAAGCTTAATTGCTTCTTCCTTAATAGATTGTACATTAAACATTCTGAATCTATGTGCAGTGGATTCAATGGAATCAGTAATATTATCCAGTTCCTTTGCAATTAAATGAATATCTTCCCTATCAATAGGAGTAATAAAAGATCTGTTTAATTGCTTTAATATGTTATGTACATGCGTATCGCATTCATGCTCAACTTCCTCAATTGCTTTAATTTGCTCATTTACATTGTTATAATTCCTCATCAGCTGCTCGAGCATTTCAGCACCTTTACTGCTTTTTTTCGCTGCCTCGACAAACAAATCAAAAAATTTCTCTTCTTTTGGTGTTATTCTAAACACTATTCTCCCCTTCTTCCTGTTTATTAAATTTAGATAAAATTTAACGAAAATTTAATGGTAAAACCCTTAATGATTATATAATAATGTTAAGTTTTGCACAATACAACTTAACATAGAATTAACAATTGAATAATATTTTTTTAACATTCCAGGACATTTTGACAAAATATTATCTATTTTTTACCACATTATATATTCATCTGGATACATATCATTTCTACAATACTAGTATTTTAGTATCGTTTTCCCTTCTTTTATGTTCAAGATTTTTTATTTATATTCTTTTATAAAAACACAATGTTAAATTCCATTTAACATTTTTACCCGTACTCTCTTCTGTACTCTTATATGTGACAAATGAGGCGGACATTGTCTTTAAAGCACTTATCAAAGTATTTTATGATTAAGATTCTATTTCATTTAAACCTCCGTTTAAAAGTTCCTGAATTCAAAAAGGAAGTATGAATATAAAATCCATACTTCCCTACACGAATACATTTTTCATTCGTTTATAGAATTTTTTTCAAGAAATGGCCTGTATAGGATTGTTTTACCTTTATAATCTTCTCAGGCGTTCCTTCTGCAACAATGGTGCCCCCCTTATTTCCCCCTTCCGGACCTAAATCAATGATGTAATCCGCAGTCTTGATAACGTCCAGGTTATGTTCAATGACCACCACCGAATTTCCTGTATCCGCCAATCTCTGCAATATATCTACCAGCCGGTGAACATCTGCAACATGAAGCCCGGTAGTCGGTTCATCCAGTATATACATGGTACTTCCCGTACTTCTTTTGGATAACTCGGTTGCCAGTTTGACTCTTTGCGCCTCGCCACCTGATAAGGTTGTTGAGGGCTGTCCTACTTTAATATATCCCAAACCCACGTCATATAATGTTTGAAGCTTTTTCTGAATTTTAGGTATATTCTTGAAAAATTCCAAAGCATCTTCCACTGTCATATCAAGCACTTCTGAAATATTTTTCCCTTTATACTTTACATCCAGGGTTTCTCTGTTATACCTTTTTCCTTTACAAACTTCACAAGGAACATAGACATCCGGTAAAAAATGCATTTCAATTTTTATGATTCCGTCTCCGCTGCAAGCCTCACAACGTCCGCCCTTTACATTAAAACTAAACCTTCCGTTTTTATATCCTCGCATCTTCGCTTCGGTAGTTCCCGCAAAAACTTCCCTAATAGCGTCAAACACCCCGGTGTAGGTAGCCGGATTTGACCTTGGCGTCCTCCCGATAGGTGATTGATCAATATCAATTACCTTATCGAGATACTCCAGCCCTTCCATCGCATCATGCTCTCCAGCCCGCGTTTTTGCCTTATTTAAGCTGGCAGCCAGCTTTTTATAGAGGATTTCATTGATTAAAGAACTTTTTCCCGATCCGGAAACCCCAGTTATACAGGTAAAAACTCCAAGAGGAATCTTTACACTGATATTTTTCAAATTATTTTCCCTTGCACCAATAATTTGGAGCCATTTGCCGTTTGGCTTCCGTCTTTCCTTCGGCACCTCTATTTTTCTTTTTCCACTTAAATACTGCCCTGTAATTGATCCCTTACATCTTTTGATCTTCTCAATATCACCGGCACATACTACATTTCCTCCATGTATCCCTGCACCGGGTCCCATATCGATAATATAGTCTGCAGCCGCCATTGTATCTTCATCGTGTTCTACTACGATCAACGTATTTCCCAGATCCTTTAATCTGCTCAAGGTTTTCAGCAGCTTATCGTTGTCTCTCTGGTGAAGTCCAATGCTCGGTTCGTCAAGAATATATAAAACCCCCATCAGACCGGAGCCTATTTGTGTAGCAAGACGTATGCGCTGTGCTTCGCCCCCGGACAGTGTCCCCGCAGCCCTGGACAGTGTAAGGTATTCAAGCCCTACATTAACTAAAAAACCCAATCTTGCATTGATCTCTTTAAAAATTTGATTGGCAATAATTTTTTGGTTCTCTGTTAATTCAAGACGATCAAAGAAATCTTTTGACTCAGCTATAGATTTACAGGTTATTTGGTTGATATTAAGCCCTCCTAAGGTAACCGCAAGGCTTTCTTTCTTCAATCTTGCTCCTTTGCATTCCGGGCATGGACTGCTGCTCATATATTCCTCATAATACTGCTTCATTCCTTCTGATTGGGTTTCTTTATAACGCCGTTCCACACTGGTGACAACCCCTTCAAATGCAGCCATAAATGTACCGCTGCCATACTCTCTCTCATACTCTACCTTTATCTTCTCGCCTTTTGTGCCGAAAAGAATAATATCTACAATATGGGGCGGCAGCTTCTCCACCGGCGTATCCAAGCTAAATTTATAGTGCTTTGCCAGTGCATTGATAAACATTCTGGAATATCCATCCTGATTCTCTACATTCCAACCACCAACACCAATTGCTCCCCCTGCAAGGGATTTTGACTTATCCGGTATTACAAGATCCGGATCAATCTTGGAAAGCATTCCAAGTCCGCTGCAAGTCGGACAAGCTCCAAACGGACTGTTAAAGGAAAACATTCTGGGTGCCAGCTCTTCTATACTTATTCCACAATCACTGCATGCAAAATTTTGGCTAAAAAGGATTTCTTCCTTTCCGATTACATCAACTAATGCAATACCGCTGCTTAAATGCAGTACGGTTTCCAGGGAATCGGACAGCCTTTTTTGAATATCCGGACGAATCACAAGCCTGTCCACTACAATTTCAATCGTATGTTTTTTATTTTTATCCAGATGAATATCCGAATGGATATCCATGACTTCCCCATCAATCCGTATCCGTACATACCCGTTCTTCTTAGCATCCTCAATCAGCTTATGGTATTCTCCCTTTCTCCCCCGGACTACAGGAGCTAATAGCTGAATTTTTGTTCCCTCTTCCAGCGCCATAATATGATCTACCATTTGATCAACAGTCTGTTGGGAGATTTCTTTTCCGCAAACATGACAGTGGGGTGTACCAATTCTGGCATATAAAAGCCTTAAATAATCGTATATTTCGGTCACTGTGCCCACCGTCGAACGCGGATTTCTGCTGGTTGTCTTTTGATCAATAGAGATGGCCGGGGATAAACCGTCAATATAATCAACTTCCGGTTTTTCCATCTGTCCTAAAAATTGTCTTGCATAAGCGGACAGGGACTCCACATACCGCCTCTGCCCCTCTGCATAAATGGTGTCAAAAGCCAGAGATGATTTGCCCGAACCGCTTAGTCCCGTAATGACTACAAATTTGTCCCTTGGGATTTCAACATCAATATTTTTTAAATTATGCTCCCGCGCACCTTTTATAAATATATTATCCCTAATCATTCAATCCACCTGTTTCTAATATAGAATGCAATTATTTTTTTCCACAAATAAAATTCTCTAATCACATAATTCATACTACCTGCTATATTATATCAGATGTACATTAAAATTCAAACATTTGTTCGAATAAACATGCAACAGTTTAAAACTATTTTTAATTGATTTGTTATGTATGTTGAACTCGATAAAGATTTTACACCGCACTTCAATTTCCTTGATTTTAATACCGTAAAAATGCAATTTATCCATGCAAAATCAATTTCACGGTCTAATTTATTAAAGGTCCGGACCACTTCCAACTACAAATTTCCCTTTAAAATATTTTTTTCTTATTTCCGCAGCTTCCCGCTCTGCCCATTCCTCAACACCGATCTGTTTCATTCTGCAAAGGTTATAAAGCTTCATATTATGAGGATACTTACCTGCCCCATCTGCACAAGGCATTAATTTGCCGCAAGGAAAGTCACTACATTCAAAACAAAATTCCATCCCCCTTTCCTTCACACAGTCAAAGGTCTCACAAGATTGCCAATGCAGCCGGCAACCGCCTTGAACCCTGCAGCCTTTACATGCCACATGATCTACCGCTAAGTTGAATGCTTTTGCATACATCTCTTTTTTACTCTCATCCAAATTTAGCTCAAATAAATCACAATTGAAGCAATCAATCCCACATGGTGCTGTTAAATCTTTTTTGCACATACGATACCCTCACTATACTATTTTACTAATTCACTGGTATAGTTTAATTGTAAAATAACCCTATCCACTTTGTCAATAGGGCTAGTTAAGACTATATTTTATTTATAGTGTTCCGGATCTCTTTTATGCTGCCGTCGTCAAGATAATCCCAAAAGTAGTATATGGTTTTATCTTTAAACTTGAACTTTTCAAAAGCTTCCCTGGCACTAGCACAAACAACAAGGGAATCAACATCTTTCAATTCTTTTTTAGCTTTTTCAATCTGGTCCACAGTAATTAATAATCTTGGTCTAAATAAACCCGCTGATAAAAACATATTGGCCAATGCCTGCACTCCACTCTCAGTAACGCCAATAATTCCAACCCTGGATTTTTTCTCAATTCCCTTATTTAAATCCTGCAGCAGTTTTAAATTTGCCATTGTCTTAATGACAGGCTTGTCCTTGGGTAAATAACTCTTTATATACTCATAAATAATAGCAGGTACAATAATGAAATGAGCCCTTTCCATCGCCCCTAGCATCGTCTCCTTTGGAATCCCTTTATTTAGAAAAAGGCCTTCAAATTGAATGTCAGGAATATTTTCCCTAAGCTTTTGAACATTCATTTCAACCAGTTCCTGGCTAATTCCAATCACAAAGAGGGCTTTTTGATAACTGTTGATTTCCAGGCGGGAAAACCTGGCGTTAATAAGATTGACCAATTCATTTGCCCCTATTTTCTGCTTTTTTGCTTCCTTAATCGTATTATCCACTTTCTCAATCAAAAGGCGGTCATATGCGCTTTTTACTCTTTTGCTGACGAAAACACCTTTACCTCTTTGACTATCAATATACCCTTCTGTTTGGAGATCTTTTAAAACCGTAACCACCGTATTCTTGTTTACCCCGAGAAAAGCAGCCAAATGATTAATAGATGGGAGCTTCTCACCTTCCTTACATGCTCCCGAGTTGATAAGCATTTTAATTTGTTCCTTTACCTGGACACCAACGGGAATCGGACTGTTTTTATCTAGCCGTATGTCCATTCAGACACCTCCATTGCCTATACTATTTTTATAGTATAATTTTTCAGAGGATACGTCAACAAAAAGTCAAGACCATATTTTCAATATTATGGTTCTTTCCTGCATATTTGTGAATACTCAAACTTGACAATGCTTATAACTACTCCTTTACCGCATTCTTCGTTAAAAATATAACCCTCGACTTAAAGTGGATAGATATGGTATAATATAATTAAGAAAACATATACTATCCTTATAAAAGATGAGTTTTTTCAATTTACTATCTGCTATTTTTCAAGATAGATTTGATTCCAAAGCCCTTTCAAAATATAGATAACCAATAATAAGACTTTTGAAAATGTACATATGTCCGGTAAAAGCATATGAAAAATTATGAAAACGTATTTATAGAAACGGTAAATCTATATCATTTGTTGCATTAAGGATCATAGAACCATTTGCTGCATGCTCTGTCAAATGATTGACGTTTATCCTATTCTATATATTCGTTTCTTATTCTCGTTTTATTGGTTGGTTATCCGTATATACATATAAAACGTACAAAAGGGGTAATTAAACTTGATCTAAAACTTAGGAGGTGTGTGTACTATGACTTACTTAGTTGAGCGTAGAAAGTATCAGAGGTGTTACAGTTCAATCTGTAATGCCCATTTAAGCACCGACAGAAAACAATGGCTCGAAGTCGACATCACGGATATTTCGGCAGGCGGACTGAAATTTTCAACCTATAAGGAATATGCCCCAGATGACCTTCTCCATATTGATCTACACGTATACAACATGCTGTCTGAGTTTAACGTAAAATTTGAAGGAAAAGTAATTCGTCACGAAGTTGTGAAGGGCCAAAATGTTTACAGTATTAAGTTTATCAATGTAAACCGTTCATCTCAAATTCAACTGGACGAAGTCATTGAATCAAAAATTACTGTAAAAAATTACAAAAACCATATTGACGAGTCGGAAGATGGCGTATATACTTTCCTACTTATGCCAAAAGTGAAACCCAGAAAACTACACATCCGTTTTTAAAAAAGAATGAATTGTGTATATAACTATATCCCCTGTCCTTTTTTGGACAGGGGATATTTTATATGATGAAAGGAATTACATGTAAGTCACTTGCTTCATTGGAAAGTGTATACCTAAACCGGAACACTTATTTCAGTTTATTTTTCAACTCCCCAATCTTGTCCCTAAGCTCTGCGGCTCTTTCAAACTGTAAATCGGCCGCAGCATTTTTCATCTCTTTTGAAAGCTTGTCTATGGCTTTCAAAATCTCTTCATTACTCAATTCTTCTTCCCTAGGAACCACCAAATAACCGTCGGATTCCTCAGCCACTTTTGTAGCTTCAATAACATCCCGGACACTTTTTTGTATCGTTTTGGGCGTGATTCCATGCTTACGGTTGTATTCCATTTGTATCATTCTTCTGCGGTTGGTTTCTGAAATTGCTTTTCTCATTGATTCAGTTATTACATCTGCATACATAAAAACTTTTCCTTCCACATTTCTTGCAGCTCTCCCAATCGTTTGTATCAGTGAGGTTTCTGATCTCAAAAATCCTTCCTTGTCTGCGTCAAGAATCGAAACCAACGCTACTTCAGGCAAATCAAGTCCTTCCCTAAGCAAGTTTATTCCAATCAAAACATCAAAGGTTCCCAGTCTCAAATCTCTTATGATTTCCATTCTCTCCAAAGTTTCAACATCCGAATGCAGGTATTTCACCTTAAAATCCAGTTCCTTAAGATAATCCGTAAGGTCCTCCGCCATTTTCTTGGTAAGTGTGGTAACAAGCGCTCTAAATCCTTTGTTTATGGTATCGGTAATCTCCCCAATCAAATCATCAATTTGTCCTTTTACAGGCCGAACAATAATTTCCGGATCAATGAGTCCCGTTGGACGTATGATCTGTTCAGCAATCTGTAATGAATGCTCCCGCTCATACTTTGCAGGTGTAGCACTTACATAGACGATTTGGTTGATCCGCTCTTCAAATTCATGAAATTTCAGCGGTCTGTTATCAAACGCTGATGGCAGGCGGAATCCAAATTCGACCAAAGACTCTTTCCTGGACCGGTCACCGTTATACATGGCACCCACCTGTGGAACAGTGACGTGGGACTCATCAATAATCATCAAAAAATCGTCCGGGAAATAGTCTATGAGTGTAAAGGGCGAACTTCCGGGGGTTCTCCCGCTTATATGCCTGGAATAATTCTCTATCCCTTGACAAAACCCAACTTCACGCATCATCTCCAGGTCATACCGTGTTCTCTGTTCAAGCCTCTGCGCCTCCAAAAGCTTATTTTCACTTTTCAATACACGCAGCCGTTCCTCCAGTTCCTGCTCAATGGTTACCAGTGCGCGTTCCATTTTTACTCGCGTGGTAGCATAGTGGGATGCAGGAAAAACAGCGATATGAGACCTTAAACCCAAAATCTCTCCTGTAAGGGAATCTACCTCGGTAATACGTTCTACTTCATCCCCAAAGAATTCAACTCTAAGAACTTTCTCGGACGAAGATGCAGGAAAGATTTCCAATACATCGCCCCGAACCCTGAATTTTCCACGTTTAAAATCTATTTCATTTCGATCATATTGAATATCTACAAGCTTCCTTATCACATCGTCCCGGTCCCTAACCATTCCCGGCCGCAAAGAAAGCATCAGGTCGGTATAGTCTTCCGGGTCCCCTAAACCGTATATGCATGAAACACTGGCAACAATAATAACATCCCGTCTCTCAAATAAGGCCGCAGTGGCCGAGTGTCTCAGCTTGTCGATTTCATCATTGATTGAAGCATCCTTTTCAATATAGGTGTCGGTTGACGGTATATAAGCTTCCGGTTGGTAATAATCATAATAACTTACAAAATATTCTACTGCATTCTCCGGAAAAAACTCTTTAAACTCACTGCAAAGCTGGGCAGCAAGGGTTTTATTGTGGGCAATCACCAAAGTAGGCTTTTGTACCCGTTCAATAACATTTGCCATGGTAAATGTTTTCCCAGATCCGGTAACTCCAAGCAAGGTTTGGTGTTTATGTCCCATGTTGAGCCCGTTAACCAATTTATCAATGGCTTGCGGCTGGTCCCCACGGGGTTTATACTCCGACATGATTTTAAATTCAGGCATAATACCTCCTCGAAAATGTTATTTGTCTCCTTTACAATCTAAAATCAACACCTATATTATATCAAATTAAACACAAAAAACAAACATTAGTTCGAATCCAGGTATATCTTATAAAATGTTTGAAGATCAATAGATAGGATAGCTCATTCAACACTTTCTCCTATTTCGTTACAAAAATAAAACCACAGCATCTTTGCCATGGTTTTTATTGTTTAATCGCATATTTCTTTTAACCGATTGTAATTTAATTCCTCCAGCGTCACTACGATTAAATTTGCTTTGGATAAATTCTGGTTTCGGGAACTGGGATTATTAAATCCCACACTCTTCATCCCGGCCCGGGCGGCAGCATTAACACCGTTAGTTGAATCTTCCACTACAACACAGGCATCCGGTTCAACTCCAATTCTTTTCGCAGCTTCCAGAAAAATATCGGGTGCAGGTTTTCCTTCACTTACCTCATCTCCACTTACAACCGCATTGAAGTAATCTTTAATTTGAAAAATTTTGAGCACAGCATGGACATTTTCCTTCGCTCCCGAAGAGGCAAGAGCAATCTTTACACCATTTTGGTTTAAATCTTTTATAAGCTCAACTACACCCGGAATAGGGGTAATTTTTTGTGAAGTAATATGATTATAATATCTTTCCTTTGCAACCTTAACCAATACATCTACCGGTTCATTGACATGATGCTTCTCTTTAAGGTCGGTCCACATCTTTTTGGTAGTGGTTCCAATAAACGAATCATGCTCTTCTTCTGTTATTACAAGCCCCATTTCGGCAAATTGCTCTGCCTCTAATTGGTGGTGTATGGGCTCACTATCTATAATCACACCATCCATATCAAAGATAACTGCTTTTAACATTTGTCCAAATCTCCTTTAAAGTCTTTATCCTATCTTCTGGAGGGCAGGATTATCACAAGCCATACGGCCTATTTTCGCCATATCCCGCCATTCACTATCCATTTTAACCTTTACAATGTCCGCAGTATAGTCATTATTGGTATTGCTGTGGGTGCTGTTTTCCAAAAGGGATGAACCGACGCCGTAAATATCCACCGGAACCCCAAGTCCTTCAAAATGATTTATTTTTTCTACTGTAAATCCACCGGTAACAACTATTTTTACATTTCTGCACCACTCTTTGGCAATTTCCAGTCCTTCCAAAGGCACCTTCCACTCCTTAAAAGCATTGTCCATGGCGTTTCTCAGTGCCCAAACCAATCTTGGATTTACACCACAGTCGAGCTTACGATCACCGATAGGCGGTATGGATACATCCCTCATATTTCCCGATGTGTCAGGCCTTACAGCATACAACCTGTATTTTTCGGCTTCTTCCTTTTTTCCTATGCTATATAATTTCCAATAAGCTTCAAACATTTTTTCCATTACTTTTAAGGTTTCGCCAACGCAGTCATTATGGAAGTCAACCAGTGCAATCCTTGGGGTATCTGCCGGCATGATTCTTGCAAACTGAATCATAGTTTCTGCCGTATCACCTAAAAAACAAACAATGGAAGCATGTGCAATGGTTCCTCCCCCTTTTGCACCCCACCAGCCGCCTTGATCGTCTGTTGACACGAAAGCCCGTGAGCTTTTATTATACTTTTGGTTATAAGCTTCAACAGCCAAGGAATAAGCATATCCGTGGAGTGCTTGCAGTTTATAATGTGCAAACCTTGCCGGGAAAAACAAAATATCCTTTCCGTTTGTAGCAACCAGGGTATTGTATACATTTGTGGCCACTCTGGTTGTTTCTGAAAGCACCCCTAAGATCGGCGTTTCCAATCTGGCAAAATCCCTATACCTTCCGCGGATTTTTAAGACCGGCTGAACATCCAAGGGATCGCCGCCGTAAAAAGCAAATGTCCCATCTTGTACAGCTTCAACCTCCAATTGCTCATATGTATTTATAAATATCCCCCGCTCATCATAAAAACCCGTACACTCCTGCAGAATAGCCAAAGCCTCATCTATTCCCGCAATAAGGCTATATGGTTTTCTTCTTGTAAAAAACTGCATTTCTACTTCCAGATCCCCATTGTAAACTTTTGTACAATCAACGTCCTTAAGATCGCTGATTCCTTGAAATGTATAATTTTCTTTTGCTAACGTTTCCAGAATTTTAACTATATTCGAAAAATAGGCGTCTGAATACCATCCCTTCCGCATCCTTTCCGCATCTATCTGGAAAACTTCCTTTGATAATCTTTGGCCATTAAAAACACTCATTGAAAATCCCCTCACTTTTACTTATTATTTTATATATTTTCATTAAACCAGTTTTGATTAAACTTATAAAGTTTTGAAGGCCTATGACCGGCATCCTTGGTGTAGTGGTCGGTTTCGATAACCATACCTGATATTTTTCTTCTAAAGTTTGCCTTTAAAAGCTCCTTATCCAGAATAACCTCGTAAACCTGCTGCAGTTCTGTTAAAGTGAACAACTCCGGCATTAGATTAAATGCGATATCGGTATATTCTACCTTATTTCTCAGACGTTCAACCGCATATTGAATAACCTTTGCATGGTCGAAGGCAATACCGGTTGATTGAATAACCTCTCTTTCAAAATGAATCCCTCTGCCTGCAACTGTTTTTGTTATCTTAACAACTGCGTCTATTTCTTCGTCTCCACCCTGAAGCTTGATTTGTATATACTGCTTTAAATGGTATCCATCCTTTGTAATAGCCTTTTCTTCCTTGATCATGTCTGATTTTACAGTAAACCAGCGGGCATCATCAGCGTCATCACCCGGTTGTATGTTTAAAGCGGAACTGTCAACAAGCGCCATATATGAGCAGCTGATAACTCTCATTCTTGGATCCCTTTCAACATCCCCCCAGGTATAAAGCTGCTCCATATAAATTCCTTCTATTCCGGTCTCTTCTTTCAACTCCCGCTTTGCCGCATTTTCCATACTTTCATCAACTGAAACAAATCCTCCTGGAACAGCCCACTGTCCCATAAAAGGGTGATCTCCCCTTTTTATCATTAGTATTTTCAGTGCCTTCTCCGGAAGCTTCCTGTAATTGTGATTTTCTTCTTCAATAACTGTGAAAATCAACATATCTACAGTAACAGAAGGCTTCTCGTATTTGTTTGAGTCGTATAATTTTAAAAATTCCTCTTCCGTTAACCCCTGTTTATTTATCAAGATCTACCACCCCATCATCCTCTTTTGCCTCCTAGGATAAATACATTGTTATTATTAATTTGTTATTATCATTATAATAATTAGTATTGAAAATGTCAAGATATTTTATATAAATTATGATGTGCAGCATTATGAAAAGGTTATTTCTTAAGATAAAGGTTGTTCATATCGATTATATCAGTAAATCTTACATTAGATAATACCAAGTACCTATCTCATCACTATGTAGAAGGATTAAAAGAAGGCAGCCTAATGGCTGCCCTGATAGAAACTGTCAACAAATGTATAATTCATTCCATGATTATTGTCCCAATTTTCACTTATATCCCTAAAGGCAATATTAATATTACCGCCTCGTTTTATTGGGAAAACCAATTCATAATTTTGTTCTCCAATCTTATGCATAGGGTACGTTTCAACATCTTCCCATTTTAGGTTATTTCCATATCCAATTACGGCAAAAACCTCTTGTGCGCCATTCTTTGCAAGTATACCATTGTATGTCAATTTCAGCGTATTAATAACTTCTTTTAACTGCACACCACTGTCCGAATAAGAATTACTTGATTGATTAGAGCGAAATTCATTGGTTTCAGTATACATTTCTGCAGCATATTCCTCTGTAAAAGGCATCACATTGACAAAGTCATTATCATTTCTATCTGTATTAGAGGTCTTATTTTTGTCGTTATTCACTGATAAAAAATCGAAAAATCCCATATGCACACCTCCTATTAATTCTTATTCAAACTTAGTTTGTTACATTTTTTAAAAAAATATTTTGATAATATCATGAAGTTTTGTTATAAATAACACGGTTTAAAATACTCTAGAATCGGTACCGTAATATAATTTCTAAATCATTTTTTATCTAACTAACCACTTCTGTTCTGTCTTCTTCTTATAAAAGTAGAGTATGTAAGCCTTTGATAGCTTTCATACTCTACTTTTACCGCCTAAGGAATTCACCATAAACCAGTAATATTTCTTTATTTCACCTAAATTTGAGTACTTTAGGAATTACCTCAATGAATTATTTACTACCTTTCATACTGTTACATACCTATTTCTTTTATGATTTTTTTTCAGTAGATTTTTTAGTTGAATTGGCATATTTTTCACTTTTGAATTCTTCGGAGGCATTCTCTCCTAGTTGATCATTACTATATCCAGGTGCAGCTTTAGATTTATCATTTTTCTTTTTATTTGAATTGTTATCCATTATAAATTCCTCCTTTCTCTTAAATTAAGCCATTCTATCTCATGACACCTCAATGCTTTGACACAAGCTTAAGCTTATTCAAAGTTTCTTCATCTACCTTTTCAATATTCCCTTTCAATATCCTGAAAATGTACTCCTTTTCCAAACCTGTGGCTTTTGCATAATCATCCAAACTCATATTTCCGCTTGCATTGCGTATTACCTCTAAAAGTTTATCCGAATGATTTATTACAATATCATTATGATCACGCTGTCTCATATTTCCTCCCCCATCTTTGTTTTAAGACATTAAATTCCCAGGTAGAGTTCATAAAACAACTTAATACGTTAATATTTTTCCCACGCAATCATGTATTATGCTTAAAAATCCGACCATTTACTATTTTTAAGGAGTAATCTCATTTAAATTACTAAAGCAAGATAATGGCAAAAATAAAAAAGAGAGAAAAAAAAATTCCCTCTTTTTTATACACACTATTGGGGTAGCTGTATTATTCTACCATAAATTTGTTATTATTGCAATAAATCCATATATTAAACTTCTATATATCATTCATGTCCAAAGAATTACATTATTTTTCTGGCAGTACTATTTTTACCTTCAATACATCCAATGTTATGTACAATGGCAAGGAACTTTTCATACACAAAAAGTAAAAGACAGTGGTCAAAGTATTGATTCCACTGTCTTTTACTATGGCGCGCCCGAGACGACTCGAACGTCCGGCCAACGGATTAGAAGTCCGTTGCTCTATCCAACTGAGCTACGGGCGCATAATTTATATGGAGCGGGTGAAGGGAATCGAACCCTCACAATCAGCTTGGAAGGCTGATGTTCTACCATTGAACTACACCCGCATTTAACTGACTTTTAGTATTATACAGAATAACTTCTCGGTTGTCAATACGTTTTTAATTTTTTTATTGAATTAATTTTGATCACAGTGATTTGGTTTATGGAACGGTATAAATCAAATACAAATAAATATTACCCTATGTTTTTACTTCTTAATACAGTTTTTTTTATGTAAATTTTATGGTAAAATAAATATGAATTTTAGAAAATACTGATTAAAATGGAGTATTCATTTATGGAATTACCTTTAGCATTTAAAGTCGCTTTACAGTCTGTTTCTGTTCTTTTATCTCTATCCATGATTACTTACTTTTTGCTGAAAGGCAAAAAAAACCTTTTAATTCATAGTTATATTTTTTGTCAGGGTTTAATATTTCTATGGTCTCTCGGTCAAATACTGGAGATCCTATCCAGCCAAACTTCCAGCAAACTGATTTTTGTTTCACTCGAGTATTTTTCTATTTGCTTTATTGGGTTAGGCTGGCTCATCTTTTCACTACTCTATACCAACCACAAGAAAATTCTTCAAAACAAACTGTGGGTAAGCTTGATAGTTCTCTTACCTGCTTTAAATTATATCGGTGTCATAACGAACAAGTACCATCAGTTCCTTTTTTCAGAATTTAATCTTGAAAACAGAGTTCATGGTCCCCTCTTTGGGATAATTTTTGTTACGGTTTATGTATACAGCATCATCGGAACCGTTATTTTACTTGCCAACTCCATTAAACAATTCGGGTATGCAAAAAAACAATCCATCCTTCTTGTTATAGCAGCTTTAATTCCTTTACTCTCAAATATGAATTATGTTTTCAGGATAATCCAAATCGGTTTGGATATAACCCCTATCAGTTTCTCCATCTCCATGCTTTTATTTGCTATTGCAGCTTTCAGGTACAGATTTCTTAATATTGTACCCTTTGCACTAAGAAAAATCGTGGACAACATGAAGGAATCTATTGTGGTAATCGACAATTATAATAAGATTATCGATTTGAATGATGCTTTTATGATCAATTTCAAAGAAGCAGCCCCAATAGACTTTAACGACGATATATCCGTATTCATAAATAATCTGAGAACTACGGTAGAGATAACCAGAGAATCAGAAAAGGTTCTCAACGCACTGGAGAACGGAACACTTGTGCCTATAAGCGGTGAACTTACACTGGCAGAATCACCCAAAAAATGTTATTCTATTAACATCCAACCGATATTCTCACACAAAAATGAAATCCTGGGGCGTGTGGCATCCTTTAGTGACGTCTCTGAATATAAAGGCCTTATGATGGAATTGGACGAAAAAAACATTGAGCTTTTGGCTATCAACGGGGAATTGACCTTCGTTAATGAACAGTTGATGACTGCCAACGAACAGTTAAAAGACTATGCCAAAACAGCAGAAGAGCTTGCCATAACAAAAGAAAGAAACAGGTTTGCACGGGATGTTCACGATACATTGGGACATACGATGACCCTCCTGATATCTCTACTGGAAGTCAGCTCAATTACATGTAAAACCGATTCAGTCAAAACAGAGGAAAAACTTCAGGAAGCAACCCAGGTTGCCCGTGACGGCCTTAAAGAACTCCGCCGGTCTATCTCAGGCTTAGCTCCAGAGAAGCTTGAGGCCAACAACCTTATTACCGCCATACAAAAGATGGTTCAAGAATTTAGATCCTCCGGTGTACATATTGAGTTTTCTGTAGAGGGCATTCATTCCTATCATAATGCAGCATACTCCGATGTGCTATACAGAGTATGCCAAGAGGCACTAACCAATTCTTTAAGGCACGGAAGAGCGAAAAACATTACCATCATATTAAAGTTTACCAAAGAGTATGTTAAATTGTTCATTTTTGATGACGGTACAGGGTGCAAGTCGATCAACAAAGGGTTCGGGCTTAAAGGAATGGAGGAAAGAATAAAAAATTTGGACGGTACCATCACCTATGGTTCTGACGGGGAAAGCGGATTTAACATTCACATGGAAATACCTATAAGAGGAGAAAAATAACATGGTTAAAGTACTTATTGTTGACGATCAGGTAATTCTTAGGGAAAGCATCAAATTCATGATTGAACAGGATATTGAAATTCAAGTTGTAGGGTATGCAGGTAACGGGCAGGAAGCACTCGAATTATGTGGCGACCTTAACCCGGACTTAGTCCTTATGGATATCATGATGCCGGTCTGCGATGGTGTTGAAGGAACACGGCTGATCAAGTCAAAATATAGTGAGATCAAAATTATCATTTTAACAACCTTTAGCGATGATATTCATATTTCTAAGGCTTTACAATATGGTGCAAGCGGTTATGTATTAAAAGATATTAAGCCCCTGGAACTTATCCTCACTATAAAAAGTGTTGCCCGGGGATTGGGGATTATACATCAAAACGTATTTAGCAATGTTGTCAGGCAGTTTAACCCTCCAGAGGAAACTTACACACCCTCTACCGTAAACGAATACGGTGAACTGAGTGAGAAGGAAATCAGGATTATCAGAATGATTGTTGACGGCCAAAACAACCGGGAAATTGCCGAGCTCCTTTACCTTAGTGAAGGTAGTGTTAAAAATGCTGTCTCTGCAATTCTTACCAAGTTAAACCTTAAGGATCGTACCCAGTTAGCCGTATTTGCAGTAAAAAATAATTTAGTATAATGACTTTGGGATGAGCACCTATAGATTCCTCTTATTAAACTCACTTATAGGTCATTTTCAAAAGGGAATTTAGCACCGCCTTTTTATATGCGGCAATGATCAGAAATTGAAAGAGCTTTTGAAGAAATTGTCCCAGTCCTTCAAAAGCTCTTTCAATATTTTCCGGCAGCTAAATCTTTAGTGCTTCAATCCTCTGGAAAGCCTCCTCAAGCCTCTTCTCATCAATGGTGAGAGAAACCCTGATATATCCTTCTCCATGCTCTCCATAGCCATTTCCCGGAGCCACCACCACTCCCGCTTTTTCTAAAAGCATAGAAGTGAAATTTTTCGATGTATAACCGTTTGGGACTTTAATCCACAGGTAGAACGCACCTTTTGGTACTGAAAAATCCCATCCAAGCTTTTCAAGGCACTGCATGGCGCTTTCTCTTCGTTTTTGGTATACAGCCCGCATCCCTTGAATAAATTGGTCACCGGAATCAAGTGCTACAATGCCGGCCGTCTGTACTGCAGTAAAAACACCCGAATCAATATTGTTCTTCATCTTTTTGAGTTTGGATATGGCTTCCTGATTTCCAACCGCATATCCAATTCTCCATCCTGTCATATTATAAGATTTTGAAAGGGTATGAAATTCCACTGCTATTTCTTTGGCATTTTCGGCCTGCAAAATACTGGGTGCCACAACACCGTCATATGTAAACTCTGAGTACGCGTTGTCATTACAAATAACAATATCATTTTTTATCGCAAAGTCAACCGCATCCTGGTAAAAATCCAGGCTTGCAACAGTACCTGTAGGGTTATTGGGGTAATTCAAAAAGATAATTTTACTTCTGCGTAGTACTTCCTTCGGTATACGTGAAAAATCGGGAAGATATTGATTCCTTTCCAAAAGGGGCATGGGATAAGGAACTCCTCCTGTTAATGCAGTAGCCAAATTATATACAGGATACTGGGGATCGGGCACCAATGTAAAGTCACAATCGTTTACAAGTGCAAAAAACATGTGTGCAATCCCCTCTTTAGATCCCAAAAGAGCAACTACTTCGGTTTCCGGATCCAGATCAACATTAAAACGGCGTTTATAAAATCTTGTTACAGCCATTCTAAACTCAATGCTCCCGTCATACTCCGGATAGCAGTGGTATTGCGGATTCTGAACAGCCTCAATCATTTTGTCTACGATAAACCCGGGCGTAGGCAAGTCTGGGTCTCCAATTCCCAAATTAATCACATCTATTCCCTTAGCCAATGCCCTTTTAATATTTTCTTCAATTTCGACAAAAAGATAAGGCGGTGCATTATCAAGCCTTCTTGCCTGTTTCATTTTGTTCTCCGTTTTATGATCGTACTATTATCAGCATATGAACATAGTTTGTACTTTGTTTTTGCTTTATATGTTGTTTTTGAGGAGTTAATTAACCCATCCGCTGCCGTACAACCTCATACATAAGCAAGCTTGCAGCAACAGAAGCATTTAAGGATTCGGCTCTTCCCAACATAGGTATTTTAACCAGCTCATTTGCTGCCAAAGCAACTTCATTGCTAATCCCATTTGCTTCATTTCCAATAATGACAGCAATATTTTTCTTCATTTCCAATTGGAAGTAAGAAGTCCTGCCATCCAAGTGTGCCGCATAAACCCTAATATTCTCCGACTTCAGCCACTCAACCGTTTCAACCAGATCCTCACAGGAAAATACAGGTATCCGGAATATGGACCCCATCGTAGATCTTAACACCTTAGGATTATACACATCCACACAGCCCTTTGACAGTATAATCCCGCTCACCCCCGCTGCGTCCGCAGTCCGAATAATGGTCCCCATATTCCCCGGATCTGTGATAGAATCCAATATCATCAAAAAGTTGTTCTCTGTCAATATTTGATTTGCTGCGTATCTCTTCTCTCTTATAACAGCCAAAATCCCTTGTGGCGTTTTTGTATCCGAGAGTTCTCTAAAAACCTTATCAGAGACATAAACAACTTCCAGTTTCGCCTCTTGAACCTTTCTTAGAATTTCCTCCCCACCTTTGACTGCCTTTACAGCATCACATACCAATATCCTCTTTATATCCGCCTTTTCTTTTAATGCTTCCTCTACAAAACGGATTCCTTCTATAAAATACTCTTTTTTTTCATCCCTATTTTTTTTATCTTTTAAAGATTTTACTTCCTTAATCAATGTATTTTGACTGCTGTTTATCACCATCATTTATCACCTTTATAGAAACAGAATTAGATCTTTCTAATCAAATACAACTTTTAATTTTCATCCTAATTTTGAGTATAAATAAAAGGCTCATTTTGAGCCTCTCTTTGAATATTGATATGAACTTATTTCACTGCTTTTACCTTATCTGCTAACTGAGCAAATGCAGCAGCATCATTCACTGCCATATCCGCTAATATCTTTCTATTTAAAGTAATTCCTGATTTCTTTAACCCACTCATAAATCTGCTGTAAGATAAACCGTTGATTCTTGCAGCAGCATTAATTCTGGCAATCCAAAGCTTTCTAAAATCTCTTTTCTTTGCTTTCCTATCTCTATAGGCATAAACCAAAGACTTCATTACTGCCTGATTCGCTATTCTGAAGAGCTTACTTTTTCCACCGAAATAACCTTTTGCCAGCTTCAGAATCTTTTTATGTCTTGCACGGGTTCTAACTGCCCCTTTTACTCTTGACATTTTCTAAATCCTCCTCATTACTTGTATGGAATCAACATCTTTATTGTAGCTGCATTTGTTTCTGAAGCAATTGTCGACTTCCTCAAGTTTCTCTTCCTCTTTGTTGATTTCTTAGTCAAAATATGACGTTTAAAAGCTTTTGCTCTTTTAACCTTACCGGTACCAGTTAAGCTAAATCTCTTTTTTGAAGAACTATGCGTTTTTATTTTGGGCATGCTTATCCCTCCTTCTCGTTTATATCATACTTGATCATTTATCTTGCTGCTTTGGGTTAAGTATCATAATCATACTTTTACCTTCAAGCTTTGGTTTCCTTTCAACAATACCTACATCTTTGATCGCTTCTGCGAATTTGTTGAGAACTTCTTCACCTAGCGAAGTATAGTGCATTTCCCTTCCCCTAAACTTTACAGACACTTTAACCTTATCGCCTTCTTGTAAAAACTTATATGCATTTTTAACCTTAAAGTTAAAGTCATGATCTTCAATCGAAGGAGAAATTCTTACTTCCTTGATGCTGATGACTTTTTGGTTCTTCCTTGCTTCCTTTTCCTTCTTTGACAATTCAAACATATACTTCCCGTAATCCATAATCCTACATACAGGAGGCACTGCCTGAGGAGCAATTTTGACCAAATCCAAGTTTTTTGAATTCGCCATTTTCTGTGCTTCTTTTGCACTTATAATTCCAATCATCGTTCCATCAACATCAATCAGCCGGATTTCCTTATCCCTGATTTCCTCATTAATCATTAATTCATTTTTGCTAATAACAGGACACCTCCATTTAAGTTTGAGCTAGAAGCCCTATACTTCATTCAATTATTTACCCAAAGTGAAGTATTTTGACGTTCATATTTTCAAAAGCAAAAATAAAAAGTGGATTGAAGAATCAATCCACTTATATACATAGTTCTAGCTAAAAACCTGTTATATAAACCTTATCGAATTCATCCGTAAGGTGAGAAGCGGATTACTTCTTCTTTATTTACACCTTATGATAGCAAAGAAAATACTTTCCTGTCAAGTATTTTTTCTTTATCCTAAAATAATTATAATCCAGTTCATTATAACATACGGTTCCCTTTTGTTCTATTCTTGTTTGTGAATCAATCCCATATTTTTTCCCCATTCAATACCGCTTCCTAATCTATTATTTTATAGAGCACACTTTTTCCATCCTCACACAACAACCGGCAGCTTTGGTCCCTTTGCAGCAATAAATCTACCAACCCGCCCTTATAGACAAGCACATACTCAATCCGGTATTTTTGAAACACTTCTTTATAGTAGGCCCTTCCAAAATAGGTGTCCCTGTAATCCTTTAAAACCGTACATCCGGGGTTGTATTCAGGAACATAAAGATCCGCCCGGGAATCCACAAATACCTTGATCCCATTAAACATAAGGTACCCGCCTACATTATATTCGTTATACATCCGGATATTTTTATAATCGGTATTTTTCTTCAAGTACGCTGCAGCACGTACAGGAAAATTGCTGTAATCCACCGTTTTCCTGCCATGAAACAACACCCCGGTTAAATAAAGAAAAGTGATTAAAACCACCATAGCATAGACTACATAGGAATGTTTGGTAAATTGGGATATTTCTCCACGAATCCCTTTCCATCGTTTTAACTCCATATCCCTTGTTTGTGCTGCTATCACCATGCCTGCAGCAATTATAAAGTAACTTATATACCTTACTGCAGATAAACTCATATAAAGGGTTCCCATTAAAAGCAGCATATGACTTAATTGAATCCTGCTTTTTGAAGCACTAAGAATAAAAATCGTGAGGCCGATAATAAAGAATAATACAATACCTGTAAGAGAGTGAAAATCGGGGCTGGACCACTCTGTCACATTTGATGTAATGTCAGAAAAGTACGTTAGCATAAAGTATTTTACAGCGTCAAATCCATATGGATTCAAGCCTCCGGCAGCCACCGACAGGGCAGCACTCCCTGCAAGAGGCAATAAAAGCACTTTTCTATTTTCAAAATACGCCGCAGCTTCAATTCTTCCAAACCGTTTGTTAATCCCGATTTCTAATAAATAGGGAACCATAATGACAAAGAAAAAAGGAAAGGTTCCTGCGTGGAAATTTGCTAAAAGTACCGATAGCACCGGTAAACCATAAAGTACTTTTTTTTCTTTATTTCTTACATAGTACTCCAACAAATAAATTTCAAAGATAAAAATCAGGCTGGAAAATAACCAGGGACGGATTACTGCAAAAAGTATACTTAAAATGAAATTTTGAACTGCAGTAAAAGCAAGAATAAAGCCTTTATCTTTTCCAAGATAGGAATTAAGCCGGTATAGCAGTAAAAACGTGATCAGGACAAAAACATACTGAAGAATGTACAATCCCGTATACCCGGTATTTTTATAGATACTGTAAAAGAATAATTCGGAAAGCCATTCATGGGTGGTATAATTTAGATGGTGAATGGAAAAAGGGTCCGTTAGCGGAACCCAATTTTCATAAATATATTGGCCGACAGCCAAGTGGAAAAAAGTATCCGAATCCGATATGGGTTTTATAGGAACCAATGGAATATACACTGCTAAAAAGCACAGCAACAACAGTATTTTTTTCCTCATGTAATCACCTTTTTCTAAAGGATAATAGAGTTACTGTGAAGCTAACCGTTCTCTTAATAAAGCCCTCGGCATTAGCATAGATCCTTTATTACCTTATGCTAATGCTTTTTCCTCTAGATTCATACCAACCTACCTGCTTTGTCATTTACGTATTTTACGAATTTGAATTGAATCTCTTTATAAGTTTGTGCGTCACTTGAAGATACTAATTTCCATGCTTCATCTTTGTCCAAATCAATGAAATATTTATCTGCAACATACGTATTTTCAATTTTGGTAACATAAGCCTCCGTGCAATATGGCAAAAGCTGCGTATAGATGGATTCCCCGCCAATTACAAAAACATCATCTGAATTATACTTTTTTAATTCGTGGAATAGTTCATCGAATGAGCGGCATATGGTTATTTTCTCATCTACAAAGTTCTTATTCTTACTTAGTACAATATTGATTCTGTCCTTCAGGGGTTCCCTTCCCGGTAATGATTCAAAGGTTTCCCTACCCATTACCACAACTTTACCTAAAGTCATTTGCTTAAAAAATTTCATATCTTCGGGTATCCGCTGCAGCAAGCTGCCTTTATACCCAATTCCCCAATTCAAATCAACTGCAACAATCGCTTTCATATGTTCTCCTTCTTAAATAGCAACAGGAATACTTTTGATTTGTGCACCGCTTTGATATCCTTCCAATACAAAGTCCTCCACTTTAAAGTCATAGAAGTCCTTTTTATTCGGATTAATCAATAACTTGGGTGCCGGATACGGTGTCCTTTTTATGAGTTCTGTAATTAACGGTATATGTCTATCGTATATATGCGCATCGGCGATAACATGTACAAATTCTCCAACCTCAAGACCGCTAACTTGTGCCAGCATGTGCACAAGAATTGCATACTGAGATACATTCCAGTTATTTGCAACTAAAATATCCTGTGAGCGTTGATTAAGTATGGCATTAAGTTTCCTACCGGTAACATTAAGGGTTATACTATAGGCACAAGGGTATAAGTTCATTTCATGCAAATCACTATGATTGTACATATTGGCTATGATTCTTCTGCTATATGGATTATGCTTTAAATCGTATAGAATCCTATCAACCTGGTCAAATTCCCCTTCACGATACTGATGCTTAATACCTAATTGATATCCATAGGCCTTTCCGATTGAACCTTCTTCATCCGCCCAACTATCCCAAATACGGCTATTGAGCTCTTTTATGTTATTTGATTTTCTTTGCCATATCCAAAGCAATTCATCAACTGCAGCCTTTAGGTTCGTTGGCCTTAATGTAAGAATAGGGAATTCTTCTGATAGGTCATATCTGTTAACAACAGCAAATTTCTTTATAGTATGGGCAAGAGTACCATCGGCCCACTTTGCCCTTACATTCTCCCCTTCCGAAGATACCCCATTTTCAAGGATATCCTTACACATTTCAATAAAAATTACATCCGCTTTACTCACAATTAACTCCCTCACATATATATTTAATCTGCTGAGCTATATTGAACACGATAAAGATTTTGCATCGCGCTTCAATTATCCTTGATTTAATATCGTGAAAATACAATTTATCCATGCAAAATCATTTTCACGATCTAATTAGGTTAGTTATAATGTTTAAACCATTTTATTTTATCATACAAAAAATTTTAAGACAACGACGTAGATTCTTTTGCTGTATCTCAGAACATAACCGGGTCCGGCATTTGGAGCACCTTATTTGAAACTATTTAAAGAAAAAAAAATCTGTACGAAATAGGGTGAAGAAAACACATATCCTCAGCAATCTGCATTTTCTTCACCCTAAACTTTTAACATCCCATTACCTATAACCTATTTCAACTATTTCACCTTATTATTGATTTCTTCAACAATCTTATCCGAAAAGGCTTCCATTCCCATAGAGCCTAGGTCTCCGTCCTTCCTTGATCTGACTGCAACGGTCCTATTTTCCATCTCTTTGTCACCGATAACAAGCATATAGGGTACCTTTTCCAGTTGTGCTTCCCTGATTTTATAACCTATTTTTTCATTACGCAAATCCACCTCTACACGTATCCCTTTTTCCTCCAGCATTTGCTGAACCTCCAAGGCATACGGATGGTGTTTGTCAACTAAGGCCAATACTTTTACCTGTACAGGAGCCAGCCATGTTGGGAACGCCCCCGCAAAATGTTCGGTTAAAATCGCGATAAATCTCTCAATGCTGCCGAATACTACCCTGTGTATCATGACAGGCCGGTGCTTTTCCCCGTCCGGGCCAATGTAATTTAGGTCAAAGCGTTCAGGCATCTGGAAGTCCAACTGTATTGTTCCGCACTGCCATGTACGGCCAATGGAATCTTCCAAATGGAAGTCAATCTTGGGACCATAGAAGGCTCCATCCCCTTCATTAATTTTAAAACTCATCCCTTTGGCTTCCAAAGCTTCCTTCAATGCATTGACAGCGATCTCCCATTGTTCATCCGAGCCCATGGATTTTTCAGGCCTTGTAGATAGCTCCACATGGTATTTGAAGCCAAATACCTTGTAAAAATCATCAATCAGGTTAATAACACCTAAAACTTCATCCTTAATTTGCTCGGAAGTCATAAAGATATGCGCATCATCCTGTGTGAAGCAGCGTACCCTCATTAAGCCATGGAGCGCGCCAGACAACTCATGCCGGTGAACAAGGCCAAGTTCTGCCATTCTTTGAGGAAGATCCCTGTAAGAGTGGAGCTTTCTCTTATAAGCAAGCATTCCGCCCGGACAGTTCATCGGTTTGATGGCATAATCACCTTCATCAATTTTTGTAAAATACATGTTTTCTTTATAATGATCCCAGTGACCAGAACGATGCCATAAGTCCTCATTTAGAATAATAGGTGTTTTTATTTCCTGATACCCTCTTTTTCTATGTTCAGCTCTCCAGTAATCCTCCAAATTATTTCTAAGCACCATACCCTTTGGCATAAAGAAGGGGAAACCCGGTCCTTCTTCTAAAATATCAAAAAGGTCCAATTCTCTGCCAAGCTTTCTATGGTCTCTCTTTTTAGCCTCTTCCAACCTGTGAAGATATTCATCCAACTCACTTTTTTTAGCAAAAGAAGTACCGTAAATCCTTTGAAGCATTTTATTTTTTTCACTTCCCCGCCAGTAGGCTCCAGCCACCGAAAGAAGCTTAAATGCCTTTACTTTACCTGTAGACGGTAAGTGAGGCCCTGCACAAAGATCTACGAACTCACCTTGCTTGTAAAAGGAAATTTCCTCCCCTTCCGGCAAGTCACGGATCAGCTCAACTTTATATATTTCTCCCTTTTCCTCCATAAACTTTATCGCATCTTCCCTAGGAAGAGAAAATCTTTCCAACGCCAGGTCTTCCTTAATAATTTTATCCATTTCCTTTTCGATCTTGTCTAATTCTTCTATAGAAAATGGTTTATCAATATCAAAATCATAGTAAAAACCTGTGTCAATCGAAGGCCCTATGGCAAGCTTCACTTGGGGATACAGCCGCTTTACAGCCTGAGCCATAATATGGGAAGATGTATGCCTGTAAGCATGTTTACCGCCATCTGCATCAAAGGTTAAAATATTCAAACTGCAGTCCTTTTCAAGCTTGAAACTTAAATCCTTAACCGATCCATCCACTTCCCCTGCAAGAGCAACTCTAGCAAGGCCTGCGCTGATGTTTTCAGCAACTTCCTTAATTGTAATTCCTTCTTGATACTCTTTGTTACTTCCATCTTTCAGCGTAATCTTAATCATACTGCTGCAATTCCTCCTTTATTCATTTTGGCAAAATTCAATAATATACTTATGAGAACCCCTTTTCATCAAAAAACTCCCGTCCCTGTATTTTAACACAAGGGACGAGAGCATTCTCCCGTGGTTCCACCCTAATTTGAACTCAACATGATTATAACGTAATCAACGATTTAACTCAGAGGTGGTTTTCAACCTTAGTCCCTTAAAAGCACTTTCAGCCTAAAGATGCTTTCTCTCTTAAAGGAACCGTGACAGGTTTACTCGTCTCGTCACCGTTAAATATCAATTTTAAATAATTATATATTTATAAAAAGCGTATGTCAACTCCCTACTTTATACTATGCAATCTATGCTCCTTTGACATCATTTTTCAGTGTACCTATCCCTTCAATCACAACTTCCACCCGGTCTCCCTCTTTCATCGGTGAAACCCCAAAAGGCGTACCCGTAGTCAGGATATCCCCCGGATATAAAGGCATAATGCCGGATACATAACTAAGAAGCGCGTCTACACTCCATAAAAGATTTTTTGTATTTGATTTCTGCTTGGTTTCACCATTTAATAAAAGTTCAATTTCCAGGTTGTTATAGTCAATATCACTGACTATCCATGGGCCTATGGGGCAGAAGGTTTCAAAGTTTTTAGCCCGGGTCCACTGTCCATCCGCTTTTTGCATATCCCGTTCGGTTACATCATTTAAACAGGTTGCCCCTAGAATATATTTCCTTGCATCCCCAGTGGAAACATTTCTGCACTCCTTTTTGATTACAACAGCCAGCTCTGCTTCATAGTCTACACGTGTTGCGTTTGGAGGGATTACAATGGCAGACTCAGGTCCGGTAACCGTATGAGGCAGTTTAATGAAAAGAACCGGATTAGTAGGCATTTCATGCCCTAATTCCTTGATATGGTCAATATAATTTAGACCCACAGCTATGATCTTTGTCGGATGACAGGGTGCAAGCAGTTTAACATCCTTCAGTAAGAAAGCTTCTCCCGTCTTCTTAAATTCTTCAAAAATACTGCCGCTGATTTCCTTAACTACATCCTCTTCAATGATGCCAAACCTTGTTGTGTCTTTATATTCAAACCTTGCATACTTCATTTTCAAAACTCCTTCCCTCTATCTGTAGATAACGAAATCTAAAAGTAATTTTTCAGTTAAATAGATCGTGAAAATGATTTTGTACGGATAAATTGAATTTTCACGATATTATATCAAGGTAATTGAAGCGCGATGTAAAAAATTCTTTCCTTATTTTCCATATCAGTATATCACTTATCGGCAGTTTTAAACAATATGCACAAAGAATATGGAAATTATTATTTTAAAAGATGAAATACCTGGTTTAGGCGGTCTTTCAAAAACTGAATTTTATCATCGGGATCAGTCTAAATATTTTATAAAGATAAATAGTTCTGACCATTTCCAGGCAATAGGTATTCACTTCAAGATCATGCTATAATATGTTAAATTTAAGAGGAGGGAAATAAAATGAGGGTGACTAGAGTTAAAAAATATAAAAAATTAAGGTATAAACGGTACCGCAATTATATTCTTTACTGGTTGGTCCTGCCATCCACCTCTGTACTGATCGGTTACATCTTGACGACTCTCGTGATACTTCCTACAATGACCAAATAAATGAATGACCCATATCATATTTTTTTGTTCAACCTGCATAAAAAAAGCTAATAAATCATTCAAAAAATCGTTAAAATGTTACATTATATTATGTCCGAAAAAGTTGTATAATAACAATCAGAACACATACCTTTACCCCTTTTTTAATTTTATAAAAAGCTGGCATGAATGCCAGCTTTATGTTTGTTTATTTTTTGATTATACTTTCATTTCTTGTAAAGGGTTCGTCCAGTATGGTATGAATGTAAACATCCCGTTCCTTTCCCTCAATAAGAAATTTTACTTTCTTAACACGCGGCAGTTCGGTAAGCGAGTTCACAATGGAGTAGATGGTCATACTTTCTCCAGCTGATCCACTATGGTTATTTTCAACAAATTCCTTGGAAAAGTTGACTGTACAAATACCGTCCTTCGTTTGGACAGATAAAATTCTTGTGCCCTCAGGAATCACTGAAAATAGATTTTTATTTGCCGGTCCCCTCTTCAGTTCCTGGATAACCGCTTTTTCCAGCGTCTCCCCCTTAAAAAGATTAACTTTTCTATGCTCAGCCATCAGCTTTTCTGCATCTTCCGCAGCAAAATACAATGTAATCGTCTTCTCCTCAGGCTCGGCAGGATATCCGCTTTCATCCAGTTGGAATTTTACCATCTCTCCATAGGGATTTCCGCTGGGACCAGCAAGTTCTTTGCCTTCAACCAGAATTCTTACCTTATCAATGCCAGGTACCTCGGTCAGCGTATTTACCAAAGATGCCCTTTCCACAATTTCGGCAATACCATTTATCAAAGTATACTCCCTTGAAAAATCTACAACCGCCGTATCTCCATCCTTTTTTATACCGAGTAGGCTGGTTCCCTCCGGAAAGGTTTTTCTTAACTCCCCGTCAGAAGGCCCCGAAAGAAGTGCCTCTACAGCGGCTCTCATAATTGCTCCATCCTTTATAACCACTTCGCGGCTTTCCTTTTTTAATGCACTATTATCAGAATCAGCAAAATATAAATTAAGTCTTATTTTCTTACCGTCCCCGGGTTGTTCACTCGCGGCCGGACTTGGTTCGGTACTTTCTTCGAAAGCCGGAATACCGTGCTCATTATTGGTGGTCGCCTTAGGGTCTACCTTAGCAGACCTATTTTCCGATAATAATCCGCATCCTGAAAGTACAAATAGTAATAGAAAACCAATGATAACAGCCCTTCCCCTTAATCTCATCATCTCAATCATTCCCTCATACTTATTTAAAAAGCTCATAGTTTATATTTATTCCATACCTCTTTAATAATGCACTTATTTCCCATCAAAGTAAAGCTATAGGCCATTTTCCACAGTAGAATTTTTTGATATATTTATTATATCTCTTAGAGCAGAAACAAGCCAGTTACAATAAAAGGGGATTCGTTATTGCGCCACGATTAAATCCTTTATACTGTTAAATTTACTATCCCCTATTCCGGGAACCTTTACGATATCCTGAATTGTTTTAAAATTACCGTTTTTAGTTCTATAGCTAACGATATCCGCTGCAATCTTTTTCCCTATTCCAGGCAATGTATCCAGTTCCTCAACACTTGCCGTATTAATATTCACCTTGCCGTTTCCCTTCGGAGCCTCTTCTTTGCTTTCTTCTATAGCGCCACCACTGTCTCTTACCACTTCTGCACCCGTTCCGGTGCTGCTTTTTTCATCCTTAGGCACCTTTTTCTTTGAATCCTTGGTTTGAGGCTGTTCATTCATTGCCTTATTATTTTGTTGATTTTCTTTTTTAGATTTAATTTTTAGCATTACGTTTTCATTGAGTTCATATACAAGATTAATATCCTTATCCGCCTCTTCGGTAAATCCTCCTGCCGCTTTCACAGCATCATCGATAAGCATACCCTTTTTTAACGTAACAATTCCGGGCTTTTTGACGCAGCCCGTAACATATACTTTTATTTCTGCCTGATCAGGTACTCTTTCCGGTGTTTGTATGGGACTAACCATACTCACTTCAGGGCTTTCAGTAGCAGCAAGCTTCGTTTCCCGTGCATTAAACACAATCTCACCGTTACTTTGCTGGTTAATATAAAAGCCTATTCCTCCAAGGACCAGAGCAAGTATAGCTCCACCTAACACAACCGTTCCCATCTTCAAATATATGTCCCTACCGAATATTCGAAAGTTCATTCCATTGTCCTCCCTTACACACTCTTAAAAATTCCATTTTCTTAGGTTTTTCGGAAATCAAAACTTTGCCTTTAAGTTGATTACTTTTAATGCCAATAAGTATCAATAATAGAATCGGAAGGTTACCCCCCTTTCTCAATAGGAAATATTCCTTTTCTCTGTGGAATTTCCTTTTTTTACACAACCTTTTTTAATAAATCGGGTACATTTTTGTCTTTTTTTCTGGTATACTTAATGGCGTATTAATGCTACACCTTAAGTGTCAATATGATACCAGTAAATGTTGTACATAACAAACCAAACTCAGTCATTGTATGGAGGTCACAAATGAAGAAAACACTCACTGCCTTTTTAATTGGCTTGCTGCTCGTTTTGAATTCCACAATCCTATACGCTGTTGATGAGCCGAAAATAGATGCACAATCTTATATTCTTATTGACGCAAAAACCGGACAGACACTTTATGAATATAATGCAAACCAGAAATTATATCCCGCCAGTACTACGAAAATGATGACAGGCATTATTGCCCTTGAACGAGGAGACCTGAACCAGCTCATGACTGCAAGTCAAAGTGCTGTAAACGATATAGGCAATGGAGGTATGAATATAGGAATTATGGCAGGGGAACAAGTCCGTCTTGAAGATTTGCTCAATGCCTTGCTCGTGCGTTCAGCCAATGAAACTGCCAATATCATTGCCGAAAATATTTCTCCTACCCGTAAGGATTTCGTAGACCTGATGAACCAAAAGGCTTTAGATCTTGGTGCATCCAATACGAAATTTGTTAACCCATGTGGAATTGATACGGACAAAGCCAATCAGGATCAGTATTCTACCGCCAGTGATCTTGCAAAAATAGCACGGTATGGATTAACACTTCCAAAATTCCGGGAAATTATTTCAAAAACATCCTGTACCGTACCACCCACCAATAAACATGATAAGGAAGTCTTTTTACCAACAACCAATAAACTCCTTCTATCCAGGTACAAATCCGAAATCTGTACCTTTAGCGGAGTTAAAACCGGGTATACCGATAGGGCAGGTTCAAATCTGGTTTCCTCTGCATATAACAATCACGGTGCGGAATTGATTGCCGTAATCATGGGTGTCAGAGCCTCAGGAAATGAAAATGTTTTTTCATACTCTAAAAAACTCTTGGAATACGGCTTTAAAAACTATTCCGTTCACAAAATTTTCAATGCAAATGAAGTCGTTAAAACCGTTCAGGTAAAAGACGGTGACAAGTCAACTGCTTTGAATCTCGTAACAGCCTCTGATTTCAGCGCGCTTTTGCCTATAGATACGAATCAATGGAATATCGTTAAGAAGGAAACTATCAATTCTGGTATCAACGCGCCTGTAAAGAAGGGTGATGTATTAGGCAGCATTGAGTATTCAAGAAACGGTGTTTCTTTAGGAAAAGTAAATGTTGTTGCATTTCAGGCTGTTGAAAAAAGTATTCCACCCAAACCCATTGAAAGTTTGAAAAATACTTTAAAGTTTCCGATATTAAAAAACATCATAATAGCTATGGTTTTAACCGTGGTAGTATTCTTCATTTTAAGGCTCACTTTGAGAAAAATATCCCGGTCCCTTCACTCAAAACGCCAACAAAACAGTGAATAATATTTTCTTTATTAATATATAGTATTTCATAAATCAAACAGAATGCAATTCTTAAATGTTTATAAAAAAAGTGTTATAGCCTAAATAAAACGACTATAACACTTTTTTATTTTATTTATTTTACTACAATATTTACAAGCTTTCCTGGTACACAGATCACTTTGACTACATTTTTTCCTTCCAGGAGTACTTTAACTTTTTCACTGTTTATGACGTTCTCTTCCGTTTCCTTCTGGGAAAGCCCTGAAGCAATCATCATCTTTTCTCTTACTTTGCCGTTAATCTGAATGACTATTTCTACTTCATCCTTCACCAAGGCAGCCGGATCGAAACTCGGCCACATCTGATCATGAACACTGCCATCTCTTCCCATCGCAGTCCATAATTCATCGGCAGCATGTGGAATAAAGGGAGCAAGCATGATAACCATACTGTTGATCGCTTCTTTGAGGATCGCCTTATTTTTTTGTTCTACTTTATCCTTGTAAGCATAAAGTGCATTCACCAACTCCATGACTGCGCTAATGGCTGTATTGAAGTTAAATCTTTCACCGATGTCATCCGTTACTTTCTTAACGGTATGATTAATTACATACCTTAAATCCTTATCTTCCTTAGATAAATTGGATGTATCCAAAACAGCATCCGCTTTTACATACTCCATAAATTCGTTGGCAATCCGCCAAACCCTGTTGATAAAGCGATAACACCCTTCTACCCCTTGGTCACTCCACTCAAGGTCTTTTTCAGGCGGCGATGCGAAGAGGATAAAAAGTCTTGCTGTATCTGCACCATACTTTTCGATGATTTCCTCTGGACTTACCACATTTCCTAAGGATTTGGACATTTTTGCCCCATCTTTTAAAACCATTCCCTGAGTAAGGAGATTTTTAAAAGGCTCATCGTCTGCTACATGTCCCATATCATAAAGTGCCTTCATAAAGAACCTGGAATACAGTAAATGGAGAATGGCATGCTCGACTCCACCAATGTACTGGTCAACAGGCATCCAGTAATTCACAGCCTCTTTGCTAAAGGGAGCTTTATCGTTGCATGGATCACAGTATCTCAAGAAATACCAGGATGAACACACAAACGTATCCATGGTATCCACTTCCCTACGCCCTTCCTTGCCACACTTAGGACACTTCGCCTTTAAAAACGACGGGCTTCCCACCAGCGGAGATTCTCCCACACCGGTAAATTTCACATCGGTGGGCAGTATGACAGGCAAATCTTCATCAGGTACGGGGACAGTTCCACAATCGTCACAATAGATCACAGGAATGGGTGCGCCCCAGTATCTTTGTCTTGAAATCAACCAGTCTCTTAATTTGAAGTTTATTTTTCTTTCTCCGAACCCTTTTTCCTCAATATAATCAATAATTTTGCTAATGGCATCATCGCTCTTTACTCCGTCAAATTGATCAGAATTCACCAGGAAGCCTATCTCTACAAAGGCTTCTGTCATGGCTGAAGCGTCTAAAGCCTGGCCTTGGGGCTGGATAACTACCTTAATAGGCAGGTTATATTTCTTTGAAAAATCAAAATCCCTCTGATCGTGGGCAGGAACTGCCATAACAACGCCTGTGCCATATTCGGCAAGAACATAGTTTGCAAGATATAAAGGCACCTTATCGCCATTTAACGGATTAATTACATATCTGCCGGTAAATACACCTTCCTTTTCAGTCTCATTTGAGGTTCTGGCAATCTCATTGAGGAATTGCATTTTACTGATAAATTCCTGACACACTGCTTCCTGTTCGGTTCCCCGAATAAGTTCCTTTACGATAGAATGCTCCGGAGCTATAACCATGTATGTAACCCCATAAATGGTGTCCGGCCGGGTGGTATAAATCCTTACTGTTTTGTCCATTCCATCTACCTTAAAGTCTACCTCAACACCCTCACTTCTACCGATCCAGTTGGCCTGCATGGTCTTTACCTTATCAGGCCAGCCCTTTAATTTTTCTATGTCATCCAAAAGTCTCTGCGCATATTGGGTGATTTTAAAGAACCACTGTTCAAGGTCCTTTTTACCTACATCCGCTTTGCAACGCTCACATTTTCCGTTCACAACCTGTTCGTTGGCCAAAACAGTCGTACAAGACGGGCACCAATTCACATAAGACTTTTTCTTGTAAGCCAATCCGTTTTTGTAAAGCTGCAAAAACATCCACTGGGTCCACTTATAATAGTCCGGATGACAGGTTGCCACCTCCCGGTCCCAATCGTAGCTGATCCCCAATTCTTGCAGTTGACGCCTCATATTATCAATATTGGACCAGGTCCAATCATTTGGATGGATTGCTCTTTTTATCGCTGCATTTTCTGCCGGAAGACCGAAAGAGTCCCATCCCATGGGGTGAAGAACATTGAATCCGTTCATCTTCTTAAATCTTGCAACAACATCTCCGATAGAATAGTTCCGGACATGCCCCATGTGGAGGTTACCGGAAGGGTAAGGAAACATTTCAAGTACATAGTACTTATTTTGTTCATTTTCTTCACTAACTTTAAATGTTTTCTCATCACTCCACTTTTTTTGCCACTTCTTCTCAATTTCTCTAAAGTTATAATTCATATAAACCCTCCGTTACCCATATCGATTGCCACGATAACATTACTAAAACTGCTCTACTCTGTAAACTGCCACCAACCGCTTGAATTGACAGCAAATATGGTTATCTAAAGTACAAAAGTAATGTTTGGTTAGGCATTACCATATGGTATAAATTTATCTATAGGTCATTATGCCGTCAGACCATAACCTTTCCAGATTGTAAAAATTCCTGTCCTCCTCGTGAAAAATGTGGACAACTACATCACCGTAATCCATCAAAATCCAACGGGCACTATTATATCCTTCCTTATGCGAATACCGAAACCCTATCTCTTCCATCTTAGCATCCAGTTCATCCGCTAAAGCCTTAATATGTGTAACGGATGTTCCGCTGCAAATTACAAAATAATCTGCAAGAATAGATACATTTTCTATATGAATTGTGCTAATGTCTTTTGCCTTTTTTTCCTCTAATACGCTTACCATTTTGTCTACTTTTTCTTTAGAGTTCACTCTGCTTCTTCCTCTCATATAAATTATTTTCGGCTTTTAATTATACCATTGATTGATTTGTTTTGTGAATACAAACTTTATGGCTTGTAATCATCCCCAATAATCACCGTTACATCAAACCGGGTTCTTGGATCGTATTCCTTACGGATTGTTCCCACTTTCAAAATATTTTTTACCATGGTTCCTGCTTTTTTATCATTTCTTTCAATTATTTCAGTTTTTACAGGCTTTGTTGACTTTTCATTGCCTGCACTCACTACAAATCCGCTTGCCTCCAAAGTAACCCGAATGCTCTCTGCAAGCTTCTTTATGCCTGTATAATTAATAACTTCTACCTTGATGTCCTTTGGCTTCATTGCCGGTGTAGGTTTTGGAGCAGATTTTCCTGTCTCCTCCTTGGGATCGTTTTTTTTCTCATAAGTGTACGTTTCAAAATTGTCACTCTCTTCTTTTATTTCGGGTGCTTTTTTCTCTGAGGGCTTCACCGAAGCAAAAGTATCTCCTTGTAAAACTCTCGAATCCCTTGCAAAGTTCACTGCAACAAATGTAAACATTACTATTAGAATGATGGTTCCAACAGTATAAAATATGCGGTTAAAAGCCGATCCCTTTTTCACAAGTTTCTCCTCCAAACCCCTACAACATATTTAACAGCAGCTTTTAGAATAAATAATGGAATTCCTGGCAGCAATGGTGTCCGGATGAATTAATCTTCCTTTTGCCAAAATGTATTTAATCGTTCTATCCAGTGCCATAATCATGGCGCAATCGATATCCGAAAATGCAGCCTGTCTTACTTCCTCAATACCGGGAAAATTCCTTCCGGGCTCAATATAATCGGCAAGGTATACAATTTTCTCCAGTAACCCCATGTTGTCACACCCTGTAGTATGGTACCGGATTGCCCTAAATATAGCCTCATCGGTTATGCCATACTCCTCTTTCGCAGTAATGGCACCAATTAAACCATGCAAGAGATCGGGCTGTACTTTGATGATATTATCAACACTGATTTGGTATTTGTCACAAAAGGGAAGGATTTCATCCCTCCTGAACTCCTTGGCACAGTCATGCAGCAAGCCGGCAACTGCAGCTTTTTCCTCATCAACGCCATACCTATCTGCTAATTCCCCGGATACCTTCATTACACTTAAGGAGTGGACAAATCTTTTCGGCTTTAACGTACTTTCGAGTTTTCTTTTCATCTCTTCAATGGTCATCTTGCCTTTACCTCACCTATATAATCTATTATCCAGGATATACTTTTCAACACACTCAGGTACCAAATATTTTATACTTTGGTTATTTCGAATCCTTTCACGGACAAGCGTTGAGGATATGTCTATCAGTGGTACATCCGCTGTATGGATGTGTGTATGATAGTTATTATTAATATATTCAATTTGTTTTATAAAGCCATCCCTTTTATTCCCCGGCCGGAATGCAGCAATAAACTCACATAAACTGAAAACCTTTTCATAGTCCTTCCAATTTAACAGATCACCTACTACATCTGCTCCGGTAATAAAAAACATTTTTACCTCGGTGCCGAATATCGCCCTTAGTTGAAGAAGTGTGTCCACAGTATAGGTATATCCCTTCCGGTCAATTTCTGTCCGCAATGCCTTAAAAAAAGGATTTGACCTAATTGCATCAAAAACCATACTAAATCTGTGTTCAGCTTCAGTAACTTTCGCAGTTACCTTATGTGGAGGCATGCCTGTGGGAATGAAAATAACTCTATCCAAATTAAATTTTTGTCTTATTTCTTCAGCCATAATAAGGTGGCCGCAGTGGATGGGATCAAAAGTCCCTCCGGAAATACCGATTCTTTCATATTTCTTCATCCTATAATCCCCTTGGCAAAGCATGCTTAATGCTCTATAACTCAACCTTGAATACAAATAGGTATTACAATAATACAGTATAATTAACACGCAATATTATAGCACAAAAAAAGCGGCTTCGCCACTTTTTTTGATTTAAAGCCCTATGGTTTTTCGACAATTTATTCCAAAATCACAGACCCTTTGTATTCATTTTACCATACATTTCTCAGGTTCATATTATAAACCAGGGATGATTCCCTTCGCTTCAATGAACCAAACCCTATTTAACATCTAAGCGCCTAGGGCCTTGTCACGAGTTTTTGATCCCCATCCAAAACGTTTCTTTTCATAAACACCACCAAGAAATGAAGTCAATGGAATCCGGCTTAAAAGAAGTGTTAAAAGAATGGTTACGGCCGTTGCTGCAAAAAGAAGGACCAGCATTCCTGTTCCCCCATTCACCAAGGGCAGCATCTTCCCTTTAAAAACCCGGAGCCTTAGCTCGCTCAATATGATCGGATGCGCAAAATAGATCAGAAAGGATTGTTTGGAAATCCAATCAAGTATTTTTCCCCATTTCGCCTCTGTTTCTCTCATTCTATGCAAAATAACGTAGAAAAACAGGAAGCTGGCCAGACAGTAAAGAGTAATGGTTGGGCGCATGGAAGACTCAAAGGTTTTGGCTGCCTTTCCCTCAATTATTACAACTACAATACATACCAACCACAAAAGCCCTAAGTATATGCTCTTGGAGGAAAGCTTCTTCTGCCATTTGGATAACCGATCAACCAAATATATCCCTATAACAAAGTAAAAAATCCATGTTATAAAGATTACATGATAGGGCAAAAAAAGGCGCGGCATCTTTAAAAACCCCAATTGGCTCAAATAAACACCTATTTCAGTTCCGAAGGTAACCGCAAAAGATAATAACAGGGTACATTTGGGCCATTTCATAAATAAACTTCTTAAAAGCGGATAAAGAAGATATAATTGAAGGATGATGATTATAAAATATAGGTGGTACCATGTTACTCCGTAAATAAGGTCTTTGCCCAGGGTATTTAAAAGTGTGGCCTTGTCATTCCACAATACATCTAACTTATGGCGGAAACTATATACAAAATAAATAACCGTCCAAATCACATAGGGTATGACAATCTTTTTGAACCGCTTTTTAATAAACTCCAGGTATCGGACACGTTCCTTTCCTGCATCCGAGTAGAATAATAAGTATCCGGATAAGATAATAAACATAGGCACCGCAAACCTTGTTACCTGGTTTAAGGTATATCCTGCCCTGCTTGATAAAGCATAACCTCCGGACACATGGATTGCGATTACGGCAAGGGCAGCCAATGCCCTCATAAAATCAAGCTCCCGAAGCTGTTGTTTCATAGTATATATTCCTGAAACCTTATCAGGCTCTCCTTCTCCTTGGTTATGGTCTGTAATGGATGATCGAAGCTGCAAAAAATGAATCCTTTTGTCTCTACGGCTGTAAAAATTACGATAAATAAAGGCTTAGAAGGATTTGTTGGTTACCAAGGCCAATGCCCCATAAACAACAGCATCATCCCCTAAAGCCGATTGTACAAGTTCAGTATTTTGAAGGACATCCGGCAGTGCAAATCGGCGTATTTGTTTCTTAAACCTTGGCATAATGTAATCCCCCATTGCCTCAATCACTCCACCGCCAAGAATTACCATATCCGGGTCAAATATATTTACGAATGAACCGGCACCTGCAGCCAAATAGTATATTGCCCGGTCCATAATCTCTATTGCTAATTCATCATTCTCATCCACAGCTTTTTTCATGGTTTTGCTCTTTAAAAGCGTCATATTCGGATCCATCAAATCCTTCAGAATGGTTTTTCTTCCTCTCGCTACTTCAGCACGGATTTCCTTGGTCATTCCGATTTTCCCGGCATAGGCTTCCAGGCACCCTCTTTGTCCACAGTTGCAATAGGGGCCCTCAGTGTTTAACACAATATGTCCCAATTCACCTGCCGCATGGTAGGAGCCGGTAAAAAGCCTGTTCTCGACAATAATTCCTCCACCGACACCAGTTCCTACAAAAATTCCTATGATATTTCTTCTTCCGACACCTGCGCCAAATTTCCACTCTCCCAAAACACCTACTTTTACATCGTTTCCGACATAAAAAGGAACTTGAAATTTACTTTCAATAACACTGCGGATATTATAATTTCTCCAAGGGAGATTGGGAGTATAGATAATCTCGCCCGTATTCTCATTGATAACCCCCGGTGCCCCCGCACCGATTGCTACAATATCATTGATCTGGATTCCGGAAGTGGTAATGAGTTCATCCACCACTTTTATAATTTTTTCCTCAATTTTTCCTGAGCCTTCCTCAGCTTTTGTTTTCTTTTTAATTCTGTAAACAATGTTCTTATTTTCATCAAAAATGACTCCTAATACCTTTGTACCACCGATATCTAAACAAATATACTTATTTCTCATTGAATCATCTCCCCTGAGTTATTTTTTGCATCATTTTGTTTTTGGTTCCTTACCCTGTCTGATAATACAATTTTTATATCATTTTATGAGTCATTTTTTCTTTTGATTTATAATAAGTTCTACGCAAAAAAAAATTATCCTTCTATAAGCAGTATGAAAATGATTAAATTTAAACATGAAGATATGGGAATAAATTAAATTATAAAAGCTGCATCAAATCCCAATCCTTTGATACAGCTTTTATAATTTAATTTATTCTTTATGGAATATTACCAAATTGATTCTTATTTTCCCTTATTTTACACCAATGTCTTTTCTGTAATGTGCATCCCTAAAGCTGATTTTACCAACCCCCTCATAGGCTTTTTTTATTGCCTTATCCAAGTCACTTTCCAATGCTGTCACCCCAAGCACCCGTCCTCCGGATGTAAGGAATTTGCCGCTTTCCTTTTTTGTTCCAGCATGGAATACTACAATATTGGCATCATGTTCAGCATCTTCAATGCCATTGATCTCTAAACCGGTCTCATACTGCCCCGGATAACCGCCGGATGCCATTACCACACAAACTGCTGCGTTTTCATCCCATTCAATACTTATTTGATCCAGCTTTTCATCAATAACCGCATTAAAAATCTCAACCAAGTCTGTCTGCAGCCTCGGTAAGACAACCTGTGTTTCCGGATCTCCAAACCGGGCATTGTATTCAAGCACTTTAGGTCCGTCTTTGGTTAAAATCAGTCCAAAGTAAAGTACACCCTTGAATTTGCGGTTTTCCCGGTTCATGGCATCTACCGTGGGCTTAAATACATTTTCCATGCAGTATTCTGCAATTTCAGGGGTATAGATCCTGCTGGGTGAAAAGGTTCCCATTCCGCCGGTATTAGGGCCTTTATCGTTATCAAAAGCCCTTTTGTGATCCTGGGAGCTTACCATGGGAATAATGGTTTTCCCATCTGTAAACGCCAAAACAGAAACCTCCGGTCCTACCAGGAACTCTTCAATAACGACTTTTTCACCGGCATTTCCAAATACACGGTCGTTCATAATATTATTGACCGCTTCCTGAGCTTGGTCAAAGCCGTAAGCAATAATAACCCCTTTTCCAAGAGCAAGTCCGTCTGCCTTGACCACAATAGGATACTCCTGATGCCGCAGGTATTCGATTGCATGTTCACTGTTGTCAAACACCTCATATTTTGCAGTCGGAATATCATACTTTTTCATCAAATCTTTGGAGAAAGCTTTACTTCCTTCCAAAATAGCCGCATTCTTATGTGGGCCAAAAGCTCTGATGCCAACCTTTTCAAGTTCGTCCACCATTCCAAGAGCCAGCGGATCGTCCGGTGCAACCATCACCAAATCAATTTTCTTTTCTTTAGCAAACTGAACCATTCCTTGTATATCTGTGGCTTTTATAGGCACACATTCAGCCAAAGTAGAAATTCCGCCATTTCCCGGTGCACAATAGATTTTTTCAACACTTGGGCTCTGAGCTATTTTCCAAACCAGGGTATGCTCACGTCCCCCTCCCCCAACCACAAGAACCTTCATTGATTTTCCCCCTAAAATTCAAAATTTTCAATCCAATTGGTTTAATGTTTAAAGTGTCTCTTCCCGCTAAATACCATTGCAATTCCATATTTGTTGCATGCATCAATGGATTCCTGGTCTTTTACCGATCCGCCGGGCTGGATAATTGCCTTAATACCCGCTTTTGCCGCCGCCTCCACGCAATCGGGGAACGGGAAAAATGCGTCGGATGCCATAACAGCACCGTCCGTTTTGCCAGCACCATACTCTATAGCTATTTTCGCAGCCATAATTCTATTGGTTTGACCGGGACCCACACCCAAGCTCTGCTTGTCCTTTGCAATCGCAATCCCATTTGATTTTGTATGCTTAACCACCTTCATAGCAAAAATCAAGTCTTCCATCTGTTCCTTTGTAGGCGTTGCTTCAGTAACTACCTTCATTTCATCTCCATCTACAAGTTCATTGTTGTAATTTTGAACCAAAAGCCCTCCTGCGACCTTCTTCATATCATAAGTACCTGCAGGCAGTTTTGCTGAAATGTGATCTAACTGCATTAACCTTATATTTCTTTTTTGTGAAAGTATTTTCAGTGCGCCTTCAGAAAAAGACGGAGCAATCACAATTTCAACAAAAATTTTGTTGATTTCCTCCGCAGTCTTCTCATCAATTTCCCTATTTGCAGCAACAATCCCACCAAATATGGAAACCGGGTCTGCTTCATATGCCTTTATATAGGCCTCGGATATGGTTGCTGCACTTGCCACACCACACGGGTTTGCATGTTTTACTGCAACTACCGTCGGTTCGTCATACTCCTTTAAAAGTTCCAGTGCACCATTTGCATCGTTGATATTATTATAGGACAGCTCTTTTCCATGAAGCTGCTTTGCGGAAGTAATACAGCCGATATTGGCACCGATTTCCTTATAGAACACAGCTTTTTGATGCGGGTTTTCTCCATACCGCATATCCTGAACTTTTTCAAATGTGAGCGAGAGTGTATCCGGGAAAAATTCCTCTCCCAACTTGTCCCTCAAATACTTTGCAATCAAAGTATCATAATGGCTGGTGTGCTCGAATACTTTATAGGCAAGCTTAAATTTCGTTTTAACGGATATTTCCTTGGATTGCTTTAGTTCATCCAACACCATTTTGTAATCCGACGGGTCAACAATAACAACAACATCCTGGTAATTTTTAGCTGCTGCCCGAAGCATGGTTGGTCCGCCAATATCAATATTTTCAATGGCTTCTTCAAGTTCAACATGCCCCTTTAGAATAGTCTGCTTAAATGGATAGAGGTTTATAATCACAATGTCGATAGGCTCTATACCAAGCTCTTTGATTTGTTTCATATGTTCTGCATTGCTGCGGATTGCCAAAAGTCCCCCATGAACATTGGGATGCAGTGTTTTTACCCTGCCGTCCAAACATTCGGGAAACCCTGTAACATCGGAAATATTCGTTACCTTTATGCCCTCACCACTCAAGGTTTTTGCAGTTCCTCCGGTCGATATGATCTCCACCCCAAGTTGGTTCAATTCTCTTGCCATTTCAACAATGCCCGTTTTGTCTGAAACACTGATCAATGCTCTCTTAATCATGGATATTGTCACTTCCTTTATATTTTATTTTTCCTTTTATTGTATAATCCTGGTGAATATTTTATCACGCTGCTTTATCAAACTTCTTACCAAAAGTATCTTAATAAATTTATCTTTGACTGTCAACCTCTTCAACCTATATTGCAGCCACTTGATCAATTATACCATATAGGCTCACCCCTTTGTAAAAAATTTGCCTTGCTATTCTGATTTTCTTTTGGGCTGCTTATGACATCAAACATCAAATAGTAAACTATTATGCACAAGGGGTCATTTATCACACCCATCGACTTACAAAATTCGACTGGCTCTGATACAAACAAATATAGGAACACAAAAAAGACAGACCCTTTTTCACGGCCTGCCTCATTTATACATGGATATTTACAATGGTTTAATCCTTTTCAGGTAAAATCCTAACTTTTCTACCCTCAATCCTGAGCCGGTCTTCAGCAAACAACTTAATTGCTTCAGGCAGTATATCCCATTCTACTTCCTCCATAACCCGCTTTTGCAACGTTTCAGGTGTGTCATCCTCCTTAATGCATACTGCTTTTTGCAAAATAATAGGACCTGCATCCGCTTCCAATTCAACAAAGTGAACCGTTGCTCCCGTTAGCTTAACACCATACTCCAAAGCCTTTTGATGGGGTATCAAACCATAATATCCCTTTCCTGAAAAAGATGGAATCAGTGCCGGATGTACGTTAATAACCCTCCCGGCATACTTCTGGTTGAACCGCTGACCAAGAATAGATAAAAAACCTGCCAAGACTACCAAATCAACTTCATATTTCTCGAGACAATCGATGAGTGCCTGGTCAAATTCATCAATGGAAGCAAAACTCTTTCTTTCTACACACTCAGCCGGAATCCCACGCCTCTCCGCCCTTACCATAGCATAAGTGCCGGGTTTACTGGAAACCACCGCTGCAATAGAACAGTTTTTGATATACCCGCTTTCGATTTTGTCAATAATTGCCTGCAAGTTTGTTCCCCCACCGGAAACAAGTACACCAACCTTTAACATATATCCACCCCAGGGTCGCCCTTCATTATTTCACCGATCACATAGGCTTGTTCTGTTTCCTTATTCAAATATTGGACCACTTCTTGGGCAATCTCACTGTCCACAGCCAAAACCATGCCGATTCCCATATTAAAGGTATTATAAATATCCTTTTGGTCCATATTGCCTAATTTTTGAAGCAGGGTAAATATAGGAAGAACAGGCCATGATCCTTCATTAACCTTAACCCTTAGACCTTCCGGAACCATTCTGGGTATATTTTCAATAAACCCACCCCCGGTAATATGGGAAATCCCTTTGATTGGGTACTTTTCCTTCAGATCCAAAATTGTCCTTGCATATAATTTCGTTGGTTTTAAAAGCTCTTCTCCAAGGGTTATTCCCAATGCTTCAACATATTCACCAAGTTTATCTCTATTGGGATTTAACAGTCTTCTAACAAGGGAATATCCGTTGCTGTGTAATCCGGAGGATGCCAATCCGATCAGCCGATCTCCTTCTTTTATACTTTTACCGTCAATGATCTTTGGTTTGTCAACAATTCCCACTGCAAACCCCGCAATGTCATATTCCCCTTCAGTATAAAACCCGGGCATTTCTGCTGTCTCTCCTCCGATTAGCGCACATCCCGACGCTGCGCAACCATCTGCAACGCCTTTTACAATTTCAGCTACCTTTTCAGGGCGATTTTTGCCAACAGCCACATAGTCTAGGAAAAACAGCGGTTCCGCACCACTGCAAACAATATCGTTCACACACATGGCAACACAATCAATCCCTACCGTATCATGCTTGTCCATCAGAAAAGCTATTTTAAGTTTTGTTCCAACACCATCTGTTCCTGATACCAACACCGGTTCGGTGTATTTCTCCTTATTCAGTGCAAAAAGCCCCCCAAATCCGCCAATATCAGTCAGCACTTCAGGACGAAACGTTTTTTGGACATGTTTTTTCATGAGTCTTACCGCTTCATACCCTGCTTCCACATCGACGCCTGCATCTTTATATGTTGTCATAGCAACCTCCTAAACCCATATGCTTCTAATGACCGATTTATTTTTAACCCGTTTATTGTTTATTGCTTTCACAGGAAAATTTATTTCCTTCCTTAGGAACCTCCATAGGATAACAGCCGTCGAAGCAAGCACTGCAAAAGCTGCATTTGGACCCAACCGGTGTTTCTAAAAGTCCTTCCATACTTAAATATCCCAAGCTGTCGGCACCAATAATGTTTCTAATTTCCTCTACCGAATGGCTTGCAGCTACCAACTGCTTCCTGGAAGGTGTATCAATTCCAAAATAACAGGAATGTTTAATCGGAGATGAGCTAACCCGCATATGAACTTCTTTTGCACCTGCATCTTTAAGCATTTGAACAATTCTCTTGGTTGTAGTTCCACGAACAATTGAATCGTCGATCATAACGATTCTTTTTCCTTCTACTGCGCTTTTGATCGCATTTAATTTAATCTTTACACCGGTTTCTCTCTGCTGCTGATCAGGCTGGATAAAAGTTCTACCCACGTATCTGTTTTTTATAAGGCCCTGCTCATAAGGTATTCCTGATTGTTCAGAATAGCCAATGGCGGCAGTCAAACCGGAATCGGGTACACCAATTACCAGATCAGCCTCCACCGGATGTTCGATGGCAAGTCTTTTTCCAGCTTCCTTTCTCGCGCTGTGAACGCTCGCACCGTCGATAATGCTATCCGGTCTGGCAAAATAGACATGTTCAAAAATGCAGAGTTTGGTTGTATCCGGTACCTTTGTCTGAATGGATGTGAGTCCGCCCTCACTGATAATAACCATTTCTCCCGGAAGCACATCCCTTATAAATCTTGCCCCAACTGCATCCAATGCACACGTTTCGGACGCTATCACATAAGAATCGTCAATGCGGCCGATACAAAGAGGACGTATTCCCAAAGGATCCCTTATTCCGATCAGCTTTCTCGGGGTTAAGATAACAAGCGCGTAGGAACCCCGAATATCCCCCATCATCTTTTCTATGGCTTCTTCAATATTATTATTGGTTACCCTATATCTGGATATGAGATTTGCAATCACTTCCGAGTCAATGGTCGACTGAAAGATGGTGCCGCTCTCTTCAAGGTTTTCTCTGATTTCAGCAGCATTCACAAGGTTACCGTTGTGTGCAAGAGCCATTTTTCCGTTTTTATACTTAATAACCATAGGTTGGGCGTTCTCCCGGTGGCTTGCCCCTGTAGTGGAATACCGGACATGACCAATTGCAATTTGGCCTTTTAATCCATTTAAAACATTTTCACTGAAAATATCCGGTACCAACCCCATATCCTTGTGATAATCAATGTTTCCATCATTGTTTACAGCAATTCCCGCACTTTCCTGTCCTCTATGCTGCAGGGCATATAAACCGTAATAAGTCAGTTTGGCCACATCCAAACCGTCATTATCAAAAATTCCGAAAACGCCACACTCTTCATTTAGTTTATCCAGTCTTATATCCCAATTCATAATTTGATCCCCTATTTTTATTTTATAGATCCTTTAATTTTTCCTGTAAGTCTTTATTTTTCTCTTCCACTTTTCTTGCCAGCTTTTTCTTATACTCCTTCATCTGCTCCCTTAAACCGGTATATGCAACCGATAAAATCTGGACTGCAAGAAGGGCAGCATTTTCCGCACCATCTATTGCAACTGTAGCAACCGGTATCCCGCTGGGCATTTGAACAATGGAGAGCAAGGAATCCAAACCATCCATCGTCGAGGACTTGATAGGAACACCAATTACAGGAAGGGAAGTATACGCAGCCAATACCCCAGGGAGGTGAGCAGCCTTTCCTGCCGCCGCGATAATAACATCAATTCCATTGGCTTCTGCATTCTTTGCAAACTCGGAAGCCCTATCCGGTGTCCTGTGTGCCGAACATACCATCACATCTACTTGAACTCCAAACTCCTTCAATATTTTAATACATCCTTTAAGTGTTGGAAAATCAGAATCACTTCCCATAACAATTGCAACTTTAGCATCTTTTGATATACACATATGTAATTACCTACCTTTCAAATTTTTATTAAACTTTATATGATCAAAATGCTGTGCATTTTGTAAACGACATGAGATCAAAGGATTAGTTCACGTAACCGGCCTGCATCAAGCCTTTCAAAGCTTTTCGCCTTAAGCCCTATCACATTATAATACTACCAAACCATGCTATAGTTTGTCAATGAAAGACCACCAAAAAGACGAACATTTTTTTTGTTCGAGGAATAAATATTCGATTCTTTACAACTTAAAGCAGTAAATGAATTTTTTACTAACCCACAGGTATCTACCCGAAAAACTTTGTTATATAAACCATCAATGGCATTGTACCGATTCCCAGAATGGTTGAAAAAAATACTGCTTCAGCTGCAAACTTATAATCCGAATCATATTGGGAAGCCAGAGCCGGAACAATGGTTGCACAGGGCATCGCCAGTTGAAGAACAACAATGGTTTTAACAAAAGGGCTTACCCAGTCTCCCAAAAAGTAAAGAATAACCAGGGCGATACAAGGTACTAGTATAAGCTTTAAAAAGGAGAGTATAAAAATCGGATATCTTTTCAAAATCTCCGAAAATTTATTTATTTCGATTTCGGATAAAATAAGTCCTATAAAGAGCATGGAGAGGTAGAATGTTGTATGCCCTAAAGGATTAAATGTGTCATAGACCAGTTTATATATATATCGAACATTTGCATTGACTTCAACATAATGCTGCAAATTGGTAATGATACACAAAAGTCCAACGGCAAACGCAATTGTATTCCCATTAATCAAATGTTTTAAATTGTCCTTCCATGCACCGGTTTTATGCCGGTTTACCAGATAAATTCCCAGCGTCCATAACAAACTGTCACTGGCCAGGTTGAAAAACACGGCATAAACAATCCCCTTTTCGCCAAACAAGGCTCCCAGTAGGGGGAATGCAAGGAAAATCACATTTCCAAACATGGAATGCATTTTATAAACATTCCCTTGGGCTCCTGAGATTTTCAATACATTGCAAGTCAGCCAACCGATAAGGTAGGCAAAAAGTAAAAATACCAATCCGAGTACATATATTTTAAGACCATCTCCAAGCATGGCAGAGGAGAATTTCTGATTGGCGAGGGTAGTGGCAATGAGGATAGGTGCTGTCAGCTTGATCACAATTCTTGAAAGAATCACACCGGAGCTTTCAGGCAAATATTTGGTTTTTCCCGCCCCAAACCCCAGAAGTGCAAGCATTCCAAGCATTATAATCTGTTTTACAATAACCAAAACTTCCTGCATTTTAAAATGCCTCCAACAAACTTAAAGGGTTTGTTATACCCAAACCCTTTAAAAACTTTATATATAATCAATTATATGAAAAGCTTATTCCCACTCAATGGTTGCAGGGGGCTTGCTGGTGATATCATACACCACCCTGTTAATGTGTTTCACCTCATTGACAATCCGGTTGGAAATCTTCTCAAGGACGTCATAGGGAATTCTGGCCCAGTCCGCGGTCATAAAATCAGTGGTCGTTACCGCCCTCAATGCGAGAGTATAATCATAGGTTCTTTCATCTCCCATGACGCCTACACTCCTCATTCCGGTAAGAACCGTAAAGTACTGGTTGATCTGCCTTTTAAGACCGGCGATTGCAATTTCCTCTCTGAATATATGATCCGAATCCCTTAAAATTTCCAGCTTTTCTTTGGTAATATCACCGATAATACGGATTGCAAGCCCAGGGCCAGGGAATGGCTGCCTCCATACGATTTCTTCAGGGATTTCAAGTTCTTCGCCTACTTTTCTCACTTCATCCTTAAATAAATTCCGAAGGGGTTCGATGATCTCCTTAAAATCTACATAATCCGGAAGTCCCCCAACATTATGGTGGCTCTTGATCACCGCTGCGTCTCCAACACCACTTTCTATAACATCCGGATAAATGGTTCCCTGAACGAGGAAATCAACTGCTCCGATTTTTTTTGCTTCATCCTCAAAAACCCGGATAAACTCTTCTCCGATGATTTTTCTTTTTCTTTCGGGATCGGACACTCCTGCAAGTTTTTCCAAAAACCGGTCTTCTACATTTGACCGGATCAGGTTCATGTCAAACTGCTTTCTAAAAACCGTCTCCACCTGGTCCCCTTCATATTTTCTTAAGAGTCCGTGGTCTACAAATATACATGTAAGCTGTTTCCCAACTGCCCGGTGAATCAGAACCGCAGCTACCGATGAGTCAACCCCACCGGAAAGAGCACAAAGAACCTTTTTATCCCCTACCTTTTCCTTAATCTGTTTAATTGACTGTTCAACAAAAGATGACATTTTCCAATCTCCAGAACAGCCGCAAATTTTATATAAGAAGTTATTCAATATATCCCGGCCTCTTGGCGTATGGAAAACTTCAGGATGGAACTGAACACCATAAAGATTTTTTTCCTTATGCTCCATTGCGGCAGAAGGACAGTTACAGGTATCCGCAATTTTTACAAAGCCTTCGGGTAAATTGTTTACATAGTAAGTATGACTCATCCAGCAGGTTGTTTCATTATCAATACCTTCGAACAACTTACTTTTTGTATCCAGTTTTATATCAATTTTCCCATACTCTCTTTGATCCGCCTTACCCGCGCTTCCCCCAAGCATGACGCCCATAAGCTGCATACCGTAACATATCCCAAGTACCGGTACGCCTAAGTTGAAAACTTCCTTGTCACAGAAAGGTGCTTTCGGGTCCAGCACCGAAGCAGGTCCACCTGTAAAAATAATCCCCTTTGGGTTCATTGATTTTATCCGGTCGATAGACGCATTATAGGGAAGCACCTCGCAGTAAACACTTGCCTCTCTGACACGCCTTGCAATAAGCTGGTTATATTGGCCACCAAAATCCAGAACAAGCACTAATTCGTTTTTCAAACTAACAACCCCTTATTAAAAATTATAGTGTAATATTAACATAACTTCTTTTGTTTTTTCTACAGTAAAATTGAATTTTTAAAAAATCCGGAGAATTTCGCTATTTTTCTTTAATGTATTGGTAAGTTCATGAATAAAAGGATATAATAACAGTATCTCTATCAATTTCAACTTTTTCGAAAAAGGGATGTGAACCGGTTATGGCTATCAAACTCGTTAAAGGACAGAAAGTGGATGTAAATAAAAACAACCCCGGACTTCATAAAATTGTTATTGGGCTTGGCTGGGATGTTAACAAAGCAGCCGGAGTCGATTTTGATATCGATGCTGCTGCTTTTTTGCTTGCATCCTCGGGAAAGGTACATAACGAAAACGATTTTATTTTTTATAACAACCCGTCAGGAGGCAACCACTCCGTTATTCACTGTGGCGACAACCGCACGGGAGAAGGGGATGGAGATGATGAGCAGATTAAGATAGATCTAAGGGCTGTCCCTGCCAATATTGACAGAATAGCATTTACCATCACCATCCATGAAGCCGAAACGAGAAGGCAAAATTTCGGACTGGTACAGAATGCTTATGTACGGGTTTTCAATCCCGAAAACAACGAAGAACTCATCCGTTACAATTTGAGCAAGGATTTTTCGGTGGAAACGGCCATTGTTGCTGCAGAGTTGTATCGGAATCAAGATTATTGGAAATTCAATGCTATCGGAAGCGGATTTAAAGGCGGGCTTGGTGCACTATGCAGAAATTTCGGCATCGAAGTGGAAGACGAAGATTCCGAAACACCAACTCATGAAACTCCCAATGCAGCAAATGTTCCAACTGCAAAAACTCCAGCCAGCTCCCCCTCCCCTCAAATTCCGTTGACTAAAATTGACCTTTTGAAGAAAAAGGTAGATATTACTCTTGAAAAGAAGAAGCTATCCGGAATTGTTGCGAAAGTAGCCTTAATACTCGATATATCCGGTTCAATGACTTCCCTATATAAAAAAGGCACCGTTCAAAATGTTGTGGAAAGGACTGCTGCAGTTGCAAGCCGTTTAGATGATGACGGGGTGCTGGATATATGGATTTACAGCCAAGACTTTTGGAGAATGCCTGCCGTTACTGAAAATAATTATTTAGGCTATGTAAAAAGGGAAATTCTCGATAAGAAGAAGTCTTTGGGGAAAATTTTCTCCATCAATAACGAACCGCCAGTAATGGAAGATGTGGTTAAAAAATACACAAAACAAGAAAAAAGTCCTTTTCCGGTCTATTTGGTTTTCATCACAGATGGCGGAATTTATAAGGACCGGGAAATCAAGAAAATATTGATTTCCGCTTCGAAAGAGCCGATTTTCTGGCAGTTTGTTGGGATTGGCAAGGCAAATTACGGAATCTTAAGTGAATTGGATACCATGGGAGGCCGATACGTTGACAATGCCAATTTCTTTGCACTGGACGATATCGACAAAATCTCGGATGATGAGATCTATGACCGGCTTCTCAATGAATTTCCCATGTGGATACGGGATGCAAAGGCAAAGGGGATATTGAAATAATCATCAAAATCGATATCGGCAATCCTGTCTAATCTCTTTGTATTTTGATACACTTTAGCGGAAACTCTATATTTTTTTAGCGATAATAAACAATTTACCATATTAGGATTAACGCTAAATTGTTTGCACACCCCAATGTACCAATTATCTTTCAAAAATTTTCAAAAGTCTTAAATAATGATTAGCTTCACGTAATGTATGGTCACCCAATAGAGGAATAATGATTGATTTAATCTTACATTCAACCAATCCCTGTGTTCCTTGGGCTTTGAAATTGCGGATTGCTGTTGTTGCTTTAAGGCTGTCATCTGTAACTTTTGCCAAAGGCACGGTCTTATCCATCGCAGCCATTGCTTCTGCTGTCAATTGGTCAAATTCATTACTAAAATTATTAGCTGTATTAATTAAATCATTTTCAGTAGGATCAAGCAAACCACGGATAAATTTTGAGTGTTCTGCCATAATTCTATTCCAGAATAATTCCTGTTCCAAGGCTTCTCTTTCTATATTTATGTTTTCTCTGTTCTGAAGCTTTTGAACGATTCGTAAATAAAACTTCGCTTCCCTCATAATATGGTCTATTAATAATGGATAATTAACTGTAAACATCTTACAGGATAAAACATTAGATAGAATTGTAGCTTTAAACTGTATTAATGCAGATATTAAGACCATAGCCCTCTGATTTATTAAAGCTACTCTTTTCTCAAGCATTGGATTTACTGTCATTAAGCCCCCACCCATTAATCCTGCTTCCGCCCAGGTTAATTCCGTTGGTATTCGTACTCCTGTATAAAACGATGACGCCATTTCTGCTTTTAGGGTATACTGTGTTATTACCTCTCCCGACTGAAGCACACCTGGGCTTACAATACCATTAGAAATCGATACAACTTCTGCCAAAAGTCCGTCGAACTCTCTTCGAAATTCATTTGCCTTTTGGGTAAAGCCAGCATCCTTTCGCGTAAATCCCACTTCAAGGAAAAATGAGTGTTCTTTCATTATCCTCGCAAAAAAAAGATGTATCTCAAGTGACTGTCGCACAAAATCGAAGCTTGCTAGCATAGCATATTCCTCCTATTCCTCCTAAAAAAAAATTTCACACTATGCTATATATTATGTTTACGTTACATAACATGTTACTTAATCGATTATTGAATAAACAAGCAATAATGGCCAGGCTGTAAAATATAAAGATAGAGAATACTTTGTTTCAGCAAAATTCAGATAATTTGCCGCCGAATCGTAGCAAACAAAATACCGATCTAAACGTTATTCTACAACCCATACTTTCACTCCATAATATACTTCGCTGTCATCCTCACAAAATCCCAAAGCAATTGATGAGCTGGCATACCCTTACTTATAATTAAACTCACATCAAGTCCCATCAAATTTTATTCCCTAAATGCAATGCCCCCTTGAAATCAAAGGGGGCATTGCATTTAAGTTTAAGTATATATGTGTCTATTGGCTTTTTAAGTAAATACCTGGTTTTTATACGTCACACGTTCTTTAATTGAACGTGTTTCCTCCATTACCGATATCCTCTTCCAGTATAACCATATTATAAATTTTACTTCCAATTTCTCTCAGCGCCTCAGCTTCCGTGTAAAGCTACTTAAAACCGCGAGCTTTCTTCCTTTGAAAAAGTTCTTTACAATTGGCTCCTTAAGCGAAATTGCACCTTCCGGACAAATCTCCTGGCAGCAGTAACACCTTATACACCGACTATACTTGTAATTGGGTACCTTCGTTTTATTGCCGCTGTGCCAATCCAAGGCTTTTGGCTTTACAGGACACAGCCTTACGCATTCGCCGCATTTAAGACACTTTTTACTCTGGATTAAAGGCTTGGGTACCAGAGCGTTTCGAACAAACTGGACTATCCCTCCCTGGTAAAAGGGCTTTACCGGTTCTCGCTTTACTACAAAAGCTGGATCAATAAAACTTTCAAATGGATCTCCAACAAGCTCTATCTCTTCATCTAAATAGGTCCCAAAGCCTACTTCCTTTCCCAGCTTTACCGTAGGCACATACTTTGGATCAAGGTTTACCATTTTGCAAACCATTGCATCCAATGCTATGGGATCTTTAGAAAGGAGTAGGACATTCATCTTTTTCGGTGTCCCTCTTCGAGGCCCGCCACCTTCCATTGCCATAATTCCATCCATAATATAAAGCCTTGGTTTTAAAAGCCGGTTTAAATCAATGAGCATCATACTAAAATCGTTAATATTGGGCATTCGCACATGGAATTCACCTTTTAATTCACCTGGAACACAGCCGAACTGGTTTTTGATAGAACCGGTCATTTTAGCCAGGAAATGGGTTTTCAGCTTGGGAAGACTGATTAACCCATCAGCCTCAAGGACTCCTTTTGCGATAAAAAATTTCTTATTCTGTATTCCCTCTTCAAAGTAAATCTCTTCTCCATTTACAAAATCCGCAGTTTCAACACCCAATTTTTCAGCGATATCCGCAATCCCTGCTTTTTTTGCAGCCGCAGATGGATTATGAAGTGCGGGAGAATCTCCGTAACTAAGATTCACGCCGACCTGCAAAAAAGCTTCAGCAACTGCCTTAAAAACAGAAGGATGGGTGGTGCAGCACTTCTCAGGCACATCTGCAGCAAGGAGATTCGGCTTTAAAAGAATTTTTTCTCCGGGGGATACAAATTCCTTTATACCTCCAATGAGCTCAAGGCCCCTATTGACTGCCTCCCTCACCTTGTCATCATCATAACTTTCACATCGTATCACCGCTACTTTTACCATCATCCAGTCACCTTTATTATCATAAACTTTTAAAGGAAAAAAGTATAAAAATAGGTAGACTCATAAAGTCTACCTATCTCATATAATATATGTTTAAAACAGAATCATTATACCTTGTCATTGCATCCCAAAACGTTGATGATCTTATGTTTAACAACATCTTTGATTGCCTGTCTGGCAGGTCCTAAGTATTGTCTTGGGTCAAAGTGGCTTGGGTTTTCAGCAAAATACTTTCTGATGGTAGCAGTAAGAGCAAGCCTTAAGTCAGAGTCGATATTGATCTTACATACTGCCATGGAAGCAGCTTTTCTAAGCATATCTTCCGGAACCCCTTTTGCACCAGGCATGTCTCCACCGAATTTGTTGATAATTTCAACATATTCCGGCATAACGGAAGAAGCACCATGCAATACGATCGGGAATCCAGGGAGTTTTTTCTGAATGTCTTCCAATATATCAAATCTTAATTTTGCTTCACCTTTAAACTTGAATGCGCCGTGGCTTGTTCCGATTGCAATCGCCAATGAATCAACGCCTGTTCTTTCAACAAATTCTACGACCTGATCCGGGTCAGTAAAAGCAGCATCTTTTTCAGATACATTGACTGCATCCTCGATACCTGCAAGTCTTCCAAGCTCGCCTTCAACAACTACACCTTTATCATGAGCGTACTCAACAACCTGTTTTGTGAGTTTGATATTATCTTCGAAGGAATGGTGTGAACCATCGATCATTACAGAAGTAAAACCGCCATCGATACATGATTTGCAAAGTTCGAAAGTATCACCATGATCCAAGTGGAGACAGATCGGAAGTCCTGTTTCAATAATTGCGGCTTCTACCAATTTAATTAAGTAAGTGTGGTTTGCATACTTTCTAGCACCGGCTGAAACTTGAAGAATCAAAGGCGCTTTGGTTTCCTTCGCAGCTTCAGTGATTCCCTGAAGAATTTCCATGTTGTTTACATTAAAAGCACCGATTGCGTAGCCGCCTTCGTATGCCTTTTTAAACATTTCTGTAGAAGTAACTAATGCCATTTTATTTTACACTCCTTTAATATTGATTTATAGTTAGTTAAAACAACCTACTATGTTAAGTTTTTGTCATAATAATTCTACCAGATTTAAGTTCAAAATCAAGGATAATTTTAAAAATTATTGACAAATCTTTCACTAAGTTAGAATTGATTTTTGAATATAGCTATGGTATATTTTAAAATGATTGTGTTTAGCCAAACACGAATTCCGGGAAATTGCATAACTTTGATGGGAAATAAGCACATCCGAACTTGAATACATAGTTTACGACTTCTACACCGTTTCAAAGTTATTCACTTTCCTAACCATAAATAATATTTTTTAGGAGGCGCTAAAAATGAGTGAATTAGTTGGTGCAGCTATATTTGGCCAGTCCGGCGGACCTACTTCTGTTATCAATTCAAGTGCGGCAGGTGTTATTCAGGAAGCTTTAAAACAAAAATGCATTACCAATGTTTACGGTGCAGCACACGGAATCAAAGGTATTTTGACAGAACAATTCTATGATATGAGCAAGGAAGATCCCTATGAATTGGATCTTTTAAAAACAACTCCTTCTTCTGCATTGGGTTCCGTTCGCTACAAATTAAAACATTTTGATGAAGATGAAACAGATTACAAGAAGCTACTTGAAGTATTCAAAAAATACAATATCCGTTATTTCTTCTATAATGGTGGAAATGACTCCATGGATACATGCAACAAGGTAAGCAAATACATGCAGAAGGTCGGCTACGAATGCAGAGTAATGGGCGTTCCGAAGACAATCGACAACGATCTCTTTGGCACAGACCACTGCCCGGGTTACGGTAGTGCTGCAAAATATGTTGCCACTTCAACCATGGAAGTTTACCATGACGCAAGAGTGTACGATACCGGAATGATTACAGTATTGGAAGTAATGGGTAGAAATGCAGGATGGCTTACTGCCGCTACTGCTTTGGCTGCTTACAAGGGTAACGGCCCTGACCTCATCTACCTCCCTGAAATCGCTTTTGATATGGATAAATTCCTTGAAGAAACAAACAAAATATACAAGGAAAACGGCAAAGTAATTATCGCAGTTTCAGAGGGTATTAAAACTGCGGACGGGAAATATATTCCTGAGCTTGTAGCTTCCAACCTTACAAAAGACTCCTTTGGACATGCACAGCTGGGCGGCACCGCATCTGTTCTTGCAAACATCGTAAAAGAAAAGATTGCAAAGAAAGTCAGGGGAATCGAGTTCAGCTTGCTCCAGAGAGCAGCTGCACACGTAGCTTCCGCTACTGACGTGAATGAAGCTTATGCTGCAGGTCAAGCAGCAGTACAAAATGCTGTTGAAGGCAAAACAGATTACATGGTTGCTTTCGAAAGAACTGAGGGCGCTGAATACAAATGCAATATCAAACTCCTCAACTTGACTGAAGTTGCAAATACCGAAAAGAAAATCCCGAGAGAATGGATTAATAAGGAAGGGAACGGTCTTACCGAAGATTTCATCAAATACGCGCTTCCGTTAATTCAAGGCGAATCCTGCCCTCCACTTGAGGATGGACTTCCAAGGTTTGCAAAACTCAAAAAAGTACTCGCAACAAAATAAAAATGCGTTATCGCTGATAAACCCCAGATCATGGATCTGGGGTTTTTTATTAAAAATATTTTCTTTTACGTAATTATCGGTGTATAATAAATAGAAGCTGTATTAAATCTAAACAAAAGTCTATCCCTTGATTTCTTTAAGTTTTTGTTGTATGCTTTACCAAAACAAAATTTTTTCTGTCTAAAAGGTGATACCGATGAATGTTTTAAATATTAAAACCCCTTCTCAAACAACTATGGTGGATATTACAACCAAAATCCAGCAGGTCGTTTATGAACAGAATATAAAATCAGGCATTTGCACCATTTTTATACCGCACACTACTGCAGGTATAACCATCAATGAGAATGCAGACCCTGACGTTGTTTCGGATATGCTAAAGGAAATAAACAAAATTGTCCCCTTTGATGACCATTACACCCACATGGAAGGAAACTCGGCAGCCCATATCAAAGCAAGTCTTTTCGGTTCTTCCTCTCAGGTTATTATTGAAGACGGAAAATTAGTACTGGGGACATGGCAGGGAATTTACTTTTGCGAGTTCGACGGCCCAAGAAGCAGGAAAGTCTATATTAAAATAATTGAGTCATAAAAATGCAACTCTTTTCAGATATCTCGCAATAAAATAAATTGATTAGGAGGGAGGAATCACATGCTAGCAATTGAGCCTGGGAGTGTTTTATCCATCCGCCATTACTCAGGAGTTAACCCTTTCAAGAGCATCTTAATGGAACAAAACGAAGAAACCCTCTCTGTAAAATTGACTAAGGACTTCGCCATTATGAACTTCCTTGAAGGTGACCCGGTTGTTTTAGGTTTTGAATTGGGTAATCAAGTTTATATTTTGGGCTGCGATATATTAAAAATCCATGCAAAAGAAAACTATATAATATTAAAGATCGATAAAATCGATTCAGATGCAAACAAAAGGCTGTATGAGCGTTTTCCCGTTTCAATTTATGCGGACGTTCGAAGCAGGGATAATAAAAAGAAGTGCCTTGTAACAATTAAAGATATCAGCTACTATGGAATGATGATTTATTCTAAATGTGAATTCCGTGCCAGTGAAGAGCTTTTTTTTGATATCTATATGGACAAAATCATGCTCTTCCTGAAATGTGCCATCGTGCGTAGAGCAGAGCGCCAAAACTTTTTTGAGTACGGAATCAGAATCATGTATGAAGATGTCAATTCCATGAACTTTATGAAAGAGTATTTGAAAAGACTGAAAGAGGAACAAGATGAATCCATTCGGAAATTAAAAAACATTTAAATCATATATTGACGAAATGATTTTAATTATGCTATATTTATCTAAAATTGAATATCTTCAGGGATAGGTGGAATTCCTTACCGGCGGTAGATAGGTAAACTATAAGCCCGCGAGCCTTATGGCAGATTCGGTCAAACTCCGAAGCCGACAGTAGAGTCTGGATGAAAGAAGAGCAATTTCTTGAATGATTTTTTTCAAATATCAAATCATAATCCCTGAGGTAATTACTTCAGGGATTTTTAATTTTGAAGGATGGTGGATTGTTTGAGTAATCATGAAAAATATATGAAAAGAGCATTGGAACTGGCAAAGAAAGGCTCTGGCAAAACCAATCCAAACCCACTGGTGGGCGCTGTCATTGTAAAAAACGAAACCGTTATCGCTGAAGGCTTTCATGAAGTTTTGGGAGGGGCCCATGCTGAGGTAGCTGCCATGCAAAGTGCCACGCAAGATGTTAAAGATAGTACGCTTTATGTTAATTTAGAACCCTGTTCTCACTTCGGAAGGACACCTCCTTGTGCAAAAGCTGTTATTGATGCAGGAATCAAGGAAGTCGTTATCGGCATGGTAGACCCCAATCCCAAAGTCTCGGGACAAGGAATTAAAATGCTGCAAGATGCGGGGATAACAACTACTGTCGGTATACTTGAGGAAGAATGTAAAAAGCTTAATGAAATCTTTATCAAATATATCGTGACCAAACGTCCCTTCACCATCCTTAAAACTGCCATGACACTGGATGGAAAGATCGCATCGGCAACTGGGGATTCCAAATGGATATCCGGGGAAAAATCCAGACTCTACGTCCATCACATAAGAAACAGAGTGTCTGCCGTCATGGTGGGTATTACAACGGTGCTCAAGGATAACCCCTTTCTTACAACAAGGCTGGAATCCGGCCCTGGCAGGGATGCTGCCAGAATAATCGTAGACAGTAAAGGTGTTTTGCCTTTAGACAGCAATGTCATAAATCCTAAGTCAAACGCCAAAGTTTTTCTTGCAACAACTTCCGCCATAAATCCTTTAAAGGAAAAACAGCTTGAAGAAAAAGGCGTACATATCATTAAAGCGGATGGTATCTCTGGACAGGTTGATCTTATAAAACTAATGAATGAACTCTATAAGATGGAAATGGACAGCGTTCTCTTGGAAGGAGGCGGAACACTCAACGCTTCTGCCCTTCAAAGCGGAATTGTAGATAAGCTTATGTTTTTTATAGCCCCCAAAGTCATTGGAGGCAAGGATGCTGTTACACCGGTTGAAGGATGTGGTATTCATTTAATGAAGGATGCTGTGGGAATAAAAGATATGAATGTTTTAAGGTTTGACGAGGATATTTTAATTGAGGGCTACTTATAAAAAACTTTTTTATGTATGAGGAGTATTGTTATGTTTACCGGTATAATTGAAGAAATCGGAACGGTGCGGGAAATGATCCGGGGCAGCAAATCCATCCGGATAAAAATTGAGTGCAGCAAAATTATGGACGATATTAAAATCGGAGACAGTATCTCAGTAAATGGGATATGCCTCACTGCCACTCACCTGGGAGATAACTTTTTTATTGCGGATGTAATGCCTGAAACAATGGAAAAAACCAATTTGGGCAGGCTAAATATTGCGGGTAAGGTGAACCTTGAAAGGGCTTTACGGCTATCGGACAGGATGGGCGGACATATCGTTACAGGCCATATCGACGGGGTAGGCATCATAAAAGGAAAAAATGCGGATGATAATGCAGTCTGGCTCACCGTAGAAGCACCGGACAGCATTTTAAAATATATTGTTATGAAAGGCTCGGTGGCATTGGATGGTACAAGCTTAACCGTTGCCTATATCGATGATTGCAGTTTTAAAGTTTCTCTAATCCCTCTTACCAGGGGAGAAACCACCTTAGGCCGCAAGGAAACCGGGGATTTCATTAACATCGAATGCGATGTTTTAGGGAAATATATTGAAAAGCTTCTCCTGAATAATATCCCAAGTGAGGCTCATAAAAATGAGATCAGTTTGGATTTTCTAGAGGAAAACGGATTCGCTTAAGATATAAAGAGAAGGAGGGACAGCAATGCAGTTTAATACAATCGAAGAAGCATTGGAAGATATCCGACATGGAAAAATGATCGTGGTGGTAGATGATGAAGACAGGGAAAATGAAGGTGATTTGATCATGGCCGCCGAAAAGGTTACGCCGGAAAGCATCAACTTTATGGCTGCACACGGGCGGGGTATGATTTGTGCTCCCATTACGTCAAAACGCGCTGCAGAATTGGATTTACCCTTAATGGTTGAAAAAAACAATGAAAATATGCGTACCGCGTTTACTGTAACCATTGACCATAAAACCTCAACGACAGGTATTTCCGCCTTTGAAAGGGCAAACACAATCAAGGAACTGGTAAACCCTCTTGCCAAGCCGGCTGACTTTGTCCGGCCCGGCCACATCTTTCCCCTTGTAGCAATGGATGGCGGTGTATTAAAACGGTCAGGTCACACGGAAGCTTCTGTGGATTTGGCAAAAATGGCCGGCTTCACTCCTGCCGGTGTCATTTGTGAAATCATGAATGAGGATGGAACCATGGCAAGGGTAAAACAACTCATGGAGTTTGTAAAAAAGCACGACCTTAAAATCATATCCATTGCAGAATTGATTCAGTACAGGCGTAATCATGAAAAGCTTATTAAAAGGGCAGCAGATGCAAAAATGCCTAATGTTTACGGCAATTTCAGGATCGTAGCTTATGAAAACGTTATCAACGGGGAACATCACGTTGCCCTGGTAATGGGTGACGTAGCTAATTCAGAGGCTCCCGTACTTGTCAGAGTTCACTCGGAATGTTTGACAGGGGATGCTTTTCACTCCTTACGCTGTGACTGTGGTGACCAGCTTAATGCTGCACTCCGTGAAATCAGTGAAGAAGGGAAAGGTATTTTGCTTTATATGCGTCAGGAGGGTCGCGGCATCGGTCTTGTGAATAAAATCCGTGCTTATGAGCTTCAGGATAAGGGTAAAGACACGGTAGAAGCAAATGTCCTTTTGGGCTTTGCACCCGATATGCGGGAATACGGAATTGGGGCACAGATATTATGTGACTTGGGTGTGAAGAAAATTAGACTTCTCACCAACAATCCTAAAAAACTTGTTGGCCTTAGCGGGTACGGCTTGGAGATAACAGAAAGAGTCCCCCTGCAAATCAAGGAAAACGATGTTAACCGGTTTTATTTAAAAACAAAAAAAGATAAAATGGGTCATCTTTTAGATTCGGTTGAAGAACAGAAAATGTAAGTTAAACTTATTTAGGAGGAAAATGAAAATGGCAATTAAAACAAATGCAGGTAATTTGATCGCAAGCAATCTTAAATTCGGCATCATCATCGGACGTTTTAATGAATTTATCAGCAGTAAGCTTTTAGGGGGGGCTATTGACGGGTTAGTCCGTCATGGAGCTGAGGAATCCAATATTGAAGTCACTTGGGTTCCTGGAGCATTTGAGATTCCTCTTGCTGCACAAAAGATGGCAAACTCTAAAAAATTTGACGCTGTGATTTGCCTTGGTGCTGTTATTAGAGGGTCTACTCCTCACTTCGATTTTGTTTCCAATGAAATGTCCAAAGGTATTGCAAAGGTTTCTTTAGATGCTTCTCTCCCGGTTATTTTTGGGGTTTTGACCACAGATACTATCGAACAGGCTATTGAAAGAGCAGGCACCAAAGCCGGGAACAAGGGTTATGATGCGGCAGTCACTGCTATTGAAATGGCAAACCTTATGAAGGTCCTTTAGTACTTATTGGCTCCAAGTTATATAAACCTTTAAAAAATCATTTGTACCGTGTGCAAGTGATTTTTGTTTTTTACCCTTTTGTAACTAATTTTTAATTCTTTGGTAATTCTATTTTTTTTAAATCTTATATAAAATAGTTGGTATAGATATCCAAATTTAAAATTGATTTTCCGGCTTGTAAACTACCTCTTATCCCAGGAATTTCAGAAGCCGAATTTTCATTTTTTCAAATGGTTATCTACCGGCATAAGGCTCGAAAAATATTTTTTGTTTTTTGTGAAATTTTTGGAACCTTTAAAGCCCATATCAAGTCTAACGTATTGTAAATAATTTAAAAAAGGAGTGTTTATTTTGAAAAGAAAAATTGCTTTAATTTTAACCGTAGTAATGCTGATCATGTCTATAGCCCCTTTGATTGCATTCGCAGATAGTGACAAGGGCCTTCAAAATGTCATTAAATCAGTAAAAGAAAAGTTAAGTATCCCAACTAAGTTTACAGAGTTCAACTACAACATTGAAACAATAAGCGGAAAGAAAATATGGAATTTAGCTTGGAACAGCAAGGATGAAAATGATGGCAATGTGAATGTACGCGTGAACGAAAGCGGTGTCATTTACTCTTACAACTTTTACAAACCCTATGATTATTCGGTAAAAAAACTTCCTAAAGTAAGTAAAAAGGAAGCCAAGGAAAAAACAGAAGCTTTTATCGAGAAATTAAACCCGGGTATTCTCTCCAAACTTAAATTCATTGAGAATCCCCAGCAAACAATCAACGATACATACTATAATTTTAACTATGTACGAATGGCAAACAGTATCCCGTTTTATAACAACGGAATCAATGTAGATGTAAGCCGTGAAACCGGTGATATTCAGAATTATAACTACAACTGGACAGAAAATGCGGTTTTCCCTTCAGTGGATAAAGCAATCTCAATTGAAAAAGCCCAAGAAGCCTTCAAACAAAAATTAGGCTTGAAGCTTGTGTACAATTATTACATGGAAGACGAGAAAATGAAAGTAGTTCCGGTTTATACCAGTGTTTACAGCAATCAAAGCTGTATTGATGCCTTAACCGGTGAAAAAATCGACATGACTTTGGGTCTATATGGCACTTCCTATGATATGGCTATGGGCGGCACAGGTATAAGATTAACCTTCAACGAAGCGAAAAAAGAATCCGCGGCCCTCTCACCTGAAGAAATCAAGGCTGTTGAGGAAGTATCCAAGCTAATCTCTCAGGAAGAAGCGGAAAAAATTGTCCTTGGATTAAAATACATTGATATTTCCGGATTAAAGCTAATCCGGGCTGAACTTGCTAAGGACTGGTACACCAAAAAGGATTTCACCTGGAACTTATTCTATTCCAATGACCCTATTAAAAAATCCGAAGATTATAAATCGGTCAATATCCGTCTGGACGCCCAGACTGGAGAAGTTAAAGGCTTCTACTCCAGTATAAATAACATAAAGGAAACAGATACGCCCAAATACGATGAAAAAGCAGCTAAAATTGAGGTCGAAAAGTTCCTTAAGGAATTTTTCCCTAAGAAGTTTGATTCTGCAAAATTGGAAGAATTACCCAACAACGATCTTTACCCGAGATATAATTCCGAAGTACCTAAGAGCTATTATTTCCGTTATTTAAGACATGCAAATGGGGTTCCTTTCCCAAGCAACTCACTGGGCGCTAATTTCGATGCTGTCAACGGTAAAATAACGAGCCTCGATATGGAATGGTTTGACGTAGATTTCCCCGGCGTTGATAAAGTTATAACCCTTGATAGTGCTTATAAGAAACTGTTTGCAGAAATTGGACTTGAACTCCAATATAAGACTAAAAATCAAGATCCTTATATTGAAAAGTTCATTCCACAAGAAACCGGAGAGAAAGAAGAAATCAGACTGGTTTATGCTGTCAAACCGGCTAAACCTGTAGTCTTTGATGCAAATACAGGCATCATCCTAGATCAGGACGGAAAACCCTTCAAGGAAAAAAAGGCCATTGAATACACCGATATCAAAGGCCACTACGCAGAAAAACAAATTACTGCACTTGCAGAGTATGGCATTGCTTTTGAAAGCGATACCTTTAAACCGAAGGATAAAATTACACAACAGGATTTCTTCATCCTACTCTCTAAAGTCATAAACAACCCCGGATATTATATCCCTTATGCATCTAAATCCGATAAAACAGATGAAATATATAAGCTGCTTATCCGTGAAGGAATTGTGAAGGAAAGTGAAAAAGCTCCCAATGCGCTATTAACCAGAGAAGACAGTGTGAAGTTTATCATCAGAGCTTTAAAGTATGATAAGGTAGCAGACCTAAAAGATATTTTCATCTGCAATTTTAAGGATAAAGACAAGATCAACCCTGCTTTGATCGGCTACGTTACCATAGCGAGCAGTCTTAAAATTATTAATGGAAACGGCAAATTCTTTAATCCTAAGGGCAGCTTGACAAGAGGCGATGCAGCAATATTAATCTACAATTATCTTCAAAAATAATGGTTCACAGTTGAAAAGGAGTCCGGAAACCCCGGATTCCTTTTTATTTACTGCTTTTTCTAGTGGATACGCATTTGCATTAAACATAAGTATCTTCTCTAAACAAATCATTTTGAAGGTGGTTTTTATCCCTTTCATGAAAACTGGCATAAATTCATGATTGAAAAGCTTAAACTGCGGTATATACTATTTAATTGAATTTGTAAAATTTAGAAGAGTAACTCAAGGAGGACAAAATGCAAAACATTTATGAATTGATAAAACAAAGAACCAGTATCAGGTCCTATAAAAAAGATACCGTCCCCATGGAAACGGTATTAAAAATCATCGAGGCTGCTTCTCTGGCACCATCCTGGGCTAACAAGCAGTGCTGGCGGTTTATTGTTGTTGACAGCCAGGTAGAAAAAAACATTATTGGCAGAGCCTCCGGTCAACACAATATTGCAAAAGCTTGTGAAGAAGCACCTTACATACTGGTTTTATGCGCTGATCCTAAGGAATCCGGCGTAAAAAACGGGATGGAGTATTATTTGTTTGATTGTGCTCTGGCCATGGAAAATCTTGTACTTGCAGCCCAAAATGAAGGACTCTCCACATGTATTATCGGCTGGTTTGATGAGAAGGCAATCAAAGCTGTTTTAAATGCGCCTGAACACTTAAGAATTGTTGCATTCACACCCTTAGGATATAGCAATGAGCAAAGCAAAATCCGGTCAAGAAAGAAACCCAATGAAGTTATATATCACAATTTATGGGGAAACAACTTATAAATAGCAAAATTCATTGAATTTTGCTATTTATGATTTCTTTTTAAATTCTTTCTCTTTGTCACTGAATAACCAAAGTACCCTAACGACTTGTCGAGGGTCCAGTATTCACCGTGGGAGTAACAAATAAGGCCTGCCTTATCCATATGAAGCTTGCCTTTTTCGTCCAATAATTTCTCTTTCACGTTTACAGCAACAACCTCCGCAATAAAGAGGTCATGAGATCCCAATTCCATCACATTTCGTACAACACATTCTATATTTATCGGGCTTTCCTTAATTAAAGGAACACTTATTTGAGATGCCTTTTCAGCTGTTAATCCGGTTGCTTCAAATTTATCCAGGTCCTTTCCGGATTTTACACCGCAAAAGTCAGCCGCAAAGGCAAGTTTCTGGTTAACAAGGTTTATCACAAATTCACCTTTTGCTTTTATCAGTTCATAGGAATACCGCTCTTTCCTTACCGATATTGAAACCATAGGCGGTTGAGAATTTACTGTTCCAGCCCAAGCAATCGTAATAATATTGGGTTTTCCTGTTTCATCTGCACAAGTAACCATGACTACGGGAACCGGATTCAATATGGTTGAAGGTTTCCACACCTGTTTCATTTCCCTCTTTCCTCCCAGATCAGCTATACCCACTTGCATTTAAAATAGATTTATTAATGAAGCACCTGGATATTTTATGCAAATAGGTATCTATTCATATATATTTAAATTTTACATCAGCAAATAAAAATATACAATATTCCCCTTGTATATGAAATTCTAAATATGAATTGGGTGAGTAAAAACCTTTACAATACCCGTTGCTACATTCATTTCCAAAGTCCTGCTCAATATCCCTCCGGTCTCATTAGAATGTATTTTAATACATAGACTGTCTAATGTACACACCAGAGCTTCAATGTTTCTTTTTCCAATATTAAATACATCATCATTATTGATTGAGTTTGCTCCGCCATAAAGGCCAATTTTAAGTTCACCTTTAAGACATCCGTAAAGTTTACACATTTTATTGATCAGTACAGGCAACCCTGTAGTTGCAAAGTAGCAAGGTCTGGAATTGATGTCCCTAATATCTGTGGGAAACGGAAGCGCCACATGGACCATTCCTGCCACTTTGTTTAAAGGACTGTAGGCTGTTACCGCCACGCAGGATGCCAGAGCAAAGGTCCTTATTGAATCTGCCTCTTTATTAGAAACTGCACACTCCCCTATTCCAACGATCAATTCCATATTTCCACCTACTAGCATATGATAGAAAGAGCCATCCTCAAATAAGATTCGGCATTTTTATTAAAAGTCCTTTTTCCACATTTTGCCCTTGTAATACTTTAAAGCATATTGGCATATTCCGGCAAAGTTATATTAGCACTCACCCTTCAACGTGGCCCCCAAGCTATTAAAGCATGGGGGTTGCCCTCATTTCCATAATGGACTGGATTTCATCCTCTAAAGATTTTACATCCCTAATAATCGCAGACAACTTCATCAGCATCGGATTGTGCATTCTTGAGTTTTGTATCTTGTTTCTTAGCAATACAGCAAATGAATAAACTCCTGCCAAAAATTGCAGCATAATGAATAAAGACCCGAATTTAGACTCAGCACGTATTTCATCATCCTTTAATCTATGAACTTTGATTGCTTCATTTCCTTCCAAAAGATCGATTAATGCTTTTTTAACATTGTAAATCCGCCCTCGTGATGAAGCTTTTAAAAACTCTTTTCCATTCTGATAGCCTATTTCAAGAGAAGGCAAAAGCATTGTTTCTATACAATTGCGGATTTCCCCTTCATCAATTTCATCTGATTTTACCAAAAGGTCCAACTTTTCGTAAAACTCCAATGCAATAAAATTTGTTTCCTTCATTTAAACTCCCCCTGTACACGGACAATACGTTTCTCTAAATAACTATATATAAAATTCAATAATAAATATATAATAAACCTATCACTCTGTCTACAATAATTCGTAAAATTTATGTTAAGCTTAAAATTCTGTTATTTTTTACTATTAATCTCTCTGACATTTACTGAAAACCCTATTAAATACACATGTTATAAGAAAGCTCTGTCCACTCTTTATCGAAACGGATTCCTTTTTTTGGTATTCTATTACTATGTATATCCTGGAAGGATCATAAGTATTCTTTAAATTGATAGAATAATACTCTATTTTATGCAAACAGTATTTGAAGCTTAAGTATAAATGCAACCTCTAAGAATTGGATGTAAAAGAATTGTCCTATACAGCGTTTAATGGTAAAATTAAATTATATTAAACACAATTATCCTATTATGCTGCTCTTTTTTTAAAGAGGTGACTTATGATCTGCAAGTTAACCACAATCGACGCTTCTGCGGTCACAAACAAAGGCCTCGTGCGGACAAACAATGAAGACAACTTTTATATGAATGGCCTTTTTATGGAGGAATATGAAAGGGATAGCCATCGTGAGCACTCTGTAAACCACACCAGCAACAATTTTTTATTTGCGCTCTGTGATGGAATGGGAGGGGAAAACCAGGGAGAAAAAGCTGCTTTGATTGCAGTAACCGAATTAAAAAAATTCCATTCCCGTATACTTCAATCCCCGGGATTTGAGGAGAAGCTCAGCCAATTGAATATCTATGTTAAGGAAACCAATGATTTAATTTATAACACGCCTTCGAGCGGCTTTATCAATAAAATGGGCACCACCTTTGCCTGCCTTCTGATTTCGGAAGGTCAAGCAGCCGCATTACACCTTGGAGACAGCAGAGTATATCATCTTCGCGGCAATACCCTTCAACAGCTTACTACCGACCACACGGAAGCGGAAAGATTGATCCGGCTCGGCATTCTAACCAGGGAGCAGGCTTCTCATCATAAAAGCCGCAACCGTCTGTCAAGACACTTTGGTGTCTCTCCCGAAGAAGGGATTATGGAAGCTGATATCAGTCATTATATACATATTGATCCCGGAGACGTTTTTTTAATCTGCACCGATGGCCTCACGTCCATGGTGTGTGATGATAAAATCCGGGACATTCTTTCTAAGAAAACAAACAGCCTGGAAATATCCCACAATCTGGTTAATGAAGCTTTAAAAAACGGAGGATTGGACAATGTCACTGCCATAACCATCCGGATTTTGGAAGTAATGATACCCCATAAGCCTTATCACCATAATTTTAAATGATTCAGCCTTATTTTTCTGTTAAACAGTCTTTGCAACTTTAAGGGGGAAAAAAAATGTCAATTCCTAATGACGAATACATAAAAAAATATGAACCGCTGTGGGGAAGCTGGTACGTGGAAGAGCTTCTGGGAGAAGGCAGTTTCGGAAAAGTTTATAAAATATCCAAGGAAGAATGGGGCTACCGCTATACCTCTGCATTAAAGCTCATTTCCATTCCAACGAAGGATCAATACCGGGAAGCTTTAGCGTCACTGGAAAATAACCAGGAAATGCTTGAAAAATACTTTGAGGACGCTGTTCAAGGTATTGTCAATGAAATCAGGCTTCTTTATACCCTTCGAGGAAACAGCAATGTCATTAGTTATGAAGACCATGTGGTAGAAAGGAATATTGACAAATTCGGTTGGGATCTCCTTATCCGCATGGAACATGTTACATCGGTAACCAAATATGTCTCGGAGCATCAAATGACCCGGGAGGAAGTTATCAAACTCGGGACAGACATTTGTTCTGCCCTTGAAATGTGCGCCAAAAAGGGTATTATCCATAGAGATATAAAAGATGAAAACATCTTTGTTTCCGATGATGGTGTTTTTAAATTGGGTGATTTCGGTATTGCCAGGGAACTTTCAAAAAGCGGACGTGCTGCGTCCATGAAGGGTACTCCCTTATTTGCCGCTCCTGAAGTATTTAAAGGTGAAACTTATGATGTGACCGCTGATTTATACTCACTGGGAATCGTACTTTACAGACTTCTCAACTGCGGCAGACTGCCTTTCATGCCTCCTTATCCAGAACCCATCCGGTATAGGGATAGTGAAACAGCCTTGGATAAAAGACTCTCCGGAGAACCCATGCCTCCTCCTGCCAGAGCAGGGAAAAAACTATCGGATATTATTTTGAAAGCATGCTCCTATTCACCTACAGACCGCTTTATCTCAGCTTCAAAAATGAGAAGAACCCTTGAAAACGCTTTAGGGGAAATGTCAGAGGAGGAAAAGCAAGAAGTCGTTACGGTGTTGAAGACCGCTAAGACTTCAAATGCTCCTCTGCAAGCTTCTGCATCTCCTCAGGCAGGAGGGTCGCAAACACAAATTCTCCCTGGTCTGGCTGAAAGTGAAAAAACGCCGGAAAACCTCTCCGGCCACGCTCATTCTGTAGAAAACAAACCGGCACGTGCATCAGAAAGCATTGGACATTCCAGTACGGAAGTCCTTTCTCCCAATGACGCCCAGGAAGCAGCTATGGTATCACACAACATACACCTTCATAAAACTGCTACCATTCAACCGGATGAACCGGACGGAACCATATTTCTTTATGACAGTGTTACGCTCAGCGACTTACAATCCATATCCCGACCAGCAGCATCCGCACCGCCAGTAAATCCTGAAGGAACAGTATGCCTTTTCGATGATGCTGTCAAAAAGGATGATGAGCCCCAAGAGCCTTCCTATATGGGACAAACAACTCATGAACCTTCGGGGGAAATTGACGGTACCATTTGTTTATTCAACAGCAGTGCTCCAGAGCCTGTTCAAAATCAGTTACCTGTAGAAACGCAAAATAATATACCAAATACCATTGAAGGTACGGTCTGCCTCTTTGACAGGGTAACACCGGAGATCCCCAATGAATCCGAAGGGACTGTTTGTCTTTTTAACGGTGTGAGTCATGAAAATCCTCAGCCCGCCCCTCCACCCCCCAGTAGAATTGACGGTACGGTATGTTTATTTGAAGGTGAACCGACAAACCGGCCTCCCTTTTCAGGGAATAAAGTGACAAGGCAAATGGATCAAGCACCTCAGGTAAACCCAAGTTCGGCCCCCCCACCTCCTTCCAAGCCGGACACTTCTTTTGAGGATGAATTTGACTTTGATGATTCACCCTCCCCATCCCCGGGCATTTTCGGACGGGTTATGAATAAGGTAGTGAGCAAGGTTGCCGGCAGGACACAAGAACGGAATGATGCTGCATCTCCCCTTACAGGCGGAGGCAATATTGCCAACGGCAGTATTGTATCTAAGGAAGGCAATTATCTTTACTACTGCAGCGTGGGTAGTGATTCCAGACTATACCGTATGAATACAAACGGCAGCGATCAAAGAAAGATATGTGAAGATGGTGCCGGTTTTATCAGCATTTCAGGAGGATGGATTTATTACAGCAATCTGGATGACGATGCAAAGCTATACAGGATCAGGCTGGATGGCAGCGGAAGGCAGAGGCTGAACATGGATTCAAGCTTTAATATAAATATCCTGAAAAACTGGATTTATTACAGTAATGATTATGATGACTTTACACTTTACAGGATCAATACGGATGGAAGCGGCAGAAGAAAGATATGCAACGACCGGGCTTATAATATAGCCATTCATAGCAATTGGGTTTATTACAGCAATAAAAGTGTAGGCGGCAAAATCTACAGAGTTGACCCGGATGGAGACAACCGCCTGAGAATCAACCATGATAACTCGGAATTTCTCAACATTGTTAACGGATGGATTTATTACTGCAACCGCAGCGACAGCGGCAAAATTTACAAAATCAGTCATGAAGGTAGCGATAGAACCAAGCTTAACGAAGACCGCTCAAACAATATTAATGTTTATAAAGATTTTATCTATTATTGTAATGACAGCGATAACTGTAAAATTTACCGTATTAAAACCGATGGAACGGGCAGGACTAAACTTGACAACAGCACATCCGAATACCTCAATATTCTTGACGACTGGTTATACTTCTGCAACAAAGATGATGAGGGTGCTCTATATAAAATGCGTTTGGATGGGAGCAATAAAACAAAAGTCCACAATTCTTATCCAGGTGGTAGAAATGAAGGCCCCTCAGGCCACAGCACTCCAAAAGGAAAAGATAAATCCAAAGAAGTTACTGTGGATGGAGATTGGATTTACCTTTAAAAACAGGAAATTTATTAATGAAGTAAAAATAGCCCATTTCCATGGGCTATTTTGTTTGTCTTTCCTCTAGATCCGTCACTACATCCACATATAAATTTCTTAACTCATCCTCTGCAGAACAGCTTTGTTGGTAATACCAAAACTTAACTTTCTCTTCTATTTCCTTTTCGTTCCCTTGTACATCCTCAGGGTAAACAGCAACCAGCTTGTCGGTTTCCTTTTCTCTTAAGCCTACACGGACAGTTCCTTCAAAATGTTTCATTTTACAAAAACACCTTCCTTACCGTTCCTTAGCAGATACCAAAGAAAATCAACACAGGTTTATCCATCGTTCAAAGTATTATCAAAATACGATTTCCCACACAGATTGGCAGAGCACACAGCAAATAATTCTTCAATGCGTCCGATAGACCGGTGTTTGGGTTTATCATAACTTCAAATATAACTTAGAAGCATTTACTTCATCCTGCTTTCCTGGCATCTCTAATTTATTATTATCTTAAATAGCACAGTCTAAGATTCTTAATAGTCGTAATAATAGAATTGCAATTGTTCCGCCTAATTATGCGAGTTCCAGGATTTACCGCTCAATAATTTCTATCTGCTTTTCAAACTCAAACTGCAGCCTTTTAAATTCAGTTTATCGAAAATTCTTTTGAAAATTTCCGCCGTATACTTTGCATCGATAAAGGCTCTATGGAGATCCTCCTCCGTATCTATTTCAAGTACTGACAAAGCCTTCTCCAGGCTGTATCTTTGCCCGGGTGGAGATTCAAAAATTTTTGAAAATTGTCTTTGAATATCTATATAGTCCTTTAACCAATCAATGTTTCTCCGGTTAAACTGGCAATTGGCTCTCATATGATGGATATCATCATGACCCCAGCAACACAGAATATATTCCTCTCCAATCCACTCCTTAAAGCGTTTTAGTACCACTTTAAAGCTTTCAGCTTCATTTACTTCATACTGGCTGATTCCGGTTTTTGTTTTAATTATAGGAAAAAGTTTTCTAAATATCTTTGGCTTTACAAAAGATTGAAATACCCCTTCAATTTCCAAATTTTCATTTAGTTTTACTGCCCCGATCTCAATTATCTCATTTGGAATTCTGCTTTTAAAAGCTTTACTGTTAAGTTCCAGGTCAAAAACTATATAATTCATAATCTTACATCCTAATCCAATCTAAATAATTATATTTTATAATACCTCTTATTTTTTCCTAATATTCAGACAATCTTACCAGAAAATCATTGTCATCGGATGCAAGTTAAAAAGCACAATGAATAGGCAATACTTGCATATCAGCAGACAAAAGAGATTTCTCCAGCTTCAAAACCGGCACTTAACCAAAGTAATCGCATCCTTTAAATTACTATCTTATCTTTGGCAGCAGCACATACTTATATTTATTTTGTAATAAAACAATTATGCTTTTTATTAATTCCCAGCCCATCATTACTACAATCAACAATGTGAACAAGTATAACCACGAAACGTCCGGACCCTTGCCCGAACGTACATGCGCAGTTTCCATTATTTAAAATAATTACTCTTTATGATCACATCTGCCACATTGAGACCTTGCACAGCATGGTCCAAATCTTTTTGGGAAAGCTTCTCCCCTCTGACTTCCCCATTTTTTAAGACTACAAAGTCTTTATCCGTATTTAAAAGGTTGCGTCCCATCGCTGTATTGGCATGTTTCTCCTCATTTACCCCAAGCAAATACAAAAGTGTAGGCATAAAATCCACCTGGCCCCCGTAGACTTTTAATTCCTCTCCTTGAATTGCCTGATTGTAAACAATAAGAGGAATATGCTTATCATTTTCAAGCCACCAATCTTCTATTTTGCTAAGGGATTTGATTTCTCCAGGGTAGTATTTATGAACCCCTTCATGGTCTCCGGTAATAACTACAAGAGTATTATCCAGTATTCCACCTTTTTTTAAATTATCGAGAAAAATCCCCAAATGCTTATCCACATAATGAACACTTTGAAAGTATCCACCCAACTTAGATTGATCGAGTTCCTTATCCAGCTTCAATTCCCTGTGCTTTTCAGGGAGAGAAAAAGGCCCGTGGCTTGACATGGTTACCATAAAGGTATAAAAAGGTTGTTTCTGCTTTAGGATCATGGGTGCAAGCTGCCTTAAATAGGACCCGTCGCTTAAACCCAAAATAATTGTTTCATCCACATCGAAAGCGTTTACATCAATACATTTTTCAAATCCGATGGAAGTAAGGGCAATCATCCAATTCCAATATGATCCCTTGTCCGAGTGAATTGCCGATGTAAAATACCCTTCCTTTTGGAGCAGTTTAGGAAGTGAGTTATACCTATTATAAGGATACCTGAAAAATGTACTTCCCTGCCTTAAAGGATAAACCGAGGTATTGGTAATAAAGTCCGCATCCGAACTGTTCCCCTGATTGTTTTGTTCAATAATATTAGGAAAATACAGGCTGTTTTTTAACAATTTATTTAAATTCGGCGTGATTTCCTGCCCGTCTATTTTTTGGTTTATCACAAACTTTTCCAATGACTCCACTTGAACGAACAACAGGTTTTTTCCTTTTAAAAGGCCTTTATACTTATTGTCCTGCAATTTATTACCATTCTTTTCCTGGTACCAGGTTTTGATTTCTTCCTTTTGGCTATCCGTCAAATGATACGGCTGGAGATCCTTCCAAAAGGAATATATATTTAAAACATGATAACCTATGGGTGATAGATTATAGCTGGTAATATTGGGGTCAAAATAGCTGTATATTGCATAAGGATCCTTTGTTAAAGGAATATAGGTAATAATACCAAGGGAAACAATAAAAGTACAGATAAAAGAAACCCATCTTCTCTCAATGTTCTTGCAAAAGTTTTTCTTTATGAAAGCCATTCCTATTAAAACAGGTATGTCTATGACAAGAAAAATATCCACAAAATGAATGAGTGAAAAAATAGTACTCCACAGATTTTCTAAGTTTCCTGTCTGTTTTAAAAGATGCAAGGTCGGCATGGTGCTAAAACCTCTGTAGTACCACAAATCAATAAGCAGTAAAACGGATATCAAAAAATTAAACACAATCAGTGCCCATAATCTTCGTCTATTTTTTAACAATAAAAAGAAGGATAAAAAAACAGCTATAAAACCGCAGTAAAACGGCAGCCTGGCCATTGTCATCCCAAAAGCCATGACAACATCTACAGCCAAGCTTTTTTTATCTAAGGTATATCCCAAAAATAAAATACATTTTAGCAAAATAGCAAAAAATGTATACGTCCAAAACTTGTCCCACTGGAAATACAGTTTTTTAATGGTAGGAACAACACCCTTAACCCGTGACAAATCTACTGAAATCAATACATTTCACCCACACTTTTTTATAATATTTCTATTTATATTGAACGCGATAAAGAATGTATAGGTAACGAACTGTAAAAGTAAAATTTCGATTTCTGACACCTAAGTAAACCAGGTATTTCATCTCTCGAATTTTACTATGTTTACACTTCGTTAACTCTACATCACGCTTCAATTTCCTTGATTTAATATTATGAAAATTCAATTTATCCACGCAAAATGATTTTCATGGTCTATTTATTTTGGAGCTTTTAGTTTTCTATAAAATTTTATGTATAACTATATAATGAAAACGTTTTTTTTTCAATAGTTTTAGAGACAACTCCCTATTAAATACCCTTTTTCATCTTACATCTAAAAAATTATATCACTTTATGTTATTTAAAACGAGACTTATTTCAAATTGGAAAAAATATATGAAAAATTTTTTATAAATTTATAAGACTTTCTTTTTATCTATCCGTATTATATTATGAAAAGCATGGAACGTTCATTTTTTAGAATTTTCTTTATAACTTTATAGATTTAGGAACTTCGAAGGGAGAATCATTTATGGAAAGAAGATTATATCGCTCAAGCCATGATAAAATCATTGCAGGGGTGTGCGGCGGCATTGCCGAATACTTTAGGATCGATCCCACCATTTTAAGAGTCATTACCATTATTGTCAGTTTGCCAAGTATGGGCCTGGGACTCATGGTTTATATTGCCGCATTGATTCTAATCCCGAAAAGCAATGGTCCGTCATACCACTATCAAAAAAAAGAAAGCTTTTCATTTGCTGAAAAGGAAAGTGTTGAGGAAGATAGCCGGTGGGATAAGGATGCTTGGAAGGATACAGGCTTTAACGAACCGGCCAAATCCGACAATGGAAAAGCAAGACTTGTGGGCGGCGTCATTTTAATATCGGCAGGGGTTCTTTTTCTACTCAAACAGATGTTTTCATGGTTTGATTTTCAAATTATCGGCCCTGTTCTCCTAGTAGTGATCGGTATTTCCATACTCTTAGCTGGGAGGCGGTCTACATGAAAAATAGAAAAATCGGGTTTGGAGTTTTTCTTATAAGTATCGGAGTCCTTTGGCTGTTAGGTTACTTTGGACTTATCGACATCCTGGCGGTGCTGGGTGCGTTGTTTAAGCTATGGCCTCTTATTATTGTCGCTATAGGCATTAATATTATATTTAAAGGAAACTCTATTGTAAAATCGGTTGTCTGGATCTCATTTTTAGCCGTAATCCTGACCTACAGCTTATTTATCGAAAAGAACAGTTATGATAACGGAAAGTTTATCCAAACCAATAATATTACCATCGAACAAACCGATGAAACAAAGCACGGGAATTTGCACCTTTCTTTAGGGGCAGGAAACCTGGAGCTTAACTCAACAACAGGCAATTTAATTGACGGATCTACTACCAAATCCAAACTCAAGCAATCGGTTTTATACAGAAATGGGAAGGAAACGGCAGTTGTCAATTTGGAAAAGGGAAAATACTTTCTGGATAGAAATTTTATGAATGAGACGGTTAGAGTAAATTTAAATGAAAATACCGATTGGGAACTTGACATCAATGCCGGACTGGAAAACGGAACCCTTAATATGTCCAAATTAAAACTTAAGCAATTTACGCTGGATGTAGGCCTCAGCGATTTGAAGCTTATTTTTGGTAACAATTTTGAGAAAACCGATGTTAAGATTAACGCAGGCCTTTCGGATATTGAAATGGTCCTTCCCAAAGAATTGGGGGTCCGGATTAATGTGGATGGCGGACTCAACGATACCAATCTGGACCATTTAGGTTGGAATAAAGAATCCGGATATTATCAGTCACCCGGTTATTCTGAAGCAAAAAATAAAATGAATATTAAAGTAGATATGGGACTTAGCCATCTAGAAGTAATTCAACAATAATAAAATAATAAGTTAATTAATTTACCCCAATAAAATAATAAGTTAATTTACCCCCTGCTGCGTTGGATACACACATCAACATAACCTCCTCTATGGAACTTTTCTAAATTTAGAAAGTTCCATTTTTATGTAAAGCCAAATATTCAGATTTACTTTATTTTATGAACACAAATATCAACCGAAAAACCTCTGGCTCTAATAAAAACTCTAGCATTTTACGTAAAAAGAAGTTATAATTTTATTATTCAATCCATAATCACACAACAAAACGCAAACTGTTTTAAATAGATCGCGAAAATGATTTGCATGGATAAATTGAATTTTCACGATATTAAATCAAGGCAATTGAAGCGCGGTGTAAATTCTTTATCGCGTTCAATATAGCTTTAAAAGTTTATTTAATTTTTTTTATAAATATATATTAAAAGATTAAAAAGGGGTGTTTACTAAATGAAAAGGGTCATTTGTGTTGTGGTGTTTTGCATGATGCTTCTTTGTCAAGGGGTATTCGCAGAAGGTACTAACCTGGTTCAAAACCCTGGATTTGAAGAAGTCAGCAGCAATGCGCCAAATTTCTGGGCTCAGAAAGCCTGGATTCAAGATGCAGGCGTATCAGTGTATGAAGTGGTCTCCAGCGGAGCCCGGAGCGGTAAAAACTGTGTAAAGATCACAAGTACCAAGGAAAACGACGCCAGGTATACACAAGAAATCTATGTAAATCCAAACACGCTTTACAAGATTTCCGGCTGGATCAAAACAGAAAATATACCTGATGCTCAAAAAGGTGCTAATATCAGCATCTGGATGATTATGGAAACCTCATTGGATGTTAAAGGAACCAGTGATTGGAAGTACGTAGAAATGTACGGACGGACGGGCAGTGATCAAAAATCCATTCCCCTTACCCTTTCACTGGGAGGACATGGAGCTTTGACTACAGGAACCGCATACTTTGATGACATCGCCATTGAGGAAGTAAAAAATGTTCCCCAAGGCTCCAGTATCATCAATTTGTTTTCCTCACCCCAAGGGGGAGATGCCTCTTCCCCAGATACTGCCAATAATACAAAAAACACCTTATTCATCATTGCCGCTGTTGTAGCGGTCATCATTATTGCTTTGTTTTTTGTCTTCTTGAGTTTAAAAAAATCCTCATCCCAAGCTTCTCCTGCTGGCAAAACAGCTTTATCCGTACCTTCTTCCGGCAGTAACGACGGACCTATTATATTGGAAAAGGCAGAGGAACAACCCAAGAAAAAGCTTTCCTCCAAAATGGAAAAAATAGATTACATTATTATGTCGGTCATGACTATTGCTTATCTCATCCTTACACCATTCAATCTCGGGAGCATGGATACACCGCAAAAGTACTGGCAGCCTACACAACTTGGTGAGAATGTGATCATCAAGTTTGATAAGCCCTATAGCCTCACCCGCGTAAACTATCACTACGGCTTCGGAAAGGGTAAATACAGGATTGAGTATTTGGAAAAGGACGGAAAATATAGTCCTATGCTAACCATTGAAATGAAGGATGGAGACTTCTTCAAATGGGCAAATTCACCCCTATCCGTTACAACCGATCAAATCAGAATCATCGTAGACTCCCTTGATCCCGCCGGCTCAGGCCTGGGAGGTGCTTTAAACGAAATCGCCTTTTTTGCAGACGGAAGTCAGAAACCGATTAAACTTAGTAAGGACAACATAAAAGAAAAGAAATTCAGTGAAAATGATAAGGGCTCTCCTGAAAACCTGCTGGATGAGCAAGACCGTGTAGCTTACGCCCCCAACTTTATGAACGGGACCTATTTTGATGAAATTTATCATGCCAGAACAGCCTTTGAACACCTTAACTTAATGCCTTTCTATGAAAATACACATCCTCCGTTGGGCAAATTAATCATTGCCGTTGGTATCGGTATTTTCGGAATGAATCCATTCGGATGGAGAATTGCAGGCGCCCTTTTCGGTGCAGCCATGATTCCCCTTATGTACCTCTTTGGCAAAAAGATGTTCAAGAAACCTTTTTATGCTTTTATATCAGCTTTCTTAATGATGTTTGACTTCATGCATTTTACCCAAACCCGTATTGCAACCATCGATACCTACGGGGTTATCTTCGTAATCCTCATGTATTATTTCATGTATGATGCCTTCACTAAGAAGTCCTACAACATGAGTTACGCAAAATCCTTAATCCCGCTGCTCATGGCAGGAATTTTCTTTGGTATCGGATCTGCAAGCAAATGGATTGGTGCTTACGCAGGTGCCGGCCTTGCTGTCTTGTATTTTACTGCTAAAATTCTGGAGTATTTGGATTATGAAAAGGCAAAGGTCCTTTTAAGACGCGGAAAAGCCGCACTTGCCAGAAAGGATGGAAGTTCCAAAAGAAATATTGCGCTTTATAACTCAGCAGTTACCAGGAATTGGACTCACAATTTCGTATGGAATCATATCATACGCACCTCGCTCCTTTGTGTTATCTTCTTTGTTATCATTCCGGTAATCCTTTATGTGTCATCGTATATCCCGATCATGATGACTCCGGGTAATGAAAGAGGCCTTGAGGATGTTAAAAACTATCAAGTACACATGTACAAATATCACAGCGAGTTGAAAGCGACGCATCCCTTCCAATCTACTGCATCTTCCTGGCCGCTGGTGGAAAAACCCATTTGGTTCTATGGAGGTGGAGGAGATGTTCCGCAAGGGAAATCATCTACCATCGTATCCATGGGTAACCCTGCAATATGGTGGGTCGGTATGCTAGCCGTCCTTGCCTCCATCTTTATCTCTATCTGGAAAAGGGATAAAAAGATGATAGTAATTTTTGTCGCCCTGGCCTTTCAATACCTGCCATGGTTTGGAATTACCCGATGCATATTCATCTATCACTTCTTCTCCAGTGTACCTTTTATGATGCTGTGTATTGTGTATGTAATCAAATTTTTAATCGAGGACTTCCCGAAAGTAATGCAAAACATGACCTTAAGCAAGAGTGCAGGAGAAACAACTGCCCTTGCAGTGCGATACGGGGTCTATGTGTATCTTGCAATCGTTGCTCTCCTGTTTATCTGGTTCTACCCTGCGTTATCGGGAATGACTGTAGATAGCGATTATATCGCCTCTTTGAGATGGTTTAAATCTTGGAATTTCTAACGTATATATTTAAAAAAGGATTTATGGCAGTTGTTCTTACCATAAATCCTTTTTTTGTGCCCTTTGACCTTATATTGAACGGGATAAAGCGCTTACATTGCACTTTGATTTCCTTGATCTAATATCGTCAAAACTCACTTTACCCATGTTAAACTATTCTCACGGTCTTAATAGAACCTTCAAGGAAAGGATACTTCATGATGAATCCCCATTCTTGAAACCCACAAAAATAAACCCAAGCACCAAAAGCAGAACTGCCGGGCTTGCCATCGCAATTTGGACACTTATGTTTTCGCCAATTACTCCCATCACAAACGGAATGACCATTGTTCCGATTGCCCCGCTTCCAATCAATAGTGAAAAAACAGTACCCGAAGAAGTTTTGTGAAGGCTGCTTCCGTAAGATACAATGAGGGGCCACTGACTGGAATAGGTTAGACCCATGAGTATAATGATAATCCACAGGGTACTTTCTGAATGAATCCACCCTGACAAAAAAGTTGCAGCAGCAGATAAAAAAGCCAGTACGGTTATAATGCTTCTTAGCTTAAATCGAAGGGTGATAAACCCGCAGGCTATTCTTCCGACTGTGATGGAAAGCCAAAAGGCCGCAACCGCAATACTTGATTTCAAGGGATCAAACTTCGCGCTTTCCTTTAGAAAAGTAGACATCCACCCCCAACTTCCAACCTCCGCACCTGTATAGAGAAACATACATAAACAAATTGCCAGAAACCCCTTATTTTTTACCAATCCCTTTACCCCAGCCCAGGATATGGGGTCTGTCCCTTTACTTTCAGGTACTTTTAAAGCCATAAAAACAATGGTAAAAAGACAAGACAGGATGGCCAGTATAAAAAATAAAACCTGCCATTTGATTTTATAGGTTATAAATACCCCCGCAGCAACAGGACCCATAATAGCCCCCACTCCGAAAAACACATGGGCCAAATTTAAGTAAAAGCTGGGTTTTTCACGGTTTAGATCGGTTACCAGCGCACTTGCCATACTATCCATAATACCACCGAATCCTCCTATAAAAAACATTGCGATTAAAACCCAATAAAAGTCCGGAGCTAACGGAAATACAAAAATTGCCGCTGTAAACCCCATCATTGAAAGAGAAATGATCTTCTTCTTTCCAAATTTATCTGCCAATATCCCGCCTATAAGGACAAAAGTGATGAAGCCTACAAAATTTACTGTAAATATTAAACCGGATTTGGTCATAGAAAGAGAATATGTATCGGATATTTCGGTTAGAAGCGGGCTGATCACGGTTACCGAAATGGCATATAAGACTAATAATCCAAAACATACATAGGTCGTTAATTTTTTATTCAATATGATTGACCCTCCAAAATCGTTTTTCCATAGGAATTATAACATACGAAAATTTGAGAGCAGCAGCCCTCCCTCTATCTTACCGCTACCAAAACACATGCTTTGACAGCATCCAGGCCCTTTTCCTGAATTAACTGCATCAACTCGTCATTATAGGTTCCCGGTTGAAGCCAGATGTTCTTTATACCGAGCTTTGCAGCCTCTTCTATGACGGGAATTCCTCTTTTCGCGGAAACTACCATATCAATTACTTCCGGCTTTTCTGGAAGAGAAGACAAATCCGGATAGCATTTATCCCCCTCAATTGTTTGGTACAAGGGATTTACCGCATATACTCTATACCCTTTGGACCTTAACTTTTTATATATCATATTCCCGTATTTTTCAGGATTTTCATTGGCTCCCACAACAGCCCACACCTTTTTTTCCAGCATCATTTCCTCTTTCATAAACTTTCTCCTTTCACCAAAAACATATTATTCCAAACCTATAATATTTCCTTTCTCATCAAGGGTTATATAACTGGCCTCCCCACGCTCTACAATGGCCCTTGCGTTGGTTGTCTCCTCAATCACCGCTTCGAAATCCTCTACCAAATCTACAGGTACGAAAACAAAAATCTCAACATCCTGTTCATAAATGATTTCCTTGATTGTATGTCCCTCGTTTAACAGAAAGCTGTGAAGCTTTCCAAAGAGCGTATACTCGATAATGATTCTAACTTCCCTTGAGAGAAGCTTTCTTACAATCTTTGAGGCTTCTATGCCAAGTGCAGCACTTTTGCTGTAGGCCCGAATAAGGCCGGCAGCACCAAGGAGCGTACCGCCAAAATACCTAGTAACTACCACAACCAGGTTTTGGACTCCCATCCTTTTAATCACTTCCAACACAGGAACCCCAGCTGTCCCGGATGGTTCGCCATCATCACTGAATCTTTGTATTATATTATTTCCACCTATGAAATAAGAATAAACATTGTGCGTCGCATCCCAGTATTTGGACTTTAATTCCTGGATAAAAGCCAATGCTTCCTCTTCAGTGGAAACCGGTTTTACCGAAGCGATAAATTTTGATTTCTTTTCTTCCATTTCAGTTACAGAAAAATTTAAAACTGTTTTATATTCCTTTGCCAATTGGAAACACCTCTTAAATATAAGCAATTTCTCTCATAGATGATAAAATAAAAGACAGCCAAAAGCTGTCTTTTATTTTATCATTTTTCCCTTTGTTTTTATATAAGAAATTCGGGATTAAGAGGCTTGTTCCTTAAATCTTTTGAAGGACAAGTATACCAATGATTTATCTTGGCTGTATGTAACAAGGTTCATGGCTTCCTGGATTTCAAAAAAACCTCCGTCGGTAAACTTATCCTCATGATTTACTATATATTTGTCTGTTGGGGATTTCATTATATACCAAGTAATTTTATTACACACCGGTCTTTGTCTGGATACAGAAAAGAATTCATAACTTGTTCTACCTGCTGGAGATACAATTTCTGCAGAAATCCCAGTCTCTTCCTTCACTCGTTGTAAAGCAACTTCATAGGTCATGTCACCGTTTCTCATAACCCCCTTTGGAAGAACCCATTCGCCTTTTTCATTCTTTAGGAGGAATACCCTGTCGTTATAAAAAACAACTCCCCCCGCACAATTTCTAACCAGCATAACAAAAACCCCCTTCATTTATTATTGGTAAGCTAAAAGCTAACCTGAATAAAAAAAATTGTTAATATGAATTAACAATTTTTATATATATATGATATCTTATGAACGACTATTACTCAACGTCCGGGAAATAGTGATTATTCAGTTTTTTTAATCTTTTTGGCACTATTTTAACGAAATAATAAAATTCCTTATTTTATCAGTTTTTATTTTTTTTACAATCGCAGTTAAACATACGCCTGTATCTTTATATTCACTTTGGAGTACCTTCCCATTCTCATGAAGATAGGGAACTACCCATCCTTCGCTGTAAGGCACGAGCAGGCTGATTTCCACCTCATCAAAGGACAGCATTTCGGAAATCCCCTTTAAAAGGCTGTCAATACCCATTCCTGTTGCCGCAGAGACCTCAAAAACCCGGTCTTCCTTCTTTACAGCCGGCATGATCAGGCTTCCTTGAACCAAGTCGACTTTATTGAGCACCAGAATAACCGGTTTATTTAAAGCTCCCAAACCGTTTAAAATATCATAAACAACGGCCATCTGTTCCTCAATCTCCTCACTGGATACATCCACAACATGCATGAGCAGGTCTGCAAAGACCGCCTCCTCAAGGGTTGATTTAAAAGCCTCAATCAGCTCGTGAGGAAGCTTCCTGATAAAGCCTACCGTATCTATAAATAGAACTTCCCGTCCGTTAGGCAGCTCCAACTTTCGTGTAGTTGGGTCCAGTGTGGCAAAAAGTTTGTCCTCCGCCAAAACATCCGATTTGCAAACAGCATTCATCAAGGTCGACTTTCCTACATTGGTATAACCAACTAAAGCAATGGTGGGAACCTGATTTTTTTTCCGGCTTTCACGCAGCATTCCCCGCCTGCTGCTGATATTTCGAAGCTCCGACTCTAAAAAACCGATTCTCCTCTTAATATGCCGACGGTCCACCTCCAGCTTTTTCTCTCCGGGTCCTCTCGTTCCTATACCTCCTCCCAGCCTGGACAGCTGGTTACCCAGCCCGATAAGTCTGGGGAGGCGGTACTTTAGTTGGGCTAATTCTACCTGGATTTTCCCTTCACTGGATCTGGCCCGCTGTGCAAAGATATCCAAAATCAAGGTATTCCGGTCAATCACTTTTACACCGACAACCTCTTCAAGGTTCCTAACCTGCGCCCCGGACAATTCATCGTCGAAAATTACCACGTTCGCGTTAAGAGCCTGCCTAAGAAGCCCGATCTGCTCTGCCATTCCTTTTCCAATATAAAATGCAGAATCCTGTACAGCCCTTTTTTGCAGAATTTTATGGACTATATTGACTCCGGCTGTACGGGCTAATTCTTCCAGTTCATCCAAGAGCCGCTCTCCCTCGCTTTTGCCGCCGATCATCCTGCCGGACCTGGTTTCCAGTCCTACCAGGATGGCACGTTCCTCTATATCCTGCAGATAAAAAACTGCCGAAGATGATTTATCCCGTTCTTTGATCACCGAAAAGATACTCTGCAGTTGACTGCTTCCTGGATGAAAAGGACCGTAAATATCCGCCTTAGCCAGGTCACCGTTTTCATCCGCTATAGGAACTGCCGCGTAAATGTCTGTGACGTTTCCATCCTTTACCCCAATAGCCATCATGGCATCCAGTCTTAAATTGAGGAGCGAGCTTATATCAACAGAAGACAGCCTGCCGTCACCATTGGGGTGGGTATGCACACACCGGATCCCCGACAGTCTGTTTTTTGCTTTCCTTCCATCCACTTGAGGCAGCGAAACGGTACCGCTGTCTCCAACACTAACCTCTATAATGTTACCTTTTCTATTGATATAAACCGCAATTTCACGATTTGTTTTGTAAGTCAGTTCTGCCATCTTTAAGGTAAGTTCTATTGGCAGCAGCTCCCCTTTATCAAACTCCACCAGATATAAACTTTCAATTTCATTGATGAGTGAGTCTTTTAACGACTCAATATTGCCATTAATTTGATTAATATTGCTCACCTCAAAACATTTGTTATTTATTGCCTACTTCTTAGTTATTTTATATAAGTTTTTCCCTTCTGTCTACATCTTGGTATATAAATCAATTCTTCTTATGCGACAGTAGATAGATTAGAGGTATGAATAGTAAGATTACCGCTCCACTTGCAATAAACCCAACCCGTGCTCCAAACTTGTCTGCGATACTGCCCGCAAAAAGGTTTCCGATAGGTGAAGTGCCTGCAAATAAAAGGGTATAAAAGCTTGTCACCCTTCCCCGATATGCATCACTTGCATTTAACTGCATGGTGGAATTGGCAGTGGTAAAAAAGGAAGTAATAAAAAGCCCGGCAACTGCAATCACAACTGCTGTAAAATAAAAGGTACTTGTAGCCCCTAAAATGATTAGTAGAACAGCCGTAATCATAGATGTTTGCCAAATTGTAAACCCACTTTTCCCTTTTCCGCTTTTGGCTGCTATGATCAGTGCCCCGCTTAAGCAGCCAATGCCCATGAAAGACATTAAAAGGCCAAAACCTGTTTCACCCTGATTTAGTACAGTTTTTACAAACACAGGTACCAGAACGCTGAAATTAACTGCAAATATCCCCATGACAGCAACCGTTAAAAGGGTACTTAATAATAGCTTAAACTGACAAATATATTGAATCCCCTCGGATATTTCCTTGAAAATGTTTTTTTTCAAACCTTCTTTTTTCCCATAAGATCTTGAGGAAATCATCCCCAAACCTAACAAAACCGGAATAAAGCTGATTCCATTAATAAAAAAACAAAAACCGATGCCCGAGTACCCCATCAATAAACCTGCAAGTGCAGGTCCTATGATTCTAGCAGCATTAAACACGGCTGAATTTAACGCTATAGCGTTTAAAAGGTCTTTTTTTCCCACCAACTCAATCATAAAGGATTGCCTTGCCGGCATGTCAATCGTATTTACAAAGCCGCTGATTCCGGCAATGACAAGTACCTGCCAGTACCTGATCCAATCCATCCAAATTAAAAAAGCCAGCAGCAGTGCAAGGGTCATATATATGATCTGAGTACCAATGATCATTTTCTTCTTGGAAAAACGGTCTATCAGTACACCCGCAAAAAGAGAAAACAGCAGCATAGGGGTAAACTGCATGGCACCCGCAAGGCCCAATAAAAAGGGGGATTGGGTAAGCTTATACACCAGCCAGGCTTGACTTACATTCTGTACCCAGGTCCCTGTTAATGAAAAACATTGTCCAAACCAAAAATATCTGAAATCCCTGTGGTCTAATGCGGAAAACGAGTAGTGAAGCTTTCTTCCAATGTTTGAAAAGATATTCTGTACCATGCACCTCACCCCATTGATCCTATTATCCCGTCTTACAGGATAGAAATAAATAAACTATGCTTTACTGAAACAGCTAAAAAATCCTGGGATTGGGAACTATTTCAGTACAACAAATTTTAATTTCAATTATACTACTCCTGAGTACTTTTATTGTCAACTCTATTGTAGCCTGTTCATAAGGGTTTATGCAGTTTCTCTTCGCAAAATGGCCGACTTATTGTAAAAAATCTATGAATACCGCGCTTATATATAGATAACGAAGTGTAAATATAGTAAAATTCGAGACATGAAATACCTGGTTTACTTAGGTGTCAGAAATCGAAATTTTACTTTTACATTTCGTTATCTATAACATTGGGCTGCTTATCTCCATATAAAATGCTCCCTTTATAGAAACAGTATTATTACGAGAGTGTTTACTATAATGGGAGCATACCAAGCCAATGGCTTTTTATTTATCTTTAAGTTTACTGTAAAGAAGGTCGGTTAAGATACTACCCTTCACAGGGTAATCTCCCGAAAATTCCCAAAACATAACCCCACCAAGCTTCTTATCCTTAATATAGTCACACTTGTTGGAGAGGGAAATCTCATCCTCATAGGTAAATACCTGTTTCAGTGAGGCATTGTAAAGCCATGGAACCTTTGAATACTCATCCCGGTATACCTTATAACTGGAATCCTTTAAAAAGGTCCCCTTGATATGGTAAAATGGATTGGTCCCTGTTGCTCCACTGTTGAAATCATCCCACACCCCCATGGGTGCACCATTTGCGTTTGCAAACATACCGTTGGCCCCGGCATTGGGGTCCACGTCCTTCCATCCCCTCGAATAGTACGGTACTCCCACATTGAGCTTTTCTGCCGGAACGCCAAGTCTCAGGTACTCCTTTACAGCCCAATCGGTATTATATTTCTCCTTCATCTCTCCTTCTGACGGATCATTCGGGTTTTTATAAAGAGGCGCGTGATGGTTTGTTTTATTCTCCCACGCACCGTGAATGTCATAGGTCATCAGGTTGATAAAGTCCAAATATTCATGATATAAATTCGGTTCGGTATCGTCAATCTTATCGTATCCTGCAGGCGCTGCTATGGTAAGGAGATACCGTTTCCGTTTCCCATCCTTTTTTCCCGCATCATCCAGTACACTTCGAAGTGTTTTTAGAAGAAGGGTAAAATTGTGTTTATCCTCAGGGCCATAAGGATTATTGTTTCCCGGATTCCCCGGATACTCCCAGTCAATATCCACACCATCAAATCCATATTTCCTGATAAACTCTACACAGCTATCCGAAAACGCTTTTCTTGTTTCTTCCTTCGAGGCCAAACCATGAAATTCTCCGGACAAGGTCCATCCTCCGACAGATATTAAGGTCTTAACATTCGGGTACCTTTGCTTATACTTTATAAGCTGGCCTAAGTTTCCCTTCAAGGGTGTATCCCATTTATCGTCTCCAAAGGGTTTTTCAACTGCGGCCCATGAATCGTAAAGCCCCACTTTTCCGTTTGTAATCTTGGCAAAGGCATAATTAACATGGGTTATCTTATTCCACGGGATATTGGATACCTCGTACCCGTTATGCGCCCCATAAATGGACCATTCGGTATAATACCCGACTATATTGTGTTTGGGCTTTATTAATGGCGTGTTGTTGTCTGAAGGAACCGCTGCTTGGTCACCTGACTCCACGCCTTGAGATTCCTTCGCCCAGCTTTTGTCCTCAATCTTTTGAGCCTCTTTTGATTGATTCCCTTGTCCTGTATTGTTCTGATTCGCTTCACCTCCGGAACTTCCTTCTGCGGTCGTGTCCGTGTTTGTCTGTCCTACATCCTGCCAAAGAGAAGGTGCTGCTGAAGGATCCCAGTCATTTTGGGAGGAATGGGGTTGTATGCATCGATATTCTTTTCCTTTATAAGAAACCACCATGCCGGTATTATACTGAATGCCCAGCTTCCACTCGGGAGCATTGGATTTAGGCGCTTCCTTTGGAGGAGAACTCTCACTTTGGGAAGGTATCGCTTCCTGCGTTCCTGCTGATTTCTCCGGTTCTGATACTTTTCTGGACTCAGATATTCGAGATGTCTCTACGGCAGGGACGGATAATGCAAAATAGATAAGCACACCTGTCAATATAACTGATAAAACTACTATGATTTTTTTTCTTTGCTTTACCATGTACTTGAAGCCTCCTCAATCTCATATCAGAAAAAACAAAATATAAACCCCGTCTAAGGAAATTTTTCCATTTTGCTAATTATTTTATCACAACCATAAGCAATATACAATTTTATAAATAACTACATATTACTTTCATACTATTAAAATTGAGCCAGTTCATTTCTTCCTCCTATTTCAACATTAAAAAAGAGCAGCAAGCCTGGCATAAATCAGACTTCTGCTCTTATTAAGAATTGTTTAGAGGCTGTTCATTTATTTCAAATCAGTATAGAGCTTGTTTAATAATGTTCCTGTACTGTCTTGCGTATACTCCCAGAACATGGCCCCACCCAATCCTTTGGATTTGATGTAGCTTGATTTGTGACCTAAGGATTCTACGTCATCATACGTAATCAAGGACTTTTGTGATGCGTTCCAGAGATAGGGAGCTTTTGCTGCATCATCCCAGTAACGTACATATCCGTTCTTGTTGATATAACTGCTGGACAACTGGGTGTACGAATACTCTGATGCACCACCGCTATAGGACTGTCCCAATCCGTTATTTGTGCTGCTGCTAACCCCGTTAAATCCACGGCCGTAGAATGCTACTCCAAGAACAATTTTCTTTGCAGGCACACCGTTTTGAATATGAATATTTACAGCAAGATCACTGCTGATACTACCGTTTGGCGACATAGTGGACTTATAGAGGTTTGTGTGGTGAGCTGTTTGGGATACCCAGCCGCCGCTAAAATCATAGGTCATAATATTGATATTGTCCAAATACTGGTGAATGATTCCCAATTCGGTGTTTTCAGCATAGGTATAGTTTGCACCGGATGCAATGGTTAAGAGATATTGCTTGCCATCTGTCGCACCTTGCGCATTCAATTTTTCACGGATCTTTTGAAGCATCAAAGTAAAGTTGTGTTTGTCTTCAGGACCGTATGGGTTTCCGTCTCCAGGTTGGCCCGGGTATTCCCAGTCAAGGTCTACTCCGTCCAAACCATACTGTTTGATATATCTTACAGCACTATCTGCAAATTTTGTTCTATTTGCATCCGTCAATGCTGCATCATGGAATCCTTTGGACCAAGTCCATCCGCCTACTGAAACCAAAGTTTTTAAATTAGGATTGGCTTGTTTAAAGTTCTTCAGCTGTGCAAGTTTTGAAGCATCTCCTCCTACTACTTCACTATTTACACAGTTTGCAAATGCGTAGTTGATATGTGTCATTTGATTTGCTTTTACATTTGACCAATCTGCCCAGTCTGCCAGATACCCGACAATCTTATACCCTGATGTCGGCGGAACTACTGTTGTCGGTGGTGGTGTTGTTGTCGCTGGCGGAGGTGTTGAAGGCTTTGTAGTTGGTGTGCTGGTAGTTGTCGGTGGTGTTGTAACAGTTCCTGTGCTAAGTTTCCACAATGAAGCTACATTGGTCGGCTCCCAACCGGGCATGGATGTATGAGGTTGTAAGCATGTATATATACTTCCATTGTAGGATACCTGTGTACCTGTTGTGTAGTATGTATTCGGTGCCCATGGCTTAACTCCGTTGGGAGTCGGCGGTGGAGGTGTAGTTGGTTTTCCGGTTGGTGGATTTATTGTTGGCGGATTTGTGGTCGGTGGGTTTGTTGTCGGATTAACCGACCCAATGGTAACATTGACGATAACTTCGCTGCTAGTAGCTTTACCAAAAGAGTTAATCAATTCACATGTGTACTTATAAGTACCTTTTGCTTTACCGCTGATTGTCTTTTTAAAACTCTGCTGGCTTGGTGAATTATCCGTTAAGGTATCTGTGGATATCAACTGCCCGTTTTCATAAAATTTTACCGATGTTCCATTGTTTCCCCACCAAACGTTCATGGTGAGATTGTAGCTTCCGTCTCCATCCCAGTTGTCATGACTTAAGCTTGGCGTTGCCGGTATACCTGTTGCTGCAGCATACACTCCGGTTAAACCTGCTGTCATAAACGCCGATGCAATCATCACAAGGCTTATAAACAGCGCTACAGACTTACGAACTGCGTTTTTCCTTTTTTGTTGCATATCTCTTTTACCTCCTAAATAATATGATTTCAGGTATCTTTATATATATAAAAGACCATAAGAGTAATTTCTGTCCCTTACGGCCGATACCTCAAGTTTTTAAAAAGTCTATCTAATGTAGAATTCAGTCAAAAGCATTCCTTGCAATAAAAAATATAATGCACGTTTGAAAATTCACATAAAAGGAAAAAACTAAGAAACTCATGACAACCTTAAATAGTATCCTACTCCAATAAAAGGAATCAGCCTCTTTGTGCTAAGTTAAAGGGTTTAAATCATTGTAATGAGGATAGAAAACTTTCCTTGCTCTGAAGGTATGCTATGAAAAGATAATAGATCACTAAATTTAAAGTACACTTATAGAATGCTCATGAATAATTTACCAATATATTTTATATTTTATTCAGATTTTTTTACTGAAACAATAGCCGATCTTGGTATTTATTGTTCTATATTGTCATACTCAATAGCGTGTTTTGGGTAATGAATCTTAAGCTAACTTTTAATCGATTGTTTATAAAGGAAGGCAGCCCCTAAACCACTCTTAGAAACTGCCCCAAGCTAAACTTTTTATTTTATGATTGCGTCGGTTTGTAAATTAAACCGTATTTGCGCCTTACTTATCTTTACAATATCGTTCGAAAGTGTAATCACGGAGTCAACTTAGGAAGATTTGGAATTACTTGATTCGCATCACCGCGAAGCGGCAGGTTTCTGCATACATATTGCCCTGCACTGTTTACCGATGCTGCTCCAGCAGGTGCCGGTGCATGAACACGTTCCTTCCAAATCTGCCAGATCATAAACCCGTCAAAGGGTTTTCCTTTGTTCTTTATATAGTTAACCATTGTCTCTACATTGTAGTACTTTGACGCAATATTATTTTGTCCCGTCAACATTTCCGCATCATAGACCGTACCTGGTTCTGCATTGATCTTCAACACCGAGCCGCCTGCTCCTTCGGGTGCTATTTCCATTCCCATATTAATAGGCCCATTATAGATAGCACGGTAGGACTCGTATCCTTCACGAGGATCAAAGTAATCTCCCGCATCATAGGACATCAGGTTGATATGGTTAATCATATATCCATAATCCTTTACTACACGGTACATTGTTCCGCCAAAGGGTGACCCCCATTGAATCTTCCCCTCTTCAAAGGGGGTACCCTTCACATAGTAAGCTCCTGTAGACCAGCCGGCTATGGAAATGCCCAGATTAACTCCCCTAGATTTGATCTCATTATATAGTTCACTGATGACACCCTTAATTTCAGCATCTTTTGAGCAGGCAAACTGGTCTGCAGTAAGTTTATTGGCGGCAGATCCACTGGATTCCCAATCGATGTCAATTCCTGAGGCACCCAAGTCCTGGGCAAGATCCACTAAATGTGCTGCATTGAAATTTGCCCACTTGGTGCCCTGGCTGTAAGCCCAACCTCCGACCGAAACCCACACTTGTGTTCCACGTGCCTTGAGCGCTGCAATATTATTCCTAAGATCCTGTGCCTGTTGTGCTGTAAATTTTTTCTGTCCGCTATTTGTCAGTGCCCCTTCGACAAACTCAAAACCTGCTATTGCTTGATCAAAAGCATATGAGCCTTTTTGATAGGTAGTATCCGGCTGTGCAAAAGCAAGGTTGATGTGTGTAAAATAGTTAGGAATATTTGCGGTAGTTAAATCGTAAATACTTGTGTTCCATGTACTTGCATACCCCACATACATCCTCTCTGAAGGCATCTGTGTTGTTGGCGGCTGAGTTGTTGGCGGTGTTGTAGGTTGTACGGTTGGTGTAGCTGTAGGCTTTGCTGTTGGTGTTGATGTAGGTTTTGCCGTTGGCGGAGTTGTGGGATATATTGTGGGCGTATTTGTCGGTTTTGCTGTCTGCTGTGGCAGACCAACTGTAACATTGACAGTTACTACGTTACTCGTTGTTTTACCAAATGAATTGATTAACTCACACTTATATGTGTAAACACCCTTTGCTTTACCGCTCATAGCTTTTTTAAAACTTTGCTGATTAGGAGAATTATCTGTTAAGGCATCTGTGGATATGAGCTGGCTGTTTTCATAAAGCTTTACCGATGTTCCGTTATTTCCCCACCATAGATTCATTGTAATATTATAGCTTCCGTCTCCATCCCAGTTGTCATGGCTTAAGCTCGGCACTGCCGGTACTCCTGACGCTGCCCCATATACTCCGTTTAAACCCGCTGAAATTACAAGGGATACTATCATCATAAGGCTTACCAATAGTGCTAAATTTTTTCTCTTTGGATGTCTTTTTTGTTCAAACATATACAAATCCTCCCTTAATAAAAGTTAACTTTCTCTTTTACTCAAAAAACATATTCCGCATAATAATCATTTTAAAGTGATTCTTTCCGCTAGATTTCAGGAAACCGGCTGAAAATTTATTGTTTGACCATAGATTCACAGATGTCTTATGTATGGCTTAACACATCATGAATGATCTCAACAGCAGCCACAAAAGAATACCTTGCTTTACGTTGCACAGGTCATCTTCCTTAAAAGCAATAGGCCATACACATCACTCATTTTCATTACCTGTGGAAAATACATTAAACCTCTTTTCCGGATAATAAATAAAGCAATTTCCTGTTTCAATGCTGAGTTGTATGCTTTGAAAGATCTTGAAAGTAACTTTGGAATGGATTTTTTATAAAACACAAACGATGTATATCGGAAGTGCTAAATCATGCTGAGAAATAATGAAAAGATATTAATTAAAGAAGAATAATTGATTGACTAGTAAAGTCAAATTATTGTAAATGAAGAGAAAATTGAATGCATCTTGCATGTTTTTATTTTATAACAAAGCAATGGTGCGTTCAATTGTCTAATTTGTCATTTACTATACAATCTTGGTTGAATTGAATAAGTTTTTGTTTTCGTTGATGTAATAACACGATTATCAACCCTTTCACAGCCTTGTACTTCAATAAAAGTACAAATGAATACCAACTCCATTAGTCTTTCCAAAAAGCTTCCCATGACAAAGGTATTTTTAAACTCTCACCTGTTGCTGGTGTAGTACTGGAAGATGCCGATACGCTTACTAAAGCTTCAGGCAAAGGTGAATGGCTTGGTTTCAGGGTTGGTTTTGGGGTTGGTTTTGGGGTTGGTTTTGAGGTTGGTTTGGGGGTTGGTTTGCAGGCCGTTTTAAACTTATCATAAATTACTTTGGTCAATGTACAGCCCTTAATTGGGTAATCCCCTGTAAGTTCCCAAAGCATAACTCCTCCCAGATTATTTTCCAGAATATAATCACACTTTGCTAAGACAGATGCTTCATCATCATAGGTATACATTATTTTTTTTGAGGCATTCCAAAGATAGGGAACCTTTGCATACGAATCCCAATACTTTTTATAGTCTGAACCCGGAACCTCCAATACGCTCTTAATATAATAAAACGGATTTGTTCCCGTTCCCCCTTTTGAAGTATTATCCCACAGCCCTTTTGGGGAACCGTTTGCCTTGTCGAAAAGACCTCCGTTCGCGCCTGTAACATTTCTCCAACCTCTTGAAAAATAAGGAATACCCACATTCAGCTTCACAGAAGGCACCTTTTGCCTTAAATATTCCTTGACACTCCAATTGACATTACATTTTAATTTTTTATTTGAAAAGGAAGGATCCTTTGGATTCATATAAAGGGGTGCCAGATGATTTGTCGTATGATCCCAAGTTCCATTGTAATCATAAGACATCAAATTGATATGATCAAGGCTATCCTGAAAAAGCTCGGGCTCTATATTGGGGATGGTTAAATACCCGGCAGTAGCAGCTATGGAAAGGAGATAGTGCCGTCCATCCTTTACTCCTGCTGTATTTAGTTTTTCACGAAGCTTCTTTAAAAGCAAAGTAAAATTATGCTTGTCCTCCGGCCGATATTGGTTTTCTGCCGCTCCCCCTCTAACAGGATATTCCCAGTCAATATCAATACCGTCAAACTGATATTTCTTTATAAAAGCTACACAACTATCAGCAAAAACCGATCTTGACATTTCTGTAGAAGCTATATCCGAAAAGCGCAGTGACCTGGTCCATCCACCTACAGATATCATAGTTTTTACGTTGGGATACATTCTTTTGTACTTGATTAGCTGCCCGAAATTTCCCTTTATAGGTGTACTGCTTTTATCCCCTTCAAAGGGCTTTTCAACTGCCGCCCAAGTGTCATCCACATCGATTTTTCCTTGGGTAATCCTCGCAAATGCGTAATTGATATGCGTTACCTTATCCCATGGAATATCTGACACCTTATAAAAGCTATGTGCGCTGTATATCCCCCATTCAGGAAAATAGCCAACAATCATTTTCGAATGATTTATTGTACCGGTAGGGTTACTCAGCGCTGTATCCGCCTTAAAAGCCACCATCCCTATGGTTATGCAAGAGATGAGTACCATAAAAGTAAGAGTCCTCAACACATGCTTTATAATCCTTTTTTTACTCATCTATGCCCCCCGTGATGCAAGTTTAACCACTGCTTTAACATAACAAATTATGAATCCGTCTACATATCTATAAGTATCCAAATCAATATATTAAACTATTTTCCCTTAAAATACAAAACCTTATTATATTTTGCCAATGAAAAAAGCACACCCAAAATTTGATGTGCTTACTATATTAAACAATTTGTAATTATTTTAATCCTTCATTAAGCTTTATTAAAAGCGATTTGTTATTATCCTGGGTGTATTCCCAGAACATTGCACCGCCAAGACCTTTCGCTTTTATATATTCTACTTTGTATCCGATGGATTCTTCATCCTCATAGCTTATAAACCTTTCTCCATTCCACAGATAAGGCGCTTTTGCCTCCTCATCCCAGTAACGGGTAAATCCGTTTTTATTAATATATTCGGATATTAACTTCTGATAGGAATAACTTTCATGACCACCCGAGATAGGCTGATAAAGTCCCTTTCTATCAGGATTTGGCACATTCCACGACCTACCGTAAAAAGCACATCCTAAAACCAGCTTCGAGATGGGTACCCCTGCATCAACATGATCTGCCACAGCCTTATCCGCACTCATTTTATCTCCATCGTCCACTGGTGAGGTATAAAGGTTTGCGTGGTGTCCTGCAACATCGGCAAAACCGCTGTGAAAATCGTAAGTCATAATATTGATAAAGTCAAGGATTTTCGAAATTTTGTCCAGTTCCATATTATCAACATATTCCTTCAAAGCACCTGTCGCTATGGTCAAAAGATAATGCTTTCCATCGGCCTTACCGGTATGATCAAGTTTTTCACGTACCTTTTGAAGCAGTAAGGTAAAATTACATTTATCCTCAGGTCTGGATTTGATTCCTGCCTCAGAAGAGCAAGGAAACTCCCAATCCAAGTCTACCCCGTCAAAGTCATATTGTTTCATAAATTTAACTGCGCTATCCGCAAACCGTTCCCGTGACTCTTCTGTCAAAGCAGCATCGGAAAACCCTTCTGCTTCCCATCCACCAATGGAAATCATCGTTTTGAGATGGGGAAACTTCTTTTTAATTTTCATAAGCTCTGAAATCTTTTCGATTTTCCCTCCACTCACAACGCCATCATTGATGAGGGCAAAGGCATAATTTATATGTGTCACTCTACTTGCATCAATCGTATCACAGGTCCAATCTTCCCATCCCGCCAAGTAGCCGATGATTTTATAGTTACTATTATTCATGATTCCTCCCATATTTGTTCCGTTCTAATCATAGAATATTTTATGTATTCAAACATTTCACCATACAATCTTTAAACCCTTTAGTATCATTATTATCCGGCGCAAACTTAAACTGTTCGGATTAGATACTTTTCAATACGAAAACTTTCTTGCCAATTTATAATTATATTTCAAGGGATGATTGATTGCAACCTAAAAATCCGAATACTATATTTTGCTATATTATAAAATGCGGTATGGCTGTTTTAAATCCAGCCACACCGCATTTTAATAATTATATCAGGAGAGAGATTACTGTTTAAGGCCTGTATAGAGTGTATTCAAAAGGGCCTGTGCATTGTCTTGGGTATACTCCCAGAACATCGCACCACCTAAACCCTTTGATTTTATAAAGCTTGTTTTGTGCCCTAATGACTCAGGATCGTCATAGGTGATAAACCTGCTTCCATTCCATAGGTAAGGTGCTTTTGCGGAATCGTCCCAAAATCTTATATATCCTCCCTTATTGATGTAATTTGCTACTAAGGAATTGTAAGGATATTCACCGCCACTTCCTGAGGAAACCGGCTGATAAAGTCCGTTATTTGCAGTATTTGTTGCAACCCATCCTCTTCCGTAAAATGCAACACCAAGAACAAGCTTATTGGCAGGTACACCCGCAGCAAGATGGCTTGTTACACCCTTTTCCGCACTCATTTTATCTCCATTATCATAAGAAGAGGTATAAAGGTTGGTATGGTGGCCGGTCACGGTTGTTACCCCATTATGGAAATCATAGGTCATAATATTGACGAAGTCCAAAACGCCGGAAATAAGGTTAAATTCAATACTGTTAACATACTCCTGAGCCGCACCGGTAGCAATGGTCAGCAAGTATTTCTTTCCGTCTGTCACTTCCAATGCATTGAGCTTTTCTCTTATCTTTTGCAGCATTAAGGTAAAGTTGTGCTTATCCTCAGGCCTTGATTTAATCCCTGCTTCAGATGAACAAGGGTATTCCCAGTCAAGGTCTATACCGTCAAATCCGTTGGTTTTCATAAAGCTTATAGCACTATCTGCAAACTTTGTCCTGGAAGCATCGGTCAAGGCAGCATCCGAAAAACCTTCTGCAGCCCATCCACCTATTGAGATAAGGGTTTTTAAATGAGGATAGGTTTGCTTTAATGATCTTAATGCACTAAACTTTGTAGCGTTTCCGCCTACAACACTTCCGTTTGAAATTTGTGCAAAAGCATAGTTGATATGCGTCAGTTTATCCGCTGCTACAGTACTTGCACTCCAGCTTCCCCATCCGGATAGATAACCTACGATTCTATATTCCTTTGGTGCTGTAGTCGTAGGCGTGGGTGTAGCGGTCGGTGAAGGTGAAGGGGTCTGGATCGCTACAGGAAAATTCGGGTAGTCCCCCGGTATCTTATTAAAATGTTGTATGATTATCAGTATATCTGTCATGTTTACTGCGTTATCCCTGTTTAAATCATTGGCCTCTTTGTACTTGCCATCTCCAATAGCGCTATTGAATGTGCCTACGATTTCAAGAATATCCGTCATGTTGATGGCATAATCCTGAACGCCCTGAATCGTCATATCCCCGGCCCACAGATCCACCGGTGCACTCTCTGTGCCTACCTTAACATTGCCTGTCAAAGGAACATTTTTTATTTCTCTGTAAAGATAGTTGTCCTTGCTAATCTTTAAGGTATATATGGCGGAATAGGCAGGAACATTTGAGATTTCAAAATACCCTGCAGAGTTGGTTACTGCATATACATTTGTGTTGGCGATTTCAACCTTGAAACCCGCTTTTACAATGGGTGCAGCTGCATCTGAGTAGATGAAGTCGGGAGCGATGTACCCATACATTTTAAACCCGGAGTTAGGTGCAACTGTAGCAACCGGGATGGGTGTACCGGTAGCAGTTATTTCTGTTACTGTAGGGATTGATGTTTGTTTTTCCCACAAAGCCGGAATCCGGTCAGGTTCCCAACCAGCCTGCGCTATATGAGGCTGCGTACACTTATAGATACTTCCATTATAGCTTACATAATCTCCTATAATATAACTTTTCCCCTGTGTCCATTGTCCTACATCTCTTAACTCACCCGATGCCAAATTCCCGGAACCCGTCGCTACACTGCCTGCAAAGCTTGAAAGCCCCAAAAAAGTATTTACAGTCAGTGCAATTAGCAGCAATAAAGTAAATACACCGGCTTTCCTTTGATTTTTTCTACACATATACTTACCTCCTTTAATAGACTCCTTAAATAAAATAATTTATTTTGCAGAACTCTACCCTCCCTATAAGTAAAGTTCAAAGCAATCATACTGATAATTTGATCCTACTTTCTCTTAAGGATATAAACCATTCTTCTCAAGCATAATATGTTAAACATATATAAATATCAAAAACATCCAGGGGATAGCTAACATTCCTGTTAAACTATCCCCTGAACCACCCCTTTTTCCTCTTTTAAAAGTTTTCTATCTAAATGCTTTAAATATATTGGTAAATTCAAAATCTGTCTGAGGGATATTCGAAGAAGCATAAAGCGGGCCGCCCTTACTGTTATCACGGTTACTGGACCACATTGCAATCAGTCTTACCCAACTGGTTGAACTTGCCCAAAGCTGCAAACATGGATAACAGCATTACCAAACTTAGAAACAATACGCCTAATTTCCGGTAGCCCATTTTTCTTTTGATACGCATTCTAATACCTCCCAAATAATAAAATAATGAAATCATTTTAATTTTGATGTGAATATTTGAAGGATTCACGGCAATGGCTGCATTCCCTTCAAAGACCAGTTTATCCCCACCTTCCCTCGCTATGCTTACCCCTATCGCAATAAAGGTCTAAAGCTGATGTAACGTTGCCTGCCAAAGGCAATTAATATTAAAAATCACGCTCAGAAAAAAGGTATAACTGATATATTTTTTTAAATACTTGGTATGATCCAGCACGCAAATCCTTTGAAATGACTTATACTAATGAAGATAGAATTTATGAACTATAAATGGTCTTATGAGAAATCACAACTATATAACTATAATTATAAAAATATAAACAGAGAATTTTGAATAAGTAAAGATTTTTATCGCATCTACAGTTACACCAGCTTATGTGATACCTAAGCTTTATATTACGTTCTTAGTATAATATTTACAATTGTTTAACTTGTCATTTACTATCCTAAATTGGCAAAAAAAAAGCTCATAAATAAAGCATAAATGAGACAAGTAATTAAACAAGGAGAAAATCTATAAAAACAAAATATTGTAATTTTTAATGCACTCATTTGAGATCATACAGTCAATCATCTGTACATTTTGTTGATTTAAACAATTCTATATTCTAATCATAACTTTTAATCCTACTAAGATCAATTGTCTTAATTGTCATTTACTGTCCATTCTTGCCCTGGTTATTTTAGGTATAAAAAAATAAACCCCAGCCCATTTTATCAATCAGCCGGGGTTTAATGACTCATTTTTTTATATTACAGTCCTTCTGCCTACAATAATAGGCCAGTTGGATTCACCTCTCAGTTGTTTTCCTTCTGTTATAACAACATTTTTATCAACAATGGTATTTTGAAGGGAGGAATTTTCTCCGATTACAGTTCCCTGCATGATGATGCTGTCCCTCACTACAGCTCCTTTTTTCACTGTTACTTCTCTAAACAAAACACAATTTTCAACTGTTCCTTCAATAATACAGCCATCCGCCACAATGGAGTTGCGCACTTCTGCTTCTTCATTATATTTGGCTGGTGCTTCATCCTTAACTTTTGTATATACATTGCCGTGTTTCACCGCTAGAAGTTCCCTGATTTCAGGATTTAAAAGCTCCATATTGCACCGGTAGTATAAGGGTATGGAACTTAACGTTCTCCAGTATCCCTCAAATTTATAACCATACACGTTTAACGTCTTTACATTGCCAATAAGAACATCCTTTACAAAATCATAATTTCCATGTGCATTGCAGTCTTCCAGAAGAGATATAAGAAGTTCCCTCTTCATAATATAAATTCCCATGGAACCAAGCGTTGTCTTAGGGTGAAGCGGCTTTTCCTCCATATCGGTGATTTTCCCGTTTTGGTCTACTTCCATAATACCAAGGAATGTAAGATCTTCAGAAGAGAAGTCATTCATATCCCTGTACGCAATGGTAATATCCGCCCCCTTTTCAATATGATAGTCAATCATATCGTTAAAGAGCATTTTATAAACACAATTGGCATGGGTTACAATCACATAATCTTCGTTGCTTCTTTTCAAAAATGTTATGTTGCTGTAGATGGCATCTGCAGTACCCCTGTACCATCCGGTGTCCTCCATGGAAAGGTAAGGCGGAAAAATAAACAGTCCATCGTTTTTTCTATCAAGGTCCCACTCTTTTCCAGATCCAAGGTGGTCGACAAGAGAACGGAAATTATACTGGGTAATCACACCGATATTGGTTATCCCTGAATTGACCATATTGGAAAGTACAAAATCTATTGCCCTGTATTTCCCGCCTACCGGTATCGCAGCTACCGACCGTACGGCAGAAAGTTCTCTAAGCCTGTTATTGTTTACTCCTGTCAATATAATCCCCATAGCATTTTTCATTCACACACACCACCTTTGAAAATACTACTGCCCGAGTCAATTTCCAATGTACAAAACTCTTCCGCAGCAACTCCGATATCAATCATAACATTCTTCCCTATTTGTGTATGGTCAGGCACCTCTGCCCCTTCTCCAACAACAGTTATTCCGGAGTTGTAGAGGTTTGGCTTGAATTCATTAACCTGGTTTTCACCAATACCCATTTTAACACCTTTGCCAACAACGACCTTTTCACTTAAGATGCTCTGGCATATAAATGTATTGCTGCCGATCCGGCTATTTGACATAATAATGGAATCCTCGACCACTGCCCCTTCTTCCACGGTAACCCCAGGGAAAAGAACGGAGTTTCTGACACTTCCATAAATTAAGCAGCCTTCTGCTACAATAGAAGTTTTTATGCTTCCTTTCGGTCCGATATAATGAGCAGGTTTTACCGGATTGGGTGTATAAATCCTCCAACTCGGATCAAAAAGGTTAAATTCCGGAACCCTTTTAATGAGATCCATGTTGGACTCCCAAAACGCTTGTACTGTTCCAACATCCCTCCAATACCCGCTAAAACGGAATGCCCACATACTTCTGCCGTCTTTGAGCATGTGGGGAATTACATTTTTACCGAAATCATGATCGGACTCAGGATTTGAATCATCCCGAATTAAGTAATCCTTTAAAACCTCCCATGTGAATATGTAAACTCCCATGGATGCAAGGGTGCTCTTCGGATTTTTGGGTTTTTCCTCAAATTCATATATTCTTCCATTTTCATGGGTGTTCATAATGCCATATCTGTTGGCTTCTTCAATAGGTACTTCAATGACAGAAATAGTAGCTTCTGCATTATTCCTTTTATGGAAATCCAACATTTTGGAATAATCCATCTTATAAATGTGGTCGCCGGACAAAATAATAACATATTTAGGTGAATAACTATCAATATAATTTATATTCTGGCAAACAGCATTGGCAGTGCCTTTATACCATTCGCCAACCTCTTCCTTCACATAGGGAGATAAAATAGTAACCCCACCACTCATTCTATCCAAATCCCAGGGTTTCCCTATTCCGATATGTGAATTTAGTTTTAAAGGCTGGTATTGTGTAAGAACACCGACGGTGTCTATTCCAGAGTTCACACAGTTGCTAAGAGAAAAATCAATAATTCTGTACTTACCTCCATATAAAACTGCCGGTTTTGCAATCCTTTTTGTCAAGACCCCAAGTCTGCTACCCTGGCCCCCAGCAAGAAGCATTGCTACTATCTCTTTTTTTTCCATCCAATCATCTCCTTAAAGAAGCATATTGATATTTATACACCTTTACATATAGCTCTTTTATGTAATCTTTATATTATATTACATTTAGACCACAAATATAATAATATAGTAGCTTTATCATAAAATCAATTAATTTTTATTGATGATATTGGGGGGCACCCGCCAATATCAAGAGTCTTTATGACACATTTAATTTTTATTATATGAGAACTGCTGCCAAACTATCAGTACTTCTTTCATCTGAATCGGCCAATTTCCCAACGTATCCGAAAAACAGTGTTATGGAGCATAAAGGCAAACGTCGTTTGCCTTTATCTTTTAACACTATTTATTCAGAACGAACAAAGTACTACTAATTGTGTACATTTTTTGTTAATGTATACACATCATTGTAAACTCAGAAATTGCCGGTAACCTTTTAGCCATAAAGTAATTCTTATATTTCCCATCATAAGCAAGTCGTGTTTTCCTAAATCATACATCAAATACTTAGTACTTTACATTTATTTCTCGTGCTTCATCAATATTGAAGGTGATAAATCTCTTACCCCGGTCTTCCATTTCCTTCATTTTATACCGTGAAAATTTAATTTGTCCCTGTGAAACCATTTTCACCATCAATCCATTAAAATAAAAAAACATTATATATATTATAATAGCCTTAAAATCAAACTCCATACTACAGAATACGATTTTAGAGACACTTTACGGAGGAAAAATTTTTTCCATAGTAAAAATGAGATAGAATGGGAATCCTTTGCATGCTTTTAAGTATTTCATTTATAGACTTTTATCAAAAGGTTTAACTTATTCTTTGACTCATTGTTGGAATCAATGGATAAGTTTCTAAATAAAGCATAATAATTTTATAATTACTTAAACTATTTTGGTTACAAGTATATTTTCGGGTATTGAGCAGACAATCCATGGTTTTAAAAATTCAATATAGTTGTAAAAGTCAAAATTCCTTTAAATCCAGCAATCTGGCTATAAAGCAGATATCTTACTAAATATAGTAGAGGGATAAGTACGATTTATAAAAATACTCAGTAACATTGCATTAAATTTATAGGAAGATATTTACGGTAGAAAAATAAAACTCCTTTAGCTAAGATTAGGTTTGTGTCCTGACCGATACAATCCCAAAATTAGTAAAGGAGCTAACAATGAGATATTATATCAGGAATTACACAAAACTAAAGCAGGTAATTTCTACCGTCATTTTAAGTAAAATAGCAGCCAAGTACATGGCTGACTACTATACCAAAAAGTTCTTCTTTGAGAATCACTTAGATTTTTTGCTCATATTCCAATTGACTTGTAAAGATAGTATGACCGATGCAGTTCAATACATTAAC
>JAOABQ010000025.1 GCA_026418275.1 Clostridia bacterium
GAGGTATATTTATACATAGATTCTCCTTAGTAGTGCAAGCTTTTTTCTTGAAAATTGACGTTTCTCATGCACTATTTTATCAAAACTATGCCTTTGAAACTAGAGTTTTTGCATGTTTCACCGTCGTTAAGGAAGCCCTAAGTATAAAATTCGCTTCTTGATAATATCAAACCATCGCTTCTTAATAACTATTATACTACTTTTGCAAATTTTCAACCCTCTAGTACTCAGTGCTTTTTCTACACAAAACTACGAAAAAACCAATTGCATTAGGAAATACACATTAAAATCAGTCATCTTGACATGCTTGAAATATATAAAAATCCATATCTTTTTTGAAAACATACATTTCTTGATAAGCTGCTAATCTAACTCCACTTCTAATTTTCCACACCTTTATGTCATTGTCAAAAAAATCATTAATTAAAGAAAATAATTTAGCAACACATTTTTTATCAAAATCGAATTCATGTAAATGATCTTCAAAAACCTTTTCATTCCAATTCTCAACCTCGATAATTTCAGTAGTTTCAATTAATATCTGATCCAAATCACTATAATTATTTTTAACATAGGTTTCAAATACTTTTTGTATATCGGTTTCAGTTACTGTTAAATCTATCTCCTCAAACAGAAAGTCATATGAAATATACTGTTCGAATTTTATTGTTGATAGAGCCAAAAGATATCCCTTTACCATACCATATTTAATATTATCCATTTTGCTTTACCATCCTTTTGTATATAAATACCTTCAAAGCTCATTCCCTAGCAAATCCGAGCCATGGACGGTGTTGCCGTTAAACTCTTCTATTATAATAAGCATATGTATATAAATAATGTTAACATATAAAAGTTTTTCTTCTGCAAAGTTTAGTATGCTGGTGAACCCATAGTCAAATCTCCCGTATCTAAATCAATAGAAAACCACCAACCTGAAAGTGGAGATTTTTTTGCAAAGCTATCTGCTTCGTTACAAGCAATTTGTTTATCACTTAAATACCAGAAACTGTAATGTTGAGGAGGCGCAACCTTAAATATTAACTTACCGTCCAAATCGAATCCATACAAATAATCAGCACCAAGAGAAGACCTTGTAAGAACCAATACCCTATTTTCTTTCGATAATACTTTTACTGTTTCAACTTCACCCAATCTATATTCTTGATTATTATCTTTAACAACATTAAAATCTTTACCTTCTGTTGAAAAATGAAATTTACTATTTATTCCAAAGAACATCTTCTCACCTCATATATAAATCTTTATTTGAACTAATAGGCTAACATCAAATTTCACTTATAAACTTATCAATAAAATTTCCGCTATGGAGGGCGCATCCCTTACAGTTTATTTCGGCTAACGTTTCGTTTCCTCGATGTTCATCAGCTCTAAAACACTAACTTCCTCACCCACTCAAAGCTGGTGAATGTCGAGATAATATTGTTAGCTGAAGTCGGACAGAATATTATTAATTCAAAAATAGCTGCCAATAACCTACATCAATCCAAGTATTTTGCTTAAACCCAATCTGCTCAAAATGTGCAACCTTTTTGAACCCTAATTTCTCATGTAATCTTACACTTGCTGAATTTGGTAATGCTATTCCTCCAATAGCACTATGAAACTCTCTATCTCTAAGTAGTTCGATTACATATCTATAAAGTTCTGATCCAATGCCTCTTCTCTTATGATTTACATCTATGTACACAGATAATTCTGCCGAATATCTATATGCACTTCTCGCTTTCCAGATTGTAGCATATGCGTAACCTACAACGACTCCATCACACTCATACACAATCCATGGGAGTTTTGATGATATATCCTTAATTCTATTGTTCATTTCTTCTTGCGTCACTTGAGCTTCTTCGAATGTTATTGTAGTATTACTAATGTAATAATTGTAAATATCACAAATTGCCTTTGAGTCAGCTAAATTTACTTTTCTAATCAAAATTTCACCTAATCATTTTCATTTTTATTTGTATAGCGATATAGACGATTTCAGCTAACATCTAGCACTCACGATGTCGCTGAGGCTTAGTGACACTTCGACAAGCCGAGGCGATGTGGTGGAGGCCAATGGTTCTCTGACTTTTTAAAGAGTTTTAATAGCACTTAGGCAATCACTCATCATTACCTATTACCGAGAATGGACAAGACAGAGTTCCTTCCCTATTTACAGTTTTACTGTCTGCAAAATCATCGGTACTATAAACTCCTCGGACTCCCTCCTTACAGTCTGCAACTTCACCTTCCGGCTTATATGCTTCCTCATTACGGTATAACCGTGTAGGGTAAGGCCTCTCCAGTTCCAAACCATACTTTAAATACATGTCGCTTCCACTATACCGGAGGGTCCCTTGATGGTGTAATCCAAGTTCTTCCCATCTTCCATGGTCTTCGCCACACGGGGCACAGCTCGACTCACTCTGTAACCTCTGAATAACCGATCTCTGCTTGACAATAAGACAGAATTCACTTTATGTTACGACCTGCATTTTCGCTCGCCTTTTCAGGCTTTATCCTCCCGCTTAGCACCCCACATTACTATGACGCACCGGGACTAGCTAACGGGCTTCTTGGCAATTACCCATACCGGACTTTCACCGGTTAGTATAGTCCAGCTTTGCTGGACGCACCCCCGCGAAGCCAAGAGCAGCACGGATGCTGTGGCCTTAAAGTCCTTTTTTCTTAATTCCTTCTATAAAATTTAATATATTAATCATTAAAGATTTTTTTCATTAATTCATCCAAATATTTAATAGGTAATATCACAAACAGTGAATATACTACGGCAAAAAGAGCTACATATTCTATCATAAAATCAGGTAATTTAATTAATGCAAGTAAATATACAAGTGCAAATATAATACCTAAAGCAATTAATAAAACTATAAAGTCAATGTAATACCTTGTAAATCTATTTGAAAATTCTTGATATTTTAGACGTAGTTTTATTTTGTGATCTATCAAAATAACAATTAATACCAAAACAATAAGAGTAATTATCCACATGCAGTGACTTCTCCTTAAGCAATTATTTGCAAGAGTTGAATCTTTTTCATTTACCCAAAAAAGTTAATTGTTATACTACAGCGCCCGATCCTAAAGTACATAGCGCCAGGTCGGCGCGTCCTTCGCTCGGTCCTGGCGTGTAACGGTTTGCATGTGCGACATCCAGGAGCCACCTTATATAAAGATTATGTATTAATTTGATTTGTTAATCCAGTGCATAAATAACACAGTCGTAAGCATTATTGATAGTATTATTATGGACACTCCTATAACTATTGGGAAATATGTACCAACTTGATATTAATTCTTGTGATGTTGTCCATCCAGTTGCACCTTCTGGTCTTGATACATTTATGGCTATGTCATGTCCTTTGAAAAATCCGATAAATGTAATTATACAACCACTAAAAAATAAAGTAATTATTAATATAACCAATTTTATCTGTTTTTTAATCATAATATTTGCCCTCCTTAATTACTTCGTAAAATTAAAAAAATGTGTTTTAAACTCTCCAACGCCCAACCTGCTTAATGAAGCACATGGACGCGCGCGCCTTTCGTCTGATTTCGCGCAACGGCCCGCATCTACGACGTCCAGGAGCTGGACCCGCAGAGCCCTTCTCCTTGGCGGTGCTTGCACCCAGCGAGTGGATGTGGGCACGCCTTACTTCATGGGATGACCCTCTTTAGCCCCTCTTCACGCTCTTGCTTTACGTACCCCCTTGCGAAGATTGATTATTATCGGATTTTGGACGCCCCACGAAGCAAGAGCCGCACGGATGCGGCGACCTCTAATTAACTACTGGTAATCAATATTTTACGTTATTTAAAATTATCTTTGTTGCAATCGCCCAATACTAAATTTCTAATTTTCTTCCCCTTCATATGATAACGATACTTCGAAAATCCCAAATCCTTTTCTAGGATTTTTATCAGGATCTAATTCAACTAATGTTGGAAAGTATCCATATTCCGTTGCTGTAAGCTTAAAATCGTAGAATACTTCTACCCAATCTCCTTCATCAAACATCATATCAATACATCTTTCTCCATTTTTTCTCCAGTAAAATTCTTCTTTTTCTTCTCTACTTAAACTTCTGCTTATACTTTCCCCAGTACCATCTGCATTAAATATCCATTCCTCATTCATTATAGAATCAAAGGTTCCTTGACATGATGACCAGTGGCCAACCAAATCATTTTTAAATTTTTCTCTTAATTCTTCGACTTTCTTTATCTTCTCATACATTTTCATTTCATCTATTCTTTTCTTTTTCAACCGATCATATCTTTTATTTATTTCAAGTACTATAATGTATACTACTAAAAATACGATTGATCCAATAATTACTTTATTCGTTATAAATCACCTCGATCAAATTAAACTATTGTTCTAATTTGTTACATTATAACAAATTATCAATAAAAGACTCAACGATATTCTCTAGAAAAACCGCCGCAGGCCGCGGCGACCCTGCGTCCAATTTCCGATATCGACTCGCATTCACGACGCCGCTGAACCGGATCCTCAGAGCCCTTCTCCGGAGGCGGTGCTTGCACCTAGTGAGACTGAACTGGCCGCGACTGCTGTCTGTGAGTCGTGTGTGGTGCGACTTTCTTCACGGGATGACCGCCCGCACCCTAGTGCAGATGCATTGTTATCGGATGGATAAGGCCTCCAGAGACCAGGATGCCACACGGATGTGGCATCCTTAAACAAACCTTGATGTATCACTTGCTGAATATTTTACAAAGAATGCGGCATAACTCAAATACAGATTATGCTTATTATGAGAATTATTATACGTTTTTCATCAGTTCAATCTGTAGTTCGCGTTCTTCTTTAACTTTGTCAAAATTCTTTGGATACATGAGATTGATAATTACTATTGCGTATTCCGAAGCGACTAACGCATGCCACTTGACATGAGGTGTTGCTGCAACTTGCCCCATAGCTCGTAATACTTTTGCTTTTATTAGGTTTTTTTCTTCACGAGCAAGACTGTTTATCATACCAGCAACTTGCCGCGCATCTTGGAATTTTGCTTCTCTATCTTGCCATTTTGTATTGATGGTAAAACACTCTTCAATCGCTGCGGAACGTTCAATTCCACTGACATTCAAAATATGTTCAGCAAGTAAAAGGGCATATTTAGACATTTCTATATGTGTTTTTAACTCGCTAAGTGTAATCAACTTGTTTTTGAGTTCGGGAATATCATCTATTTTTCGAATCAGTCCCGAATTAACATATTCCATAAAGGCAAAGCCATCTTTAATAATTTTGCCCATATATACCCCCTGAACATAATATAAACTATCTTTACTACACATTTTCAAACTATAATGAAACAATCAAAACTCCAAAGCCCTTCTCATACAATACACCACACGATGTGGCGGCCTTTACCTCATCTTTCCGATTACGTCACTGATTCACGACGTTCCTGAACCGGACCCTCAGAGCCTTTCTTGTTTGGTGCGCTTGCACACAATGTGCAGCTTTCAGTGTCTAATAACTTTGATTTAAATACAATTTGGCATTAATCGATTAATGTTAAAAATTATAGGGTTTAAGTACAAAAAGGTGCACACCCTTAGACCATATCATACCCAAAACATCCACCACCAGTTGAAATATGCCTTTGCTATTTTCATGGTGATATATTCAACCGCTTCGGCAGAACCATTGTTAATCATAATGGCAATCCCGAGATTCGATTCAGGAACAATAACACCTCTCGCATAAAATGTTCCGGCAGAACCGTCAAAATAGACATAAGACTTATTTAACATTTTATCATTGATCACACCAAAAGTTAAGCCTTTATATCCTGTATCCATGTGCTTGAACGTTTCACTTCTTAATTGATCACTGTGTCCTGTTAACCCTTTTAAATGAAGCTGAACATATCTTGCAAAATCCCTGGGCTTCATACTTAAATTACCAGCAGGCTCAATTAGTGGATGAATAAAATATTCAGAATCAGGCCCAAATACTTCCAGCGTATTATTTTTATTAAGATAATGCCCCCATGGTTGATCTTTGCTTATTTGATTCGGCCATCCGATAAATACATCAAGTCCCAGTTCTTCCTTCAAATATTTATCTATAAGACTTTTATAAGTCATATCCGTTACTCTTTCAATCATTGCACTAACCATCATATAGCCTGCATTAGAATATAGATACTCGAATTTACCGGACGCGGTCTGTTTTGAGGAAGGTGACAGCTGCAATAAATATCTGATAAAATCCAGCTGTTGATTTTCAGAGCCGGACAAATTCGGAAAAATTTCGTCTCCCGATGTATAGGGCTTTATACCTGCCCGACAAAAAAACAAATCTTCGAGTGTAATTTCATGATATACCTCCAGTGCATTCTTCTTTAGCTCAGGAAATAAATCAAAAAATTTGGTGTTCCAGTCTAAAATCCCTTTTTCAACCTGCTTTGCCGCCATATATGCCAATATTGATTTACTGCACGAGCCTATGTGGAAGTAATCTTCACTGGTTACATACTTCGAAGTGCCGTCTACCCTTACTCCATTTTGAATGCTGTATAAGATTTTATGGGAATCCATTATACTAACTGCAACTGCTGGTACATGGTACTTTTCACGGGCTTTTTCAATTACTCTTTTTAGATATGCCTCATTCAATTGTGATCTACCCCTTTCTGATATGACGAATGTAATTATAATAGCTAACAGTATGAGAAATACAACAATTAGTATCCTTTTTATCATAACCACCCCTTTACATTTTATTGCTTATCATTATATACTTGATAACATAATCATAAACTATACCCTTAGGGGAGTGTCAATGCTATGAAAAAAGAATACTATACAATAGGCGAAGTATCGAAAATCAAGGATATAACTATAAAAGCATTGCGGTTTTACGACCGTATCGGTTTGTTAAAGCCTCATCATATTGATTTATTCAATCAATACCGATATTATCATATAAAACAATTTATCCAGATAGACATCATTAAAGCAGCTCGAAACATGGACATAAGTCCCTCTGATTTAATCCCGTATTTTCAAAGTAGAGACTCAAAGGGATTAATTGGTTTTTTAGATATCCACAAAGAAGAAATTCAGAAAAAGATAAAAACATTAGAAAATACTATAATCGGAATAAATCAGGTTAAAAACACAATTCATACTGCAGAATCGGCTGCAAAGGAAAATCAAGTTTATACTAGGCAGCTTCCGGACAGGCATATTATCACTCTTCCATATGATAAAAGCAAAACTGAAGAAGAAATTATCCGGGATTACTCTAATCTTGACATCACAGTTAGCAAGCGCGGACTAATTAATACATACGAAGTAGGGCTTCTGTTCACAAAGTATGGTGCTGATTTTTATCCAAGTCATTTATTTACCTCCATTTTTGATACAATAAGTGCTGACGATTATCGGTGCATTCCAAAAGGCAATTATTTGTGTATACAGTACAGTAAGGAAAATGCAAAAAGGCAACAAGCTAAGTTGAGAAAATATTTAACCAAACATAACTACACCCCTTTGGATGTTGTACAGGTTGAGTTATTATCCGATTTGTTCGCTGAGGAGACAGAATATTTTGAATTGCAGGTACGATTTTAATCTTCAAGCGCTTGTAAAGCTACTGTCAAGATAACAATATGATCTAATTAAAGATATTCTACAAATACATCAAAAAAATCATCTATCAAAATACAAGTGTAAAATATCTTACAAAAAAAATTATAAATTCAATTCACTTGTAATTGGTTACAAAACAATTACAAATTTGTTTTTATCGAAATACAAAACCGCTCATTCTCTCCGAACAAGCGGCCTTTATTGATTACAGTAAATGGATTTGACCCGACCTTATTGTTATTTTAAATGCCCGTTAAATCTTTGCCTATAGTCACATTTTCTGCAAAGTTCTTCATTGACCGTCCTTCGTGTAAAACCTTCAAACAGATCTTTTGCACGCTTGCTATTAATAATATTTTCAAAACTGTCTTCCTTAATATTCCCTAAGTTAATAATGCCTTCCCCGTCAAAACAGCAAGGTATTACTGTTCCATCAACTAAAAACCCAACCTGATCCCTAAGACCATAGCAAAACCCTTTTCCATCAATTTCTGCCCCATTCAAGTTTGGCCAATCAAACTTTGCTGCTTGATTCAGAAAAACATTCTCAGCCAGCTTTATTCCGTTAATAGGTGTAAGCTTTTCCTCTATGTTATAATCAAATTTAAATTCTTCCTTGATACAACGTAATATATTTATATTTTCACAGTTCGTACCTCTATCCGAAAGGTTCCATAGTCTTAAACATATCAGTATATTTTTCCTTCTCGCCATATCAACAAAGGCGAATATTTTATTCAGATAATTTTTCATGGAATAAACACTTTCATTTGCCTCATAGCTATGCAACGAAAAGTTAACCTGCCTAAGTGACGGTTTTGTAATCAGAACATCAGCTACTTTATCAATAAAAGTCCCATTTGTTGTTATATTCACCTTATAGCCATATTTCTCAGATAAATCTAAAAACAGAAATATTTCAGGATGCAACAATGGCTCTCCCATAACATGAAAATAAATATACTTACATCTTCCTTTTATTTGCTCAAGAATTCTCTCGAACACCGCCCTTTTCATATACTCTTGTTTCCGCTTTGTTTTTGGGCAAAAAGAACACGATAAATTACATATATTAGTTATCTCTATATATATCTTTTTAAATTTTTTCAAATCTTTATCCCTTCTGCAATCTATATTTCGAAAAAAAGCTTTTTGATTTCCATTTCTGTCAAGGATCTATAATGCCCCTTTTGCAAAGCCTTATCCAACATTAATCCACCAATGGAGATCCTCTTTAAATATATTACAGAACAGCCTACCGACTTTAACATACGCTTCACTTGGTGCTTACGCCCCTCTGTAATAGTAAGATATCCAGAAACAACTGGCGGATTATACCATTTTGGATCTATATTGTTTAAATTCTTTAAGGGAATTTCATGCTTATACTCTCCATACCTTCCACGTTTTTGTACTTCTATTTTTGCAGGCTTTGCCAGTATGTTACCTTGTTCAATATATACTCCTTGTTCGAAATGCTTTATATCCTTATCATCCAAAGAACCTAAAGCCCAAAAGAAATATGTTTTTTCAACATGCTTTCGTGGATGCATTAATTTATATTCAAACTCACCATCATTAGTAAGCAGCAATAGTCCTTCTGTATCCTTATCCAATCTTCCGACATGAAATACTCCATTCATATAGGCATCACTGAAAAAATCAAATACTGTTTTATTAACGGTGTCCTTTTTCGCAGTGATGCAGCCAGCAGGCTTATTAAACATATAGTATACTTTCTCAGCAAAATCAACTACTTTGCCATCATACTCAATGATATCAGAATTCTCATCAATTTCAATTGCAGGTTCTGTTATAACAACTCCATTCACCTCAACCATTCCGCCTTTGATACAAGTTCTAACGGTTTTCCTTCTGTCAACCAATGACTGGGCTAAAAATTTATCTAGTCTCATGTTTCACAACTTCACCTCCTCTCCATTCTTTCTTTACAGCAATAGCTGCGATTGTACTCCAAGACCATTCTCTTTTACACAGACGTGGGATAAAATGGTAAAAATACGCCCCTTTGCACCCCGGGGTGCATTCTTACCTCATATTGCCATTTTGTCATGTGAAGAAAAGTTAATTTCAACTTACATTTTACCCCTAAAAACAACAAAAGCCCTTGAAATAAAGGACTTTTTATTGTATTAAAATTTGAGTTCTTATTTGTCTAATAACTAACTTTTTGATACAATTTATCACTATACCAAGTGACTGTTGTTTGGAATAGCGATAAAAAGTAATCAAATCTCCCGCACATCCTATTTTGAAAATTATATATATAAATCTTAGTAGACTTCTTATACCA
>JAOABQ010000029.1 GCA_026418275.1 Clostridia bacterium
GGGGCTTTATGACACTGTACAGGTTCTTCAATACCTCTCGTATCTTTATTGCTTCCTCTTTATTATCAAGTCTGTCTAAAATTGGCTTGTCATATTCATCTATTAACACAACTACCTTCTGGTTGTATGCCTTGTGTGCTGAAAGTATCAACTCTTCCAAAAAAGTTCTATAATCTTCCCTCTCTGTACCACTAATCTGTAAATTATCTTCATTTCGCTTCAGTTGAGTTATTATCCATCTTTTTAAGACTTCAACATTTTCTGCCACTCCGCCACCAAAATCTATGTGTACCACAGGATACGTAACCTTCCAGTCCCAGTGATGCTCCAGATACAGTCCTTTAAACAATTCCTCTCTTCCCAAAAAAGCCTGCTTTAGTGTATCCAAAAACAATGACTTGCCAAATCTACGGGGACGAGATAAAAAATAATATTTTCCTTCATTTACTAACTTGTGGATGAAAGCTGTCTTATCAACATAATAATAGTTGTCGGTGCGAATTTCTTCAAAACTCTGTATGCCTATGGGGAGTTTTTTCATAAACATTTACCTATTACTTTTTGTTCTTAACTATCACGCAAAAACATTACTGTCAATAAGTTTTAGTGCAACAAGATCCTTCGCCTTCGAGATTCTTCCCCCGATACAATCGGGGGAAGAATGACACATACTTAGTCATCCTGAGGGAGTCCCGATGTAATCGGGACGACCGAAGGATCTCGCTTTTGCACTTCCTTGTCATCCTGAAGCCACGCAGTGGCTGAAGGATCTCGCCTTTCCACCATCCTGTCATCCTGAGGTGTCCCGATGCAATCGGGACGACCGAAGGATCTATCCTACTGTATCCATTGCCACCACATACATTGATGCTATGCCAGCCTATATGCTTTGCACTATGCTGCTTGGCTCATCACGCTTGCCTTACAAACCTATAGATGTTTTTCATAAAACTGCTTTGTCTTGTGTGGTATTACTGTGCTTTCCCATCTTTTTCTTCCTCCGCATGTAACTTCCTGCTTTACATACAAAGAATAATCATAATTTTTATCTCTTTGTAAAGACGGGGTTAATTAGACGGGTTAAAACAAATCATGGCTACACTTACATTTAAAAATCCTTTCCTCCCAAAGGCTCTCTTTCCGTTGCTTTTTGTATTATATCGCCCCTTATTGTGCAAGTGCAGCCATTGAATTAATACATTTTAAAATAACTGTTACTATTTTTAATGCTCCATTCATTTACTAGCGTTGACATTCTGTCAACATTTATTTTAAATAATTTTTAAAAAATATAAATATTTACTATTCTGTTGTTATATTTTATAACATTTTGTTATAATTATAACACATAGTATTCACATGTTGTCCAATAAATGTACCTATTAGTTAAAATCTAAGTGTTTTGTTGCTATTTCATTGTATTGCACTATTTTTTTCCCATAAAATCATTGGGCTAATGTCATAGTATGCATTATTTATCATATTTAGAGTATAGTATTATTGACAGTTATGTTGTCTCTGTAGTAGATTTACTTGCAATCATGAACTATTTTGGTACTATAATAATAATATAAATATTAATTTTGGTGAATATAATGGGATTTGCAGTTAGGGCATACGAAGTATTCATAGACGATGAAGTTACAGCAAAGATTTCAGCTGAGTTTATTCAAAAGGTTGAGGAAGCTATAAGCAATAATCAAAATTGCCCCACAGTAGTATTTATGTTTATAGGAGCTAAAGTTATAAAAGAAATGAAAGAGGGAGAACTAAGACTTATTAAATAAATTGAAAAAGTTAGAGCTGATCTTACCAAAGAAATCAAATTTGTGAAAGCTAAAGTTTCTAAAGAAGTTGAGCAGGTTAAAGGTCAACTGCGCTTGGAGATAGAAAGGGTAAGGATGGGGGTACAGCAGGTAAAGGCAAGTATTTTTTAAATGGCTTATTGTTTTGTTGCGGCAAATTCAATAATGAAGTGCAACACACGATGAAAAAAATGTAGCCTCATAAGAAGGATATCCAATACAGTGATTGTTGATCCACAACAACACTTATGGAGGATAAGCTCTTATGAGGCTCTATACACAGCCAAAGAAGATAGGCACAAAGCTCATAAAAGACGGAAAGAGGCAAAACAAAGTAAAATAGAACGCATCTCTGAACTACGGGAAAACATACTATCGTTACTGATGCAGGGTTATTC
>JAOABQ010000063.1 GCA_026418275.1 Clostridia bacterium
ACAAATATTTGGATATTAGAAGGTTATCAAGGAATACTACAGGATGTTAATGTTTATGGGGATAATAGCGATGCCTTATATTTAAAAACAGATAATTTCCAGTTAACAACCGATGATGATTTTGTAATTATATATGGCATAAACCATGAAAAAACCAGCAAAGCAAGGTTATGTCAAGACAGCTTCTATGGCGCAAAGCTTTGGAATGGCGTCGCCGGAGCATTCTATACTGCTGAGTTTCCTAATTCTGCTGCTAAATTTTTCCCTGAAGGGTACGAAAACGCGAAGTACTATTATTCATTTAAAATGGCAAGAATGGCCGATGAAGATAATGTTGTTACCATACCGTATAGCAAAGGCAATCCCTTAGGAAGTGCATACGGAGTTGATAATAATGAAGATGCTTATATAGGTTTTAGAATTTATCAGGATAAAGAAACTAAGGTTGGTCCAGCCCTTTACGATGTTATCTGGGATCGCGCAATACTTTTTACAAAAAAAACCTGATTATACTATACTTTTCATAATTCTTGATTTTTCCAGCCCTGTTAGGCAGCCAAAGTCCAACAGGGCTTCTTTAAGCTAAGAATTTAAAAGAGAATCTCTGCACACTGCGGAATCCTCTAAAAACAACCTATTCCAATGTATATTTCCGAAGCCCATAATTTAGCCAGTGGAAACTTAAACCGGATACTCAATCCTTATCGCTTCCTTCTTCCTTCAGTCAACTTTTAACCGTTTATGGTTAAAAGCATCTAATAATAGCAATTTTTCAGTATTATAAAACAATATTATCGGATAATGCCTATTTTTATAAACCTTTAATAGTAACATCTTATGTGAACATAAATAAACTATTAACAGGAGGTGATTCATATGCCTTGGCAATCGAAACTTCAGTTTTTGATAAACCAACCAGTAGGCGTGTCTCTTGCCAACGGGCAAGGTGTTTCGGGTATACTTTGCAGCTTTACTGGCACCGAAGTATACTTGCTTGAGTATTTGTATCAAGCTCAGTTTGCCTTAAAACATTATACCTATAATCAGATACAGGATATAAACTCATTCCCGCCGTGCCAAATTGCACCATTGGTTTATTAATCCATAATCCATCCTAGCAAAACTAATATAGAAGGAGTGTCTCAAAACACTCCTTCTCCCTCTTGATCCATATAAATATGAGCTACTATATATTTAAAATTAAAGCATAATAGTAAAGTACTCAGGATCTAAAACCCAGGCTTTTCTATCCTCTGAATACATCCAATAGGTTACTGTATATCCTAGTTTGTCGGCATGTGAGGTTCCTGCTATATCATCCAGCGACTCCAGCTTGTAGGGCTGGGTTCCATCAAACTTAACGGGATACAGATGGGGTTGATTTAATACAAAGCCTTCCCGTGAGTTAATAAGCTTGCCATTCTTGTCATAAAGTGTTCCTTCATAAGATTCCTTTCTATCACTTACATCCAGCGTATATGATTGGTTCAGTTTATTGCTTTTAACAAGTACCTTGTAATTATCCATATATTCAACATCAATTTGGAGTGTCTGCAAAAGTACCCTAAACTGTTCAGGGCCAAGCATATATCTTGCATTATTGTTCAGGAATGATATTACATAGTAATATGTCAGTGCTCCGCTTCCTCCGACAGGCAGGCTTACCATGATCTCTTCGGCACTTGAGTTGGTGAATCTTTCAAGAAACAGCCATGGACTGTAAGCCATACTATACTTGGGATACAAAGGGATGGTATACCTCTTCATCGTCCTTCCATCCTGTACTGTCACTTTAATATTTTCATAAAATGGATTTTCCCCTTTTTCACCTGTTAAATAAACTGTATCAGGAATACTGTCACCATTTACATCTCCGGTTTTTTTGTCAAGTATATAAACGTTCTGCCTGTTAGTAGGGTTTACATAAGAATTAATGTATGGTCCGACATAGTTATTCAACTTGCTAACCTCCTTGAGCATACTCTACTTGAAATAGTATATGAAGGTTGCCTCAAAATGGACCCTGGTACAGTTATACCTAATGGTAAGGTTTTTAGATTCTGCTAGAGTCAAATTTTAATTCGGAGTAAGTATTGGAGAACAATTATAACTACATCGGCTAATATGAAATATGCCAAATAAAATCCTGCATTTTTAGCACATTAGTCCTTATCTATCTTTCATCTTAAAATTTATTCTGTATTAACTCAACATCACATTATTGTAGATTCTAGAAACTCATAGAATCCGATAAGTAGCTTTTCAATTCATCAACAGGTACAACCACCTGTTGCATAGTATCACGATCTCGTACCGTTACAGTGTTGTTTTTAAGCGTTGTATCATCTATTGTGACAGAGTAAGGTATTCCAATAGCATCACCTCTTCGATAGCGTTTTCCAATGTTATTAGCGTCGTCATATGACACCATAAAATATTTTTGCAATTCACTGTAAACTTTTTTTGCCATTTCGGTGTGGCGTTTTTTGATAAGAGGCAATATATTTACCTTGATAGGCGCAAGTAAAGGATTAATCTTCAGAACCAATCTTGTGTCTCGGCTCTCCAACTCCTCTTCAACCAGTGATTCAAACAAAATAGCCAACACAAGTCTATCTACCCCATATGTCGATTCAATTACATAGGGAATATACTTTTCATTTGTCTCTGTATCAAAGTATTCCATGCTCTTACCAGAAAACTCCTGGTGCATTCTTAAATCAAAGTCCGTCCTGTTGTGTGTACCGTTTATTTCTCCCCAGCCAAATGGAAATAAATACTCAATATCACACGCAGCCTTAGCATAATGTGCCAGTTTCTCGTGATCTTTAAATTTCAAACACTCTTTTGATAATCCAATGTATTCAAAAAATTTCATTCCATAGTCTTTAAAATAATCATATAAGTCTTCATCATTACCCTTTTTACAGAATGTCTGATATTCCATCTGTTCAAATTCTATAGTTCTAAAGGTAAAGTTCCGGGGAGTAATTTCATTACGAAATGCCTTACCTATCTGACCAATACTGAAAGGCAGCTTCGTTCTCATTGTGCGTAACACATTTAAAAAATTCACATACTCTCCCTGTGCATTTTCAGGTCTTAAGTATATGGTACTTAATGTTTCCTGCGTTGTACCACGCTGTGTTGCAAACATAAGATTAAACTTCCGTATATCTGTAAAATTTGATTTTCCACATTTAGGGCACGGTACTTTTTTCGCTATTATAAAGTTAACCATTTGCTCCTCAGACAATGTATCAGTATTTATAGTAGCATCAAAATCGTTAATAAGGTTATCGGCCCTATGTCTTGTTTTGCATTCTTTACAATCCAGCAGCGGATCAGTAAAACTATCTATATGCCCACTTGCCTTCCAGACAGTAGGATTCATCAATATATCCGAATCAAGTTCATAGCTGTTTTCTCTTATTTGAATAAAGAAATACCTCCATGCATCCTTAATATTATTTTTCAGTCTTGTACCAAGTGGACCATAGTCCCAAGTGTTTGCCAAGCCTCCATATATCTCACTGCCTTGAAATATAAATCCATATCGATTGCAATATGCCGCCATTTCTTCCATTGAAACTTTTCTCATCTAATTATACCTCCTAATCCTTATTAAAATAAAAAGTTCGCACTAAGCTTTATGCCTAGGGCGAACTTATATTTGTAGTCCGTGGTACCACCTAAATTCAGATAAACTGCACTCTGCCAGCACGTGATTGGTAATCATTATGCTGTTTCCTTTATAACGGGGGAACGACCGGTGGTATCTACTTAGAGCTAACCCTTTCAATCCACAGTTCAAAAGTGCCTTCTACATCGCCATCATAAAGATTCGCACTAACCATCTTCTCTCTGAAATCAAGTCGACGTATACTATTCCTTCTCATAACTATTAACGTATATTAAATTTATAATAATACATTATATTCCCAGATGCAAATAATGTCAATAACTACTTGAACTTAAAAACAACTAAATAAGTAAATTTTCCGCCACGGGAAGATTGTGCTTTGAGCTAGTAGTAGCTTTATATTTTTTACGGTCTTTGACCTGATTACATTCGCTCTTTATGAAGAGTGAGTTTTTTGAATGTCATTCTCTTTCACTTAAAAATATAGATATATTTTTGTTCCTTCTCCCATTTTACTCTCAAGAGTTATCTTCCCGCTGTGCGCTTCAATAATTTCCTTTGCTATAGCAAGCCCAAGGCCCGAGCCTTGATAGGATTCTTCGGTATTCGTACCCCGATAATATCTATGAAAGAGATTCTTACAATCCTCTTCAGAGATTCCAATTCCGTTATCTTCAATCTTTATGGTGATTCCTTGGTCATTATGCGCAATTTTAACTGTTGTTTCTGTATTTTCCGGGTTGTGTACGATAGCATTAAATATAATGTTTGTAAAGGCTCTTTGCAGCAGCATTTTATTGCAGTTAAAGTATATGTTTTCTGCCTGTGGCTCGAATTCAATTTTCCTATTTTCATATTTAGGGTCATTTAAAATATGGATGATAACATCCCGTAAAATTTCTACCAAATCATCTTCTTTTTTATCAATAAACAATTCATTTTTTAGCTTATACGTTAATGTTAAGTCATCTAATAGCTGCTCGATATAATTAGATTTATTAATGATAACTTCAGAATATTTTTCTTTTTCCTCAGAGGTAAGTTTATAATCCGGCTCTTGAAGCAATTCTCCATAACCTTTGATAGATGACAAGGGTGTCTTTAAATCATGAGAAATATTCACGATCCAGTCTTCCCTGACTTTTTCAATTCTTTTTCTTTCGATTTCATTTTGTTTCAAGGTTTGTACCATATTGTTCAAGCTCCCAAACACCTCTTTATACAAACCATGTTCCTTAAATGATGTGTTATAATTTCCTTTGGACAATACAGCAATTCCATCCACAATTTTAACCACCGGTTTTGTCATTTTTCTTGCAAAAATGTATCCTAGAATCAGTACCAGAAGTACCGTTAATAAAGTAGATACAACCTTTTGTTCACTCCAACCTGAGGTAAAGTAACTAAAAAGAACATAAAAGAAGGTAGCAATTGTTAATTTGGGTTTGGGTGTACCTACAATATAAATCACATTGGTGAGTCCTTTTTCATCTGTTACGGGCCCTTTTACTACTCCTTGAATAGTAATCCTTTTGGGTCCCATCACATTAGAAATGAAAATATTATAGTCCTTAATTTTACTGACTTGATTAACCAAATCCGGAAGCTCTTGCTGGTTATATTTAGAAATAACCATTTCCGGTTTGTTAAAGCTTTTTACTTCCTTCCCGCTATTGTCGATAATTTGGATCCACGACCCTGATTTAATCAGCATCTGTTCAGCTTCAGGCTTTATCTGTTGACTTAATTCTTCTGGGCCGATGGATGCCATGAGTTTTTTCACATCCAATGTATTCGGGCTAAAGGATACGGGCATTTTTGCTGCAATATTCAAATCTGAAGATTGATAAAAATAGTAGGTCATCACAGCAGAATTAATAATATTCCCTGCAATACCTATGATCATTACCGCCACTAAAAATTGAAGTATGACTTTCCATTTCATACTTAAGCCCCCTTCGTTACTAACTTGTACCCTAGCCCTTTCACAGTAATTAAGTATTTTGGGTTACCCGGATCGTCCTCCAGTTTTTCTCTCAGATGCCTTATATGAACCATAATGGTATTGTCGTCTCCCAAGTAGTCCTCACCCCAGATGGATTCGTAGATCCCTGTTTTACTCATGATACGGTTGAGATTCTTTGCAAATAATAAAAGCAACTGGTATTCTTTCGCAGTTAAATCAATACTCACACCATTTTTTTGTACTTCAGATTTTTCTTCATCGATGAGGATATTTCCAATTTGATATTTTTTTAATTTCTCATTAGATTTCGCATCATTCTCAATATAGTGCATTCTTCGAAGTTGAGCTTTGATTCGAAAGGCAACTTCCTTTAGGCTAAAAGGTTTGGTAATATAGTCATCTCCGCCAATTCCCAATCCGAGGATCTTATCCACTTCTTCTTCCTTAGCAGATAGGAAAAGAATAGGTACATAGGTGAATTCTCTAAGGCGCCTGCAGACCTCAAAACCATCCATATCAGGAAGCATCACATCCAGAATGACGATATCAGGATTTTCGTTTTTACAAATTTCTACTCCCTTTTTTCCTTGGTCTGCTTTAAAGATATTTATAAAACCCTCTTTTTTAAAAAATGTCTCCAGAAGGTTTAGAAGATCTCTTTCATCATCAATGATTAATATTTTGCACTCATTATAATATTTACTATCCAAATGACCCTCTCCTGTTAATGTTCTATTTTTATTATAACATAGCAGAATTACTTAGCAGCCTGAAAAATTATGAAATCAGGGGCAGCCTATAATATGTACCGCCCCTGCAATAATTTTTATTCACCCAGATATTTTTCAACACGGCTCTGTATGAGTTGGGCTACCTGCCCAGCAGTCTTATCACCTGAGAAGAATGTACTGGTTTCGTCTTGAACGATATTAACAATCTCGTCATCTAAATTCGTATACTTGGTTAACGTTGGTATAAATGCATTAATTATATCTACATCAGCCTGAGTTAGTGCTTTCGGTGTAATGGGTGTACTGCCGCCACGAGCGATTTTTATATTTCCATGGGTTGTATTTTCAATGGTTTCATCTGCTCTGGTTTTTAGTGCGGATTTATTGATTGAAAATCCATTTAAGTCCATCCCGCTTTGTATTTCCTCTGAAAGTAAATACTTAATAAACTCCCAAGCCATATCTTTATTTTTCGAATTATTATTAATTGCATAGACCTGGTCGGCTAGGAAACCATGGTCGGAATTTCCATGAATAGTTGGAAAATTCAAGATACTAACATTACTATTAAAGAGAGTCTTATCCAAATTGTACATCATGTAATCCTGCATAGCATCCGGTTTCATAATAACAGAGCCCCTGCTTATTGCTTCATCTACATCAACTTGACCCTGCTTCACACCCTTAGTTGATGCTTGACTATCTCCAAGAGCCTTAATCATATTTAGAATATCAATAAATTCTTGGGAATTGAAATTTGCCTTTTTATTTTCTTTATCGATGAAACCATTGAGATTTCCACGGATCATAAAATATCCCAATAAATCTGAATAACTCACTCTTGGAATGGCACTTTGCGTAATGTTTCCACTGCTGTCGGTTTTCGTAAGCTTTTGGGCAATGTTCATAAAATCCTTCCAAGTCCATTTACTGTCATCTATTTTAATATTTTCTTTATCTAAGACATCTTGATTTGCTATTAATGTATTAAAATAAAAGCTTAATGGCATTGCATAAATACCCTGATTGACTCTCATACCTTCGATGATATTTGTAAAATACTCGGATTTATCAAAATTCTTATCCTTGTTCATGAAGTCTTCTAAATTAGCCAGTATATTCTTGGATACATATTTTTCATAAGGAAGCAAACTCACATTAAAGATATCCGGCCCCTTCCCAGCTAAAATACTGGTATTTAAATTACTAATATATTTTTGGCGTTCATCTTGACTTTGACCATTGGGTATAGACTCCAATTTGATTTTATATCCGGGATGGTCCTTCTGGAAGCGGCTTGCTGCCGTTTGAATAAAACTCTCCTGTCTTTTAACCGATACCGTGATGACCTTTTCTTCTCCAACATTGTCTTTCTTTTCAAGAGAATAGCGATAAATCTCAAATTTGAAGTCCTCTGGATTCATTTGCCCTGCTTTCTTAGTATTGGCAGGCGCTTTTTCCCCTTTAATAATCGATTCTCGATTCCCACCCATTTTCGAATTAGAATTTTTTCCGCCTACAGGTCCATTGCCGTCCCCATTCATCATAACGCTTTTTCCAACCATCGCAGAGCTTGTTAAGATATAAACGTTTTTTGATGAATCAATATTCACATCGGATATATTATAGCCTGTAGCCAAAATATTATAGGTAGTGAGATCAAGAACAGTACCTTGTAAATTACCATCGGAGTCATAATGTTCGATGGTATTGTCCTTAATAAAGTAAATGTTATTGCCATTTTTCATGCATCTTACTTTATTTCCGCCACCGCCAATTTTTATCATTCCGCCGTTATTCGCCAGAGATTTATCCCAAATCTTCTGACCGCTGGTTGGGTTAATTTTTTGTATCCCCATCTTTTGAAGGTCCATTATGTATGCAATGATATTGCCATCTCGATCAATATCGATGCTTCCGCATTTTGCATCAATATTTCGTTGCTTCTTACCCGTTTGGTCATAAACGTCAATTCCCTGCTGTATCCCAGCAATATAAATATTGTCTGACGAATCAACGGCAATATCTTGTACTCCCATGGGACCTTCCTTTTGATTAATACTTATTTCAAATTTATTTTTGATTTTTCCCTGCGGGTCAATGATGACAATTTCTTGTTTTGCTCCTTGTCCTTTATACACCATCTTGTTTTGTGCATTGCTATCTTGCTTCATTTGATTTTCATTTGTGGAGCCTTGCTTCATTTGATCTACCAGGGCATAGATATTATCTTGTCCGTCCATTGCAAAAGAGGATACTCTTCCTTCTAATTGGCATTTAATTTCATTTACAGCTTTTCCGGAATCATCCAAAGTAACAAACCTTGCACTTTTTATTTCTGCCATATCATACACCACTAATTGATTCTGAGAATTAATTCTACTGCAGGAAGGCATTTTTAATCCGGAGTTTGCTCCAATTTCCTTTTCGACATAAGTCATGGCTTGGGAATCAGATTTTTTACTGTTGCAGGCCCCCAAACTTAAAGCCAACATAAATAAAGCTACTACGAGTGATATCTTACGAATCATTTGAATCATCACATTCCTTTCATTTTTTTATTTATATGAAAACACTTTTTAGGTGCCTTCTTCGAACACAAATAGATTGCCTTTATAAATGGTTATATAAATAAAACTCCATACAACAACTAAATATGAAAGATTGGAAAAGCTTGGTAGACCAAGGAGCGTATTCATTCCAAGGATCAACCCCATCGAAATCAAACAAAACAATCCACTGTAGATGGTCATTTTGAATCTTGATATTTCTATTAAACTGGACATTTTCATACCGGCAAGGAATAAAAGGAATCCGAAGGCGGCGGGCAACAAAAACAATTGACGGGTCAAAGTCTCTGCCGTATTATGGATTAACTGATCCCTGGGTGCAATATAACCGATACTTAAGATGGTACTTTTTACAATACTTTTAAAAAGATCTTGATAGTAAGCAATATTTATAAGACTGTCCGGAACATATTCTGAAGGGATATAGATAGAAAACCAGGCAAGTTTTATTAATATGCCTATAGCAAAACAAATAACCAAAAACTTTGAAGATATTATCAAGATGTCTTTCTTTCCTTCTTTTAAAACATTGGAAAGATAGTCACTTTTACTTGCTTCAAATATAGTAATAACTAAATCTCTCATTTCATTAAAAAAACACTTCAGAAGCAGGCCGATTGAAACTAAACCCATGAAAAATACAATTAACTTTGGCTTTTGTTCTATTCGTTTTCTTTCTAAATTCATATCTGTAATGGTATAGTTATTTGCATTTTTACCCGTCTGCTGCATTGCTTCGGTTACAATATCCGCAAAATCACCAATCATGATTTTATTATCTGTCTTTACTTGAAATGTGGTTATTCTAGAGGTAGTATCAAGCTCAAGCATTTTGCTTACAGGAACGTATACATCATAAAGTCCGTCATCTGTCAGTTTCCCAATGATGGAATCATCATCTTCTATAATGCCGATAACAATAAATGGATGATTCCAAATAGTTATCTTCTTTCCTAGCGGATTTACAGACTTAAATAAGTTCCAAGCTAATTCTTTACTTATGACTGCGACATATGCGCCTTCTTTTTCCTGGTTACTTGAAATACTGCTCCCATATATCACATCCAGATTGAAAAATTTTGTGTAGTTTGACCGCACCCCTGTAACCCTTGAGGGTAAACTCAATTCGTTATTTGATACCAAGTTCTGCCGAAGTCCGGATATAGCCTCATAGGTGATGTCCTCTGTTTTTAAATGCTTTGAGATATCTGACATTTCCTTCTCGGAAAATGACGTATTCCCTTGGGAGGCGATTTGATTTTTTACGCTAACAACCACTTTTGACAATGCAAATTCACCGTTAATTTCAATCACCTTTTCTACCGTCCCTTGAAGCAGGAAAACAGAAATAAATATAAGTAAAATACCTATGAATACAAAGAACCATATCAATTTATCCCGCTTCAAAAAATCACCCCCTAATTTTTAAGATATACGCGCATACCGTCGGATAACGGTTTGTCGGTACTTACGATCACTCTGTCAAAGTTGCTTACACCGTTTAATATTGCTGATCTGAGGCTATCTGAATCATCGGTTGATACACTTACAGCCTGCACATAATACTCATTTCCCAATGGACCTTTCTTTTCCCTTAAAACATATACAAAGCTTCCAGTTTGATTTTGACCAATGGCAGAAGTATGGACCAAGGTAGTATAATTCTTGGTATTCTTAACAATCTCAACACTTCCGCTTTCTCCGCCTAGGAGTCCGTCGCTCTGGATATCTATAAAAATATCCTTCTTTGTCCCTACTTGCTGGACATTATCTTTGATTTCTTTTATACTTCCCTGACGGACATCACCGTTTTGCATATTCAGTACAATGGTTGCAGCATCTCCTATCGACACTAATTCTGCTGAAGTGGAATCTACTGTCGTAACAAATTCAAACCCTGATGCCGTTTCAGAGAGCTTATAAAGCGGTTTTGAACTATTGGCAAAAGTTCCTTCATCAAAATTAATTTCTTGAATTGTACCATCTGCAGGTGCTGTAATTTCTTTCAGTTTTAATTTTTCTCTTAATTCTGCAATTGTTCTTTCCTCTATATCTAAGTCGATTTGAGCATTTTGAATATCCTGTTGAATATCTTTTAAGAATTTCTCTTTATTGTTTAAAGCAATTTCATAATCCATTTTGGCATTATCATAGGTTTTTTTTACTGCTTTATATTCATCTATATCCGCTACACCATTTTCATATTGCTTCTGCTGGTTTTCGTAATCTTCTTCCGTGTTATCAATGGCTTGTTTTGCCAAATTGATTGCTTTGTCATAGTTTAACAGATTTTCTTTAGAGTTCTGTCCGAGAAGTTTCTCCATATTGAGCCTCTTTTGTGTAATTCTTGCTTCTTCATCTTTAATTTGCTTTTCAATATCATCTATATCTAGTGCAAATAACACCTGATCTTTTTTTACTTGATCTCCTACCTTTACTTTTACCTCTTTGACTTCCAGTTGCGAATTAAGTGTGTATTCATCTACTTTATTGGGCCGAACAGTTCCTGTCCCGGTGACTTCCTTTACAAGTGAACCGCTTCCCGGGTTTTCAACTGTTACCTTTGGAAGTGAAAAGTTATTTATGGTATTTGAAAAGAAGGTCAATAATATCATAAAGACAAAAAATACGATCATAGCCTTCCCTGTAATTTTTTTTCTTATTGAATTTGCAGTCTCAGTATTCACACGCATCATTTCCTCCATAAAATCTTTTTTATTTAACCTTTGATTCCCGACAACTGAATGCCTTCTACCAAATAATTTTCGCTATACAGAAATATCAAGAGCATGGGAGCCATAAATATTGCTGCAGAAGCAAAGGCAATGCCCATTTCCCCAGTATTAATGCTCGAGAGGAAGATTGAAAGCGGCATTTTACTGTCATCATTTAGAAAGATAATGGGTTGTTCTACCATATTCCAATTGTCGATAAAGACGAGTATAGCTAAGGCTGCAAGGCCGGACTTTGTCATAGGAATCACCATATACAAAAACATGTGAAAATGATTGGCACCGTCAATCTTCGCTGCTTCCATATACTCCTCCGGGATATACGACATAAACTGTTTTAGAAGAAAAACACCGAAGGTGGTAAAAACACCTGGCAAAATAATGGATAAATGACTTCCAATGATCCCAAGCTTTTCAGCAACAATATAGTTTGGCACCAGCGTTACTTGGAATGGCATCATCATGACGATGATATAGACAAAAAACAATTTATCCCGTCCTGGAAAGCTTAATCTGGAAAATGCATAAGCTGCCATAGACCCAACAATTATTTGCCCTAGAATAATAGGAAATACAATTTTTACTGAATTCCAAAACATAAATAAAAATTGTGTCCTTTTGATTAAGACGGTATAAAACTGATCCAGGGTTGCTATATCCGGTATCAACTTGATGTTCGCATACTGACCCGCCTTCTGTTCAGACTGACCGGTACCACTAACTGCAGTTATTGTACTATAATTATCTTCGATCTCATTTTCAGACATAAAAGAATTGGATAGGGTTACCACCAAAGGGAATATAAAAATCAGAGCAATCAATAAGAGTATGACAACTAAAGAAATGCTCTTCAATGACTTAACACCTTTTTTGAATCTAATTCTTATTTGAGATGATTCAACTTTTCGGACATTGTGTGCAAACAAATTCACCTTGGTCCACCTCCACAAAATCTTAATTGATTACTTTATGAATCTTCCGTTCTAAACGGTATAAAACCACAACTAACAAGTATATAAATATTGCCATGATAAAAGCGGCAGAAGTCAGCTTCTGATAATCCAGAGAAGCAAACATATTGTTCATATAATGTTGGAGCATATAAATACCGTCTTGGGGATAAGCTCCGGAGATCAGGTACGTTTCTCTAAATACTTTGAATGAATTAATAATCGATATGATAAATACAAAGAAAGTGGTTGGTGTAAGACAAACCATCGTGATACTAAAGAATTTCCGCAGCGTCCCTGCACCATCGATTTCCGCAGATTCATAATACTCCGGCGGGATATTATTTAATCCAGCGAGAAAAAGAATCATATTATACCCGAGGTTTTTCCATAGATATACTACCACCACAACTATCCTTGCCCAATTTGTCTTCATCCAGTCAATATTTGAAAAGCCCATTGTATGCAGCAGATAATTCAGTGGTCCATGAATGTCAAAAATCACTTGCCAAACAAGGACAACAGAAGCTACAGGAACGACAAGCGGAATTACAAAAGCAGTTCTTAAAATATTCCGGAAATATTTTATTTTATTGAGTAAAATAGCCAGAGTCAGTGATATGCCTATATTAAGCGGAACACTGATAGATGTAAATACAAATGTGTTATAGCATGCTTTTAATAACACAGGGTTGGTTATTAACTGATAATAATTTGAAAGACCTACAAACTTTCCACGGATGGGGCTATCCACCATAGAGTAATACAATCCTAAAATAAAGGGAACGAAAAAGAAAATCAAAAATCCGAAGACACTGGGGGCCAAGAAAAAAAGTGCAATTTTTATTTCATTTTTCTTTTGTTTCATCGCACCATGCCCCTTTCGTCACTATTCAATTTTTATTGTAAAACACCTTCCTTAAACGTATATTTTAGTAACCTTAATTTAATCTTAATTTTTGGGGTTCATGAATAAATTTTGTGCCAGAATCCAACTCGGCAGTGTCAACTGGCAATAGCAAGCAATTTCATCTTCATTGTTGTCAGCTATATGGAAAACAACTGAATTAAAAAAGTAACTTTCTTATTCGTAACGCAAAAAAATATAAATACCTGGTATTTGAAAATATCCCAGTAAACTCGCACTATATTTATAAATAAATTTTATATATAATAAAATTGAAAAAATAAAGATTAGTGAATTGCTAATTTACAAATGCTGATAAAATTTGAAACAGCCAGAGAACAAGTCTTTTATCCAAAACGACAGAATTAATGAACAAGCACAAAGGGTATTATACGACTAAATGCTTATGAAATAATTTTGTCACTTTTTATATTGTGTTGTTAAAAACAAGAACCGACATAATGTAAATATTCCTTTGATTATCTGTATTATCATATACTCATATATAGTCGTTAGTTTTTTATTTACCAAAGAGGGCGGAACAATGAACCTAAGAAGAATCATGCTGGTTTTAAATGCACTTCTATCATTTTCATTATTTGCAGCAGGTGTCTATTTATTGCTGATGATAAATGCTCCTGCTCCGTTAAACCACCGGGAAGAATCCTCTCCTCCATTTTTAAATGATTTCCTGGACCCGTTTATTGCGGCAAAGGAATCCGTCAATCTTCTTCTTCTGGGGGGAGACAAATTTAATAACAATTCAGACACAATGATCCTTATCAATTTTAATCCTGCAGCAGCAAAAGCCAGTATGTTATCCATTCCACGGGATACCTATATCTGTCCCAAAGGAACCAACGGTGCCAAAATCAACTCCTCCTATCCTTCAGGCGGGGCTTTAAAAGCAGTTCAGGTGGTAAGTGAACTCCTCAATGTGCATATTCAATACTATATGTATTTGGATATCAACGCTGTTGCAAAAATCATCGACCTTCTCGACGGAATTGACTTTGATATCCCGGTAGAAATGCATTATGATGACCCCATTCAAAACTTGCATATTCATTTTGACAAAGGACCAAAGCATCTGGATGGGAAACAGTTTGTTGAGTTTATGCGTTTTAGAAAGCCAAACCGTATGACACAGGATGTTTTAGGCTACTATAACGGAAGCGATATGCACCGGATTGATGCACAGCAAAAAATGCTCCGGGCCATGATTGAACAAAAAACAAGCATCCGGTATATCACCAAAATCAATAGTATTATTGAAACTGTATTTGATAATATTGAGACAAACCTTACGGTAAGTGAAGCCCTGAAGCTTTCACAAAATTTATCGAAGCTCGTCCCTGCTGAAGTAAATATGTTAAAGCTTCCCGGACAGGAGGAGGAAGGGGGATCTTACTTCTATTTTACCGATATGGATAAAGCCCGCAAACTGATAGAGGATCACTTTAAAGCGGTGGATGAATCCAAAGGGTTTTCATTTAGCGAAGAAATTCTGGATAGGGATTTAAGCCACTCCCCGAAAAGTTCTAAAAAAAGCTTTATCAATAATAACCCTTCCAATGGCGAAACCAATATAAAAGGCCAAATAACACCAAAGCCTTAGATGTGACTGATTTTGAGTTATAGTCTTAAGTAGTGGTGTAAAATCGGTGGCATAATTGGAATGGCAAATATTGTTGATTGAAAGTAAAGCCACGATATGGTTTTCTACAATGTTAGGTCTCAACTAATAAAGTAGAGGAGGTCATATCATGGCTACAAAAGATATAATGCCACTAATTGAGGAAATTTTCAAGCAATATGCAGATGTAAAAGATGGAGACTTTTTAAGGGAAACCATGGCGCTGATTTTAAATAAACTCATGGAAGCACAGGTATCTGCTCAAATTGGAGCAGATAAGTATGAACGCTCCGATAGCCGAAATAATCACCGTAATGGTACACGTACCCGGCCTTATGAGACCAGGTTGGGTAGTATTGATTTAAATATACCCAAACTACGGCAAGGTACTTACTTTCCAAGTTTTTTAGAACCAAGACGAATGTGGGAGCAAGCACTTATCAATGTCATCCAAGAGGCCTATATCCATGGAGTTAGTACGAGAAAAGTAGATGAAATAGTACAGGCTATGGGTATGGAAGGTATAGATAAAAGTGCTGTATCCAGGATCAGTAAAGAACTTGATGAGCATGTAAGCAGCTTTGTCAAGAGGCCACTAACTTATCAATACCCATATGTTTGGCTAGATGCAACGTTTCCTAAAGTACGTGAGGGTGGGCATGTTCAGAATATGGCTCTTGTAGTGGCCGTAGGAGTAAATGAGAATGGTGAGCGTGAAATCCTGGGGTTTGACATTGGTATGACAGAAAATGGCCCGTTCTGGACTGAATTCTTACGTAGTTTAGTTGCGCGTGGACTCAGAGGAGTTAAATTAGTAATCAGTGATGCTCATGAAGGATTAAAAGGTGCAATTAGCGAAGTTTTGAACGGATGTTCGTGGCAAAGATGCCGAGTTCATTTTATGAGGAATGTTCTGTGCCAGGTACCAAGAACACAGCAAGGAATGGTATCTGCCATTGTACGAACTATATTCGCTGCATCGGATCAAAAATCGGCAAAGGAACAACTGAGCATGGTTGTATCGCAACTTGAGAATCGGTTTCCAAAGGCTATGGAGGTTCTTGAGAATGGATGTGAAGATGCACTACAGTATATGATGTTTCCATCGGTTCACTGGGCGCAGCTTCATTCTACTAACCCATTGGAACGCTTAAACCGGGAAATAAGGCGGAGAACTGATGTGGTAAGTATATTTCCAAACCGCTCATCGGCAATACGATTGGTAGGAAGCCTATTAATTGAACAGCATGATGAGTGGCAGGTGGGCCGGAAATACTTCAGCAAAGAATCAATGAACAAGGTTTTAAATTTGGTAGAAAACACCTATACACTTGCACCGGTGGCACTGTTGCATAAATAAGTTACTTGCTTTTTTAGCTGATTCCCGAGGAGATTTTTTCCTTAAGGATCCCGGCACAGGCAGCGCCCGCCATGCTACACTGGATAATACTGGGGGATGTGGAAAGTCTACTTGCTTCTTCCCTTCATCCCTCGGTAATTAGTACAAAGCATGGCGGAATGTGGTTGTCAAGGAAAAGCCCGGTTTTGGCCCTTGACAACCACATTAGCGGAATATTCAGAGACCCAAAGTAGAAAACATTTTACACCACTTGACAAGACGCTATC
>JAOABQ010000008.1 GCA_026418275.1 Clostridia bacterium
TGCCTTTCTCCCGGGCCTCCTCCGAAGAGTTTCCAGCTTTAACCTCTCCCCCGGAATGGTAGGTCGACAGTCTCAAACTGCCGTTTTGTTAGGGGGGACTTCAAACCCGCATAAAATGGGCATTTTTCAAAAGCATTGTAGGTCGACATTTTTGGCATTTTTTCTGGCAGGGGGGAGGTTAGCTCAGCTCCAACGGATGGGGGCTTCGTCGTCGGGGGGTATCCATGGGTCGGAGTCGGGGCGAGACAGAATGAACGCATCAGGGATCTGGGCAAAGGCGTAGGTATAGAATTGGACGACCCTACCCTCGGTTAACCACAGTACCAGCACGTCTACTGCTTCTGAGCCCTCCATGCTGGAGGTGGCCTCAGCGCCAAGAATCTCCTGCCACTTCAGTGAGGTCAAGACGGCCTCCATCTTATAGTTCCACAGCTCCAGTCCCCAGTCCAATGCTACTAGAACCCCATTAAGAGATTTGGCGGAGGAGTGGGGGAGAAGTACAGGGATGGAGTCCCTGTGGACTATCATTGGGGAGTAAAATCGGGCATTGGGACGACATTCAGCGGCTTTCTTGACCAGTGCATTCATGCTTCGCCTTGCGTATCGCATGAGAGCAAGGGAGATGAGGGTGCAGACTAGTAAGAGGACTCCGGCTCCAATAAACCCAGCGTCGTGGGTCGCTCCAAAAGCGAACAGCACGACCGTTACCCCGACAAAAGGGGCATGCCACCGGAACTCGGGGGTGTTGTACCAACGTTGCTTCTTCTCCTCATTTATATGAATGGCTTTACATTTGGATTTTAATGAATGTCTAAAACTAAATCTCATACTTTAAACTCCTCTAAAAGCTTTTCTTTACAAACAGGGTTAGTAAAATTGTAATATGGTATCTAAGCTTTTGCAAGGATTTTAGAAACTATATCGTTCACAAATATAGTTATATGTTATTTGAGTGAAGTGGGATAGAAAAAGTTGATTAAAGGGGCGGCCGCCCGTGGCCACCTCTGGCTTTGCGGGTAATAGCCCATCGTACAACAAGAGCATCCTGCGAAGGCCCTTTCAAGAGTGCTAGAGGGGAACACTCCGACAAGACCGGAATAGCATTTTCATGCATTCTGGTCTTGTCAAACCCCATCCCCCAATTTGTTTTTGAAAAACTTCGAAGTGCCTCACGAAGACGCTTTGGAGCATCTTGAGAGTAATACTACGACAAGAATGGAACACTGTTGACAGGTTTCCGGCCTTGTCTAAAAACGGTAATAACTATCATCTTAATCTGTCATTTCCGCTTTTATTGGCCTCCATGAAGAAAAGCCTAACAAAAAGATCATTTTGTCCAACTTAACTCTCTCACTTTTCCACTGCTCATAATTACAATTGACCAGAGCCTTTTCATTAACTTTTTTATTTGAGATTTTTGTAAAAAAACATCCAAGTTGGGGATGTGAAGTTGAATATAAGCATTAAGCCAAAAAAAAAGCAGGATTCGGCACAAGTCACCGTTTACGGCAAAAAGTTCGACACGCAGAAATTTCTCTGGAATCGCTTCCCATGACTAAGCCAAGGGGATTTTATGCAATTTTTACCACAGTATTTTTACCTCTTCAATTGCCAATAAGTTCACAAATCGGCTCAAAACCAAATTGGTCCATAATTTCCAAACAGTGATTTTACAGTTTTCGTGAGCAACCTATGAAGCAAATCTGGGAAAAAGTCAATGCCCCCCATTTTTTTAAAACCCCGACATGAGTACTGCTCCTAAGATCAGATTGTTCCTATCATATCACACAGACTGCATTTATTGCACCAGAACCTATTCCTTTTGCAATTTTCATTTAGTGTTATAATAACAAAAAGTGGTAGTATTTTTGTGTGGATTGCTATATAATGAGTCTTGTCTTTCAAATATTTCCTGTACATAAGTTAAATGGAGCAGAATAAAATGAATACAATTTATCTTGATAATAATTCAACCACGTCTGTTTTAAAAGAAGTCTTGCAGTCAATGATGCAAGTACTCGAGGATAACTATGGCAATCCGTCCAGTATTCATCATTTTGGTTTAAGAGCAAAAGAGGTATTAGAGACGTCAAGGCGGAGTGTGGCAGAATTTTTGGGTGCGCAGCCTCAAAATATAATATTTACTTCAGGCGGGACAGAAAGCAATAATCTTGTAATCAGAGGATATTCTGAAACACTATGTAGCAAAAAGCATTTTATTACCACTACGGTAGAACATTCTTCTGTTCTAAAAGTATTTGAAAAAATAGAAAGTTTGGGACATCGGGTTACTTATCTACCGGTTGATAACTTTGGAATGCTTCATACAAATCAAATAGAAGAAGCCATAGAAAAAGATACCGCAATGATTTCTGTAATGGCAGCCAATAATGAAACCGGAGTCATTTTTCCAGTAAACGAAATAGGGGAAATAGCAAAAAAACATCGGATACTGTTCCATTGTGATGCAGTTCAGGGAGCAGGAAAAATACCTATCAATATTCATGATTTCAATGTTGATTTTCTAACCATATCAGCACATAAATTTCATGGACCAAAAGGCGTAGGGGCATTATTTATTAGAAACAGCACTCTGATAGAAGCACTGTCTTTGGGCGGTAACCAAGAAAAAGGGAAACGTAGCGGAACAGAGGCCCTTGCTAATATTGTTGGAATGGGAAACGCATGTGAGATTGCAAAAATGGAAATGGAAAATGCCATATCACAGATGGCTTATTTAAGAGATTATTTAGAAGATAATATTATGCAGCTTTACTCAAATGCAAGAGTGAATGGGATTAAAGAGGCAAGGGTTTGTAACACTAGCAATATATGTTTCAGGAATTTTAGCAGCACATTTCTTTTGGAGGAGCTATCCAATCAAGGAGTATTGGTCTCCCATGGGTCGGCTTGCTCAAGCAGATATAATGAAGGATCACATGTTTTGAGAGCGATGGGATTGGATGACATGGAAGTGTCATCCAGTATACGGTTTAGCTTATCTAAACAAACCACAAAAGCTCAAATAGATAAGACATTAGAGGTACTGCATGGTATATTGAATCATACATCTAGTGCAAATATGAGCGCTTCAGAAGTGAGAGAAAATGATTCTATGGACGATAATCCGGTATATGAGGACTTCATCAAAGAGTTACATACAGTTTGGAATGAAACTGTAGGGGACGAAAATATTTCCATTGCAATCATTGATGGCCCTGTAGATATCCATCATCCATGCTTTAGAAATAGTCAATTAAAATACAATAACTCAATTTTGAAAAGCCATTCGAATGAAATTTCAAAAATTCATGGAACACATGTTGCCAGCATCATTTTTGGAGAGTATGGAGATGAACTGAAGGCAATCGCACCAAAGTGCAGAGGAATAATCATTCCTGCATTTTCAGATGGAAGAAATGGACCAAGCTGCAGTCAATTAGACTTGGCACGGGCCATTACTGTGGCGGTACAAGAAGGAGCAAACATCATAAACATCAGTGGAGGAGAACTGGTATCAGGTGGTGAATCAGAGTCTCATTTACAAAAAGCGGTCAGTCTTTGCAGGGAGAATGGCGTTTTAATTGTGGCAGCGGCTGGTAATGATGGGTGTGATTGTTTACATGTTCCAGCTGCGATGCCTTCAGTTCTGGCTGTTGGGGCTTTAGATGCTTTTGGGAATCCACTTTTAAATAGTAATTATGGAATACAATACAAAAATCAAGGCATACTTGCCCCAGGTGAAAATATAATTGGTGCGATTCCACATGGTGGACTGGGCAAAAAAACCGGAACAAGCTTTGCAACACCGTTAGTCGCGGGGGTTTTAGCCTTGATGCTAAGCATTCAGAATAAAAATAATAATAAAATAGACACAGAACATGCAATGAAAGTACTTCTGGAAAGTGCTTTTCCTTGCGACAGTACTGAGATTTCAAATTGCCAAAGGTTTCTAAAAGGTAAACTCAATATAAAAGGAGCAGTAGAGCTTCTGAAAAATACAGATAAAAAAGAAAAGGGAGGAATTATTTTAATGAATGATGATAATAACACGGATGTAAACGTGTCTGTACAAGAATTGGCAGTAAGTCACAGTGAAAAGAATGCAGTGTCGCTCTCGGCATGTGGAGGTGCTCCATCAAAGCCAGCATATGTTTATGCTATTGGTCAGGTGGGGTTTGATTTTGGTACCGAGGCAAGGAGAGATTTTTTTGTACAAATGGGATTACCCAATCCAAGTGATCCATCCGCCATGCTTCAGTATCTTGAAAAACAACCTTGGCACGCAGATTCAATGATTTGGACATTGAATCAAGACACGACTCCAATTTATGCAATTATTCCATCGGGTGCATTTGGTGCAGAAGGATATAAGCTTCTAAGAGAGTTCCTTCATTCTCAAATCAGTCCAGAAATTGTTGAAAGAGTATCCATTCCCGGAGTTGTTGTAGGAAATGTAACATTGATGAGTGGCCAGGTCGTACCTGTGATTTCACCTGAACTCAGAGGCATGTACAGTTGGTCAACCAGTGAATTGGTAAAGGCTGTGGCTGGAGAACAAAACACAAGTAATGAACAAAAAATTGAAGGGGTTACTAATTTCCTTGAAAGAGTCTACTATGAAGTTAGAAATCTTGGAATAACTTCACAAGATAGAGCAATGAATTTTGCAGCAACCAACGCATATCAAGTAGAAAAAGTTTATGAAGTAGCTGTAAATGAAAACATGAGTCTTGACACTATCAGTGTTGAAAAGAGTCCAATATGCAGGCCGGGTTCTGATTGTTGGGATATCAAACTTATATTCTTCAATCCTGCAAAAAGAATTGAACAGGCAAGGCAGGTATATAGGTTTACAGTGGATGTTAGCGATGTCGTACCGGTGACAGTTGGGAAAGTAAGAAGTTGGCATGTGTTTTAGACGCAAAATATTTTGGAGGATGTACTCATGCGGTTACCAAATCAAGCAAAGCCAGTCATAAGAACGAACGGTTTTATTGAAAATATTGAATCAGATAATGTAAAATTACAAGTTGATGGGGATTGTTTTAGAACATTTGATTGTACAGGTGATACCATAAATAATGGTCGACGATTTACTCGTGCTCACTGTGAACGATTAAAAGGGAAATCATTTTGGTTTAACGGTCATTGTGAACGAATAGCTGATCCCGTAATAGCTGGTTAAAATTTATATTGGAGGTTGCATTTATGAGGTTACCAAATCAAGCAAAGCCGGTATTAAGATCAAATGGTTTTACAGGAAATAGTAACGAAGCCTTAGTCATTGCAGCATGTGATCCCGAGGCCAGAGGCGCTGATAAAGGTTGTTGTTTTTCTGATGGCCGTTGCCGAAATTTTAGGGGATATCATCACCCACATAACTGCAGAGGTATGTTTGGGGGAGCATCGTGGAAAAGAGCTGGCGGCAATGACTGTGTAAGATTATAAAAAAGGACGGTGTTAAAATGAAGCTTCCAGTTCAAGCAAAACCTGTTTCAAGAAACGTATTTGAACAAAATAGTAATCCTAATGCTGTTTTTCAGAGCAGTTTGACGAGTTGTAAAAAATTATGCAGCGGGAATGAATTATGTATTCGAGTGTGCAATAACAATGCTTAATAAATCAATGAATTTTGGAGGTGATACTATTGAAATTACCGGTTCAAGCAAAACCAGTTGAAAGAAATGTTTTAGAGCAAATAAAAAGCTCAAATAATGTTTCACAAAGTGGGGTCTGTGAAATACTATGTGATCTATTGCCAGGACCTGCAAAAGGTATTTGTAAGGCAGCTTGCTAAGAAAAGCGAATACACATGGGGCATATTTTATTGCCTCATGTTGTATTTTAGTATGAGTAGGAGGATGTTTTTTTGGATTCTAATCTTAAAGTATATGATTTACCCAAAGACAATAAATTATTTATACCTTCTACAGTAAGATTAAAATATATATCCAATCAGTATGAAACCGATGTCAGTTTCATTGAACAAAAAGGGAATGAGTATCTATGTTACTGCGAAGAAAATCCAACCAAAGAGGTCGAGTATTTTACTATTCACCCAATCGAAACCCTTATCAATGAGTTTTTATTTACGAACACTCCCAAAAGATATGTCAAATGTGTGATACAATGCAAAAATAATTTATATTTAACGGTGGATACTTATCATTATTTATATGCTGGCAGTACATTAGAGGATGCACTTGTATTTATCATCAATTTAGAGAACAATGATTGTCGATTATTTAGTTTAAATTATAAATATAAAAGTAAAATAGCAAGACTTCCATGTGGGGCAATCCTTTCAGGCTGTTACATTCAGCAGTTTGGGAAATATGATTATTTTACTATAAAACCATTTACGAATATAAATACTGTAAATGTGGCGATGGATACACCTCCCAATGTAATTCCTACACCTGAAAATCACATTATATATCAGCTTTGTTTTAACAAGATAAATCATGCTGAAAGTCTAAGCTACATTAAAGACATGGGTTTTACTGCCATTGAAATTATGAAAGATTCTGCTGGTAATTTGGAGAAACTGGCAAGGTATATTCAGCAGGCACATGGTCTTGGTCTGGCAATCATACTGGAAATAGATCAGCTTTCCTCTGAAAACTTACAACTATTTTTTAAGAATATGAAGGTGGATGGGGTTTCGTATGATGTAACTTCAAATGTTCATCCTTCAACTTGCAAAAAATACACTGATAAAAGCAACACATGTAAAACACTATGTTTGAAAGATGAAAAGGTAGAAGTGATCAAAGCGTTGGATTTTGAGTATCATCCTGAATATGGAGAGCCTCTAGAAAAAATACTCAAAATGATTCAGAATGATTTAAAATACACTATAAATTTAAACCATAATTATCTTGGTTCAGAAGACGATTGTCAAGATATCGCCCTGACTAGAAGTCTACGATATAGCTCATTTATATGCTTTTTTGGCGGAAAAGAAAATGCGTATGCCCGAGCGAAAGCAAGACTTGCCTGGGCACTAAATGTTTTGGTGAAGGGCAATCCTATACTGCGTATGGGTAATGAGTTTTATTGTGGAGAGCAAGATGAATTCAATTTTGCACAAAAAAACAGTTCGCAGAATATGATTGATATGATAAGGGAGGTCAATCGTATTCGAATGCAAAATAAGTGCATTACAACCAAAAATATTCAAATTACCCATGAAGACTACCAAAACAAAATCATTGCGTTTAAAAAGTGGGTTGAGGGAGAAAACAACACTTTATTGGTCATTGTCAATTTAGGAAATATGCGTTTTCTAAATAAAGAGTACTGTGTTAGAACGGGGGGGCAAAAAGGAAAGTGGACTGAACTGTTTTCGAGTCAGCACTTAAAATATGAACGCTCAGATAAAACCTCTGATAGTGATTATGAGTATTTTTCTTTCATTTTATTCGGTGAAACCTTTATCAATATGGATGTTCCAGAATTTAGTGTGACAATTATGAAATTAGAATAATCGAGGTTCTGAGGGTCTATAAGAAGTTACGTGTAAATTAATTTTTGATAAATAGGTTTCATTTTTAAACTGGGGTTAACGCTCCAGTTTTTTATATAGTAATTATTGCCAAACTTTTCTGGAAATATGCATAATTTTTAATAATTGTGGCA
>JAOABQ010000019.1 GCA_026418275.1 Clostridia bacterium
TCGCTGAGGAGGGTTACCGCCTTATCAGTAATTGTGGAAAAGGGGCAGGCCAAACCGTTTTTCACCTCCATTATCACCTGATCGGCGGGAAAAATCTGGGGCTTCATTTGATATAATAAAGGGTTTCTTAACACATTTTGAACAAAGGATTAACAGGCTAAGACCAAATTACTATTGACTTTGGCTCCATTTCTAATATATAATTAAGTGTGTGCTATATTTAGCTTGATTCCCATTAATATACAAAACAGTGAATACAGTTTAGTCTTGGCACAATTGTTACCATCGGAGGGAGGGAAATACATGTCTGAAGTTAGGGTAAAAGAAAACGAATCCCTTGACAGTGCTCTTAAGAGATTTAAGAGACAGTGCGCTAAAGCAGGCGTTTTAGCGGAAGTAAGAAAAAGAGAGCACTATGAAAAGCCTAGTGTGAAGAGGAAAAAGAAATCTGAGGCTGCAAGAAAAAGAAAGTTTAAATAGTTGGAGGATTGAACGATGTCCCTAAAGGAAAGACTTCTGGAAGACATGAAAATCGCTATGCGGGACAGAGATGTTATTCGTAAAAATACCATTCAAATGGCGAGATCAGCAGTGCTTCAGGTTGAAAAAGACAGTAAAGTTACCCTTGACGACGATGGTATAATCGAAATACTTGCTAAAGAAGTGAAGAAAAGAAGAGATTCCCTGCCGGATTTTGAAAAGAGCGGTAGACAGGATCTGGTAGATAACTTAAAAAGCGAAATTGATGTACTATTGCAGTATTTACCACAGCAGTTAAGCGACGAGGAACTTGAAGCAATTGTAAAACAAGCAATTCAAGACACTGGGGCAACTTCTGCCAGAGATATGGGAAAGATTATGCAAGCTGTTATGCCCAGTATCAAAGGCAGAGCTGATGGAAAAATGGTAAACCAAATAGTAAAAAAAATACTAGGATAAAAAAACCCGGCAAAGGCCGGGCTTTTTTATTATCCATAGTAGTATCGTTGGGATCAAAATATCAAATCAAGTTTGCCAAGCCTGTTTTTTAACTCTTCCATCCTCTTCCTTTCCATCTCAAAGCTATCAGCTTCGTAGGTAACGGAAAACCTTATATATCTCCCTGCTTCATCCCACGGAACTGTAGAAATAAGGGCTTCTTTAATTAGAAATTCTGAAAACTCATCTGCCGAGCTAAACTTCATTCCCGACTTTGTCCCCTTTGGGCAAGGTACATAGCAATAAAAAGTGGATTTTGGTTTTTGTGCATCAAACCCGATTTCTCTTAAAGCATTTATCAATAACTCCATCCTCCTTGAGTACCTCTCATTGTTTTTTTGGGTTAACTCCGGATGATTTAATGCGTAGATTGCAGCCTTTTGGATAGCTCTGAATTGGCCCGAGTCGGTATTGTCCTTAACCGTACTGAAGGCCCGGATTGCTTTTTCATTTGATGCTATAAAACCAATTCTCCATCCTGTCATGTTAAAAGCTTTTGAAAGGGAATGGACTTCCATGCCTACATCCATAGCACCTTCTATGGATAAAAAGCTTAAAGGCTCCAATCCGTCATAAGTTATTGCCCCATAAGCAGAATCGGCAATCACAACAATATTGTTTTTATAGGCAAACTCCACCACTTCCTGATAAAATTCCTTGGTAGCAGCCTGGCCTGTCGGATTATTCGGGTAATTTATGTATAAAAGCTTTGCTCTTTTAAGCACATTTTGGGGTATTCCTTTAAAATCAGGGTAAAAACTGTTTTCCTTTAAAAGAGGCAGATTATAGACCTCTCCTCCAAGGTATTTTGTATAGGTTGCAAGCACCGGATATCCCGGAATGGTAGTCAAGGCTATATCCCCCGGATTGATAAATACAAGTGGAATCATGGCTAAAATCGGCTTTGATCCGATCCCGTGAATAATATTCCTGCCAGGGTCAATTCCTTGCAGCTTGTACACTTTTTTTAGATAGGTGGCTGCTGCTTCTTGGAATTCCGGAATACCATTGTCTGAATAAAACCGGTTTTCCCCTTTCCCGGCTTCCTCTGCCAATACACTGACAACGCCTACGTCAGCAGGTAAATCCGGTTCTCCTACACCCATGTCAATAAGAGGTAGTTCCGGGTGCTTACTTTTTGCTTCTTCTTTTGCTCTCTTAATTCTTGCAAACTTGTAAATTGCAGTGGACTTTTCAAACTCAAGTCCCCCAAGTCTCTCTGATATTTTATCCGTAAAAAAGTCCATCTCTAGCTCCTCCCTTCCATTCCCAATTCCTTTCTTAAATCCGTCAAAAACCTGCCATTACTAACAGATGTCACGGCTCCTGTCATATAAACTTCCCCGCTTCCGGTAATCTCAATATCTATCTTTCCTCCCGGCATATGTACCTTTACTTTATCATCAACCAAGCCAAGCCTATATGCTGCAGAGGCAGCAGCCGAACTGCTGCTTCCGGATGCCAAGGTGTATCCTGCTCCCCGCTCCCAGATCTCTATTTGTATATTTTTCCGGTTTATGACTTTTAATAGCTGCATATTGATTCTATTTGGAAACATTTTATGATTTTCCACCTGAGGCCCCAATTGATATGCCAGTTCCCTGGATATTTCCTCAAAGGGTATCACACAATGGGGGTTTCCAATGGAAAGGCAAATAACCTTCACTTTTTGTCCATCCACTTCCAAAGGTTCAAGGATTACCTCTCTGTCCTCCCCTAAAGCCGGTATGTCAGTATTTTTAAAAGTGACCTTGCCCATGTTCGCTTCAATTAAACTTGCTTGATCATTCATCACTTCAACCCCAACTTCTCCGCCAAGGGTATCAAGTTTAAAATTTCTTTCCAGGACATAGCCTGCATCCACCAGAAATTTTGCAAAAATACGGAGCCCATTTCCACTTTTCTCTGCTTCGCTGCCGTCAGGATTAAAAATTCTAAGCTTTATCTTTTCTCCATCAAAAACTGGACCATAGAGGATTCCATCCGCCCCAATTCCCAAGTTTCTATGGCAAAGAAGTCTTATATTCTTTGAATTGAGTTCAAAATTTATGCTGTTTGGATCAATCACAAGGTAATCATTCCCTAAAGCATGGTATTTATGAAAATCAATCTCCCTCTTCTCCTGCATAAAAATCATCCTTTACTTTATGTTTTATATTTCAAACCCTTTCATCAAATCCTCTAGAGTGTCCCTTTTCCGTATAAGGCGGTCGGTTCCATCCTTACCGATCAACACTTCTGCCGGCCTCAAACGGTTATTGTAGTTCGAACTCATGGCAAATCCATAGGCTCCTGCATCCATAATCCCCAGTATATCACCTTCCTCAATGGAAGGAAGGACTCTATCCTTTGCAATGATATCCCCACTTTCGCAAATATTCCCTACTATCGTAACTGCCTCATTTGAATGGCCTTTAACTAAACTTCCGTGCCTATAAACCTCAATCTCATGATACGAATCATAGATTACCGGACGTGCAAGGACATTAAATCCCAGGTCGGTTCCGACATATTTTGTCCCATAGTTTTGTTTCACTGCAAATACACTCCCTAAAAGTACACCGCACTCGGCAGCCAGATACCTTCCGGGTTCTACTTTAAATGCAATTTCTTTTCCATAATCCTTTACCCAGTTTTCCAGCACACCTGTTAACTCCTGCCCTAACGCTTTCAAATTCAGCCTTTTCTCTCCCCCCTGCTTACGGTAAGGGATTCCAAAGCCTCCCCCAAGATCTACGAAATCCAGATTCTCAAATTGCCTCGCAATAGAAAGAATGGATTTTACCCCCTCCAGGTAGGGCTTTCCCTCCATAAAGAGAGATCCTATATGCTGGTTGATACCCACAAGTTGTAAGTTGTATTTTCTTAATAGAGCCTTCACTTCATCAATATAATCCATATTGATGCCGAATTTTGTGTTTTTACCCGCAGTTACCACTTTTTCATGATGCCCCGCACCAATTCCTGGGTTAAAACGGACAGCCACCGGGCCTCCCGGATTGATTTCACCCAACTGCCTAAGCTGGGCCAATGAATCCACACTGACCAGAATACCCCGGCCAATTGCAAACTGCATCTCATCCTTTGAAACATTATTGCCTATGTAAAAGATTTCATCCGGGCTAAAACCGGCTTTTAACAGGACATATATTTCTCCGGGAGACATAGCATCTGCATGGCATCCTTCCGCTCTGACGATTTTTAAAAGCTCCAGGTTTGAGTTTGCCTTAATAGAGTAATTAACCTTGAAATTGGGGTAAGTAATAAGTCCAAGTACCTCTTTACATCTCTGCCTTAATATAGATTCATTATAAACATATAAAGGGCTTCCATATTTCCTTATAAGCTTCTCAGGCGTTATTTTTCCATAAAATCCGGTTTCCTGTGTAAAATAGCTATGCATCATCATCCGATCTCCCTTCATCTTTATTTTTCATCTCAATGAGCTTGATCTCATTGGTCAAGGAATCCTTAATAAGCTGAACAAGATTCTTATTTTTCGAGTAGAGGCAAGTAGAATTACTTTCATTCTCGCTGATTTCGCCTGTCAAAACATAGGCGGTATCTGCAATAAGCCTGATCTGCCCCGGCTGCTTTTGATTGTAGTAGACAACCAATCCGTCCATTTCAATTCTTTGATCTGTTATAATGACAATCTTAAGTCCTCTTTTTTTAGCTTCTCCGATTTCATTCTTTACATTTTCCAAATCCTTTAGTGAAATGGACAGATAGACACGTTCTTCTGCAAGATCAATAATATTTTTCATTTTATTTAAGATATGCTTTTTCCCTGAGATATTGATAAACGACTCTCTCTCGGCCTTTTCCATCTGGATATCCTTTATTATATGAGATAAGGCTTGTTCGAATTCTCTTTGGATATTGCGTGCAAACTCCTCGGGCTTTACTGCAATATATTTTACAACATCACTCTCAATCCGGTAGGCACCTCCTTTATCAACCAATCCGGCCAAAGCAAGATATGTATTGGATCTGGGTATTCCTGAAATTTTGGCAGCTTCATACCCGGTAAGTTCCCCTTCTGTACATAAAGTCACATAAAGAATGGATTCGTGTTTTGTAAGGCCAACCTTCATCAAGCAGTCAATTGTATCCATTTGGATCACCTCGTTAGTGGTTCTATTTAGTACTACTATAAATTAATTGACGCAGTTTGTCAAGGGCTGGCAAAAAGAAAAAACCAGCTTCAGCGAAACCGGTTTTGTCCTGACATACGTTCTATTAACAACCTTAATCAGATTATTTATTTAGCTTTACTTTTCTCCCCCCGTTTTTGCGAAACATTTCATATATTCCCATGGCAAGCAAAAAGACTCCAAAAAGCTTTTTTAAGGACACCCCGGAAAGGGCAACCGCAAGCTTGGAACCTAAAAAAGCCCCTATAAAACCAAATAAAATAATGGGTGCTGCAACTTTAAAATCAATCCGCTTGTTTTTGATATGAATAATCAATGCCACAATTGCTGTGGGTATGAAGAATAGTAGATTTACACTTTGTGCAATATGTTGTTCCGGTTTTACAAATATGACAAGTGCCGGGATAAGAATGGCGCCTCCCCCAATTCCCATCCCGCTGATAATTCCGGATGCCAGCCCAATTATGATTAAAAGCAGCATGTTTTCCTCCTACATAATCATTCGAATTGCTCCTAAAATCATAAAAAGAGCAAATGCTTTCCTCAGAATACCGGTTGGACATATGTTAAGAAGCTTGGCTCCAATATATCCCCCAATAACCCCACCGATCATTACCTGTCCTGTAAGACTCCAATTAACAAAGCCGCTCATTACATAAAAAAAAGAACTTACCAAGGTTAGCGGCAAAATGATGGATATGGCAGTGGCATGAGCCTTGTGATCTTCCTCCCCGAGAATCAAAACCATAGAGGGTACTGCTATGGTTCCTCCGCCAGAGCCAAAAAGTCCGTTTGCGATCCCTGTTACAATCCCGATGAGAGAGCATTTTAAAAACCGATTAAAATTAATTGAAACCTTGTTCATGTCCTTCCCGCCTTTAACCGTTTTTATTAGTCTTTAATAAAGCATTCCCGAATATTCAAAAAATTTTCTAAAAGGACTATTGTGTTTTTTATTCATCTCCATTATAATAAAAGTGAGTACTCACTCATTTTGCGAAAAGGAGGTCTCCTTTGTGGAAAAAATTGATTTATCCGGATTAAATCTACCCGAAAAAGAACAAAAGATTTTGGAAGCCGCCATCGGGGTATTCTCAGAGAAAGGATTCAGTGCTGCTACAACAAGCGAAATCGCAAAAAACGCAGGTGTTGCAGAAGGTACCATTTTCAGATATTTCAAAACAAAAAAAGACATCATGCGGGGTATACTTATTCAAGGAATTCAATTAATTAGCGGCAAACTCGTTATGGAACCGGTGGAAAGAATTCTCTTGTCCTCAGAAGACAAGGATTTACGCACTATTTTAAAAGAACTGCTTTATGACAGAATTAAACTGGTAGACACTGTTTTCCCCATAGCCAGAGTTATCCTTACTGAAGTCCTTTTGAATGAGGAAGTAAGAGAGGCAGTGTATCAAAATATCATCACCCGGGCAATAAAAGATTTTAGGATTTTTCACCGGAAAATGGCCGAAAAAGGTCTCATGCGAGACGATATTGAGCCGGAAATCATTTTTCGGAGTATCCTTGGAAATATGGCTATGTTTATTGCTCAAAGAAAGCTTTTTGGAGATAAATTTAAAATGGACGATTTGGATAAGGAATTTGACAAACTGATCGATATTATACTTTACGGCCTGGTAAATAATCCGGCTACTCCCCCAAAAGTTTAAAGATATCTGCCGATAATGAAATGTAAACACAGCAACATCTGAGAGACGAAATACTTGGGCTCACCTCAGTTTTAGAAATTGATTTTAACTTTTAGAGATTTAAACTTTTACAGTTCGTTATTTTCGGGCAAAATGAAGGAAAGCAATGTAACAATTCAATACTTCAATAAGGTTGTGAGGAGGAAAATAATTATGACTACGCAAGCAAATCATCTGTCATTTAAAAATTCCAAAATCCGCTTCCTGGCTCTCACTTTGATATTCTTACTTGTTCTCGGCATCACAGGTTGTGACAGGAAGGATACATTAACACTCAGTGGAACGGTTGAATCCACACAAATTGAGGTTAACTCGGAAGTATCCGGAAAGGTACTGAAAATGGATAAAGATGAAGGTGCTGCAGTGAAAAAAGGCGATGTCATTGCAACCCTGGATGCTTCATTCCAAGAACTTGCAGTAAAACAGCAGGAAGCACTGTTAAACTTAAAAACAGCCCGGCTTGATGAAATTAAGTCTTTGCCCAAGATACCCGACCTCCAGCTTAAACAAGCTGAAGCAGATCTTGAGCAGTCAAAATTTGCATTGGATCAAGCTAAACTTATACTTTCAAAATATCAAATCAAGTCTCCTGTAGACGGCACACTGATCATGAAAAACGTAAATATGGGTGATCTTGTAGGAACAGGCACCAGTGTTGGAACGGTGACCGATTTAAATGACCTGTCGGTAAAATTTTATATCCCGCAAAAGCACTTAAAACTAGTTTCTCTAAATCAGGAACTGTATCTAACCACCTCCGCCCTGCCGGATAAAACCATCAAAGGTAAAATCACATATATTGCAAGTAAGGAAGAATTTACTCCCAAAAATACCGAAACAGAAGAAGCCAAAGAAAATACCGTCTATAAGCTAAAGGTCAAAATTCTGGATCACCTTGAAGATTTAAAACCCGGAATGACAGTTTCTTCCGATATCCCGATGGGAGGGGAATAGTATGGACTATGCTATCGAAGTAGAAAACCTTACTAAGAAATTCGGAAATTTTACAGCCGTTGACCATATCAGCTTCAAAATTCCCAAAGGATGCATTTTTGGCTTCCTGGGCCCAAACGGCTCCGGAAAGTCAACTACTATCCGTATGCTCTGCGGTGTTCTCCACCCTACCTCAGGGAAAGGCCTGGTGATGGGAAGGGATATTGACAGAGAAACCGAAGCTGTCAGACAAAATTTAGGCTATATGTCGCAAAAATTTAGTCTTTATGAGGATTTAACGGTAGAAGAAAACCTTGATTTTTACGCCGGGATTTACGGTTTGGATAAGGATATAAGGGATTCCAGGAAAAAGGAGCTCATCTTAATGGCAAACCTAACAGGAAAGGAAAAAAGTCTCGCAGGAACCCTTTCAGGTGGATGGAAACAGCGCTTGGCGTTGGGCTGCGCATTAATTCACAAACCTAAGCTTCTGGTTTTGGATGAACCTACTGCAGGGGTAGACCCCGTATCCAGAAGGATTTTTTGGGAAATTATTCACGCACTTTCCAGACAAGGAATTACCATTTTAGTAACCACCCATTATATGGATGAAGCGGAAAGCTGTGATATGGTAGGATTTATCTTTAACGGAAAAATCATTAACATTGCACCTCCGCAGGAATTAATTCAAAAGGAAAATGTAAAGAACCTGGAAGACATTTTTATTACGTATGTTGAGCGGATTACCAATAAAAAAGTAAGTTCTACGTTTAAAGAAATGAAATTTCTTCATGAGGAATAACAGGGAGGTGTGGTTATGAAGCGGAAACTGTTTAGCTTTAAACGATTTATGTCTATCGTAAAGAAAGAATTCATTCAAATTAAAAGAGACCCCATCAGCCTGAGACTTCCCATTGCTATGCCCGTTGTGATGATGCTCCTCTTCGGCTATGCGGTAAATACTGAAGTTGAAAAAATCTCAACTATTGTTTTTGATCAAAGCAAAACTCAGGAGAGCCGGGAATACATTGAAAAATTCGTTGCTTCCAACTACTTTGAAATCAAATATAATGTAGGAAGCGAAAAGGAAATGTCCGAACTGATTGACGGAAACAAAGCCAAAGCAGGGCTTATTATTCCTTCCAATTATGCATCCGATCTAAAAAGAAATAAAACTCCACAAACCCAGCTTATTATCGATGGAACCGATCCCACAACAGCAAGAACAGCTTTAAACAGTGGTTTGCTTATTTCAGAATTGTATTCTCGGACTTTTAAAGAAAAGGCAATGAAAAAGATAGGCATATCCGCAGCCAAAACTCCGGGTGTATCCATTAATTCAAAGGTTTGGTACAATCCAAACCTCAAAAGTACAAGATTTACCATTCCGGGTCTGGTTGGTTTGATTCTTCAAAATATCACATTGATGCTGACTGCTTTTGCACTGGTCCGGGAAAAAGAACGCAGCACCATTGAACAGCTCATCGTCACCCCCATCCGGCCGCTGGAACTTATTTTGGGCAAATTGATTCCCTATGTTATGATCGGTTATGCAGGTTTCCTCTTTGCCCTATCCCTCTGCGTATACTGGTTTGGGGTGTTCCCGGTTGGTAGTATCGGCCTCCTTCTGCTTCTTGGATTCTTATTCGTCTTTTGCTCTCTTTCCATGGGCATGTTTATATCCACATTTGCAAAAAATCAGATGCAGGCTATGATGGTCATGGTATTGATTCTTCTTCCCAGTGTACTTCTTTCCGGTTTCATTTTCCCAAGGGAATCCATGCCTATGGTCATTAACTGGATCGGTTACGCAATCCCGCTTACCTACTTCCTTGAAATTGTAAGGGGAATCATGCTCAAAGGTGTGGGAATCAGCTTTTTGTGGAATGACGTTATTGCCCTTTTATCATTCACTGTAATCATATTGACATTGGCAACCTTAAGATTTAGAAAAAGTTTGGATTAGTTTCTAAAAGGGCTGTTTTCGTAAAGGTAGGTGTATCACAACGTTTTGGAAGAAGCTCCTGCAATCCAAAATATGCGCCCTCTTTAGTGTTTACGATGGAACAGCCTTTTTTACTTCCTTATTTCTTCTTTGCTTTGGGTCAGCATCGGACTATACATCATGAGTGCATGATTTTGGGCGATAAACTCATCCCCTACTAAAATCCCCTTATCATATACTCTCCTTGAAATGGTGTTATGCTTTCTTAAGTCACCCCGAAAGCATTGAATCACAATGTAAGATGATTATTGCATATTTATATGTGGATAAAATGAATTTTTTTATGTAGAATATGATAAGACCTGCATTTTTCAAAGTGAGAAGCAAACACCGAAATGAATGAAATACCTAAAAGGATCTTGCTTTCATTATTTCAAAACTGTTAAACGGTGTTTGTCAAAATAAATCTATATACTTTCTGGAGGAATTATGGCAAAAGCATTTATCGTTAAAGGCAAGGAAAAAAGGATTGAATACGGCCACCCATGGATTTTTAAAAGCGATATTGACCGGGTTGATGGAAGCTTTACCCCCGGCGATGTTGTGGATATATACAGTTATAAAAATAAATTTTTAGGAAGAGGGTATATCAATCCCAAATCTCAAATAACCATCCGGATTTTAACTTATGAACAGGAAGAAATCAACAGGGACTTTTTATATAAAAGAATCGCTGCTGCTTGGGAATATAGAAAAAAAATAGCAGACCCCAAAAGCTGCAGGGCAGTATTTGCCGAATCGGATTTTTTGCCTGCACTCATTGTCGATAAGTTCTCCGATTATTTGGTTGTTCAGACCCTTTCCTTGGGCATAGAGAAATTGAAGAACCAGCTTGTAGAAATTTTAGACGATGTGATCAAACCTGCCGGTATCTTCGAAAGGAATGATGTACCTGTAAGAGAATTGGAAGGACTTTCCCAAACCAAAGGCTTTCTGAAAGGCAATTTTAAAACCCAGATTGAAATGATTGAAAACGGAGTAAAGTTTATCGTAGATATTGAAAATGGCCAAAAAACAGGCTTTTTCCTAGATCAAAAGGAAAACAGGGCTGCAATTAAACCCTATGTAGAAAATGCGAAGGTCCTTGATTGCTTTACCCATACAGGCTCCTTTGCTCTTCATGCGGCTTATTACAATGCCAAGGATGTTTTGGGAATTGATATATCCGAGCACGCAGTAGACTGCGCAACTAAGAATGCTAAAATGAATGGGTTTACAAATTGCCGTTTTGAAGCTGCAAATACCTTTGACAAGCTTAGGGAATATTATGATGCCGGTGAAAAATTTGATACGATTATCTTGGATCCGCCAGCCTTCACCAAATCCAAAGGGGCTGTAGAAGGTGCCGTCCGCGGGTATAAGGAAATCAATCTAAGAGCAATGAAGATCATCGAAAGTGGAGGCTTCCTTGTTACCTGTTCCTGCTCCCATCATGTAGATCCGGAATTATTTATGGATATCATTTATAATGCAGCAATAGATTCAAAAAGAAAGGTCAGGTTGTTAGAATTGAGATCGCAGGCAAAAGACCATCCTATTTTACTTGCTTCAGAAGAAACCCAATATTTAAAATGCGCTATATTGCAAATCGTATAAGCGTTATAATAAATTTTATATTATACCACGGTACTATTTACCCTTTAAAGGCTTATTGCTTGCTTCCACAGGTTGACCGTTCATAGATTGAGTAAGGATTTGACTAATCGATTTACTAGTGCTTTTTAACACAACAAATTTGTAGAGATAACGAACTGTATTTCGATTTCTGAAAGACCTTGTAAACCAGGTATTTCATCTCTCGAATTTTACTATGTTTACACTTCTTTATCTATAGCTTTTCAAAGTGTTAAAAATGCACTTCCTCTGTTTGTTTCTCTCATACCCTAGAAAAGAATTACATTACGAGGCACTAGCGATTAAGTAGGAATCCCTCTTTTCCATGGCAATTCCTACTTAATCGGACAGCTTGGTTTCCAAGGAGTCCAAAACTCCATATACAACGGTCTTTAACGCTTCTTCCTTAAAGGGTTTTTTTAGTACATGTACAGCACCCAGACGTTTTGCAATATTTAGTAGATCTGTTCCCTCAAAGTTTTCACACCCGGTGACAGCAATAATCTTAATATCCGGAACTTCTCTTTTAAACTCAGAAATGATTTCAAACCCTTCCTTTTCCGGCATAAGAATATCTGTAATAACCAAATCCGGCTTTTCCTTTTTAAATAATTCCGAACCCTTTTTCCCGTTTTCAGCCTCCAAAATTACTATATCGGGTCCTAATAATACATTGTGCATATAAGACCTTACGGTTTCATTGTCTTCAATAATCAAGATCCTTTTCAAATCAGATACCCTCCTGAAATTTGCTTAAAACGTGCGCTCTAAGTTATGGGATTAAATATACTATAGATAACGAAATATAAACATGATAAAACCCAAGAGATGAAATACCTGATTTACCTAATGCCGCGAAATCTAATTCTTTCCAGGGTATGCGAAGCACAAACAGTGGAAATGTATTTTAGCATTTTGATAAACAAAAAATTGGCTGTGTTAAAAAGCACTAGGTGTCAGAAATTGAAGCTTAATTTTACAGTTCGTTATCTCTCATAAATATTAGTTTAATTCTAAAATATAAATTAATACTCTTTTATAAAAATTACAACAAACCCAATGCAGCTATCTTTCACAGCCTCGTTGAAGCATTGAACAATTACTCACATATGCGGGATAGAAGGGACGATTATCGTATTTATCTATGAATATATATTCTTCATATATTTAGCATTCCCTCTAAATTTTTTCGCTATTTTTCGACATAGGCATCATCTAGTACTTTTTAACACAACAAATTTTAAGTTTCAAAGTGTTAAAAATGCACTTCCTCTGTTTGTGCCTCGCATACCCCAGAAAAGAATTACGTTACGAGGCACCAGTATTACCTTACTTATATAATCAATTAAATAAATTTTTATGTAACTAAAAGTGTAACCTTTTTTTTGCCCTCTAATATAATAGTATTGTAGATAATTACTTTAAGATAAAAAAATGGATGAGTTACAAATAGATTATAAGAATAGGTTGAAGGATGTTATGTAAAAAGGAGGAATAATTATGTCACATATTGAAAATTATGATGGCCATAAGGTAAAAATTGAAGCAGGCCAAATTCATAATCCCGATTGTTTCCCACCACCGAACGAACTTGTCTGTATCCAAGTTCCCAAGGTATTTGATCAAGTTGCTGTAAGAGATTGCGTAACCAGAACAATCAATCTTATGCCTTGCCACAGCGTGAACAATCCAACATTTGCATTCGAAGGTGCCAGCAACTTCGATATAGTTGAAGTAAAAGTTATATCAAAATCAGACTCTATGACAAGACCTGGTTTCAAAAAACTTAAATTGTTTGTAAAAGTAAGATACACAATTTACTATACTGACGGAATGAATCAGTTACAACAAACCGATGAAGCAACTTTCAATCTTACTATCAATGAAATCTACTGCCCAAGCTGCCTTGCACAGATCGGCGTAATTCGTTATCCAAAAGACTATACTGGCGCTCCAGTAGGAACGATTGATGAAGATGGCTTATTCATCAAGGTAGAAGCTCTGATTGAAGCATTCAACGATGCAATCAGCCCATGCACAGGTGCATTAACCCTTGATTTGGGTGCATTCTTTATTGTTAAATGTGAATGTGTTGTTCAGCTTTTGATTCCTGCTTACGGTTACTGCCCAGTTCCTCCGGAACAAATCAACCCTGCATCACAAACATGCAAAACATTTAATGACAGAGTAAGAACTCCGTTTCCGACTAAATTCTTCCCTGACCAAAAAGTTAACCCCCTTGATACACATGGACACCATGGTCACGGGCATAGAGAAGAATAATTTTGAGTACGTGGAGCCGCCTCGCAGCTCCACGTATTTTGCCTTCAAGAGGTGAAATTTATGGCTAATTACTATATAGAGGTAGAAACCCGCGCACATGCCTTTTTGCTGCAGCGTCGCATGGAAAGTGGCGGGGTTCAATGTGAGATAACTTATATGCCGAGAGAAATCATGACATCCCTTTGCAATATGGGCGTAAGATTTGACGAAAGCGAACTTGAACCTGCATTAGCACTTCTGCGCCGTTCGGGACTTCCCGGCTGCCGTTTGTATCGGGAAGATATCAAGCCTAATGACATTTCATATACGGAAGTGGAAATATAGTTAAAGGGATATGAGCAAAATTCATATCCCTCTTTTATTTATACTCGTTTATATTAAAAGTTGTATTACCATTTTTCCAAACATAATGATTTTCTATATAACTTCAATGTGTTCTTTATTTAAAGCGCCTAAAAACAAACTTACTTTTGAACCCTTTCGAACAACACCTCCCCGGTTATAAAAAAGAAAAACATCATTACAGACCTTTCCTGCATATTTCTTTTTTATTCGATCAAACTGAACAAAATTTACCAAATATAGCTTTTGTCCTGTTTCCTCATCCACCATAAAAACGGCTGTCTCTTTTGTGCATTTATCCGGCCTGGACAACCGGTAACGCACATCTATAAAATTCCCATTCTTTGATAATAATGCTTTATCAACAAAAATTCTTTGCTTTTTTAATCTATATGTATTCAAGAGACGTATCCTTAAAAGAGCATGGATTATTTTCATTCCCTTCACTCCTCGTATACTGGTTTAAAAAGATATAAAAGGAAACAGGTATCTGTAAAGAAACTTCCCATTTCCTTTCAATAAAATTCATTTGTAGGATCCTCGGTCAGGTACCTATAAATGTTAAATCTACGTATCAGTATCATCCCCTGTTGGATGAGTGAATTTAAAAATATGAAACCCTGCATGTTTCAATAACTGATTCCATGTATATCCTCCTCTACAATCGATTTTCCAACCATGCATCTGATTCCAATTTGGAGAATTCATGCTTCACTACCAGGTTAATCATCGAGGCTCCACCATTGTCTATTTTCCTTATACCACCGGACGGTATCCTTAATGCCTTCTTCAAATTTGACTTTACTGGACCAGCTAAGATTATTTCTTATCTTATAACTATTGAGTATAGACCCGGCATGTTTCACTTCTCTATCTTCTGCAGTTAAATACCGGTCCTCGGGCTTACCTAAAATATTCAACACCTTTCTTGCGATTTCAATTTCCGATAAGCACTCACCTGACCCGATATTGTATGTTTCTCCGGCTTTTCCGTAAAACATGGTCCGTATAAGCGCTATAGCGTGGTCAACAACATGAACATATTCTTTTGCGCTTCGTGTATTTGAATTTACAGTGATTGGCCTATCCTCTATTGCCGCTTTTATGCAATTGGGAATAAACTCATTTACATTCTGATAAGGTCCGTAGTTTTGACAGCTCCGGGTGATAATAACAGGAATTTTATAGGATTTGGAATAGGCTCTAACAAGCAGGTCTGCACCTGCTTTTGACGCGGAATAGATGCCTCCGGGGTCTATTAACGACTCCTCCAATAAATAGTCTTCTGCTTTGTCGTTTTTACCATAGACCTCTGCTGTAGAAATGTGAATAAACCGTTTATCCTCCAATGTGCCTTTTCCCCAGTAATATCTGGCACTTTCCATAAGCGTCAATGTACCTAAGATATTAGTCTCTACAAAAACAGCAGCATTATTTACCGCAGCATCCTTCCGTGTTACTGCTGCAAAATTAATTATGTAATCAGGCCTATACCTTTTAATAACATAACTAACCAACTCATGATTCACAATATCACCCTTTATAAAATGATGCCTTGGTGAATTTTCAAACTCCTTCAAATTATCCAGGTCAGATTCCCCTGTAAGCTTATCCAAGTTAACTATAATAAAATTTTTATTTCTTCTTAGGAAATACCTTATGAAATTGCTGCCGATAAAACCGGCCCCACCCGTCACAAGTATAACTTTCATATAATCTTCTCCCGTTAAACGTTTATGTCTACTTCCATTTTATTAAAATCGCCCTCAAAATGTGCTTGAGTTATGTTTACTACAGAAAAAACCTTCATATTGAAATTTGCATTTTAAACGGCGTTTTATCGTATTTTAAAATGTCATCCTATCACTCACCAACTTATGTTAATAAATACCCTTTGTAAGCAAATTCAAAATTCAAATCACTTTCTTACAGGAAACCGCTTTATGGATACTGATCTGTCAAATTCCATGTATTCTTAACCACTGTTTAGACATTTCATCAGTGACTTGCAGTGTAATTCCTTTCCAGGGTATGGGGGGTAACAAATAGACGAAGTGAATTCTAAAACTTTGAAAAACAAAAAATTTGTTATGGTAAAAAGCACTATTATATTAAAGCACCAGCATTTCATCCTACGTACTTTCTGGCGCAACCATGCATATAATGCTAAAGGGCTTTACTTTTTAAGCTCCTAAAAAACAACCTTTAAATTAAAGGAGGAATTTTATAAAATGAAGGTAGCCATTTTAACAATGTTTGGTGATCTGGATACAACATACTCCCTGGTAAACGTAGTGGCTGAACAGCTAAGAATGCTGCTGGATGCGGGAATTCCCACCAAACTGCTGGTTTGCGAAGGTTGTAAACAAAACAGTAGGTTTGGCGTTTACAAAGATGAAAGAATTGAGTGGGTTGAAGTTACAAATTCAATGAACGGCAAGCAAATCCAATGGTTTGACTATGATATGCCCACTGGAAAGGTACACTTAAGTTTCTTTGAGGAAGAGGAAGTGATTGCCGAGGACCTGGCAAATAAGCTTTCTGACGTGGATGTATGCATTATGCACGACATACTTTATCAGGGCTGGCACTTAATTCATAATGCAGCCATTCGGAAAGCTCAGAAAAAACTTCCGAATACAAGGTTTATCTCCTTTTCCCATTCTGCTCCGGTAAACCGCCCCGCTAACCCTGATTGGCCTTTTTCCGCACGGTTTACTCCCATGCCGCATACAACTTATATTTCTCTCACATATGCAGGAATCAGTGCCCTTGCCAAACAATATGATGTAGCAGAAGGCAGGTGCCGTGTCATCTATAACAGTTTAGACCTGCTGGCAAATATGAGTGAGGATGTTAAGGCAATTTCACAAAAGGTTGACCTGTTTTCCTCTGACATACTCATTGTTTATGCGGGCAGATTGACACAAGGCAAAAAATTTGACAAAGTAGCCGCTTTTGCCGGCGCTATGAAAAAGAAGACCGAACGTAATATAAAAGTCATTTTCTGTGATTTCCCATCGGGAGATGTAGATTCTAAAACCTATAAAACAGCTGTCAAGCTCATTGGACTAAAATTCGGACTGGATGAGAAAGGAATTGCCTTTACTTCCGACTTAGGTTACCCAAACGGTTTTCCACGTAAAGGAGTTTTAGATTTATTTACTTTATCCAACCTCTATGTATCCCCCTCCTATTCTGAGGCATTTCCGCTCACAGTTTTGGAGGCTGCAGGAAGAGGAAATTTCCTGGTATTAAACCAGGCGGTTCCTGCTCTTGAGGAAATCGGCAAACAGATGAATGCATATTTTATGCGGTGGGATGCAAGAAACTATGGATTTGATACGAAAGAATCCTACCACCCATCCGAACAGGCCTACTATGAAGATCATGCGGATATTATATTCCGCATGATGAGAGAAAACCCGGTAATTCACTCAAAAACACTGGTTAGACAGCGTTACAGCCCACAATGGATATGGAAAAATCAATTTGAACCTCTCCTCGAAATATAGTGCAAAAATTTAAAGGCAGCCTGAAACTGCCTTTAAATTTATAATACGAATTTATAAAAAGGTATATTCATCATTCCTCAAATAAGTACTTGTCGCAATGGTTTGATTTATCGAATACACCTAAATTGAATTTCAATAAGTCTAATTAGGAGTACTGTAAAATAATCACCAAAAACAAACATGCATATTGTACATTTTATTTTTAATTTTTATGCCTGGCATTGTCCGATAACAAAGTTGCCGTTTAAAATAACCAGCCCGCTTGTAAAATTTAATGCCGGATTTGTAGCATTCGTTACAGAAATCTGGAATGAATCGTTGCCTGCACCTTGACCACCGTCAAAAAACGTATAAGTCACAGTTCCTGTACCCGTAATATCCGGTTCGGAGGGCTGGCTAAACGTTACATTTGCCGTTCCTTGAACCGTAAGAGTTCTTGGCGTTGCAGTAGTATTACAGGTGATTGTTGCTTGAGCAAGCTGCTGGGGTGTAAATTGCACCCGCAATACTACGCCCATATTATTTGCCTGGAAGGCGATATTATTTGCAGCAGTACATTGCGGATCACAGCATGAACAATTCAGCCTGGGATCTTGAATATTTGCGTTTCCTCCGATAAATCTGGGATCTCCAACTGTGATATTCCCGCTGCCGCTGCCTGTAATACAGCACTGCCGTTTGGTTGTGGAAGAGGTAGTAGAGGTTGAACTAGTGGTCGTAGTTGAGCTTGTTGTGGAGCTTGTTGTGGAGCTGGTTGTTGAGCTTGTTGTTGAACTTGTTGTAGTACTGGTTGTTGAGCTTGTTGTTGAGCTTGTTGTTGAGCTTGTTGTAGTACTGGTTGTTGAGCTTGTTGTTGAGCTTGTTGTTGAGCTTGTTGTGGATGTTGTTGTGGATGTTGTCGTGGATGTTGTTGTTGACGTTGTTGTTGATGATGTTGTTGATGTTGTTGATGTTGTTGTGCTTGTTGTTGTGCTTGTTGTTGTACTTGTTGTAGTGGTTGTTGTGGTGGTTGTTGTGGTGGTTGTGGTTGTTGTTGTGCTTGTTGTAGTTGTAGTGGTTGTTGTTGATAAAATATCAAGAATATTTTCCAACTTAAATTGCAACAGCATTTCTTCTTTAATTACACTCCGCAACGTTCGTTCAACAGACCTATTTATCGCTAATAAATCTACAATAGAAGGATTTTTCACATTTTGCCCCTTTAATGTACCGAGAATAGATTGAATTTTTTCAGCTTCTGAATTAATGATATGTGCTAACCCCAGCTCTTCAAATGCAATAGAAGCTAAAAGCAAATTAATAACATCATCTCCAGACAGATCAATTGTCGGACTAATATCTTGAGGAATGTTGGGAAAGGACATATAGATCACTTCTCCTTTTAATTATAATAAAATTACTACTACTTCATTTTATGTAAACATCTTTTCCCGTGTTACAATAATTTACATAATTAAAACTTGTCCGGGAAAGAATTATAAATCTACATATTAAAAATTTATGTTATTTTTTCTCAGTACCCATTTGCATTAAAAATAGACTTAATCCTTTCACCCCATGTATTAGTTTCGAAGTAATTTGATCTATGGATTTCTAATGTTTAATTTGAATATAGTACCTTAAAAAGATTGAGCGTTTGATAAGCCAAACCTCCAAACGCTCTTTATACATTACCTTTTTGAAATTTAATAAGCCTCTACATCTAACAACTGTACTTTATAGCCAGGTTGGAAGCTTTCACAGTGACTTTACCGCTATGATGATCAAGAAAAGGATTGTCACATACGGTTATTATCATCTGAAAAGCACTGATTTTATTGCTTTTATCCCGGTCTATTAGCTTCAGTTCGAAACTACCTGTCTTTGTAATATCCTCTCTTCCCCTCTCTTTTCTCTTCACTTCTCCCAAGCCTTTTACGGTCATCAATATACCATCCTTTGTTTTCTCACACTTTATTTTAAGGCTATTTGGAAATGCAGTAAAAGTTTCCAGTATATCTCCTTTTTGTACGCTGTAGCACAAGACACAATCATTCTTTTCACACCTCAAAGTACAAATATCAGCCTGTAAGACTGCTGTTCCTGCAAAGAACCGATCGCAGCAGTTTGAAATACATCCCACGCCTCTTCCCTTTAAGCTGCAGTGGCATTTCTTTCTGGTAGTAGTTGTTGTAAAGGATGTAGCACTCGTAGTGGTTTTTGTTGCAGTTCTCGTTGTAGTGGTTTTTGTCATGGTGCTGGTTGTTCTTGTTGTAGTGCTGGTTGTTTTTGTTGTGGTGCTGGTTGTCTTTGTCATGGTGCTGGTTGTTTTTGTCATGGTGCTGGTTGTTTTTGTTGTAGTGCTGGTTGTCTTTGTTGTACTCGCAGTCCTAGTGGTGGAGCTTGTTGTTTTAGTGGTTGTATGGGTGGTTGTACTTGTTTTAGTGCTTGTTGTTGTGCTGCTTGTGGTACTGGATTTAGTACTTGTTGCTGTCCTGGTGGTGCTGGATGTAGTGCTCGTTGTTGTACTGGTTGTTGTGCTGAACGTAGTGCTTGTTGTAGTACTTGTTGTGCTGGATGTCGTGCTGAACGTAGTGCTGGATGTAGTGATTGTTGTGCTGGATGTCGTACTGAACGTAGTGCTTGTTGTAGATGTTGATGTGTTAGTTGTAGTAAAGGTAGTTGTTGTGGTGCTTGTTGTTGTGGTGCTTGTCGAACTTGATGTAGAACAAGTAGTTGACGAGCATACCCTATCAAGAACTTCTTCCAGTTTAAATTGAAGAAGCATCTCCAATTTAATTACATCCATCATAATCCGGTGTACACTGCGGTTTATCTCAAGAATTTCCTTATTTGTAGTATCCGGATTATCTCCTATAGCAAATTTGATTTTTTCTACCTCCGCATCGATGAGTTCGGATAGACTGATCTCTTCCAGTGCAATAGAAAGAAGGAGCAAATTACACACATCTTCTCTTTCTATATCGATCTCTGGATGGATATCCGGAATGTTTGGAAATGACATAATAATCCCTCCGCTTTTTCCTGTATCTATTTGAATTCCGGGTAGTATAAGTATTCGGGACAGAATGGTTTACTCCCCTCCTGCCCCAAGTAAGTCCTTTTGCCATGACCCTATTCATTATGTTTGAATAAATTAAAATTTTTTAAGCCTATTTACATAATATTCAATTCTGCATTGAATCCATTCCTCGATATTTCCTATAAAGTTTTCAAGGACGTCCATTTCCTTATTGTTCATTAAGTGATAAATCCGCTCTTTACATTGACAAAGTGCTTCATCCTTTTCCATCTGTAAAAACTCACCCGAATGCTTCACTCCGTCTACAACAGACTGTTTTGTGGCAATAACACTGGTTTTGATGATCTCATCCAGATTTAAAAGAATTTTTTCAATTTTTTGATTCAATTGATCTTTCTTTGCATTACTGTAGTTCATTTTAAGCAGTTTCAAAATATGGAAAACAGTTAGGGCCGCTGAACAGATCAAAACCGCTAGAGCCAAATAACCAAGGATGTTATTCATGTTTCATCAACTCCTTTCTTAAGCGGTTAACCAGGCACAAAACCATTGCCTCCGAAGCAAACTGATTAAGGGTAGCTGCATGATCATTCTCAAGAATACCCACACTTAGAAGCTTGTCATTGCAGGGTTGCCCCCAAGTTTCATTTACTCTGGCTCCCCTAATGTTTGCTCTGCCATCATCCCTTGAACCTCTTGCCGGATCCAGTATTTTATCTCTTAACCGGTTGATTAAACAAATAATCATCGCTTCACTTGCAAAACTGTCAAGAGTAAGGGTATGATCGTTATAAAGAATACCTGCTTTTATTAGTTCGTCATTGCAAGGCTTTGCCCAATGTAAAGATGTAATTTTTATGTTCTCGTTTTTCGACTCATGGGACACTGCTTTTCCTTTGCTCTCCGTCAGATGCTTTCTTAGACGGTTAACCAGACAAATGACCATTCCTTCGGTTGCATTGAGACTGAGTTTATAAGAATGATCATTATAAAGTAAGCCTGCTTTCATAAGTTCGTCATTACACGCTTTCCCCCAATGATCCTTTGTCTCTTCATCGTCCGGTCCCCCCGGAGGATAAACCGCCATGATATTTTTTCGCATGCTTACAATTCTATCTCCATACCCAACTCCCGGTACAGCCCATTTTCCGTTAAGATCCTCCCAGTTGGGTGCAATTCCTCTCTGAACCAAATTAAAACGGGTATCGTACACAATTCTTCCCGGAGGGACAGGCTGGATGGCTGCATAAGCAAACAGGTGCTGGATATGCGCTTCTATTCCTGTTTCAGGGGATGGAAAGCTTTCCCCCGGATTACTTCCGCCTGTGGCTCCCAGTCCTGCAAAGTTATTCTGCTCCGGTTTAACGACTCCTGTATACTTAAGCCAGTTGGTCTCATGCATGGATTGAAGAAAAGCCAGATCAGCTTTTATACCGTAATACTTTGAAATTCTATAATACAAATCGACAATCACAGGATTTGCCTGGGGGTTTCTTTCTTTTAAAGCCTTTTTCAATTGGTAGGGTGTAAGCAGTGCTTCTCCCACAATAGGCGTTTTATCAGTAATAATTCCAAAAAGATAGTTTTTTATGCCCTTTGCAACAGCTGTAGTTAAGCGATCCTGCCAAGCCGGATCAGTCAACATTTTGAAATCTTCCATATTGTCCATAAAGCCAAATTCTACAATGATTGTTTCCACCTCAGGGTAAGTAAGCCGGATAATAAAATAATAATCCCTTCCCCCACCTGAAGGACTTGTACTGGGTCTGCTAAATGCCCTTCTTACTGTAAAATTCGTCTTTTTGACTTCCTCCAAAATCATATTCGATAAAATCCCTTTTGAGTGGATGCTGTGAATCACTTCCAACCCTCTGGCCTTTCCGTTGAATGCATTGTTGTGGCAGGATATGCACAGCTTTGCACCCGATTTTTTAATAAGGTCGGTAAGCATTTTAGGAGTGTGATAGTCATTATTAATAAGGGATTCATCTACATCAATTGCCATTTGTTTAAGCTTTTGAGCCAATAGCCTGGAGAATATCAGGTTTAAGTCTTTTTCCTTCAGTCCAAAAGCAACTGCCCCTGATTCACTTCCTCCATGGCCTGAATCTATAATCACCTTCATCGCCTATCACCTCCGCTTATTTTACAGGCAGCAATACAGTTTGTTTGTTTTTCAGTTCATTGACATAATATTCAATACGGCTTTCAAGCCAAACATTGAGATCATTGTAAACTTCGCCCAGGACCTTCAATCCGGTCTCTCCCAATATTTTTACAACCTTTTCCTTTGCCATATCAAAGGCGATCTTTTGTTCATGGGGTAGAAACACCCCATTATTCTTTTTTATTTCATCCACATAGATCTGATTTACCGTAGCTACCGCAGATATCACAGCTTCTTCCGCTATATGAACATATTCCTTTATCTCCTTATACTTGATCTTCGCCTCAAGATCGTCTGTTTTTTGCCGTATATAAGCGATTAAATACTTCGTCAAATATGGAATCAACGGAATAATAATCAAATTCATCATTGTGCTGAAAATTTCTTTATTTTCAATAAAGTATCTCATAAAATCACCTTCTCAACATAAAGCATCCTGTTACCATTTTATGTCCATAGATTACAAATGTTACTTCCCTATGCTTTTTAACACAACAAATTTCTTGTTTTAAAAGTGTTAAAAATGCACTTCCTCTGTTTGTGCCTCTCATACTCTAGAAAAGAATTACGTTACGAGGCACTAGAAAAAAATTACGGTACGAGGCATCAGTGCGTTAGCCTAAGATAAATCAGTGATTTTCAAGTGAGTAAAATAGCGATGGCAAGTAGTAAAAAGAAATGAAGGGGCCCTTCGGACACCTTCATACCCTTTCCCCCATATACTTCTTATCCCAGCCATGGGGGTGCACATATATAAGATTGGGAATATTCCTTACTATAGATAACGAAGTGTAAACATAGTGAAATTCGAGAGATGAAATACCTGGTTTACTTAGGTGTCAGAAATCAAAATTTTACTTTTACAGTTCGTTATCTCTTATTTTGCACGCCAATACTATTTTTTAAATTGAAATCTACCCTTTCATTACTTCCTGTATAAATTCCAAGTAATTCCTACAAATTCCCGTTCCCTCAAAGCTTCCTATATTTTCTGCCTGCATTTCAATCATTTGATCCCGTAACTCTTTTTCTTCACAAACCCTGTAAATATTCTCCAAACACCTATCTACATCATCTGGGGAAAAATACAGTGCACAATCCTTTGCAATTTCCCTGAATGTAGGGAGATCGGATAACACCATGGGACATTGGGTTGCCATGGCCTCTAAAACAGTCATTCCAAATGACTCTGTATAGGAAGTCGATAAATAGCATCCTGAAAAAGCTGCATTATAGTACCACCTGGGAATTTCATCGTACGAGCAATTCGATATAAGCTGTATTTTAGACTGTAAATCCCTCCTACGAAGAATATTGGCAAGTTTGGGGTATTCACTGGAATTTATCCTTTCTTTCAATGGGTTCAGATCGGATATGATACGGATCAAATAATCATCCCGGACTCTTTTGGCAAGCTTAATTAAGATGCTCCAATTCTTATTGGGTTCAATCCGTCCTACCCATAAAATAATCTTCTTATTTGATTTCGGAATCCCCACTGATAAGCCCTTATCAAAGAAATTTTTTCCTACACAATTCGGAAAAGAAAATGAGGGGATACCGTGAGGTATATAATCTTTTGCCTCATTTTGCTTAAACCTGGTCGGAAAAACGATTCCCTTGACAAATTCTTTTTTCAAAAAACTTAAATAATATGAAAATGCCACCCCAACATGACACTCGTATATAAAAGGCAATTTCAACTTATATAACCTATCAAAAGTCGTTTCATAGGGTGAAAGGTTAATTAAAACATCCGAGTCCTTTGTAAGTGCTGCCAGTTTACTGTCATTTTCCGCTATAAAAGTTTTATACTTTCTGAAAGTTTGATTTTCCATACCTTTCTCAAAAAAAATGATTTGACAGTCCATACCTAAATCTTTTAGATAGTCCATTTTATTTTTGGTCGCAGATTCAAGCCCTCCCAAAAAACATTTATCATAAATAAACGATATTTTCAAAACATCAGCCCCTCTTCTCTCCCGATGGATATCAGGAAAAGTTTCAGTGATACCCACGTTGAAGATTTACTCTACTGATTTAAAATATGAATATTAGGTAATGAATGGTACACTTTTTATGTATCTCCTCTTGTATTTTTGTAAACTTTTAACACCCAATATAATAATATAAAGTATGTTGAAAATTACCCATTTACCAAACTTTTAGGAGATGATTTTAGTGAAAGTATTAATGGCAACTTATTGGGATTACCCGCATATTGGAGGATTGTCATCTCATATGTCTTCCCTTTGTGAAGGTTTGGAGGAATTAGGTGTGGAGGTCTATGCCAAAGGTGCTAATGATATCCCCTGTTCCTATGAAAACGGCTATTCCAAGGGAACCGTCGACAGGTATAAAGCTTATGGTGAAAATCTCATGAATCTCATCCGGATAAATAACATAGATATCATTAATGCGGAAGATGTATTAACCGTTTTGGGACTTAGGGAAGCAGGCTGCAAAAAACCGATCGTTTTAACGGTGCACGGCTACCTGAGAAATGAAATCTTAAGTACCGGTCATGTAATTGAAGGCAGCAGCGAGGATAACTTTTTAAAGATTACAGAGAAGAAAGGGTATTATTATGCAAGTTTTATCATCAGTGTTGACACCCGGATAAAAAACCATATCCTAAAAGTTGCCGGAAGAGAATCAAAAGTGACCTATAATTTTGTAAACATTAAAAAATTCTCCGAAAATAGTGAAACGAGAGACAATATGAGGAAAAAATTCATGCTGGGAGATTTAGACAAAGTCATACTCTGTCCAAGAAGGTTTACTGCAAAAAATGGTGTCCCGGTCCTCGCAGAAGCTTTTTATGAGTTTGTTTCCAAAAATCCGGATTCCCCTGTCAGGCTATACCTTGCCGGAGATGGTGACGAACGCAGGTGGCTTGAAAACTTTTTCAAAGCAAAAAATATTACCTCAAAGGTCACATTTCTAGGCGTAGTTGAGCCGGGACATATTCCTTCTTTCTATAACATGAGTGATTTGGTGTGTATCCCTTCCATCACAGCCAAGGATGTGCAGGAAGCAACATCCATTTCCTGTTTAGAGGCCATGTCATCCAAAGTCCCGGTTATTGCTTCCGATATTGGCGGTTTGGCAGAACTGATCACCCACGAATACAATGGATATCTGGTGGCAGAAAAAAAGCCAACGGAATTGGCTAAAATGATTGAAGTTGTGCTTCATAAAGATAATACGGATATTATTCACCGTGCATACGATACAATTTTAGAACGCCATTCCCATACTGCGGTTGCAAAGGAATTTCTCAAAATTTATAAACTCCTTGCAAGCGATTCGCAGTACATAACTTAAGAAAGAACTCAATACCTTTTATTATTCTACCATTATTGTTTTTCAGGCTATCTCCGGTGGCCTATGCTTGCTGCTGCAAGGTAATATTTATAGTTGTACTGCTTCCTGTAAGAAGGGATTTATATGCAAGGCGGGTATACCTTGAAAAGGTTTTCGGAATAACACCTACCATTTCCCCTGGCGCTACCGAGTAAACTTTTGTATCGTCTATCCATGACAATGCATCTGGGCTTACCTGACTAAAAACCTCACAGGAATTTGTTCCCGTATTGGTAACAAAGTAAGTGTAATTCATGATCTGGGAGACGTCATATTGTTGTGAGTATTGATAGGTATCCATTGTAATAAGCCCTGTTTCACTGGCAGAAGTAAACTGTCTTCCTGTAATTTGAAAGGGTGTATCGAGAGTGATCTCAAGGTAGGGTATAAAAGCTTCGTCTGAAATATATTTGCTATAGGCAGCGAACAAGGAGTATATACTTTCATCCACCGCTTTAATCGTTAATCCATAGTTTGTAAAGCGGCCGTAATACCAGTCTTGTACAAGACCGGTCATATCCGCCTTAACGTATACATCTATCTCAGCCCCAATGGTAAGAGTTGAATAAGGAGCAGCAGCAAAAGTTGGCTGGTTGTTATAGGTTACGGTAAATTCATCAAACTCCTGCTGCAGCCTATAGATGCCGAATACCTTTGAAGTTCCCGGATAATCGTTCCTAATAATATCCAGGAAAAGCTCCGCTTTAGTCACAACCAAACCTACCGGTAAAGAAGACAAGTCAAACTCCATAAGTGCCCTATATAAAGTACTCGGTGGAAACCTGCCGATAAATAACGCAAAAAAACCTCCAAAATTCTGGTTGGGCATGCTGCTATCTATAAATACAGCTTTAGTTGGAATCCTTATGATTAAAGCTCCCATAACTATCTTCCTTTCTTTATAAAATATGTATCAGCATCCCAAATCCTTGTTGTCTGAAAATGAATCCACATGTTTTAAACAACCCCATACTAAAAGCTCCTGCTTCAAAATATTTAAACAGCTTAAAAACCTTTTAGTTTAAGCTTTTGCAAAATGCCTGCTCCCTCCCTGTCAATGACTTCAAATAGCTTTATTGACCTTATGAGTTCCTTATATGCCAATCCATAGCATCCCTCAGTATAATATAGCTTTGCAAGCTTTAGCAAAACAGTTTTGTCATTGATCGCGTTTAAAAGCTGAAGTGCTTTTTCAAATATTTCAAATTCATGTAAGATCATTAAGATTTTTAAGAGGTCAAGTATAGCAATGGAATACATGGAGGATAGGACTTCTTCCTCACTTAAAACTATGCAATTGCCGGTTTCCATAATTCTTAAGAATTCAAGATAAACTTTAACCAAAGCATCATTTGTATTTATATCCTTGGATGATAAGCATTTTGCCGCTCCCAGATAATCTTCCTGAAGGATTTTGCATAATGCCTGAGCACACATGGCTCTTGTCTGATATTCAGGATCTTTCTTAAATCCTCCCATTATATGAAGCACAGAATTATATTTTTTCAGGTAGAGTTTGCATAGACCCTTATTAAATTTCAAATATCCTGATTTTCCGCTGGTTTTGATGCACCGCTCAATCAACTTTTCCGAAAGTTCAAAATACCTCTCCTGGTTTAATATTTCAAACACATAAAAGTCTATCTTTTCAACTTTATATTTTCGCAGGTCCTCTATTCTTTCTTCAAGTGTCCTTTGTTCAAGGTTCAGCTTGCACCAGCATCTTACCAGCTTATGAAGAGCAGGCATAAAATCCGGGTTAAATCTTAATGTACTTTCAAAATTTTCTGCAGCCGACGCATAATCCTCAAAATCGTAATATATTTCTCCCAACATAAAAAAGGCCCGGAATGTGCCAACACCGATAATCACATTAAAGTGGCTGGGTGCCTCTCCCATCTGGGTACATTTCTTAAAGTACTTTAAAGCACTTACAGGCTTTCCTATCGCATGGTGTATAATTCCTTTCATATATACAAGCTCAGTAAATTCAGGGTAAAACTTAAGCCCATCCTCACACAACTTGAGTCCCTCATCAAATTTCCCCAGATTGGTATAGCAATTGACCATTTTGATGACTAAATGAGAGCTGAATCCGTCTTTAGGATCAAAATTTTTATAAGAGTCCTCAAAATAGTGGATCGCCTTTTCATTTTCCCCCATGGCATAATACTCACTTCCCAGATTAAAAAGGGCAAAGTTGTATCCCGGGTTCATTTCCAATTCCTTTTCCAGAAGGCTGATATTCCTGGATCTTTTGTTTTGTGCGATAATATTCTTTTTTAGGTATCCATAATGGTAGACCTTGATATCTTCACTCAGGATTTTAGCCTGGGGATTGATGGACACAATATTGCTGTGAATCTGCTCATGCACAGGATTTGAGTAAAAATACCCTCTACCGTTTTTTATCAGTCTAAGACTCATATTCATTGTCAAATCTGTTCCCGGCTCTTCTCCAGTATAATTCATTGTCTTTAAGTAATAAGCGTCCGCATCACTATCCTTTATCAAATTTAAAATTGCCTGATTCCCTTCTTCCTCCAATTCATCGTCTGCATCCATGATTAAAATCCAATCGCCTGAAGCATGTTTTAAGGAATGGTTTCTTGCATCACTGAAGCTGTTATTCCATGGAAAATAATAAACCTTGGCACCAAAGCTTTTTGCGATCTCTACCGTTGAATCGCTGGAGCCGGTGTCCACAATAATCATCTCATCCACCAAATCTTTTATACTCAAGAGGCATCTTGGAAGGTTATCCTCCTCATTCTTTACAATCATGCACAAACTAAGTGACATTTTTATCCCCCTCGGTTCTATAAATAACATACTAAAAATCTTGCAGACATCCAATGCTTTCGGGAATACTTCCAAAAGCAGAATGTACTAGTGCTTTTTAACACAACAAATTTTAGGTTTAAAAGTGTTAAAAATGCACTTCTTCTGTTTGTGCCTCGCATACCCTAGAAAAGAATTACGTTATGAGGCACTAGATTTTTTATGTTGCATTTAATTGCATTATACTAAACAAGCTTAATCCCTTTTAATAAATATATGGTAATTATAACCAAAGTATTATACGCCCATTGAAATGAATCTAAAATTTTAAATTAAGTTAAATCCAGAAGCTTAGAACACCACAGGACCTTTAAAATATTCTTCTATGGAAAGCATCTATAATAAGGAATTGCAGGTTTTTAAACCTGCAATTCCTTATTATAAATTTACGCTTTAAGCGTGTGCATTATAATAACACTCAACCGTTGGTGTTCCAGCTGAAGCACTCAAGCTCAGTCTTGTATACTGGAGATATTTTGCCGCTACAAGCACACCTTTGGAAGTAACTCCGCCTGAAACCGGCCCTAATGTAACAATCGTAGAGGTATCATTCACAAAGTAGGTACCGGTACTTACCGGTGATATTTGCAGCAAGGCAGTTACCGTATCCGTTTCACTCAAGTTGACAACGTAGTAGGAGTATATGTTCTGTGTTGCTGTTTGCATCTGTAGAACATTTGATGTGGATGTGCTCAACTCAAGGGTAGTAAAGGATGTGGTTGCAATTGGAACAGTGTTGATGGTGCCACCTTGGACGGTTACCGTACCGGCTGTTAACGCACTTACCGTATTTACTGTGTCAACAGTACTTACTGTAGTGATGGTGCCGCCCTGGACGGTTACTGTACCGGCAGTTAATGCACTTACTGTTGCAACAACTGCAACCAGGTTACCGCTTGTATCTGTCTGCAACGGCAAAACGTTGCTGCCGTTTTTACCAAATATCTGCACTTGCAATTCGCTTGCAACATTACTGAATATCAAGTTATTAGGCATAGTAATTCCCCCTTTACATTCTATAATACATATTATGTCTATGTTTTCCAAATAGTTACACCACTTTATGTTAACTTTATATTTCCTTCAAAAATACGTTTTTTATATTTCTATTGCTTGTATCGTACTTCGCAAGGAGCGGTTGAATTCCTTTTCAATGGCATAAAAGATATCATTTTCATACTGAAGGTTTTCTATTGTATGGTGATCCGAATTATTCAAAAGCATCGAAATGTCGGACATTTGCCCGTTGATAAAATTATTATCCTTTGTTAATAAAACTGAGTTTCTTTTAAACAATTGTTTGATTTTGCTTTTGCATTCATTAGAAAAGGTTAAAATTTTAAACGGCAGGATAAATGCGGCACTGACAACTTTCTGCATCTCTTCACTTAAGGTGCTGTACTTATCGATCACATCGATTTTACCGGCAAAAAGATATTTTATCGGAGCAGTAATGTTTAGTGCATCGACCACCATATACCAACTGCATGCTAATACAATATCCGCATTTGCAATTACATCACTTAGAATCGATTCCGGACAAACCTCAAAATACCGAGCTTTGCTTTGAAACCAGTCAGGCTTAGGCCAATAGGAGTACAGGAGTACATCATGCCCTTTAAATGCAAGCTTATCGGCTTGACCTAAAAGGTTCCTTATCCATTCACCGTCCCCGTCTATTGGCATGAGAAATGCAATCCTTAGTCTGCTTATGTTTTTTATATGCTCTGCCCTATTTACCAGTTTAAAAGTCTTTCCTGCAAATTGAAGTATCTCACTTTTTGCTTTGATCCTTTTTGCATTGGTTTTATGGTCGATTAATGCCGTATTAAGGTAGTAAATGGGCTGCATATTGGAAGCCAGTCTTTTTAAGGATTCAATCCTTATCTTCATATGTTTGAGGCTTATCTCATCAAAATTTGACTTTTCTATTCAAATCCCCCCTTACCGTTAAAATTCCGCTCATTCGCATTCAATTAAAAGGTGTATGGCTGCAAGGTTTATTTAAATGCTGACCCATGCCCTGTCAACACAAGATGGATTCCTATGACAGCCCTCCTTTATATTATGATTTACACACCACAACCGTACATCTCTAAAGCAAAACAAGTCATTTATTATTTATCTTTTTAATACAAATGAATAGAATGATATTGACAGGAGAATTTTATGATTTATATTTCAAAGCCCTTGATAGGACAGGAAGAAATTGATGCGGTTATAAATGTTATAAAAAGTGGGGCACTTGCTTCAGGCAGTGTTGTAACAGAATTTGAAAATGAGTTTTCAAATTATCTTAAAGCCAGCTACGCAGTAGCCACATCCTCAGGTACAACTGCCTTGGAAATCGCCCTTAAGGCATCCGGTATTGGAAAGGGAGATAAGGTATTGACCACACCGTTTTCCTTTATCGCCTCTACCAATGCAATACTTTATGCCGGCGCCAACCCGGTATTTGCAGATATTGACGAAAAGACCTATAACATTTCCGCCGACTCCATAGAAAAGGCTTTAATTTCCGAGAGCGATATTAAAGCACTTCTTATTGTTCATCTTTACGGCCAAAGCTGTGATATGGATAAAATCCTTGAAATCACCAAAAAATACAACCTGGTTCTTATAGAGGACTGCGCCCAGGCCCATGGAGCGGAATGGAAGGGTAAGAAAGCCGGAACCTTTGGCGATGCAGCTGCTTTTAGCTTTTATCCTACCAAAAACATGACAACTTCAGAAGGCGGTATGGTGGTCACAAATAAAAGTGAGATTGCTTCGACGGCAAAACTTTTAATCAACCATGGAATGGAAACAAGGTATTACCACCAAAGGATCGGCTACAATTACAGAATGACAAATATCTCTGCGGCCATAGGCCTTTGCCAGCTAAAAAAGCTTGACCTTTTCAATACAACCAGAAGAAAAAATGCTGCGTTTTTTGATACAAACATTACCAACCCCAAACTAGTTCTTCCGTATACTTCCTTGGATGGAAAACATGTATACCATCAATATACCCTTAAAGTAAAAGACGGGTTAAGAAACAAACTGGCAGACTATCTTCATAAGCATGAGGTAGGTTATGGCATCTATTATCCCCTCTCAATCCCCCAACAACATTGCTATCGAAATTTTGATTTTAATAAGAACTACCCTGTAACCGACAGGATCAAGGAAGAAGTCCTGTCAATCCCGGTCCATCCTGCCCTTACCGTTGATGAAAAGGAAACTATCGTAAAAGTTTTAAATGGGTTTCAAGAGTAAACTTTTAAGGAGGAAGATTTCATGAAAAGTCTTAATCCTTCCTCCTTAATACTAGCCTCACCCGTTTTTGCCTATCGTCAATTTACTTATACAAATGCATACCGCAGTACACCATAGGCAGTTTCACCCGCAGCTGTGTTGCTAACATTGATTTGAAGCTTGATAACTTCATTTCCGAAGCCTACTACCTGAGGAGTAGAAAAGTCTACGTTTACTACATCAGGTCCCTGATAAGCCCATTGGCCATAGGTAGTCCCCGAGGTGGAATTCGTAACTTGCCAGATATTTGTCTTGGCAGTTGTTTGAGAAGCCTGAAAACCTAGAATAACAACCATTTTACCGGTAGGAACAGTAATAGAGACAACATCCTGTACCCCGGTACTGGTAATGCTCACATTTCCAAAGGAACTTTCTGCCAACTGCTGCAAATAGTTGCTTACGTGAACAAGGGATATCTCCCGGGTAGATTCAATTCTAACATTATCATGCGCTTCCATCAGGCAGTAATCTACATATTGAGTAATGGGAGTAAGGGCCGGACTTCCATTCGTAATTGCCTCAAACTCTGCATAGACCAAATCATTTGAAAATGGAATATTTCTTTCAAAATAGGCTACCCTTTTATGATCTACAAACAAGGAAAACGCATTGATACTGCCCATTAAAAGGAATCTTCGATAGTTTTGAAAGTTTTGTCCAACCGTCACTGTAACAGGCGTATTCCAGTAAATGGTTCCATCACCCAAAACCCTGTATGTCGAAAACTTTACAACGTTATCTGCGTCTTTGGATGCATTGGCCTGCCAAACTCCACTTCCATCCAATGTGGCATTAAAAGCAAGACACGCTCCTGCGCTGGCTCCTTTAATCCAATGCAGCTGAGCATGGCCGTTTTGATATCCACCAGGTATCTTCATATCCCATGCCCACCGGTTATGCCCGGACCAAGCTACTCCAAAACGCATTCTGTAACGCGTACCGGCTGTTGTCGGGGTTTTAATCATCAAGTCGGATTTATTCGTTCCCTCCCCAAAGGCGATATTTGAACTGTCGGTATTAGTGTACCATTGGTAAAAATCCAGTGGAGAAGGAATGGTTGACTGGTTGTAGCTAATCATATCTCTTGTTGCTCCGCTGGGGAGTTTACTCAAATCAAAATCGCTCTGATAATGTTTGATTTTTGTTTTTACCTGCTGCGGAAACCTGGTATTTCCCCCCGGTTCATTAAATTCTGTTTGTGTGTCCACCAACGATAAGGAGTCAAAAATCGGAACCATATTGGGGCCTCTTAAAAGGCTGGGGTGATCCGGGTCCAAGGCTTTACAAACAGTTTCCCCCTCCTGTCCAGCCCATGTTTTTTCCGGTACTTTTTCCTGGCTTTCTTCGTATTTTCCCATAAGTCCTAATGACTCCAACATATTGTTAATTTTTTTCTGTTTCTTTACAAGCTGCTTAAGTTCCTTTAATATCTCTTCCTGTGTCTCATCCAAACGGGACTTTTTAAACATTGCTTTTCCTCCTTTAAAAATTAAAATCTTTAACTTAACCCACCAAGTGCCTCGTAACATAATTCTTTCTTGGATATGCAACGTACTAGGAGAAGAAGTGGATTTTTTATACTTTGAAAACAAAAAATTCACTGTGTAAAAAAGCACTTGTTATATTTTTGCAAAGGTCTGCTATATCATATGCTGCCATCTGAATGAACGAGAATTTGTTTTTCGCGCTTTCAAACAAAAAACTTGGTCATCTGTATGCATTGTAGCTATTAAAAATCTATAATCATTCACATGTTTTTGGGGTTCGGAATACTTATGAATAGGCTGTAATTCTTACCTTTTCATAGGTATCGGGGATGATTAGGATATGGACAAAATTAGAATAGGTGTCATTGGAGCAGGCAGTATGGGAAAAAATCATATCCGCGTATATAAAGACCTTTACAGTGAATGCGAGCTTATAGGGTTTCATGATATTGATGAAGCAAGTGCGCAAAAAACATCCGCTATATTTGCTGTAGAATACTATAAAGATCTAAAAAAAATGTTGAATGATGCAGACGCAGTCAGTATTGCAGTTCCGACAAAATTCCACAAGACTTACGGCATCCTGTGTGCAAAACAACAAAAACACATTTTAATGGAAAAGCCCATTGCACTTGATACGAGGGAAGCGATGGACTTAATTGAGGCATGTAATAATAATGGGGTTATTTTACAGATCGGTCACATTGAAAGATTTAATCCTGCCATCTCCGAACTTTCAAACATTTTGAAAAATGAAACACTTATTTCCCTTGATTTTCAGAGGCTGAGCCCTTTCGATAAACGGATCAACGATACCGATGTAGTAAAGGATCTGATGATTCATGATATCGATATCATGAACTTATTGATAAAGTCTGAAGTAGATACCCTTTATGCGCACGGCGCTTGTGTATTCAGCCCGGACTATGCAGATTATGCCCAAACCTTAATCAAATTAAAGGATCATACATTGGTCAGCACCACAGCCAGCAGAGTTACTGAAGATAAGGTAAGAAGCCTGTGTGTTAATACGAAAAATGCAAGGATCTATGTGGATTACATCAATAAATCCATTAATATTTCCCGCAGAACCAATTTCAAACTGGATACAGGATATGACATTGCATACAAACAGGAAAATATAATTGAGAAAGTCTATGTGCAGCCTCACGAGCCCTTAAAATCGGAACTCCTCTCTTTTATAAAATGCATAAAGAGCGGTCAGATACCTTGTGTTACCGGTTACGACGGTTTGAAAGCACTGGCTTTGGCAGAAAAAATATGCGAAGCAATATACCCGCAGAACAGTTATGGGCTGATTCATTAAAGAACATGAAGACATTCTATATAATACCCATAGGTTTAAGGTGCGTGTATTTTTTGAAGATCCTCCCTCTTTTTTCTACACACCTTGCACTAAAAAACATATATTTTGGGATCTGTGCTAGTGCCTTATAACGCAATTCTTTTCTAGGGTATGGGAGGCACAAACGGAAGAAGTGCATTTTTAACACTTTAAAAACTTGAAATTGTTGTGTTAAAAAGCACTAGCACAACGGGTTAAGTTAAGAGGTATCCTCCATCTACTACCAAACTGGTTCCCGTCACCCAACTAGAAGTTTTTCCCAATAGGAAGACTACGGCCCAAGCCACCTGTGAAGGCTGCCCGAGGCCTAATGGAATTTTTTCAATAAGCTTCTTCCTTTGTTCCTCGGTTAGGTTTTTGCAGAGTTGTTGAAACATCCGGGTATCTACGTAGGCAGGTACTACAGCATTAATTCTTATTCTTTTTGCAGCCATTTCAGTTGCCGCCGTTTTTACGATACTTTCCAAAGCCGCTTTACTGGCACCGTAAAATGCAGAACCTGCACAAGCCTTTCTTGCCATCACTGAAGATATGCCGACAACACTTCCTCCATTCATTTCGCAGCTGCCCTTTTTAACAAATCCCTTAATAAGCTCAATAAATGAAAACAGGTTTATATTAAAAATCTTCATGTATTGTTCAAACCGTGTCTGATCCAAAGAGGACATATTATTTATACCTGCGGCATGAACCAGCCCGTACAACCCTTCCGCCTGATGCCCGATGTCTCTGACCAAGCCTTGAATATGATCCAAGTCATTCAAATCATACGGATAAACTCTGTGCTCATCTCCATCCAGTAACTTTAATATCTCATTGAGTCTTCCTTCATTTCTCCCCACCATGCTGACCCTTGCCCCCAGCCTGCCAAGGAGCAGGGAAACCTCTTTGCCAATGCCGGAGGAAGCACCTGTAACAAGAATATTTTTCCCCTTGACTCCAAATAAATCTTCACACATAGCTATCCCTCAAGAATTAAATCAATCAAGTCCCCAATTGTTTTTGAATTCCTAAGGTCCTTCCCTTCTAAAACCTTATCATAATTGGTATCTGCAAATGCAATAAAATTAATCACTGCCATGGAGTTCCAGCCAGCTATTTCATCCAGTCCGGTCTCCTCATTGCAGGTTCCCTCCTCTAATTCCAACAATTCTTCAATCTCTTTTAAAAGAATATTCCTTTTCATTGATTTCTCTCTCCTCTCACCGTTTAACATTGGATTAAACATGCACCCCATGAATATCCCACACCGAATCCAACCAGCATCACCTTATAACCCTCTTTTATGAGCCCTCTTTTTTGCGCATCCCAAAGTGCAATCGGCACTGTGGCTGATACTGTATTGCCCACTTCCTCCATTTGGATATAAAATTTTTCCTTTGGAATTTTAAGCTTCTTTTGTAAATGCTCCAGCATATATTTATTGGCCTGGTGAAAAATAAAATAATCTACCCCTTCAATAGGTATATCATTTTTTTTAAGGGTATCCGCAATTAAAGGGGGAATGCTTTTTAATGTAAAGTTAAATATTTCAGGCCCATTCATGTAAAGCCTATCTTGAGGAAGGGTATTTGCATGATGAATAAACATTTTATCCGGCCAATTTCCGCACTTGGCCCGCTGTCCGGATCCGGGAACAATCAGGTTGGCCGACCCACGCCCGTCGGTCCCTAAAATAAATTCACCAATGGATTTATGGCTTTCACTTTTACAAATCCAGACAGCAGCAGCCCCATCGCCAAAAATGGTTCTGGTGCTTTTATCGTCAGGGTCTAAAAGTTTTGTATAGGTTTCTGATGTAATAAAGAGAATATTCCGTGCAATGCCTGCTTGTATAAGTCCTTTGGATATTGCCAACCCGTAAATAAATCCGGAGCACCCCTGATTGATATCCAGTGCACCGCAGGATGTTTTTAACCCCAGCCGCTCTTGAAGGATGCAGGAAGAAGCAGGCAGTGCAAAGTCCGGACTCTGGGTACAGAGGATAATGAAATCCACCATAGTTCTAAGCTCCGGATTTTCTGTAAAGAGTTTTTCCGAGGCACTCACAGCCATGTCTACCGCAGTCTCATTACAGCCTGCAATGTGACGGTCTTTTATCCCCAGTTTGTCAAACAGCATTTGGGGGCTCCATTCTGGAAATTTCCCGCTTAGATCTTCGTTCGTCAAAACATTCTCAGGCAAGTAAACAGCAATGTCTTTAATTTGAATTTTACCTTTCAGCATGTCTCACCTTCTTAAATTTATTAAATTAACCCGAATTAAATTAGGAGCACTTTTCATTCGGTTATATCATCCGGATCTGGTTTCCTTTTAATTCATATTGAAGATTGCAGGTACTGCATGAAGCAAAACCCTCCACAAAATCCAACTTCCTTTTGCATTTACATACCCAATCGATTCTTCTGGAAGGAATAGGGCTTACAAATGAATAGGCAGGCATTGACTGGCCTACCATGGACCCCAAAACAATATGGCTGTATTCCCCAATTGCAACACCATGGACCACAGCGCATCTGGGCCCAATCCATACATGATCGCCAACAGATACACAGCCGGAAACCTCCGTGCCTGCGGCAATGGAAGAATTACTGCCTATCGTGACCGAATGGGCTACATGCACAATATTATCGATTTTTGTGCCCTCGCCAAGGGTTGTAAAATCTCCGCACATTCCTTTGTCAATGGAACAGCAGGAGCCGATCTCAACATGATCTTCAATCCAAACGCCGCCGGTATGTTTAATAATGCTTCTTATTCCACGTACCGGTCTTACATGGAAGCCGTCGCCGCCAATAACCGAGTTGGGCTTAATGGTCACATTGTTTCCAATACAGGTGTTAGGCAGCAATACAACATGATCCATGATACAGCAGTTATCTCCGATTACAACATTGGGATAAATGGTAGCACTCTTGGAAATCACATTATTGATTCCCTGTGAGGCTTCCAGTGTATTCCACTTTTCCCTTTCAGCCAAATCACTGAAAATGATAAAAAAATCATCTTCAGGATGACGTTCTGTCAGCAAAAAACTCCTTCCTTCCGGAATACTCTCTAAATAAAGGCTTGAAGGGATTATACAAGATTTGGTTTCACTTTTGAGAAACTCCTGCAAAAATCCTTGTGTATTGGCATATGTAAGTTTCTGCTTCTCAAAAACCGTTTTATGCAAAAGTGTTCCGAGATTCTTGAGCTTAACGTCAGACCCTTTTAAAATCAAGCCGTATTCCTTTGCTATCTCCGATAGCCATATCTCCCCCTTTAGTGTCAACTCTTTCGGATTTTTGTTTTTTTTCATTTAAAGTCATCCTAGATTCATATTCTCCCGGTTTATTTATATTTATTTTGAAAGAATAATATGATGGGGCTTTATTTCCATAATCTATGCCCCTATCAGTTTGGGGGTCTTGTGCCATTTTGATATAAACTTTCATATACTGGGTTAAAAGGTATTATGAGGTGTTATTATGCCAACGAGTTTTCACGGCCAAATTTCAAGGATCTTTGATTTCATTCTTGACGAAAATCCCAAAAGCGTTCTCGACATTGGCGTTGGCTTTGGAAAATATGGCGTTTTATGCCGGGACCAATTAGATATCCCCTTTGAACGATATAAAAAAAATGATTGGAAAATTACAATTGATGGGATCGAGGGCTATCAAAACTACAATAATCCAATCCACAACTACGTGTATGATCACATATATTATGGGCTCATACAGGATGTTGCCGGGCAGCTTAATCAAATTTACGACATGGGATTGATGATTGACGTTTTGGAACACTTTGAAAAGGCCGAAGGTGTAAATGTAATTTCCACCTTACTTCATAAATGCAGATGTCTTTTAATTTCTGTACCTGCCGTCCCCGGACAGCAAACCTATCTTGACAACAACCTTGAAAGCCATAAAAGTGCCTGGGAAGAAAGTGATTTTAACGGGTTCAATGTGAAGAAAACAGATCGAATTCCCTTGGGCACCAGTAACGCTTCCATTATCATTTTGCTGGAAGGCAATAGGCAGTAACAGAGAAAGTTGGCCGCTATGCTAGGGTTATCCCATTCCATAATTTGAAAGTAAAAAGTGTAACATTGTAAAATTTACAGAATATTATATTAGTAGTTTAAAAAGTAATTCGGAAATATGTCAGTAGGAGGGAATTTTATATGGCATGCAATATACCCGAAGAATGCAAATTGGATTTATGGGCAAAAGTTATCATTGCGAAAAATACACAAACAGACGAACCCATATTAGGCTCATTTGACGAGTATGGTGAACCCGTACCTTACAACCTGGTTGTTACCGGCTTAGACACTGATGAGTACGTAGAATGTGTCGACGATTTCAAAATCGTATACGGTGATTCCACAGTATCTGAAAGCTTCATATGCACAAGTAAAGTAATCCTTACGATTACATTTACAGGCCACTTCTGGGTTAAAACCAACAAAGGATTCAAAACAGTTACCCAGGTATTCACTTTTACAAAAACAATCCCTGTAAATGAATTCATCAAGCTTGACGGCACACCGCTTACATCCTGTGAATTCAAGGCTAACGTGGACCAATCCAAGGCTGTTGTATGCAACTACGAAGTAGCGTACATCAATGTTTTGCAAAAGGTTCTGCCTGATCAGCAAACCATCCAGATTATCATCACTGCTACCATCATCGACAAGCTTGGCAAATACCGTGATGTAATCGTTTATGGTGTTATTGAAGATCTCGGATGCAAAGATCCGTGCTGCTGCCCGTAAGAAAGAAAACTTATTTACGCGTGCACATTATTTTAAATTATGCTTTGAGTACATATGGCCCTCTAAATTTTATTGTAAGAGAAGAGTAGGTACTCCACTTACTCTATCTTTCTCTGTTTACAAAAAATACTCCGCCCCGGTCTCAAAGTATAATTAAATTCAATGAAGTCAAAAACAAAAACTTTGGGGGCATCCAGCCCCTCTCGTTTTTGATCTGATTTCATTGATCGATTTCTCAAAATAAAGATCATCCGTGCATGAATCCCAGACCATGTTTGGCAATAGCTTCGTAATACCTAATAATAGACTAGAATGCTTGCATTCTAGTCTATTAAATAAGGAAGTGTTATATTGAATATCTTATTTCAAATCCGAAGTGACTATAAAAATAATCTTGCCGGTGACAGTATTCAAATGCTAAAAACAAAGGAATACCTTGAAAAGCTTGGAATCCGGGTGGATCTTTCAACCCAGTATCAAACGGACCTTACAAAATACGAAATCGTACATATTTTTAACCTTGTAAGATCGAAAGAGTCTTTTAAGTTTTCTCAAAATGCCCTAAGACAAAATAAACCTTATGTACTATCCACAATTTACTGGAATATGTCCAACTATATTAAAAACGATAAAACCACCCGTTCTACCATTGAATGGTGGCTTCACTCAAACAGCCAAAGAAAAGAGATTTTATACAATGCATCCATACTGCTTCCCAACAGCAATTTGGAAATGTATATGCTCACGAAGGATTTTAATATATCCAAGGATCATATGGTTGTGCCAAACTGCAGTGATCTGTTTTTTTATTATGCAAAACCCGAAAGTTTCGTTTCCAGATTCGGACTAAGCAACTTCGTATTATCTGTAGGGAGAATCAGCTTCAGAAAAAACCAGCTTGCATTAATCCGCTCACTTAAGGATACAGGCCTACAGCTGGTTTTAATCGGGCCTAAAAGTAACAAGGAATATTTTGATATGTGTAAGGAAACCGCAGGTCATGTTTTATTTCTGGATGAAATGAAGCACCATGAGCTTGCATCCGCCTATGCTGCTGCAAAGGTTCATGTACTTCCCAGTTGGTTTGAAACCCCCGGGCTTTCAAGCCTTGAAGCAGGCCTCGCAGGCTGCAATATTGTGACAACTTCCAAAGGTTCCACCCGGGAATATTTTAAAGATTTGGCCTGGTACTGCGATCCCTCCTGTGAAGAAAGCATTAGAAATGCTGTTTTGAATGCTTATCATGCTCCCAAAGGAAATGCATTAAAACAACACATTTTGAACAACTATACTTGGGAAACTGCTGCTTCAAAAACCCTGGAAGCATACCGGAAAATTCTTCAAAACAAATCTATATAGATTGCATTAAAAACTTTACATTTGGAAGAGCATTCAGCGAACGATTTTAACGATGATTGCGATAGACAAATGTAAAATGTTTTTTGCATCATCTATATAGCCCGTGAAAATGATTTTGCATGGATAAATTGAATTTTCACGATATTAAATCAAGGAAATTGACGCGCGATGTAAAACCTTTATCGCGTTCAATATAATTGAGGTGAAACTATGCCTACCGTCATCTATCCTCCAACTATTGACTATAACTGGCTCTACCAACGGCCGCAGCAGCTTTTAAAGGAAATTGCCGCACAAGGCTACAAAGTAGTATTCTTTAATAACGACCGGTATTTCAAGCAGGACAGGGGGATCATAGAAAAATACCCCAACTTTTTTTTATGCAAAGCAGGCGTTCCTCTTTCCAAGATAGGAATTGATCCACCTGTTATTCTTTGGATCTCCTATCCGCCCCATGTATCTCAAGTCGGCCGTATTTACAACGAAAGTTTGGTTGTCTTTGATGCAATTGATGAAGCAAGCGGAGAATTTATAAGCTGGGCTAAGGGACTGGACCTGATTGTAAGAAAAGCGGATATCCTTTTTACAACCTCCAAAAAACTATTCAATTATCATGAAAAATTGCATAACAATGTGCATTTATGCCCCAATGGAGCAGATTTCCCTCATTTTAGCAAAGCACAAAAACTTTTTTCTCCGATGCCCAAAGACCTTCCTAAAAATGGAAGACCTATCATCGGTTATTTCGGGGCTATTGCACCATGGATCGATTGGGAACTTTTAAGGTATATCAGTTCCCGGAATAAGGACTTCAATTTTGTAATGATCGGCCCCACATACGGTAAGTTTATAATTCCTGTGAAAACAAATAATATCTACTATCTTGGGCGTAAGGAATATTCCGAGCTTCCAAGCTACCTTCAGTACTTTGATGTGTGCATCATTCCTTTTAAGATTACGCCCATGATCGAATCCTGTAATCCAATTAAAATGTATGAATACTTAAGTTCGGGAAAACCTGTGGTTTCGACCAATATGCCTGAAGCGGCCACACTGGGTGTGGTAAGCATCGGTCGAAGCAAGGAAGAGTTTAATGAAAGAATCAATGAAGAGCTGCGGTTTAAGCGGGATAAAGACCGTATCAACGCTAGGATCGATGTTGCCCAAAACAATTCCTGGTCCTTTAGAGCCCAGGATGCTGTCCGCATTTTGGAGGAGACCATTTCAAAAAAATTAGGGACGTGATCTTTTGTTTGAAATTATACTTCTCAATTGTTTTAAAAATTTGATGTTTCAAAGACCCCACCAGCTTTTAAAGGAATTTGGAAGACAAGGCTGGTTATCCGTATTATATAATCTTAGAGCCTCCTCAAGCAGTATGGATCTTTCAAGTGAAAATTTTTATATTTATAATAAAACCTGTCCTTCCCCCCAAAAACAGGATAAGCGTGTGCTTTGGATTCCCTATCCCCCCCTTTATAGTGAAATCGGTAAATTCAATGAAGATCTTGTTATTTACGATTGTATTGATTATCCGGGTGAGGAATTCAGTCATTGGCAAAAGGGACTTCAAGTCTTACGTGAAAGGGCAGATGTTATTTTTGTTACCTCAGAAACCCTCTATCAGTTTAATAAAAACTACAGAAGCAAAACCTTTATTTGTAAAAACGGTGCAGATTTCAGCCATTTTTCCAAAGCAATTCATCCGGATTTAAAACCGCCCCAGGATATAAAAAACATCAAAAGACCCATCATCGGTTATATGGGAGCTGTAGCCAAATGGATTGATTGGCGGCTCATCGATGCACTTTCTAAAAAAAAGCAGTTTTCACTGGTTTTTATCGGCCCGCTTTTCGGACTTTCCGAACCGCCGGTAAAGGCAAGCAATATCTTTTACTTGGGTAAAAAAGAATATGGAGAACTCCCCAACTACTTGCGATTTTTTGACGTTTGTATCATCCCCTTTCAAAAAAGCAATCTCACTAAAGCCTGCAACCCCGTAAAAATGTATGAATACTTAAGTGCGGGCAAAAGTGTTGTGGCAACGGATCTTGACGAATGCAGAATTGATGTGGTAAAAGTATGCTCAACCCATGAAGGATTCTATAATGGCATTATGTCATCCTTAAAAAGCACTCCGAAGGAAACGATAGATAAAAGAATTGCTTTTGCCAGGGAAAATTCCTGGGAGCAAAGGGTCAAACTAATCCGTTCGGTAATAGAGCCTAAATTACAGTAATATTTGAGTCAGGGAAAAATATAATATAGGTAAGCAACCTTTTATCCGCAGGTGTTTTATGCATTACATATTCGGAAAAGACATGACAGCATTTAGTATTTTAGACCATCTTGAGGATGCAAAGTATGTTATGCGGCATGACAAGCTCTATATGTTTTTTATTAAGAACAATGCACTGACGCTGAATATATATAGCAACAACTCCAAACATTTACTAAACACCCTGATTGTACAGGATCATGTGAAAGTCGACTTTGGACTCTTTGTGGATGAAAAATCCAACATCCACATTGTCGCTACCACGAAGAAATACGACCTCTTATATATTGTCTTTGACGGCAGTTCCTTTGAGAGAGAAAGGCTTTATTCCCTCAATAACGATATGGGTATTCCAAGCAGCCCTCAAATCACTGTATCCAATCATTCCATTTGTATCCTATCCTCCTTTGTAACCATCGGTACCCAACGAATGTGGTCTCTTTGGAGCTACCTTAAAACAGAGGGTCGTTGGAGCCGTAAAGTGATCGATAAATCATCCGGTCTCTGCTATAATGAGCACAGTTTTTCCTTTGACCAAACCGGAAACATCCATATTTTGTACCGGCATCTTGATCCTATGGGTCAATCCAACCTCAAGTATACCTTTTTTAAAGCCAGAGAACAGGAATGGGACCGTCCTAAAGTGGTCCTTGAAAATAACCAAAACAAATACCGGCCTACTGTTTTCATCAGCAAATCCAATGAGATATACTTTATTTGGATTGAAATAAACGAGCAGATCTATCTCTGTTCTTCCCATAGAAAAGTCACTGAAGATTATTTCAAGGTAAACATATCCGAAGATATAGAAAACATAGATATTTTTATGGACACAATTCATATTTGGGCAGTATCCTACCTAAAAAAGCGGTATTATTACGATTTATGCTGCAAAAAGCAGGTAAGCTTTAATTTAAGCCAAAAAGTACCTTTTAGAAAGGGTGAAAGCAGCTTGGATGCCAAGGTAAAACTTTTTCTAGACGTCAAAAGAGAACTTGAATACCAGCTTAAAGAGCTTCAAAACAGCCTGGACACTGAAAACTCCAAAAGAATAGCGTACCTTAATGCGTTAACCATAGAAAAGGAAAGAATTTTAGAAGAAAAGAAAAAAGCTCAAGAGGAAAACGTTTTTTTACTGGAAGATAATAAAAAAATTCTGGAAGAAAATCAAAGGTATTTGGAAGAAAACCATGTGCTCCAGGAGGATCAGGAAAAGTGCAAACGTGAATTGGAGCAAAAAGAAAAGCGGCTCACAGAGTTATCGAATCTGATTAACCGGATTCTAAACGAAAACAGCGAACTTACCCAGCGCCTTGAAACCTTGGAAAAGGAAAAATTTGTCCGTGAAAATTTGAAACCGGAGGGTACTCTTGAGTACCTGAATCCTGTAAAAAAGAAGGGTTCGGACCTTATTAGAAAGCTTCTGGATTTTATCGGAAAGGAATAAATAAACCACTCAACAATACCAATAGCCTCAAAGATTGATTTGAGGCTATTTTTTGACTCTGGTTTTTGTTTTTGACTATATCTAAATTTATTGTCTTCCTACACCCTGATATGAAAAACCACAGCTTTTTACATACTGGGGATCATATACATTTCTCAGGTCAATAAAAACCGGCGTATTCACATTTAATTTCAGTATCTCAAAATCAAGGTTTTTAAAATCATCCCACTCGGTAATCAATACGATGCAATCACTGTTTTCACAGGCGGTATATACATCCTTGCTGTAAATTATATTTAAATCTCCAAGGGCCCTTTTGGTATTCTCCATTGCCTTCGGGTCATACACCTTGACCTTCGCCATTCCCTCCAGCAGCGCCTTGATAATCGGAATAGCCGGTGACTCCCTTATATCGTCTGTCCCAGGCTTGAAAGAGAGGCCCAGCACAGTAATCACCTTGTTTTGTAGTTCTCCAAGCGCTTTTTTGATTTTTCTCACCATCAATTTACTCTGATCATAATTAACACGGATGGTGCTTTTCACAATTTTAGGCGTATAGCCCAATCTTCTCCCTATTCCGACAAAAGCCCTGGTATCCTTTGGAAAACAACTTCCGCCATACCCCGGACCTGGATTTAAGAATTTGGGGCCGATTCGTTTATCAAGTCCCATCGCCTTTGAAACAACTGTTACATCTGCGCCGCAGAGATCGCACATATTGGCAATCTCATTAATAAAGCTTACTTTGGTAGCCAAAAAGGTATTCGAAGCATATTTAATCATTTCTGCGGTTTCAATGTTGGTGCTGATGAGCGGAATCCCCATAAGAAGCTGAACATTATATATTTCTTTCATTAAGCTTATGGCTCTTTCACTATCCGCTCCGATTACAATCCTGTCCGGTTGGATGCAATCGGGTACTGCACTTCCCTCCCGAAGGAACTCAGGGTTTGAAACGATGTCAAAGGCAGTCTCAAGCCCCCTTCGAGCAAAAACCTTTTTCACTATATTTTTAATTTTCCGTCCAGTTCCCACCGGTACAGTACTTTTATTGACAATGACCCTATAGCTATCCATGTTTTCGGCAATTTCGGTCACTGCACGAAACACAAAGCTGAGATCTGTTGAATCATCCTGTAAAGTTGGTGTATTCACAGTAAGGAATATAACCTCGGAGTTATGAACCGCCTCTTTTATTTTTGTAGTAAACCTCAACCTACCCAGTAGAGCGTTCCTTTTTACTATTTCCTCCAGCCCAGGCTCGTAAATCGGTATGATCTCATTATTCAAATTTGCAATTTTTTCTTCATCCTTGTCTACACAAATTACATTCATCCCAAGTTCTGCCAGGCAAGCCCCGGTTACAAGCCCCACGTACCCGGCACCAATAAATGATATATTCATACCATTACCACCTTTCTCAAGTATGCCGGTTAATCTCCTTTTAAGTTTTTAAATGCTTCCTTGGCTACCCGTTCCCAGTTATAGATATCCTCGGCAAGCCTTCGCCCCTCTTTCCCAATCTCCTGTGCTTCAGATGGGTTGTTCAAAAGGTAGGTTATTTTTTCCTCAAAGGCATTGGGATCATTGTATACGTTGATGGCAAAGCCGTTTTGGCCCTCCACGATCACTTCCGCATTTCCTCCACGGTTTGTGGTGATAATAGGAAGCCCTGCTGCCATCGCCTCATAATGAACCCTTGCCAGCGGCTCTTCCCACTGGGATGCGCAAACAAAAACATCTCCCAGATTATAATACATGGGAATTTCAGAGGGGGGAAGAAAACCTGTCAGTATGACCGGACCGTTCAAACCCTTTGAAAAATTTTTGAGGGCCCTTGTATAATCGTCCTGCTCGTTTTTGCCGTACCATTTGCTTCCGACTATAACTAATGCGACTTTGGGATCCTGCTCCATAATCTTTTTCATTGCCTTTAAAAGTATATGGACTCCTTTTTTTTCACTAAGCCGGCCAACATAAAGTACAACTTTGTAGTCCTTTATATTGTATTTTTCCTTCAGATTATCCTTAATAGAGAGTCCTTCCTCTGTCCAGCCAGGCTTATATAGACTTGTATCCACCCCGGAATATACCACGTTTAACTTATCTTTTGCAGTGGGATGCAATTTCTCTATACCATCTGCAATAAACTTGCTCACGGTATTCATAAACTCTACCCTGTCAATACATTCCCGCGCTTCCTCCTGGGAGATTTTTTCCGCATGGAACATTTCATTATGAAGGCTCAGACTAAATTTAGTTTGAGGGATTCCCTCACTCAAGGATAATACCCATAAGGGTCTGTTAAAGACATGTACCCAGTCAAAGCCTTCCGAGAGCCTTTCCTTCACGCCGTTAATATATTTCATTTTGGAGTTTGCAGGAAGGCGTACAAACTTAACATTTCCCTTGACCTCTTCACCGGGCAGATCAGGATGCTCAATCCCAAAAACAGTAATATTATGCTCTTTAGACAAATAAGGAACAATACCGTCTATATATAGTTGAACTGCACCACCTGCGATGGGTGGAACAGGAAGTTTCTCCGTACATACGAGGGCTATATTCATATTACCTCACCTCTTTTTTCTTTCAAGTGACAACATGTATTGATCCGGCATCAAAGCCTTGCTTTGCCGGCCGGTGCTGCAAGGAAACTTCCTTGCTTACACTTTGTCATTTTCTATACTTCATTAATAATATAGATCGCACTAAAAACTTTACATTTGACAGAGCATTGAACGAGGGGTTTTAGCAATCATTGCGACAGGCAAGTGTAAAAAGTTTTTTGCGCTATCAATCGTTTAAATGCATATGGGGGACCAACCATGAAAGTGATTTTATTAAAGTATGAAAGCAAATAAAACGTGTTTCCAACTTGAAACCACTACTTCACGTTTAGTTACCTATAAGTCCTAAAAGAATAGAAACCTTATTCTGCTCTAATGATGCTATTTTCTCAATTTCTTGAGACTTTAAAAGCTTATTGTTCAGGAATAGATTTTTAACCAACCCATAGAACCAATGGGGATACAAGAGGTCAATATATAAGACATTGAGCTCCTCCTTGGATTGAGGATTGACTTTCATATACCAGTTCACTACTTCGTATATGTTTTCCAAATCCCACTGACCCTTGTTCTCAGCCCGTTTTCCGATAATTTTTCTCAAATCCCGGGCCGGAAGATCGTAGGTTACTCCATCCAAGTCAAGAACAAAAACACCCTGATCGGTTAAAATTGCATTTCCCTTTCCATAGTCCTGATGACAGAGCACAATGGATTCAGAACCTTCGGCCGTCAAATCCTTGTATTGAGATTTACCAATCAACTGGATACTCTGATTGGCTATATCCACCATCGAATCTACGTATTTAAGATAGGCTCCGTAGCAAGCTGTAGAGGATTTAGTCTTTGAAAGTTCTTTCCATTCAACAAATTTATTTCTCATGGACTCGTACTGATCCGGCCATTTTCCGAGTTTGGTTGATACTCTGCCTTCTTCGGGAGGTTTATACCCTTTGGATGTAACATGGAAAGCTGCAAGCCCTTCCAGTGCTTGACTCAGATCTTTCTTATCCCCAAAGTTCAAGTCACTTCCCGGAATCCATTCATACAAAACAAACAATTGATCATTATACGTAACAATCGGATTACCTCTTTTATCCGGATAAATTCCAGGCACGTTTCCATTTTTTCCACGGATATATACTTGTGCATTCACAGAAAATAATGCTTTATCCATGGTCTGTTTCAATCTTTTTAGGCATATTATCCTATCTTCCGTTTTAATCTTCCAAACGGTTTTAATTGATCCGCCCTGTATTACCGATACGTTTTGCGGAACAATATCATAGTCCTTTAAGACCTGATTTGCCAAATCAATCAAATTGCTGGCTGACTCTACCAGTTTTTCTCCCATTTTTGTCAGTCCTTTCATTGCCAAATCGTAAAACTAAATACTATTTAAAATGGAATCAAAATCCTCCAGGATAGGAGCAATTGTTTTTTCCATCCCAGTCATTTCCTTGATTCTCTTTAAATACTTTTCGTCTGTCCATTCCTTATCTCTTCTATAGTAATACTTGTTCATGGCGCCCAAAAACAGGTGGGGATACATTAAATCCAGCATGACAACCTTCCATTCGGAGACTGACAGCGGATTCTCAGACTGGTAGCAGCTGAAGATTTTTTTTGCAAGCTCCATATCCCACTTTCCGTTCTTTTTCATGATTTTATTGAGAAGCTTTCTGATATCTCTGGCAGGAATATCTATGGTTAAGGAATCGGTATCGATAATGAATACATCTCCATTTGCATCCATGATCAAATTGCCGGCAGCAAAATCCTGATGGCACAGGCAGCCGGTATTCGTTCCCTTTTCAACCCAGGCTTTGTACTCTTCGCCTTTTAGCCCTTCAATTGCATGATTGGCCCTTTCCAAAAAGTAGGGAAATTCCTTTATAATCCACTTGCCGATAGCTTGGGGCTCAGTGGTTGAAAGTTCCTTCTCATAGAAATTTTTCATATCCTCCAAGTCACTGCTGTAGTCCTCAATCCACTTTCCGATGTGAATTTTAGGCTTGGAGTCGGGCAAAGGGAAAAAACCCTCGGAAGCCTTATGAAACTTAGCCAGTTCTTTTACAATTTTCGACAGTTCCTTTGGTGAATTATAATTGGGGTTCCTTCCCAAAACAGCATCAATCACTATATAACAAGTTTCGTCAATTTTTACGTATTCTCTGCTGTCTTTGGTTTTATTTACGCTGGGAATTTTGATCCCATTTTTTATAAGATGGCTTACCGCATGTAAAATATGTTTAAGCGTATCTTCTGAATTGGAAATTTTCTTCAAAATCTTTAACCCGTTTTGAATTTCTATCCACCAGACACCCTTTTTATCTTTATAGGATTCATTTTTAATCCCTAATACACTTAAGTCATAATTACTTAGAACAAGCTCTAATGGCTCTCCGTTAAAAGAAGGCAAAGTAATCCCCTCCTTATATTTAAGAGGTATTAGAGGGGAAGATCCCCGCTAATACCCTTAAAAAATTCATACATTTTTACTTAAACCATTCGTCTTCTTTTTCTTCTTCTTCTTCTTCCTCTTCTTCGCCGCGGTCTACTTCTTTATCCCATGATACTTTAATGGAAAGGCCGCCGCCAAATTCGTCTTCTTCATATTTAACTTTGAATTCCAATTCATAATCGTCGGGAATATTTACTCTTTGTCCTTCAATTTCCAATTTACCCGCAAAAACCAACGGAATTACTCTTTTTAAATAATCAACTAAATCTCCCTTTGAACCAATGTTTGCTTCTTGATACTTCATAGAAAAATCCTCCCTCAATTTTTATTATAGGAACTGTTTCTTTTACATAATATGTAACAAATTAAATTTATGTTCACCCTTTTTTACAAAAAATTAACGTATATATAACACAAAAAATTTATTCCATTCTGCCTTCCCAGCCATCCCTAAAATTGTTGGATGACTGCTTGACACTATGTAAGATTTTTTATACGTTATATATAGAAAAAAAGCCCCCTTGGACTTAACCTGAGAGGCCAGAAAAGATTTCATTTATATAATTTAATCGTCATCATCTTCATCATTCAAATTAATGAGATCCTTGTAAAGTACGGTGTTCCCTTCCTGATTTCTGCTGCAGGTACACGGATCAGTAACTCCAAAGCAATTTACAATTACATGGTCACATGCATCGGTGATGATCCGTATTTCATAATGTGTAACACCAGCCACTCCGGAGTTGAAATACTGGGCATTTTTAGGTCCCACTTTTATTGCATGATTCGGTATTACATATAATTCAATCGGGTTATTGGGGTTGGTCCAATTTATTACTTTCACATCTACCCAATGTGGCTTACAATCCAAATTCTCCACGGTAACATGTGCAAAATTGGTTTCCGCATGTTTATTAAGTATTCCGGTAGTCAATATCTTTTTTGACATGTTAAGTCACCTCCCTTAGTCCAGTAAACTACTTATGTCGATTAATATCATCTTATTCCATCCATCCTATAAGTGTGATAATTTTTACGAGTTCACTTTGCTTTTCAGATAACAAAAGATAAACATAGCAGCATACGAGAGATGAAACTTCATTTGCAAGTGCCCATGAAAAATACCCGGGAGATTATAATCTCCCGGGTATTTTTCATGCATTTATAATATGCTTTATAATTTACTTTTCACGCAGCTAGGTATTAGTATCCATTTGAACCGTCTTTTTTCTGGAGGTTTCTAAGATAATCCTTCGTTACACTGGCAAAACCTATGCCGGGCATCATGGGTTTATCCTTTTGCTTTGGAGATACGGTTTCAAATTGGTTATCCGGTCTATTCTCTACCGCCTCCTCCACAGCCCCTGCAGTTTGAAAATTGTATTGAAGAAGGCCGGGATCCACGATACTGTTCTCTCTTGACTTTTTTAAAAACTCCAATTCCTTTTTTATTTCGGTCAGACTATTTTCCGACATGCCGCTAAAGATCTTATACACATCCATCAGCGTTTCGGTTTTCTTCTGTCTGGAGCTTAAATCTTCAAACTTTCTATTTACTTCATGAATGGATTGCTTCAGCTCTTCAATGTTTTTTGATACCGCCCTTAAGCTATCCAGCATCACCGACTTTAAATTCTCCGCATCTACATTTTGTATTGCTGCCGGTTCCGGTTTCACAGGCTGCCTTATTGGCCTATAAGGTCTTCTCTGTCCAAACATTTTATCACCCCCTTCTTTTATTATATTTTCCAGCTTTTTTATCATTACAGAATTTTGAATATTTTTATAATTCCGTATATTTATTATTAATTAAGGTAAAATTTTAAAAGCCCTGCTAATCGCAAGGCTTTTTGTATATAATATAGATGAGGTGGTTATTTTGTTTAATATAGGTGATGTTATTTATTATGGCAAGTATAAAGGGATTATACACTTTGTATTACCTGGAAATCAGTATGTGGTTACATTATTTGGGTATCTCGGAAAGGAACAGGTAAATAAGCTTCTCACTGCAGACCAACTAAAAAAGGACGGTCAGATTTCCATTTTACAACCTGATAAACCATAGAAACATGATTTTATGAGTTTCTATCATTTTAAAAAACCTTGAATACCTTTTGTAATTGCCAAAGCGAGCTTTTGTCTAAAATCCTTGCTTGTCAAAAGCTGCCTCTCCTCTTTATTGGTTACATAGGCGGTCTCCACAAGAACCCCTGGTATATTGGAATTCTTAAGTATATAATAATTGGCTGTCTGAGAACGGTTAGCTGCCCTGTGTTTATTGTTTACAACGATGCTGTTTAACTCTCTTTGAATACTTTGTGCAAGCTCTTTGGATTGAGGAATCTTACCGTTATAGTATACGACAGACCCGCTTAAGTTGGGGCTGTAAGGATTACTGTTTACATGAATGCTTACAAAGAGTTTGGCTTTACTTTTATTGATGATATGAACCCTGGCATTTAAATCCCGCTGCTCAAGAGTCCCTTTAATCATGGATAATTTATAGAGTGACACATCGCTTCTTCTGGTCATTTCAACCTGATAATTTTTTTCGATGAGCCGGGCCCCAACCATCTTGGAAATATCCAGTGCCATTTTACTCTCACTTTCTTTTCCCAGCAGAGTTCCCGGATCAATTCCTCCATGTCCCGGGTCCACAACAATTTTTACATTTTTCTTCCCGGTATTCTTGATAAGCTTATGGATTAAAGAATGTGTTTCCTCTCCTACCTTCCCGTCAGGGGATAGCTTATATTTCTTTTGTAATCTTTTAACCCCATCTTCTGTAGTTTCTCCAAAGAAACCGGTAGGCTGGTAATCAAAAAAGCCAACCCTCTTTAAGTCCTGCTGGAATTTCAAGACATGCTCGCCGCTCATCCCTTTTAACAAAAGTATATTTCCGGAGCCGGCAAAACTATGTAATGGTACAAATAATGAAAATAAAAGCGTAAAAAGAAAAATATACCCCAAGTATCTTTTCATACACAATCCACCTCTTATTTTCTTTTTATTGAAGTTGTGATGAAGCTGTACGATGATTTTAAAACATGTACCATAAACGGTTTATATTCCTTGAAGAACGGTTGATTTTTTCCAAGTTGTTTAACTATAATCACGAAGAATGAATAGATATAAAGTATTCCTTGTGTTTGATATATATAAGATAAAATATGATTAACTCCCTACTTTTGCCCCACATTCATTGAACCTTTTCATCGTGAATAACAAAGAAAGTGTGAAGATATGTACTTTTAAGTTTATCACAATATCATACTTGAGTAAACATAAAAAAAATTTTGAGACAGGCAAAATAAGGGTAATATACATTGAGAGCTTTCTTTGCTAACCCACCGGTTTTTGCAATAAAAATTTAATACGTTTATCCACAAAAGAGCGTTGATTTCACATCGAAGTTGTCCGATAATAATATTATGAATCTATAAATAGGTGGCGGTAATTATGAATATAAAACAGGCTATGGATAAATTCCCTAAAAGTAAACTTTTTATATTTTTTCTGATAACCATGATTTTAATCGCGATTGCCCTCCTTTCACAATTACTTATATTTTCCCTTAACAAGGATAAAATCGTTAAGGGTGTCTATTTAAACGACTTAAATGTGGGAAACCTCACCAAAGCTGAGCTATTAAATATATTAAAGGAAAATTTCCAGTCCAGGGTAAAAGATAACGTACTGACATTAAAACACCGAGAATTGGAAATGAAAATCAATTTCTCGGATATCGGTGTCAATTATAATATCAGTCGTGCAATCGATCAGGCCTATGCCATCGGCCGAAGCGGAAATTTATTTCTACAGGTTTTAAACTTTGGCAGCCCTACCGTTCATTTAGATATTCCTACCGATTACGATAGAGAAAAGCTGGATGAGACCATTTCCTCCTTTGAAGACAAAATACTAAAAAAAGTTAAACAGGCCGAGCTGGTCTTTAAAGACGAAACCGTGCTGATTCGGAGCGGCCATAAAGGAGAAAAAATTGATAAGACAAAATTAACCGAAGAAATAGCCAATTTAATCCATTCGGGTAAGGGTAAGGTTATTGAAGTACCTACCGTTGAAGTATTGCCGGATAAAATAGATGTTGATGATCTATATAAAAAGATTAGCCGGCCTGCATCCAATGCTGCTGCAAAGGTAGAAAAGAATAAAATCGTTATTGTTCCCCATACTCCCGGAAGAACCATCGATAAAACCGTATTAACCGCCCTCAAGGAAAAAATCGACCAAAGTGAAGACCAGGAATTCATTCTGGCGGTTAGCTATACCCCTCCACAATTAACTTCTGCCGATGTTAGCAAAAAACTGCTTAAAGATACCTTAAAAACTTTTAGTACCTCCTTTAGTACAAGCACATCTACAGGAAGAAACAGGGCGGAAAATATCAAAATAGCGGTATCCAAAATAAACGGTAAAATCCTGGCTCCAGGAGAAGTCTTTTCTTTCAACAAGATAGTAGGGGAAAGAGATTCCGAAACCGGCTACAAAAGCGCGCCAACTTATGTCAACGGCAAGGTTGTTCCTGGGATCGGCGGAGGTATATGCCAGGTATCTACCACCTTGTACAATACCATACTTCCTTTGAATTTCCAGATTATTGAACGAACCAACCATATGTTTACCGTAAACTACGTCCCCCTTGGAATGGATGCAGCAGTTGCTTACGGAGAAGTAGATCTAAAGTTTAAAAATACTACTAAATGGCCTGTTAAAATTATCGGCTCTGTAAAGGGCAATACCGTAAGCTTTTCTATTCAGGGTACACAGGAAACCCCAGCAGGCAGAACAATAGAATATACTTCCAAAGTAATCAGTTCCTCAGGCTATAGAACCAAGTATATCTATGATCCCACCCTGAAAGAAGGGACAACCCTATTAAGCCACAAAGGCTCCAAAGGTTATGTTGTAAGCACTTATAAAGTGGAAAAACAGGATGGAAAAATAATAAATCAAACCAAAATATATACAAGCTATTATAAACCATTAAATGAAGAGGTTATCAAGGGTACTAAAAAAGTACCCTCCTCCAAACCGGCAAAAACATAGAACCTAAAACTTTCTTTTGAAGACTTCACCATACTTACTTAAAAGTATCGTGGGGTCTTCTCTTTATACTTCTCGTAATCTTCTCCGAAAGAAGTCTTTAGATGTTTTTCCTCCTGCAGTATAAGAAGATGCAATGCAAAAAAGTTTATCAGCAGGGTGAAAAAAGTTAACATATTCATGTAGCTAAGAAACAGCCCGAGAAACATGAGGTTAAAACCTACAAAAGCCGGATTTCTACTCCATTTGTAAATTCCAACCGTGATAAGATCGGACTTGGTCTCTTTATCAATTCCTACGCGCCAGGAGCTTTTCATAAAGATCATTGCGGTTATAAAAACTCCTACTCCAAGTCCAATCACCAAAGTCCCGGTATAAGAAAGATATGCTTCATTGATTAAAAATGGGATGTACTTGGAAACAGTCCGGTTTAAGAATATTTCCAATAACCAAACTCCAATCCATATGGAAGATGCAATTCTTACCAGTCTTTCTATCCACTGAATGCCTTTTTCCTTTTTCCTGTTCCCCAGTACATTGGCATTAACCTTATTCCTTTTTGCCAGGAGAATAATTTTCAAAAGATAGGACGAAGCGAAAATAATGAATAGAACCAATGAAATACTGTCTCTTAAATACATTTATATTCCCCCAAACTATTGTTTATCTATATCTTTTCTACCCTCATAACCCGCATGGCATTTAAAATTGCCAAAACTGCAACACCAACGTCCGCAAATACAGCTTCCCACATGGTAGCAATCCCCCCTGCCCCTAAAAGCAGTACCACGCCTTTTACAGCTAAGGCAAAAAAGATATTTTGCCATATGATCACACGGGTTCTTTTTGCTATCTTTACTGCCGTTACGATCTTTGACGGTTCATCTGTCATTAATACTACATCCGCTGCTTCAATCGCCGCATCGGAGCCTAAACCTCCCATTGCAACGCCAATGTCCGCTCTTGCAAGCACAGGTGCATCGTTGACGCCATCCCCGACAAACACCAGTTTACCTTTAGGTGGTTTCTGTCTTTCCAATTCTTCCAATTTCTGAACCTTCTGGTGCGGAAGAAGTCCCGCATGCACTTCATCCAAACCTAAATCCCTGCCTACTTTATCTGCAACGCTCCTATTATCCCCGGTAAGCATGACAAGTTTTTTTACCCCGACTCTTCTGAGTTCTTTTAGTGCTTCCCCTGCATCTTCCTTAACCTCATCCGAAATCACAATATATCCTGCATAGGTTTTATCCAAAGCCAAATGCACTGCTGTCCCAACCTGTTCTACTTCCCGGTACAAAATATTTTCCTTTTTCATGAGCCGTGCATTTCCTGCAAGTACCTCCATTCCCTTTACCTTCACCCTGACGCCACAGCCTGGAATCTCCTCATAATGTTCAATACTATTTTTATCTATTTCCTCACCATAAGCCTTCAAAATGGATAGGGCAATGGGATGGTTTGAGTAACTCTCTGCCATGGCCGCATATTGAAGTAAAGTCTTTTCCTCAATACCTTCTTCCCCTTGAATATGAGTTACCTTGAAAACCCCTTTTGTAAGGGTACCGGTTTTATCAAACACAACAGTATCCACATTATTTAATGCTTCCAGGAAATTGCCGCCTTTCACCAGGATACCATTTTTCGATGCTCCCCCAATTCCTCCGAAAAAGCCCAATGGAATGGATATAACCAATGCACAGGGACAAGATACTACCAGAAAAATCAATGCCCGGTAAATCCACTGGGAAAACTCGGCTCCCGGTACAACCAGCGGTGGAATTACAGCCAATGCCAGAGCGGTAAATACGACCACAGGGGTATAAAACCTTGCAAACCGGGTAATAAAGTTTTCGGTCGGAGCTTTCTTACTGCTTGCATTCTCAACAAGTTCAAGGATTTTTGAGACAGTTGTTTCTCCAAATTCCTTTGTAACTTCTATACTAAGAAGGCCGTTTTTATTAATAAAGCCTGCCAGTACAGCATCACCCTCTCTAACCTGCCTAGGAACCGGTTCTCCGGTTAGGGCCGAAGTATCCATCATGGATTGGCCTTCCTTAATCTCCCCGTCTAAAGGCACTCTTTCCCCAGGCTTAACCACAATCCAATCCCCAGGCTTGATATCCTCCGGAGAAACCTTTATAATGCCCTTATCTGTCTTTAAGTTCGCATAGTCAGGGCGTATATCCATTAAAGCCTTGATGGATTTTCTGGAACGGTTTACAGCAACATCCTGGAACAACTCTCCTATCTGATAAAAAAGCATTACCGCAACAGCTTCAGGAAATTCTCCTATAATAAAGGCACCAACAGTTGCAACACTCATAAGAAAGTTTTCATCAAAGACCTTGCCTTTTGTGATATTTCTAAGTGCTTTAAGTACAACTTCTCCCCCAATCAGAATGTAGCTTATAAGAAATAGGGAAAGTCCTGCCAAGGCCCCAAGATTTAAAAGGTTTGCCCCTACGAAAAACAGCACGCCCACACCAAGTCTTATAAGTTCTGCCTTGTCTAATCCGTCAACCTGTATATTATTCTCTTGTTCTTCAGCCACTTCCAACCCGGGTTCAAGCCTTTTGGCGACCCGGACCGCTTCATTGACGATACTTTCTCTTTCTTGTTTATCACTGAATTCTAAGGTCATCTTCCTTGCAATGAAATCTACCGAAGCACCTTTTATTCCTGTAATTTTCTTTACTTCATTTTCAATTTTCACTGCGCAATCGGCACAATCCAGCCCTTTTAGTCTCAAAACCTTTCTATCGGGTTTTAAAACCCTCTTTTCCACAACTACAATATCAGGTTCATGCTTCTTAATTATTGCATTGGCTCTTTCCATGATCCCTTCCATATTTTCGCTTCCTTGCGTTTCAATGGTCAGGGTTTTTGTTATAAAATTCATTGATGCGGCTGAAACCTCTTCCAGTTCTTTCACATCTTCTTCAATTTTGGCAGCACAGTGGGCACACCCCAACCCTTCAAGGATAAGCTCCTTTTTCACGAGTGATTTCATCCAAATCCCTTCTTTCCTCACCTTTTCTCTGTAATATGCACCAGACCCTGATCGAATATTTGCTTTACATGCTCATCATCCAGAGAGTAGTAAACAATTTTTCCTTCTTTCCTATACTTCACCAACCTTGCCTGTTTAAGCACCCTGAGTTGATGGGATATTGCAGATTGGGTCATATTCAATAAAACTGCAATATCACAAACACACATTTCGGATGCAAACAAAGCATAGAGTATTTTTATCCGGGTAGTATCTCCAAATACCTTAAAAAGTTCTGCCAGGTCATAAAGATTTTCTTCCCTTGGCATATTGGATTGAACCTTACTTATTATGTCTTCATGAATGATATTACAATCACATTTATCAAAATCCGTTTTTTTCCCGTACATTTTTACCTCCAGTGAATTGCGACCCACATATGAATATTTATTCATATGTTATACTATTATTATATGCAGCAAAAGGAAATATGTCAACAAATATATGAATATTTGCTCATATATTTTATCTTAACTCCCCACATCCACAAAAAGTCCCATTCATTTAAATCAAATTAGTATAAAATGTTAGCCTAAGCAGTACTGAATTCTTAAAACTCTCTTTAAAATAGGCCTTTACTCCGAACACGTGTTCGTTGTATAATAATCCTTGCCAGGGTGGTGTTGTATGAATAAACGAATTATTTTTCACATTGACGTAAACAGCGCATATTTATCTTGGGAGGCCGTATACAGACTTCAGCACGGCGAAAGTTTGGATCTTAGGGATGTCCCCTCGGTTATCGGTGGAGACGAGGCATCTAGACATGGAATCGTACTTGCAAAATCAATTCCAGCCAAGGCATATAAAATACAAACGGGAGAATCTTTGTTTGCTGTGAGACAAAGATGTCCAAATTTAATTGTTGTACCGCCACGTTATGATTTGTATATGCAGTGCCACAAAGCCATGCTTCGTATACTGGAGGAATACTCTCCAACCATACAGGTATTCTCTATAGACGAATGTTTTATCGATTATACCCATATGGATACAGTTTGGGGACCGCCGCTAAAGGCAGCTCATAACATAAAGGAACGAATCCATAAAGAACTGGGATTTACAGTCAATATCGGAATCTCCTCCAATAAGCTCCTCGCAAAAATCGGAGGGGATTTGAAAAAACCCGATATGGTACATACTCTTTTTCCTGAAGAGATTAGTAAAAAAATGTGGCCCTTGCCAGTTGAAGATTTATTTGGAGTTGGACGAGCTACCGCACCCAAACTGCATCAAATGGGGATTTATACCATAGGACAACTGGCAAATACAGATCCGGAATTTCTAAAATATAAGCTAAAGAGCTTTGGACTTCTTATCTGGAACTACGCCAACGGAATAGAGGAATCCAATGTAGTTCATGGCGGTAGACCGCCTATAAAAGGTATTGGAAATTCCACCACCATAAATTTTGATGTTGACAATAAACACGATGCGCATAAGATCCTGCTTTCACTTACCGAAATGGTATGTATGAGGCTCCGGCAAGCCGGATTTTGTGCCCGCCTTGCTGCTGTGTCCATAAAGACAAATGAATTTTTAAAGTATTCACATCAGAAGAAATTCTGTACACCGACAGATAGTACAATGGCAATCTATGAAACAACCTGCAAGCTTTTTGATGAATGCTGGAAAGGACAGCCTATAAGACATCTTGGTGTGAGAGTTTCGGAACTTTGTGGAAACGATTTTGTCCAGCTGTCACTCTTGGAAACACATAATGAAAAGAAAAAACGACTAGATGAGACTATCGATAGTTTACGAATGAAATTCGGCTCAAAAGCCGTGTTTCGGTCGGTGTTTCTTCACTCGGGAATGCGCCCGGTAACCGGAGGAGTTATGGAGGAAGAATATCAAATGATGTCCAGTTTATTGTAGGAGGGTTTGTATGAAGATTTTGATGAAGCCTGTTGAAATGATTGCTTGGTTTACAAGGGATGGTGTGCCAAATCCTCTAAAATATAAGCTTCAGAATGAAAACAAGGAAAATGTAACCATAAGTGTTCAAAGAATCATATTAAGGCAGGAAGAAAAACTTGCCGGAAACAGAATGTTTATTTTCAGGTGCCAGAGTATTATTGGTGGTGTTGAGCGAATTTTCGAGTTGAAATATGAAATCAATACATGCAAATGGTTCTTATATAAGATGTAATGGAGAGTTATGTATAATTATTGCTTTATATTTCCAGGATGTATGTTAGAATATTGATATAAAAAGTGGAAAAACACTGTGCAAGCGGCTATTAATTATGAAACTTTAAATAATTTGAGGTGGACTATGGATAAGCAATTTCATAAATTCTACTTAATCACGCTTGGAGTATTACTTGCTTTATCATCCTATCCAATTATTATGGGTGTTAAAATAATAATCCTACAACTGCAAAATGGAAGTATTGGACCGGAAGATTACGCACGTTATGTCATACCCTATACAGCTATTTGTATCTCAATACTTATTTCAGCAGCACTGTTACCCATTATTTTAAGGTTTAGACGATTTTCAAATCTGATCGCAACCGTTTTAGGTCTTGGTTTATTTGTTGGTATTGAATTGCCTATGGAAAGTATCACGGTCAGAAGCCCCTTCGTAGTACAATCTGCCGTCGACTTGCAACTATTTTCATGTGTAGGAACATCCGCTGCAGTACAAGCCTTTCAAAAGCCTTATAGTGACGCCTATAAAATCCACTATTTTTTGGTATCATTTGTAATTATTACATTAGTGATCAGCATTGTCTATGGCCATGCCAAATTAATTTTGAGTGGGAACCGCGCCAACAAGATTCCATTGAGAATGCGCTTCACTGTAACCGCCATTTTATTACTTTTATGTATATTTGCCAACGTAACAGGCTTTTTTAGAGACACAACACAATATTTATCACCTCTTTCTGCTTTTTTGACAGGTACATTTTTTATTGTCTTAGGTGCCGCATCCGGTATTTATGCAGGAAGTTATTTAATTGATAAAAATAAGATTTTATCTTTAATATCACCGGCCATTACCGCAATGCTTATATGCTCCATAATGTATTACGGAGAGTTTAGACTATTAGACGGTAAACTTTACCGCTTCGGGAATACTTTTTTATTCGAACCCATGCCCAATGTTGCTGTATCCCCTGTTGATATTATCATTATTCTATTTTCCGGTATTATAACCGCTCTAATTGTAAATGCAGCAAGAAGGAAGCACAGTTCTATGTTGATAAGTATGCATCAAAATCATACATTCGATTAGCATTAATTTAATCATACTTTTGTTTCGTAGGCAGGAAGTAAGTGCACTGGGTTTCGAACCGTCACAAAGGCCGCACCTCTCCCGTAAGTAATGGCAAATATTCAGCTAAATTAAAATAATAAAATAATATATTAGAAAGTGGTGAGTACCATAAGAAAAAATACTTTTTTGCTATTTGTAATGATAGCGGTATTAGTTTTCAGTTCAGGTTGTAACAGTACAATCTCTGAAAGTTCCGGTGATATAGTTGATTCGGAGGAAGTATTTAAATTCCACTTATATTCAGAAAAGTCAACATATAAAACAACGGAAAAAATTAAGATATGGTCTACAATTGAATATATTGGTAAGAATAAGGATATAACGGTTTGGAGTGCAAATCCGCCCATCAATTTTATAATTTCAGACGGTAAGGATTTTAAAACGGGTGGATCAGTCCGTACGGTATCAAAATCTACAGTGTATAAAAAGGGAATCGAATATAGATATGATTTTGAAAAAAGTGGAGGATATTCTGCAGATGACCCTAGAGCAGATTTTTGGAAAAAGTTCTACACCGAAAAGGACTTATACTTACCAGAAGGAGTATATACAGTTAGCTCTGGATTTGGGTTTTCAAAGTCTAGTAATTCAAAGGAAATTGACTATTCACAAACGAGAGAGTTTACTATTAAAGTTGAAAAGTAATGCAATCACTATTTATAAAATTGGAGGACAGTTATGAAAATTAATATTATAAAAGAAAACAATATAGAAATTGCTGTTACCCAGAGCAATGAGATACTGATCACTGATGTTCAATCAGCATTGGATTTTATGGCAACATTAAAGTATGAAACAGGTTGTGACCGAATAATTTTGAATAAATCGGCCATATGTGAGGACTTTTTCAACTTAAGAACAAAACTTGCAGGTGAAATATTGCAAAAGTTTGTCACCTATCATGTAAAGCTGGCTATTGTCGGTGATTTTTCTCAATATACAAGTGAGAGCTTAAAAGATTTCATTTACGAGTGCAATAAGGGAAAGGATATATTTTTCTTGGCAAATGAAAAACAGGCTGTTGAAAAATTAAGTATGCGTTAGCCCTATAAGTTCAAAGATATGATAAAAGTTTGTGCTTAGACCATTTGGGTCTATAAGAAGTTACGTGTAAATTAATTTTTGATAAATAGGTTTCATTTTTAAACTGGGGTTAACGCTCCAGTTTTTTATATAGTAATTATTGCCAAACTTTTCTGGAAATATGCATAATTTTTAATAATTGTGGCAA
>JAOABQ010000046.1 GCA_026418275.1 Clostridia bacterium
CCAAATAACAAAAAAATCAAGGGTATAAGCTAGCAAGTCCTGCAGTATAGAAAATATGCAAGACTTGCTATTCCTGATTAACGGATTTCCAAATCAATCTGTTCATGGTATTTCTTATATACCTGCACTATTTGTTCTATATTGTGATTTAAGGCTTCAACAACATCAGGGTCAAAACTTTTTCCACTTTCTTTGTCAATAATCTGCAGAGTAGTTTCTATATCATAGGCATTCTTGTACACCCTCTTGGAAGTCACAGCATCAAAAACATCAGCTATTGCAACAATTCGGGCAGGAAGAGGAATGCTGTCGCCAGACAAACCGTAAGGGTAGCCTTTGCCATTGTACTTTTCATGATGTCCTTCAGCGATTTGAATGGCAAAATCAAAAAAATGCTTTCCTTTCCTTAACAGATTACTACTGGATTTTCTTAATATTTCAGCACCGATCACCGTATGCTTTTTCATAACCTCGAATTCTTCGGGAGTATACTTTGCCGGCTTCAGGAGAATCCCGTCTGCAATGCCTGCTTTGCCAATATCATGAAGGGGACTGAACTTGAAAATATTCTCAATAAAGTGCTTATCAATAATGTTTGCATATTTTTCTTTTGAAGCCAATGCTTGAGCAATAATTTTTGAATAGCTTTGCATGCGTTCAAGATGAAAGCCGGTATCGCTGTCTTTAGCCTCTACAAGCTTGGCTAAGCCTGTTACAGAGGACAATATCAAGTCATCTACAAGAAGGTTTCGTTCAAGAATTATTGCCATGTTACTGCTGATGATTTTTGCCATCGCCGCATGACTTTCGTTGTACCGGTTCTTCCTCCTGCAAGAGAACAATAATACCCCGATACATATGCTGTTGACGACTAAAGGACATGCCAGGCTTGACATTATCCCCTCACTCACCATCAGTTTGGTTGGAGCCGATTTTGGATGAAGTTTCAAATACTCTTTATAATCGTTTATAATCCTATGCTTTTTCATTTTTACAATTGTATTGAGAGAAGTTTTGCATAATTTTTCAGAGTATCCTTCGTCCAAAACGGGAGAATGGTTTGTACGAACCTCATAGGCATATATGGAACCATCGCTTTCTAAAAGGGTTATTCCAATCCTGTCAAAGGGTATATACTTTCTGAATGTGTCAAAGACATATGTCAACGCTTCGCTAATTGAAATACCTGTGTTTAGCTGCTCGTAAAGGCTAATAATTTGATTTAAAAATTGACTCATGACAACTGCTCCTTTGTAAAAAACAAAAAACGATTCCTTCAAAGTATAATTATATCAAAAACATGCACTTGGTAAAATAATACTATTTTACTAATTACATAGGAAAATAGGATGACAGCCCTATTGGGAAAGTATAATAAGAATAAAATTGCTAGGTTGGATTTTCATCCTCTTCGTCCTCAATTGCTCTAATAATTCTTATCAGTCTTTTAATAGATTCTGGAGAAAGATCTTTAACCTGTTTGAACATTATTTTCAAATCGCTTCTTTGGGAAAGCTTTTCAAAAAACTCAAGAAGAGACGGATCGTTTTGGATAGCCTCCAGTATTTTTAAACGGGAAATTTCAACTTGAATAGCTTCTGTTTCACAATCTGGCTCGTAGAACCATGACATGGGTTTGTTGAATTTTTCAGATATCTTTTGAAGCACCTTGTCAGATGCTTTACGAAGACCCTTCTCAACTCTGTAGAGACTTTGAGGGGTGACTATTCTGTCAATAGCCTCGACAAACTCTTCGCGCGATAGCTTTCCTCTTATACCACGTATCTTGGCTCCTATTCTTTTGGCTAGAACCTGGTCTTCACATTTACTCATTTTGCAACCTCAATCATTTTGATTTCAGCTTTATTATATACCCTTTTGGAATAAGTATACAAACTAATTAAAGCAGAAAACAAAGATTTTATACCATAAAAGCTTAAAATAATGAAACATATCTTTAAAAATCGTCAAGTTGCTTAATGAGCAAATTTTAAAATGTAATCACAAAGCCTTAACGGTTAAAAGCTTAGGAGTTACCATAAAGCAGCCATTCAACGGAAACATTGAGTGCGTTAGCAAGAGCGACTACTTCATAATCTGCTACAAACCTGTCACCGGACTCGATTTTTGTTATGGACACCCTATCTATATGATAACCTAGTACGTCAAGCCTGGCGGACAAATCCTGCTGGGATATTTGAGGATTGGACTTCAAACGTGCTTCTCGCACTCGTTTGCCTATTATGTTTTTAGAGCCATTATGCCAATAAATTTTCATTTTCCTACCGCCTTGTTGTTCTAAAGTAGAACTTTTATATATTGATTATACAGGGATATTAGTGTTGTGCAGTAAAATGTAAATGATTATGCGGCCATCCCTAATTTGGAAATAACGGCATCAAGATTTACCCCTTTCGCTGCACAGGTATATGCAAACTTGGCAATACTGACCAAGTATTGTTTGCGGAAATACCCTATGGTATCTCCAATGGTTTGAAGGTTCAGGGACTTCTTTTTTGAAACCCTGAATAGCTCCAAGAATGTATAGGTCATAAAGACCATACTCCAGAAACGCTTGATTGAAGTTAGTGACTCCACCTGGTATTCATCAAAGCCCAGAGAGTTTTTATGGTACCGGTAGCTCACTTCAATATCCCAGCGGTTCTGGTAATACGTAAGGATTTCGGAGGTGGTAAGGCTAACATCCGTACTTAGCATAAATGCTGGATTATCGGACAAATCGGCTTTACTCCAACAAATCAAGATTACGGCATTTTCAAGGTCATTGATTTTACCCTCATACCTATAAACGTAGTAAGTATCGTCACCTGCTGTAACTGGGCAGGTTTCCTCCTTGCTGATAAAGGTTGAGAATCCCTTGACACTTGTTTTAATGCCTCCAGGGTAGATCACCCGGTTGGATTTGATTCTTCCAATGGTGTGATATCCTTTGCTAAGAGCATGAAGCATCAGTTTTCCTGATGTATACCAAGCATCTACCAATAAGTACGTTGTTTTTGTAACCGGCATAAACTCATCCATCAGTTGTGCGGCAAGCTGCTACTTATTCTTAAAAAGTTTCTTGGCTTTTGTGCCAAAGAACTGCTTTCTAAGATAGAGCTTATAGCTAAGCGGCAGAGAGTATTCGGAGATTTTGTAGTGGGAAGTAACTACGCAATGGGACCACATGGTTTTCCCGTCACTGTGGGAGTGGTGGTAGTCGAGGCCTTCAATCTTTTTCGTAGACTTGTCTTTTTTACTCAAAGAGTCGTCTATGATGAGAAACCCAACAGTCCCTTCCTCTACAGTGTTTCGGACAATATTTAGAGCATGGTTAATCCTCTTATGGTCCACGTACTCGTTACTCCACTTGTACTCTCCGAGAAACCTTGACCCGCAGCTCCGATCCCGGTTACAGGTGTGTTTTGAATAGATTGTAGAAACATTTACATTCCCTTGGGTGGAAATTATACCTGAGACCATATAGACGATATGGTTTCGCAAAGCCTCAGAATATGGCAATCTTAGCATATTTGTATAATTGATAACATCCTGGCTTTGTTCTATTATTAACTCAGGCATAAGTTTGACCCCCGTGGACTTTTGTTTCTCAGCAATTCAAAATTACCACATTCGGTCTACTTATGCTTTTGTTTTGCCATTTTATTAGTAATACAATTATTTACTTATCAATGCACAAGACTAACAGGGATAATTAATTATAATTGTTCTAAAGAGTTACATTGGCTATATAGGATGGTATACGGAATAGAAGATTTTTGGAGTGGAAAGGAGCTGTGAGAATAAAATTTATGAAAAAAGAACTACTTTTCGAGATTGAGGAGCCACATGATGCTAACACCCAATGCATCGGAGAGGGCAACCAGTTCAATATCGGTAACAGGGCGTGTTTGAGCCTCTATTTTGGAGATTGTTGTTTTTTCAAGCTCCAAGCCTCTCACTGCAAGCCTGGCTAGCAAATCCGTCTGAGTGATTTTCGGTTTTGCATTTTCTCTGGCTTCCTTGACCCTTGGACCTATTAAATTGCGGATTGCTTTACTTTCATAGTCTGTAATCAAGATTTAACCGCACCTGCCTTCAGAATAATTAACTTGATTATAAAGCAAGTACCACGGTAAAATTTGCTTAATGGGCAAGTATGGTAAATTTTAAATCGAGCTGTTCAATGGGTTGATATGCCGGATAGACAATGTGGCAGGGAGTATATCAAATAATGGTTTAGGCAAACTGCAAATGATGAAACTTAGAAGGTGATTTGATGTTGGAAATATTAAAAAGGATCGAGGCTTTGCGTGAAGAACTCCATAATGTAATAGATAAGGGAAATGCAGATGAGATTTTACAAAAAAGCAGGGAACTTGATGAAGAAATACTTAAGCTGATAAACTATGGTTCGTTATTGAAAAACAAACCTTCGGTTTGTCAATCGAAGTTTGGCGAAAGTTTATGAATGCAAGTATCTCAGCTTTGGTTGCTTGATGCATGAGATGCTGTTATATAATAAAGCGGAAGAAGGAGGATCAATATGGAAAGCTACAAATTAGCCGAGGCGTATATTGAGGAATTCTATAAGAACCCTTTATCGACCACTCTTTGGACAGCAGCAGCCGTTTTGTCAATTGCAGCAATTGTTATATACAGAAAGTGGAAAGAGCGAAAGAAAAATCAAAAAGGAAGGTACTAGAGATTTTTTCCGAGTATGTAGTCTTCAATTACAATCAAAGCTTGCCGCCTGTACAGACGCACAACGGATTGAAACAATAGGGGAGAATAGTTGAAAGGTGCCTCCGGCAGGCGGCAATAAACAAAATGAGCCATTCTTGAGGGTGAAGGCTCATTTTCTATGTACAGCTACAGGCAGATTATTCAAATAGTAATTCTTTCTCGGCTTGTGATAGGCTTTTCAAAACAAGCTCATAGGAATGGTCTATCATCCATGTCAGTTCGTTGTCAGGAACCGAGCCGTCAATAACAACCGAATTCCAGTGCTTCTTGTTAAGATGATAGCCTGCGGTAACCGCGGCGTACCTTTGCCTTAAATCCTCTGCTACAAAGGGGTCGCACTTTAACGATATGTTAATCCTGTTTTCCCTTCCA
>JAOABQ010000016.1 GCA_026418275.1 Clostridia bacterium
AACTTTTTGTGTGTCCATACAATCACTCCGTTCCTGGTTGAAATAGTTTGCTTACTTTTTCAACTTTTTCAAACCATATTCTTTGCGATTGTACCACTTTCCCAACTGTTATACTATGTGATGGTATATTTGACGCTTACGAGCAAATTAAGGAAAAGTTAAATAAGCTTATTACAAAATCTGAAATCAATGTTGTTGATGATGCAAAGATTGTAATGGTCGAACAGGGCTTTGAGATGCAGCAAGGCAAAATCAATGTAGTTTTTGCTTCAATTGATTATATTGATGCTTTTGAACTGGTGAATAAAGAACCGAAGTTAAGCCAAGTTGGTGGAGATACGATTACTGGTTTTTCAAATAATCGGTATGTATTAATTCCTATTGGCAATATATATCTTATTGAAGCTCATGGCAATGAGATTTTGTGCTATTCGGATCAAGAGATCTACCACTTAAAGAATAACTTGCAGCACTATGAGGTAATATTGAATCCCCATGGTATAGTGAGAATTAATAAATCTCAGCTTGTCAATTTAATGAATGTTAAGGAAATCATTCCATGGTTTAATGCAAGACTGGTGCTGGTACTTAAAAATAACCGGGAGCTTGAAGTTTCAAAATATTTTTAAAAGGCTTTGAGAAAAACCTTGAATTTATAAGGAGCAGATATATGTTTGAAAAAATAAGTATAAGAAACATTCTTTTTTCATTCTTGATTGGTGCAATAATTGGTATAACAAATCAGATTATATTAAACTCACCCATAGAAATAGGCTCAGTACTATTAAGTATTCTAATAAGTGGTACTACCGGACTCTTTATTGGCACAATCGTAGAGTTTGTATTAGTATTGCTGCCAATAAGTATTGCAAAACCAAGTTCCTACTTTTTCATTAATAATATTATTGCATTGTTTGTCACGGCAATAGTCATTTTAGGACTTTACTTCTATGGCGTTTTAAAAAATATGAATGCTACCGATATAATCATTGTACTTATAGTGGCATTTGCGATTATTGTTTTAGCAAATACATTTGATTTTTTCAGGTATAAAAAGACAAACATGAAGCTGATGGAATATAAGGCAAAAAGAAAATTCAAGTAAATATACTGCATATTCCGGTACTCATGTGGATATAAAGAGTAATATGGTATAGAAAAGACTGGGAAAATAATGACTCATGTACTGTGGAACCTTCCAGGAGTTCTCACGTCAAATAATACTATAAAACAAGGAGGTGTGCTGCATTTGAAAAGAATTTTATTCATCGTGCTAACGATCACATTGATGCTCAATACGGTCAGCTGTATGAAAGCATCCAATAGCGAAAATGAAGAAAAAATAGGCATCCGTGGACAAATTACAAAGGTATTGATGGATAATAATAAAGTCATATCTGCTATTATGGTAGAAGGTAAGGTTGAAAGTGATACTATCTACGATAAAGCTAGGGTTGGCATTGATAAGGGTACAAAAATATATACAGGGAATGCAGGTCAAAAACTGTCAGCAAGTGAATTAAAGGAAGGTATGAAAGTTGAAGTAGTTTTTGAAGGACCTGTAGCTGAATCGTATCCTGTCCAGGGTAAGGCGAAGACCATAAAGGTAATTGATTAATCCAAATTAAACAATTTTAATGCCTTATTATTTGAAGGAGGGAATGATGTTCAAGGAACAAGTGATATCCGCAATGAAAGAAGTTTTTAAAGAAGTGCCATATGGGATAGACCACACGCTTAAGGTGCTTAAAAATGCCCAAGACATTATGGAGGGTGAGAATATCAGTGAAGATCAGAGAGAGTTAATTTCCATAGTGGCTATCCTGCATGATATTGGTGCGATTGAAGCACAAAGGAAATATGGATCAATGGAGGCTAAATATCAGGAAAAAGAGGGCCCAAGCATTGCAAGAGAGATATTGGAAAGAGTGGGGTATAATCCTGATAAAACTGATAGAGTTTGTTATATAATCGGAAATCATCATACTCCTTCAAAGATTGACGGGATAGACTTTCAAATCCAATGGGAATCAGACCTTTTAGAGAATTTGGAAGTTATGAGAATAAAAAATTCCTATGATGCGTTAGCTAGATATATTGAAGAAAATTTTAAAACAAAGACTGGGAAGGACTTTGCCCTTAATCGATTTGTTAATGGTATCAAATGAAAGATAGTCATTTATATAATAATACATTATTGATAGAGGAGATTTTTGTGAAAAACCATAGAGCTATTGACTCATATAGAAGATTTTATATAGATATGAATTTTGAAAGATTGGGATTGTTCGAGGAAGTGAAAAATAGATATGATTGCAATACCGTAATATACCCGGGATGCTCTATTCATGTTACACCATCGTTCTATTTTCAGCACGTTGTATATATAGACATTAGCGAAGTTGCAAAAGAGTTCTTTCGAAATACTCAAAGCATATTGAACTTTTTGAATAGTAATAAAAAGTATAAACAGCTGCCGTTTATTCAGTTCCTTGATAATGACTATACCCGACTACTTCCTATAAGAGAAAATAATTATGACTTATTGATTGCCTTATATGCCGGAGGGATTGTTCAATCATGTAAAAAGTACATTAAACCCGGCGGAATAATATTAACCGATAACCATCATAATGATGCAGCAGAAGTGCTAACTGACCCGTCAATAGCTTTGGATGCGTTAATTAGGAGAAAAGGGAAAGATTATGTGTTGGAAAAGAGTATAAATGAAAATATCATAAAAACTCTAAAAGAAAACAGATTGCCAACGAAAAATATGAAAAACTCGGGTAAAGGTTTGGAGTATGTAGATAATGAGTATTACTTTGTTTTAAAGAAGGTTAGATAACAATAATATAAAAAATATGGTGTCAACAGGGAAAGAGGTGCGGAAAGCCCTTTTTATATTATGTTACAAAAGTACCTTGTAAAGGGTGGTAAGTTAAAGGAAAAGAGAATTATTACTTTCACCGATGAAAATAACTGAAAAACAATTAGAACAGGGCTTTATATCCGAATAATAATTCGCGGTTTTGGATTAAATGCAAAAAGTGATAATATTTCTGATATTCAGGGAATAAGTGCAATGGTACTGAGTGGTATGTTTTCAAGTGTAAGGAAGTGTGGTATGCTTTAAAGGGATAGGAAAAAGGAAAAGATACACATTGTGATGTTCTAAGGCTGAAAATTGGTTGATAAGGAGACTGATAAATACTTGTATAATATTGGATAGAAGTTAGATGGAAAAATGTGGGGTTTATGATATATAATAAAGTGAAAATAAGTAATAGTTATAGTAAAGATGAAAGGAGATTTAAATGAAATTAGCAGAGGCCTTAATGGATCGTAAAGCAATAAAAAATAAAATGGAAGAGCTTAAAAAAAGAATTTATCAAAATGCTCAGATTCAGGAAGGTGATATTCCCATAGAAAATCCATTAACCCTAATTGAAGAGTTAAAGTGTGAAGTAGATAAATTTGAAAAGCTGATTATAAGAATTAATGATACAAATAATACTGTAAAATTGGAAAATGGCATGACCTTAATGGAAGCAATAGTAAAAAAAGATATGCTGAACTATTTATATATGATGTATAAAAATTTAGCGGATAAGGCTACACCTACCAATGAAAGGTATAGTCAGCGTGAAATTAAAAATATTCCAAATGTGAATATAACGGAAATCAGGAAAAAGGCAGATGATATAGCTAAAGAGTATAGAATGTTAGACAGTAAGATTCAGGAAGCAAACTGGAGAGTAGATTTGATTTAAGTTTGGGATAGTGAAGTGGGATATACCAACTCTGCCTGGAGTATAAACGACGGCACCTAGTTAAAGCCAATTACTAGGATATAAAGTTTATATATTAAGATTAAGGAACTGCCCAAGAAAGCGAAATGTGCAAGAAATATGAAGGTGGTTGTTAAGAAATGTATGACTTAAGATTTAGAATTTACTACCAGGTATATCCTTCCTGTCCTGTAAAGTGATAGATATGTTACACACCACTGAACTGTTGAATTTTCATATAAAATTAACAGAATAAAATACATTTTAACTTTAAATGTTCAAATATGCATTTAGGAGGGAAATTGTGGAGAAGTATGTTGAGGTCGAAGTAAACTATACGGATAATGAAGTAAAGAAAGCTCTTATGTATTTTATTATCCATATTAATAGGATAGGGACTGTCTTTGTATGCTTTTTAGCTGTAATATCAATTTTGTTAGCATATGGTTTTGTAAATGGATTTAGTAACTATATTAAAGTTCAAACTGTAGTTATTTCGGTTTGTGGGTTACTATTATATATGTTTTATTATCATATTCCAGTTAGAAGATATACTGATTTTTATAGGCAAAGGAAAGGCGGTACATATACTTTCTCTCAAAAGAATATAAAAATTGTTGGAGAGGAAATACAAAGCATTTGTGCATGGAGTATATTCAAAAAGGCATATAATGCTCCGAATGCTTTTTTGCTTGTCGATGAGAACAATTTTCTATATGTTTTTTCCAAGAGTTGTTTTAAAAGCCGAACAGATGAGGAATTGTTGCAGCAGCTACTACTTGAGAAGATAAAAGGTTTCAAAATACATTGCTAGTGCCTCGTACCGTAATTCTTTTCTAGGGTATGCTAGGCACAAACAGATGAAGTGCATTTTTAACACTTTGAAAAACTAGAAATTTTGTTGTGTTAAAAAGCTCTAGAGCCTTAAGTTTTTTTGCGGATTATATGGACCTCTTTGTTGGTTCTTAAAAAATAAACTAAAGCTTCACAAATCAGCAACCTATCATAGATTGACACACCAAAATAAACTTAATACAATAATATCATGATATGAAAGGTAAGGTGCTGCCAAAATGATCATGTAATCTTATTAACGACGAATGGGCAATAAATAATTGTTAAGCGGAAATGTTATGCCTATGATTGAGTTGTGGATAGGATTATGTGTAGTCAGCCCGGTAACCTTATGCTGTTCTTTTGCATAGGATAATACCCGTAATCTCTCCACGGCTTAAAGTGGGGAGATTTTTAATTGAAGGGAGTAAACCATCATGCAACAAGTGGAAAAATACGGTCCGAATCCAAATACTGTTTATCCCAAGGAAGGATTTACAAGGATTGTTTTTCTAAAGAATATCATAAAGAGCCCAAACATAATTGTTGGCGATTATACCTATTATGATGATAATGACAATAACCCGGAAAAGTTTGAGAAAAACGTATTGTACCATTTCGACTTTCTAGGTGACAAGCTGGTTATCGGCAAATTCTGCGCTATTGCATCCGATGTAAAGTTTATAATGAATGGTGCAAACCACAAGATGAAGGCATTTACCACGTATCCCTTTGGAATATTCGGAAATGGTTGGGAGGTGGGGATTCCCGGATTAATGGATTTGCCTTTTAAGGGTGATACCGTCATTGGAAATGACGTTTGGATCGGATATGACTCCATTCTTATGCCGGGGGTTAAAATTGGGGATGGTGCAGTAATAGCGGCAAAATCGGTAATCACAAAGGATGTTCCCCCCTATGCCATTGTTGGAGGAAATCCTGCAAAGGTGATAAGAAAACGGTTTAGTGATGAAGTCATAGAATACTTGCTGCAAATAAAATGGTGGGACTGGAGTATTGAGAAGATTACAGAAAGTATACCTGCTCTTTCAAGTGATGATATTAATAAGCTGAAATCAATTGTTGATTATGAATATAAATAATGATCCTGTAAGTCCGCGAATTGCCACCATCTTTAATAATGCTTAGGGGACGGAATTCTATTTTAGAGATTAGCAAGAACTTGTTACAAATAATTTACACCCGTGATACAAGATTACAATGTTCAAAATGTATAATAAAAAAATGTTGGCTAAAGCACTATGCTTAATAATTGTATTTTTGGATGAGAATTAAGGATGGAGGTTGTTATGGCTAGAAGATTCTTATTACTTTGGATTGGTATATTTTCTTTAACGGCTACCGTAGGATGTGGTTCTATTGAAAATGCAAAAATAACGGATAAAACTAAAGTACTGCAAACTTCCCAAAAGCAGGTTAATCATGATATCAAGAGTGCAAATATACCGGGGTTTGAAAAAATATACAAAGACACAGTGGAAATCGAAATCCAATTTGACTCAAATGGAGTCTATTGGGGAGAGGGAAAGCCGGTTCAAATCAAGGATAGTAAAGTCATATCAGATATTTTTACCATGATTGGTCAAAGCACGTTGATAACCGATGAGTCAAAAATTAAAAATATGAGTGGAATGGCAGCAAAAAACAACAGGTTGATTTTTACTAAAAAGAATGGAGAAACAAAGGAAATCACTTTTGCTTTTGATGATCCTGCATTTGCTCTTGGATATTTGGTTATTGAAGGTAAGAAATATGATCCTGGTTTTAGTTTCCTCAGGTATATGAAAGATTTTACCGAATATAGGCAGTTTAATGCCAATATCGATACTAAAGTCGTAGATTTATTTAAAAAATATAACTGGACTGTTGATTATAGGATCAATGCTGTAGAAGAAGTGCTTCCTATAAACCTTAAACATGAGGCAGGAGAGTATCCTACCAAAATATATTGGGCATACAACAATGAACTTTCCAAAAGTATAGGACTTGACTATAACAAATTTCTTGGTAAAAAGATAGATGTGGAAATTTACAGATTAAGAGAACCATTACCTGATTTTATGAAGCCGTATATGGATGCAAGGGGAATTGTTTTAAAATATAATGGCACCATTATCGGAGCTTTTATTGATGCCGGAAGAAGCGGTTGTTTTGTATGTTCCCTTGACCGGAAGAACCTGAAGGATATAACCGGAAAGGACTGGGATGTTTGGATTAGTGACTATATTGATTACGATAATGAGTTGGAAATGAAGTTATCTCAAATGAAGCCGGAGGACATCATTAAACAGTACTACGAAGCCATGAACAGCAATGATGAAAAAATGCTTTATGCATGTATGACAAGAAAAAATGCTTGCAGCTACCTGGTAATGAATATGAATAACAATAGATTAATCAATGAAGGTTTTAAGAGTGCGTATATGGATGGGGCACAGAATGTAAAATCGGTAAAACTAATTAAATTAGATGAATTAAGGGGTATGGATAATCCAAAAGGAACTTTAAAGTATGAAGCCACGGCAGATTTTAGTTTTAAAAAGGTTATAACTTCAAACAATGGAATACAGTCAAGATTTATATTGTTAAAAAAAGAATCTGAAAAGAGCGGATGGAGAATCAGTGAAGCAGGAACCGGACCCTAAACCGTTTAAACCCATTTTGCAGGAGGAAATAAAAGAATTGTGAAGAGAGGTGAAACCCTTAAAAGTAAAGCCCCTCTCTACACAATTTTTTTTTGCTTTTCCTTATACTTTTGAGCGGCATGATTTTATCAGTTATAAGCGTTAATTAATTATAACTATTGTAAGCAATTTTATAGCGTTATTTTATTATTTGGTCTAAAACTATGATTATATGCTATATGCCCTACCTAATTATTATACGACCGATGGAAATTACTTATACAAAACAATTTAATTTATTTGATACATACCTAAAGGATAGAGACATTCTGGGAAAAACGCTTAATGGTTTTTGCTATTAAATTAAAAACCACAGGAATGACTTTGAAAAAATCAAATTAACTTATTTTTACATAAGTTGTTGAATAAGGCGTTGATCTAAGGGTATAACAATGGAGCATTAGGAATAAAAAGCAGAAGTACCTTTGAAAAGCATCTTTGAAATAAGTTCAGTCATTTTTTCCGTTGATTCGACCATCCCATCCTGCAACCACTTTTGCACTATGCTTAAAGCGCCTGTAACAGCAAAGCACTGCAAATACTCTGAAGTTCTAGCATCAATACTCAGGTCGTTGTGAATATCCGAGATTGTTTTTTGCTGTGCAAGAAACATGATTTCTCTATGAAAAGTGGAATCACCATTTTCACTAAGTAAAATTTTGAATAAGTCTGAATTCTTCGCTATATAATCCAGTATTTGATTCAATGACTGCATTGTTTGTGCTGTATGTTTGGAAAAATCATCTTTAGATAAATGTTTTTTCAGTTCTGCAATTACTTCCTGCTCCACCTGTTTAAGCAAATCGTCTTGGTCGGTATAGTGTGCATAAAAGGTACTCCTGTTAATATCAGCAGCTTCGCATAACATTTTGACTGATATCTTTGAGATCGGTTGCTCTCGCATTAACTCCACAAGGCTTTTTTTCAGCAGCATTTTTGTATACTTTATTCTACGGTCTATTTTTTCAGTTTTCATGACGTCTCCTTAATAATTTTAATTTTTTATTAATAACCGACATATCTGCTAAATGTGTAGTGAAATTAGCAATATCAGCAATTCTGTTGGTTGTAATGCATCATCGTGTATATTATAATTCAACTATGATGTTTTTACAACACTATGTTGTTTAAAACTTTATTGAATATAAGAAGGGAGTAATGAAGTTGAGAAAAATTATAAAAGCCCGCTGGGTAATATTCTCAATATGGCTTATTGCAGCTATATTGCTTACTGCAATTCAGCCGGATATTAATGCGATACTAAGGCATAAAGGTCAGCAAGGCCTGGATGAAAATAGTCCATCAGTAGTTGCTGATTCTATATTAAGTAAGATGGAGGCATCGAAAGGTGCCAATAACATTATCGTTTTTTTCAATGAAAATAAAATTTCTGATGACGAAATGGAACAAATTGCTGAAGGTGTAAAAGTAATTAGAGATAGCAGCTCTGAGTTAGGCATTGATAAAATATTTGATCCTTTTAGCATGCCTGAGGCAAAGAGTTCTTTAATTTCAAAAGATGGTACAACTCTTATGGTAAGCTTTAAGCTTGACAAGGGATCAAGAGAAATAGACGATATCAAAAAGGCCTTTGATAGTAAACTTAAGGATGTAAATGTAGAGCACTACTTTACAGGGGAAGACTTTATAGGCAATGATTATCTTAAAGCGGCTTTGTCAGGCGTAGAAAAGAGTGCTGCATTAACAATTATATTTATTTTAATAGTACTAATTATTATGTTCAGATCAGTAGTTACCCCTATAGTATCGTTATTGGCAGTAGCCTTTTCCTATATTTGTTCTATGGGAATTGCAGCTCAATTAATTGATAAAGCTAATTTTCCAGTAACATCTCTTACACAAGTACTACTTGTACTTATCCTTTTTGGTATAGGAACCGATTACAATATCCTTCTTTTTAATCGATTTAAGGAAGAACTGTCTCATGGCTGCTCAACAGATGAGGCTATAGTAAAAACCTATAAAACTGCAGGCAAAACAATTGCCTTTAGTATTCTCACCGTATTGATAGCCTTCTTCAGCCTTATCTACTCTGAATCACCTATTTATAAATCAGGTATCGTAGTAGTAATTGGTGTAGCTATATTATTGCTTGAAATTCTGACCCTGACACCTTTTGCAATGAAGGTTTTGGGCAAAAGACTTTTCTGGCCCTCAAAGAATGCAGCCGGTCATAAGGAAAGCAAGCTGTGGGATAAAATATCCTCTGCTTCAATAAAGCATCCTGTTATATCTGTTTTAATCATCGCTTTGATAATTATCCCAACGGTTTATTTTCACCAGCAGAAACTTAACTTTGATACCATAAAAGAGCTTGGAGATACACAACCTTCCTCAAAAGCCTTTAATTTAGTTGCAGAGCATTTCGGGCGAGGCCAAGCAATGCCTGTTAACGTTGTTATAGAAAATTCGAAAGCGCTTGATAATAATGAATCACTTTCAGTAATTGATAACTTGACTGAAAGACTCAAGAAAATGAATGGAATACATCAGGTATCTTCAATAACACAGCCTGCGGGTAAGCCAATTGATAATTTTTATATCGGAAGCCAGGTGGATTCAGTTACCGGAGGCTTGTCAAAAACTCAAGATGGTGTTGAGCAAATATATGATGGATTGAAATTAGCTCAAGATAAACTCGGTTCAGCCGACTTTTCCAAAGTCAACCAAATGGTTGATGGTACCGCACAGCTTCAAAACGGTATGGTTGGTTTAACTAGTGGATTAAAGCAGATTCAGTCGGGACTAGATGATGGCTCTAAAAATTCACAAACAATAAGTAACGGCATAGCTGCTATAGAAACTAATCTCTTAAAGATGAGCAGTGGGGTTAAACTGTTAGCTGATAATTATGAAAAGATGCAGGCTGGTTATTCAGAGTTGGGTACCCATTACCAAGGTGCTGCACATGCACTTCTTGGTGTAAAGAGCACACTGTCTCAAATGCAATCCATGGTAACAGCTTTAGGAAACAATTATTCAAATTCTCAAAGCGATCCAAATTATCTTGGGCTAAAACAAACTGTAGATAAGTTATTGGAATCTTTAAGCAAAATTACACCGGAAGGAATAAAAGCATTAAATGAAAATTACAATACAACAACTGCCGGTTTTGGTACAGCAAATAAAAGCCTGTCAGAAATGAGTAGCGGTCTATCCCAAATGGCCGATGGACTAAATAAACTTGAAAGCGGTCTTGGTAAAGCGGCTTCAGGGATTGGCACAATCGTTACCAATATGAATAATGTTACTAGTGGACTTGATCAGATGGAATCAGGACAGCAGAAGCTTGTATCAGGACTCAGTAACATTGCATTAAATTTATAGGAAAACATTTACGGTAGAAAAATAAAACTCCTTTGGCTAAGATTAGGTTTGTGTCCCGACCGATACAATCCCAAAATTAGTAAAGGAGCTAACTATGAGATATTATATCAGGA
>JAOABQ010000023.1 GCA_026418275.1 Clostridia bacterium
CTCTTAAGCCCCCGAATCACTTTGGACAATTAGACCCAAAGCTTATATAATAAAAATAAGCGAAGGGGAGAAACAAGATGCCAATAAAAAGACATTCAGAGGAATTCAAAAAGCAAGTGGTAAGAGAGGCTTTAGAAACCGGTAATTCAAGCATAGTGGGGAGGAAACACGATATTAGTCCTTCCATTGTTGCCAGGTGGGTTCGGGCTGAAAAGCCAAATCCAATGAAAACTATGACGAAGAAAGCGCTACAAGCCTCTCCGGATCTTTCAGAGGATCCTAAAGAAGCAAAAAAAGCTATTAACCAGAATACACAGCTCAAGAAACTCATTGGAGAGAAAGAGCTTGAAATAGAAATACTCAGAGACCTTTTAAAAAAAATGAAAATTCCGTTGCCTCCAAGGTAGAAATTGCCAACAAGTGGATTGCCATAGGTTATGAAACCTCCACAGTACTGAGGATAATAGACCTTAATGCATCTACATATTATTACGCAATGAATCGGAATGATGATGAAAAGGAAGAAACCGGCGGGAGACCTATTCCAGGTTACGCCTACACGACTGAGGACAAAAAGGTTTGTGATATGCAAATCAAGGAGTATATTCTGACACTCATTGAAGGAGAGTGCTTCGCATATGGCTATTACAAGCTGGCTGTTGAACTCCGCCGAACTTACAAATTGATTATCAACAAGAAAAAGGTGTACCGACTGTGTAAGGAAATGGGAGTACTCCGACCACAGAGAAAAATCAAATCCAAGTACCCAAGAAAGCTTGCTATGAACCGCACTGTGACGGCTCCAAATCAATTGTGGGAAACAGATATAAAGTATGGGTATGTCGCTGGGGAAGACAGGTTTTTCTACATACAGTCTATTATTGATGTATATGACAGAGAAATTATTGATTATCACATAGGGCTGCGCTGTGAAGGTGAAGATGCAGCTGCAACTCTTGTGAGAGCACTGATGAGGCGAAAGAGATTCGAAGTAGATATAAAGCCCGTAGTACGGTCAGATAACGGACCACAGTTTATCAGCCACAAGTTTGAAGATAAATGTATAGAAACCGGTGTAGAGCATGAAAGAATTCCATGCAAGACGCCGAACAAAAACGCTCATGTTGAATCCTTCCACCGAATCCTGGAAGATGAATGCTTGGGCCGTTGGGAGTTTGAGAGCTACAAGGAAGCCTATGAGGCAGTGTTAGAATTTATGGAGAGATATAACCACCGGCGGATTCACCGGTCAATTTTTAACATGAGCCCTGTAGAATTCCATATAGCGACCCTGAACGGAACTGCTGGATCTCTTATTGTAACATTGTAAAAAAGCAACTTTTATGCCGCGAAAGCCTATTTACAATGAGTGCCGGCATGTTAGGCTATAATGCCAGGCATCAACCATTCTACAGAGGTATTCTTCCTGTTCAGCATGGGGGATGATCCTGATGACTGTAAACATGCCGGTGGAGGCTCATTGTCAATAGGACCGTGGAATAAATGTGGAAATATAGAGCAGAATTGAAAAATCAAGATACTCTAAGATATATCAAGCTATAGGTCAAATTCTCCAAACAAAGGGGGTCTATCCGATAATATAGAAAGAGAAAGAGTCAGTTTTGCTTGCCCGCTTAACACTCTTTCTCCCGCTAATATGCTTAGAAAAGCACACTCACAAAATTATGATAAGATTATTTTCAATGTTTTGCAAGCTTAATTTTAAAACTTTATCAACCAAAGATTTATTTTTAGAATCAATGAAAGAATTCTCACCAGAAAAGCTTGCATTTTTAAAGTTTCCCTGTCCCTATTGTAAAGCAAAAAATCCCAATTGGACATACCACGACTCATACATCAGATATTTGATTTCCTTCGAAAACAATACCACCGTAAACTACATGATAGACATAACCAGAATTCTTTGTTCCTCCTGTAAGCATACACACTCCATTCTCCCTGAGATTATCATTCCACATGCTTCTTACAGCTTAACCTTTGTCTTAAGCGTCCTGAAAGACTATTTTTCTAAAATCAAAACCAAGGATATATGCGAGAAATATCAGATTAGTATATCTACGCTTTATGGCTGGAAGCAACTTTTTCTTCAGCATAAAAAGCTCTGGTTGGGCATTCTTGAAGATATTTATCTAAACTCTATAGAATTTTTATCGTCAATTCCTAAATTCAACACATCAAATGACCTGCACCGATTTTTTGTGCAAAATGGGCACTCGTTTCTTCAGGGAGTAACAAAAAATGCACATTCTAACTCTTCCTAAAATTTACATACTTTCATTAAAGCGTTTCTACATAATCCAGAAATAGTCCTTCGTTTAGATAAGTATTATGATGCTTAACGGAGGTGCATTACACATGAAAAGCAAATTTAATGACAAAGCTGCCATTGATATGGCATATTTTAGGTTTTCCCTGATTGCTCCGGTGATACAGGGTACTTTTACCGACCCTACAAAAACCGCATACTATAGAAGGGTCACCGAAAATTCATTCACACTGCCCAATGGCAAAGTTATGGTTTATAATCCAAAGACCCTTGAAAAGTGGGAAGAATACTATCGTAAAAAAGGTATGGATGGTTTAATGCCCAGAGAACGCTCAGATTCAGGACAGCCAAGGGTATTAGGCGAAACTGCCGTTAACGAGATTTATAGGCTAAAGGAAATATTTCCCCGCATCAATGCCACCCTTATTTACACCAAGCTTATTGAAGACGGATTTATCAATCGGCATCAGGTTTCATTATCCAGTATTCAACGATTTATCAAACACAATAATTTAAAATCCGCCGTCAATACGAATCAAAAGGATCGTAAGGCATTTGAGGAAGAGTATCCATGCGGCATGTACCAAGCGGATACTTCCTACACCTGTTATATTAATGAAAACAACAAAGTTCGCCGCACTTATTTGATTCAAATCATTGATGATCAAAGCCGTCTGATTGTGGGCTCCAGATTCTTTTACAACGATAATGCATATAACTTTCAACAGGTGCTTAAAGGTGCTATTTCACGCTATGGTATTTGTCAGAAGTTATATCTCGACAATGGGAGCACGTATTCTAATGAACAATTAACGCTAATTTGTGGGTCTCTTGGCGTTGTGAAACTTCATACCCCGGTCCGGGATGGCGCCAGCAAAGCCAAAGTGGAAAGAAGTTTCCGAACCCTCAAAGACTCATGGCTTAACGGGTTTGATCCTTCCGGTGTTTCATCTCTTGAAGAGCTTAACCGTCTGCTTGCTGATTATGTCCGTAAGCGAAACACTACGGTCAACAGAACCATTGGCGAAACCCCTATGGAACGCTATCAGAAGGGTATGCGTCATGTGAGAATTCCCAAAAGCAAGGAATGGCTTGATGAATGTTTTATGAACCGGGTTACCAGAACGGTAAACCTTGATTCTACAATCTCTATTGATAAAGTTTATTATGATGTTCCTATGCAGTTTATCCGTACAAAGGTTGAAATACGTTTCCTTCCTGATCAAATGCAAGATGCCTATATTCTCTTCGAAGGCAGAAAATATCCTATACGACAAACTAACCGTGCCGAAAACGGACGTACTAAACGCAATAACCAACATGCCATTGATTATTCAAAAATGGGGGAATCTGATAATGTTTAAATCTTTTTACGGTATGACTTTAAATCCTTTTGATAAATCTCTTCCTGAGAATTATGCATTTAAATCTAAGGATCATGAACAAATGCTTTCAAGGCTTGACTATCTTAAGAACACCCGGGGCATAGGCCTTTTTACAGCCCCACCCGGCATGGGCAAAACATTTGCTTTGCGCTGCTTTTCTCAAAGTTTAAACCCGAACCTGTATCAGCTTTCATATATATGTCTATCAACCGTCAGTGTTACTGAATTCTATCAACAATTCTGCCACGAATTAGGCTTGGAATTCGGGCCCAAAAAATCTGTCATGTTCAGAAATATACAGGAACGGCTCTTGCACCTACTTAAAGAGAAACGGAAAACATTTATATTAGCAATTGATGAAAGCCAGTATCTTAACATTCATGTGCTCACGGATATTAAAATGCTTATGAATACTCAATTTGACAGTCTTGACTGCTTTGCGATGATGCTTATCGGTCAGCCATATCTTTGCTCAATCCTTGAAAAACCTGTTCATGAAGCGCTCAAGCAACGCATTGTCATACACTACAACTATGAAGGACTTTCTCCAGAGGAAGCAAAAAACTATATCTATTCAAGAATTGAGCTTGCAGGAGCTGCACGCAGCATTATTGACGATGCTGCTGTTCATGCAGTGGCTAACTTCTGTCAGGGTACACCCCGTATTATCAACAGTGTTATGACTACCGCCTTAATCCTCGGGGCTCAGCTTAAAAAGGACACAATTGATACCGAGGTTATTCTATCCGCATGTAATAGTCTATCTTTAAGTTAAAGGAGTTGATTAATCTGAATACTTTTATTTGCAAACACAAGAAAAAATCCTGGACGGGTCATGTGGCTATGTTTAAAAATTATGGCACCCATTACGAATTTATGATTCAAAGCCGCTCAAGCATCATAGTCGTTTTTGGTAAAACTTCCAGAGGATATTTTGCATGTATGCCGGATTTTGATGCTGGCTGCCATTTGGCGAATTCAAATGATCTCTTTTGGAATACTGAGAGGCTTATTTCAGCACTTGGAGTTGTTGATGGGGTTACGGTTGCTTCTGCTCTAATGCATTTATACAAAGAATTAAGCTACCCGGAATTTTGATTATGCAGGTCACTGACCTGCTTTTTATTTTGCTTTTTAGCCGGCAAGATCGTGCTTTCGGAATTTTAATTTGCTGTTTTTAGTGTTTTTTACGTAAATTCAACTTGCTTTTAAACCCGATGTCAAAGTACCGAACTACA
>JAOABQ010000007.1 GCA_026418275.1 Clostridia bacterium
CATCTTCTTTAATTGTTTTATCTAATTCTTCCAAAAAGTCTTTTATTATATTCCTTCCAAGTTCATCAGTTGACTTTTTAACTACCTCAACAAGTTTTGTAAAATCCCACTCCCTTGATAACATTTCTTCTACATTTTTTACTAATTTAGTAGTGAAATTTATTAAATGTTGTTGTATAATATTATTCAAAAGAGACACCCCCTTATTGGTTTGTGTTTTTTTTCCACTTTTTATTTTATCACAGGGGTTGTCTCTTTTAAATTTTTTGTCCTTTTTTTGTCCTACAATAATTTTACACTATGAAGCATTTTTATTAAGATGGTGCGTGTATTTGATATAATGCTCCCCTCTGTCAAGACAATTTTTTAAAAAACTTAAGTTAGGTTCTCCTTTCTTGATTTATTATACATAATTACAAAATAATGGTTTACAAGTGTGTAAAAACTGAGCGTTTATGCCGCGAAAGCCTCTTTACAATGAGAACATGGCATGTTAGGCTTTTTGTCAGGCATCAACATTCCCCCAGCGGCCTTCTCCTTGCTCGGCAATGTTGCTGCCGGTGATGCCTCATTACATGACATGAGAGGCTCATTGTAAAGAGGACCGTGGAATAAATGCGGGGTATACTTATACCGCTGTGCTTAAATTGTAAATTCGGCCATAGTAGACTTGAGCCGGTGTTTGATTATCCAATGACTGATGTGGTCTTACATTGTTGTAATATTCAATATACTCCCGTGTTATTTTATACAGCTGATGCCCGTTTTCATATTCTTCAAGATATAATTTTTCCCATTTGTAAGATCTAAAAAATCTCTCTATTCTCTGGTTGTCCAGTGCTCTGTGTTTCCCATCCATAGATATTTTGATACTATTGGATTTCAAGATGTTTATGTACTCATCACTTGTAAACTGAGATCCTTGATCGCTGTTCATAATTTCAGGAGTTCCATGCTTCTTAATTGCCTTCTTGATTGTTTCCACAACCGATGTCTTATCAAGTGTATTTGATAATGAAAAACCTACAATATATCGTGAATACCAGTCTATAATGGCTGTCATATACATAAAACCATGTTTCATCCTGCAGTATGTAATATCGATAGACCATACCTGATTAGGACGATCAATATTTAGGCCTCTTAAAAGGTATGGGTAGACATACTTACTGTGCAGACGTTTGCTGAGATTAGGTCCAGGACAAAAGCCATGTATCCCCATTTCCCGCATATACCTGCGTGTTCTTTTTCGGTTGATACCTGTATGATAATCTCTGTTTAATATGGTAGGCATCCTACGGTAGCCGTACTCTGGATGCCTTGTATAAATTTCATCAATGAGCCGTTTAATCAGCAGCTCCTCGCCATCTACTGGAACAGGTTTATAGTATAGGCTTGTCCTGTTTAAGCTCAAAAGTTTAGCCTGTCTGCTGATACTTAGCTTTTTGTTATCTTTTTCAATCATATTAATGCGGTCTTCATGGGATTTAGAGTTGGCCAGATTTTTTTTAAGCCAGGTAACTTCATATGAAAGTTGCCCTATTTGCCTAAGCAGTTCGTCCTTCTCCTTCTCATACGACTGTTTGACCTTCTCTACTTCATCTGTTTCTTTACTGAAAGCTCTGCCTGCATTGCTAAGGAATTCAGCCTTCCAGCGACTTAGCTGATTTGGATGAATTTCATACTCTGCAGCAATCTCGTTCAGCGTTCTTTCTTCCTTTAAGACCTCAATTACAATTTTTGCTTTTTCTTCGGGTTTAAAATTTCTTCTCTTTTCCATAGCTTTATTCTAACTTATTTTTTGAGTTTTGTCTGTCTTGTTTTCTGGTATCATTATAGTCTTCTTGTATAAAACATAGTTTTAAGAGAATTTTAATCAAGTAAAACTATAAAGTTAATTTGTATCAAAATCATCGTCAAAAGACAAAATATAAACTTTAATTTTGATACAACTGTCTTGAAGCATTAAGTTTCAAGGCTTTTTTACTTTTTTGAAATAGAGTTCATACAACCTGTAATTATCAATTTACCACAATTTACTTGTTGAAACCGGCTCCCTTTAATGTTAATATTTTATTAACATTTTGCCGAAAGGGGTTTTATGATGCACACACTTAAACGTCGCATTTCTTTTATTCTAATCTTCACGCTAATTTTTTCTTTTATCAACATCAAAGTGTTCGCAGACATTTTTAACAGTTCATCCTCAGCAGAAGATGCACCAAATATAACAGAAATTCCTAAAAAAGAAGCAAAAATAATCAAAGAAGTAGAAGAAAAAAGAGAAAAGAACATAAAACATTTTCTAAAAGATGATTTTACATATGAAGCAGCAATATATCCTACAGCAGTTCATTACTTAAAGGACGGTAAATGGAAGGATATCGATAATTCATTAATCCAGGCAAAAGATGAAGATAACTTAGACATTCTTGAAAACAAAGAAAATTCATACAAAATAAAAATAGCAAAGAATACTAATTCAGAAAAATTAGTAAAGATACAAAAGGATAATTACGAAATATCCTGGAATATAGAAAATCCATTAAAGAGCACGGCTTTAATTGAAAATATTGATTCAGACTATATAAATTCACTATCTAATAATGAAAAATTTAAATTTCTTCTAAATGTAAAATCGACGGTTTCTTTTAAAGAAGTTTTACCAAACGTAGATTTAAAATATGACATTCTTCCTGAAGAACTTAAGGAAAGCATAGTCTTAAACAAAAAAGTAGAAAATCCAATATTCAGCTTTAATATAAAAACAAAAAACATATTGCCAAAGCTTGAAGAAGGTAAAATAATATTCTATGACAAAGACAATCCTTCAAACAAAGTATTCTATATCGATAAAGCCTTTATGTATGATGCAAATGGTGAAGAAAGCAAAGACATTGAAATAGAATTTATTGAAACAAAGGAAGGATATAAATTAACAATAAAGCCATCGAAACAGTGGCTTGATGATGAAAAAAGAGCATATCCAGTTGTAATTGACCCTACAATTGGAACATCTCTTGATAGGGCAGATATTTATGATGCTCATGTCTCATCAGGATACCCGAATACAAACTATATGCAGAGCGTAATGCTAAAGGTTGGATACGGTTCAAGTTCTGGAGTAAACAGAACATACATAAAATTTAACCTTCCAACCCTTACAAGTGCCGACCTTATCACAAAAGGAGAGCTTAATTTATTCTTATACACTGCAAACTCAACAGCAAGGCAGATAAACGTTCACAAGGTTTTAAGCGACTGGAATTCATCCAGCATAACATGGAACAACAATATTGGATATAACACAACTATAGAGGATTATCAATTAGTTCAAGGTAATGTGTATGACAAATTTACATTTGATATCACATCAATAGTTAAGGACTGGTATACGACAGGCAATAACTATGGGCTAATGCTTAAGAACAAAGATGAATCAGTAGGATATAACGAATTTTTTTCATCAGATACATCAGGAACTTATGAAAACTATAGACCAAAAGTTACATTATCCTATGTAAACAACTCAGGGCTTGAGGATTACTGGACATATCATTCCCACGATGTTGGACGAGCAGGGACAGGATATGTTAACGATTATAACGGCAATCTAATATTTATCCATCAGGACCTTTCGATGAACGGAAACAGGCTTCCGATTTCCATATATCATGTTTACAACACAAATGAAAAGGATTCTGATATAAAATACGGATTAGGCTGGAGGTTAAACCTAAGCCAGAGAATAGTTGATGAAAAAATAGGAACTATAGATTACAAAGTTTATACCGACGAAGATGGAACTAAGCATTATTTTACTCAGAAACCAAACACAAATGAATATTACGATGAATCTGGGCTTAACTTAAAATTAGTAAAAAATGCTGATGGAACATATACAATTAACGATAAAAAGGACAATCAGCTGATATTTACGGCAACAGGGTATCTGCATTATATTAAAGACAACAACGGAAATGTAATAACTTTATCATATGCAGGAGCAATATTGAGGACAATTACCGACCCAGCAGGAAGAGTTGTAACCCTTGAGACAACCGATGCTGGATATTTAACAGGTATAGTAGACCCATCAGGAAGAAGAACAAGTTTTCAATATACCGGAACAAAGCTTACAAAGATAACTTATCCAGACGGAAACTATACAACCTACTCCTATGATTTACAAAACAGACTAATATCTGCCCAAAACTTCGATGGATATAAGATAAGCTACACATACTATGCCGGACCTGGAAGTAAAATATATGAGGTTGCAGAAGCAGGAGCAGGTGGAGTGCAGGGAAACAAGCTTACAATAGAATACGGCTTTAATAAAACTAAATTTAAAGATATTGGAAACAGGGAAATAATATATCAGTTTAACGATAGTGGGAACACCGTAAGCATAAGGGATAACAAAGGCTATGCTAAATATTTTAATTACAATGCAACAGGGGCTACAAAGAATAAATTATCCCTTGAATCAAAATTGCAAAGAACGGTTTTAAACTACCTGCAAAACCATAACGCAGAAGCTTCTTCATATTTTACGCTTGGGAATTGGACAGGCTCAACGGGTTCAGGAAGCTTTGCAACGAATGAGAAATATTATGGGAAACAATCAATAAAAATTTCAAAAACAAATAACATATCAAGGCATTTTTACAGCCAGACGCTGACATTAACAAAGGGTAAGACATATACATTATCAGGATATGTAAAAACAGAAAACATTACAAATACTAATGGCAAAGGAGCTGCAGTATTTGTAAACTATCAGGATAATACAGGTGCCTGGAAGACAGCAGATTCAAGGTATGTAAATGGAACGAACGATTGGCAAAGGGTTGAGGTTACATTCACAATTCCAACAGATGCTGCAAGTTCAACAGTTTATGCAAGATTTGGGATAGTAGAAGAAAGCGGAGATGCATATTTTGATGCACTACAGCTTGAGGATGGATTTGTAGCAAACCGATATAACCTTGTAGAAAATGCTGACTTTTTATACGGAACAGATACACCAACCTTCTGGACAAAAAATAGCTACTTAAACAGCGGCGACACAAAGGTTACATCAACAGCGGCACCGGGGCTTGATTCCAATCTATTTAGAATATTTGGTGAGGCAACAAAAACAAAGGCCCTTTATCAAAAGATATATGTAGAAGGAAAAGCAGGAGATACATTTGTAGTATCCGGCTGGGCAAAGGCGAATTCAGTTCCAATATCCCAGGGGAGATACTTTGCAATAGACATAGGCTTTGAAAAGGTTTCAGGAGGATATGAATACCAGGTAATACCATTTAATCAGGATTCAAACGACTGGCAGTATATATCAGATAAAGTTACAACAAAATCAGATTACAAGAGCATAAACATATATGTTTTATACTACAACAACGAAAACATAGCCTGGTTTGATGGACTGCAGCTTTACAAAGAAGAATTTGGGGATGGATTTGAATATGATACTAATGGGAATTTAATAAAGGTAATCGATGTTGAAAACAATCAAACAAATTTAACTTATAATAATAATGATGTTACAAATTATACCGACCCAAAAGGAAATTCATCAAGTTTTTCTTATAATAAACATAATCTAACAGGTGGAACTTCATCTGAGGGGACACTGCAAAACTACTCATACGATAATTATGGCAATGTTACAGCAACCAAAATAGGAACCGATATAAATTATATAAAGACAACAGCAAAATATACTGAAGCAGATGGAAATTATCTAGAGTCCCAAACAGATGCGTCAGGAAATAGAGTAAGCTATAACTTTGATATAACAAAGGGAATATTAAACAACGTAACCGATGCTAAAGATTCAACTACAAATTATGTTTATGACATATTAGATAGGATGACAGAAGTCAAAATGGCGATAAATGATAGTGACGAGGTAAAGAATACTTACACCTATGCAAATGACAGACTAAGTGCAATAGGACATAACGGATTTAGCTATAGCTTTATTTATGATGCATTAGGAAGAAATACCGGTGTTAAAGTAGGGAGTCAGAGCCTTATAACCAACACATATGATGCTTATAGTAGGCTAGAGAGTTTAACTTATGGAAATGGGCAAACAATAAGCTATAACTATGATGAGCTTGACAGAGTTACTGCAAAAAAATATAACGGAATAGAAAGATTTAGATATGAATATGATGCAAGTGGAAATTTAGGCTATTTAGATGACCTTGTAAATGGGGTAAAATATAGGTATGTTTATGATATTTCAGATAAATTAATAAAGATAGAGGATTCAAATGGAAACAGAATAAATTATTCCTACGATTCAAACAGCAACAGAAGCAGTGTAGTTGAAAGGATAAACGGCTTGAACTTTACAACAAGCTATTCCTACGATAAGGACAATAGAGAAAAGGAAGTGACCCTTCCAAGCGGAGCAAAGGCTACAAATAATTATGACAATTTAGGAAGACTAAACAATAAAGTTATTTCAACAGGCTCAGCATCCTTTACAACAAACTACTGCTATGAAGCAGGGAAAGAGCAAAACTCAACAACAAACAGATTAAGCGAGATTGACAACAACGGTAAAAAAATAAACTACACCTACGATGCAAATGGAAACATTGAAACAATAACCCGTGATGGGAAAAGAATAAAATACCAATACAACGAGCTTAATGAAGTTATAAGGGAAGACAACCAAATATTAAACAAGACTATAGTATATGCTTATGATTTAGGTGGAAACATTTTAAGCAAGGTAGAATATCCATATACAGAAGGAGTGCCTGAAAATCCTACAAAAACAATAACCTACACCTACAACGATTCTAACTGGAAGGATAAACTAACAAGCTTTGACGGGAAGACAATAACCTACGATGAGATAGGAAACCCTTTAACCTATGATGGCTATACCTTCACATGGGAAGAAGGAAGACAGCTTGCAGGGATACAAGGGGACAGTCTTAACATTTCCTACAAATACAACGACCAGGGGATAAGGACAGAAAAAACTGTAAATGGGGTTACAACAAAATATTACCTTTTAGGCGATAAAGTTATACTTGAAACAAATGGGATGGATACAATCCACTATACCTACGACAATCACGACAACCTTGTTTCAATGAACCTAAACGGTGTAGAATATTATTATGTAAGGAACGGGCAAGGGGATATTATAGCTTTAATTGACGCAAATGGAAATGAAGTTGTAACCTACACTTATGATAGCTGGGGTAAGATTATATCAATTAATGGAAGTTTAAAAGATACAGTAGGTGTTAATAACCCATATAGATATAGAGGCTACAGATACGATGAAGAGACGAAGCTGTATTATCTCCAAAGTAGGTATTATAATCCTGAATGGGGTAGGTTTGTTAATGCGGATGCGATTGTTGGGAAAATAGGTGAATTATTAGGACATAACATGTTTGCATACTGTAGCAATGATCCAATAAATAGAATAGATTTAAAAGGATATAATTCAACCCTTGTAACAGGGTTAGGCGTTTTTTTATATTTAATCCCTGGTGTAGGTGAACTTGCAATAGGGGCAACAGTTATTGTTGGAGGAACCTATATTGCATATAAAGCTGGTGCTTACTTAGGAAGCAAAGTTAAAGAATTTTATCAGAGCGAGACAGATAAAAAAGCTAAAGAGAATGGAATTCCAAGAAAAAATCATAAAGTGTATAAACCAGGAGCAAAACTTCCAACGGTAGGACAACCCAATTCATCAAGTGATTTATTAAATCCAGATGGAAGTGTAAAACAGAGAAGATACTATGGGCCTGATGGAAAAGCTGATGAAGATATTGATTATAATCATTCAGATGATGGAACACACACATTTCCACATAGACATAAATGGGATTGGCACACTGGAAAACCCATAAGAAAGTAGAGAATGAGGTGATATGTTTGAAAGGAGTAGTTATTAATAAAGGCGAAAATTACTACACAGATTTAAAAAAATTATTTTTAGCAATAGATAATGTTCAGATTCATTATAATTGGCTCATTACAAATTGTGAATGTTATCCAGAAAATAAAGAGTTAGATGAACTATTTAATCAAGAATATTGTTGGTTAAGTGGAGAAAGATTAACAGAAATTTTAAATGATGAAAATTTTCAATGGATTTGGGCAGTTTTTGTAGGATTTAAAAAAGATATTTCTTTAGAACAAGTGTTATCATATGATTTACCGACAATTGATGGATATAAGGGATTTTGGGTAAATCCTGTAACTATTCAACATCCTCTTGCTGATATAGAAATTGTGGCTTGGGATGGAGTACTTACTTTGTTTATAAGTAAAGATCAAGAATTGTCAGAAAAAGTTCTTAAATATTATCCTCTTTCACAAGAATTATATAAATATAACGATTAATTTGATTAATAAAAACTATTTATCAACGTAAGGAACGGACAATGGAATATTGTTGGACTACTTGATGTAAATGGAACACAGGTAGTATCATATACTTATGATAGCTGGGGGAATGTTATCTAAATTGAAGGAAGTTTAAAAGATACAGTAGGTGTTAAGAATCCATACAGGTATAGAGGATACAGATACGATGAAGAGACGAAGCTTTATTATTTACAGAGCAGGTATTACAATCCTGAGTGGGGTAGGTTTGTTAATGCGGATGCGATTGTTGGGGGAAAAGGAGAATTATTATTGCATAATATTTTTGCATATTGCAGTAATGATCCAGTGAACAAGGAAGACAAGAACGGTTATTTTGGTATAAAAAGTTCGATAAATAAGCTTAATCATGCTTTTCTTTATGTATATATATTTGTTATTTCAAGAATGTATGTAACTCAGCAAAGAATTGATAATAAAATTTTAGGATATATTGGTAAAGCATTTAATAAGGGAACGAGTAGTACTTATTCGAACTATACAAAACAAGCAACAAAAAATCCAAATTCAATGGAAGTTGTATTGGGTAAATATAACCAAGGTGGTGTTTCGTACACAAAAGTAGCAGAACAACGTGGTGCAACGAACTTCCAATTAGATAAATGGGATAATGTTGTAAAAAATGTCGGCGAGAAAAATATTTGGAATATTAATGAGGCTTTTATTAAACAACAAGCAAGTGCAGGTAAGACGTTTATTCTTTCGCACGATCCCACCCAAGCTACTGGGTATTTTGCAAAAGAAGTGAATTTACTTAAAGATATGGGGTATAGCTTCATTAAAGAAGGTTCTGTATGGAGAGCATTGAAATAAAAATACAGTGACTAAGTTGGGAGGATCAAAGGAATGAAAAAAGAGGAACTACAATGGGATCTTTTAGAAAAAGCAAAGATAGTACTTATGAACTGGACACGGGCAAATAATATAAATTTGTTTACAGTACATTTTGTTCCCATGCATGATTTTTCACTAGAAGTATATGTCTTTTATGAAAGTGATTTTGATATAACTCAAAATAAGAGAAATGGGATTTCAGATACAATTAAGCAGGTTTTTTTGAAAGCACTTAATGATTTAAATTATATGAATATTTTTAGTAATAATATAACATTCACTTTCGATTCTAATGAAAACGTTATGAATAACTATCAAGGGAGCTACTTTTTAAGACTAAGATAGAACTTGAAGTTTCAATGGTCACACAGTTTCGGCTGATGTGGCCTTTTTCTTAATCTATGCTTGACACATCGTAATATTTTGTGATACAACAAAACCAACAAGAAACTCATGAGGTAAAAATAATTTGAATTTTTGACCTGATTTTTGGATGGAATAATGTGCTGTTTAACACGTTAAAGTGTGTGCACTTTTTAGCAGAAATCTATACAATTTAGCGATAATAAATTTACTCTAAAAGCCATTAAATTGTATCAATATTAAAGTTATTAGACATATTTGAACGATGAAATTGATACAATGGACAAAAGCCTTGAAAAATCAGGGCTTTTTCGTTTTTTGTATGGTAGCCATATTACATATAACTTTTATTTCTCTAAATTCAAGTCCTGCTCAAGAGGAGAGTTGTTCAATAAGTGAAAACATAACCTGGGGGCAGAGAAAAAGATTTGCAGATGGAAAGGTGAGCCTTCCATACAAGCATTTTTTAGGATATGAAAAAGGAGAAGATGGAGTTTTAAAGATTGTTGAGGAAGAAACAAAGATTGTAAGAATGATATATAAAATGTTTTTAGAAGGCAAAACGCCATTAAGTATAGCTGAATATTTAACAGAGAATAATATTCCAACACCAGCAGGTAAAAGAAAATGGC
>JAOABQ010000071.1 GCA_026418275.1 Clostridia bacterium
GTGATGACATCGCCTTGGCCGTTGTACAGGTAGTAGAGGGTTTGACCTTCGGCTGTGCGGGAGATGAATCCGGCTCCGTAGGTGTTTTTGGCGATATTACCTATTGGATCGATTTCGATGACGGGTTTATCGTATTCATAGAGGTACCTTGTCAATGTGTCATTTACACTCTTGCCACTTCTATACCCTTCACCGTTATAGCGGTTTTCCACTATAGTAGTTCCTGTATTTATATTACTTTGCGTGGTAGTTTTTGTCAACTGGTTAAACAAGTCATAAACATTGGTTACGGTCTTTATCTCGCTTGACTGGTTGAATACATTCGTAGTAACATTCTCAGTATTTCCATTTTTATCTGGTACATAGGTTGCAAGCTCTTCCTGTTGGAGATTTACCAGCTTGGCATCCGCCCAGTCCGCATGATCCCAATCCAAGCTTCCGCCGCCGGAAACCACAAGTTTTAGCTGCGTTTTCTGGCTGACATCCAAATCAATACTTTGAGTTTTGGAGTTTCCTGTCATGAGACCGCTTCTATAGAGCAGGTCTGTTCCTGAATAAACCAGGAACTCAACTTCTCCATTCGCTCCACATTCATCGTCTATTCCAATATCGCAGAGGAAGCGCTGGTAATCTCCTGGCGTACTCCAATCTAATTGGATTGTGGATTCTGCATGAGTGCCAAGCCCCCTTGCATAGGTTCTTCCGTTTAATGTGATGAGATTTCCATCATTAACTCCGGTTTCACCGTTGGCTCGGTCTTTTTCTACAGGCCCCCATCCACCCTGGAAGGTTGTGAAGCTTAAAGCCGTGTCACTTAAATAGGTTACGGAAGCTGATGATTTTTTGTTCACATTGATGAGTTCATTCAAGTTGTTATAGGTGTAGATGGTTTCTGTCACCTTATCTCCATCATGAACTACCTCTTTTTCCCTATTGCCCATGGAATCATAAGTATATTTTATGATTTTGCCTCCGGGTTCAAGAACAGTTTCCAACCGGTTAAGCACATCATAGGTGTATTTTGTTTCACCGATCTGGGCTTTATTAGCCTTTTCAATTTTTGATGTCATATTGTGAGCCGGATCATAGGTGTATGTAAAATTATTCACCTCTACGAACAGCTGACCTTCTTTTACATATCCCAGCATACCGGATAACAACCCATCACTATGGTAAAAGTACTCTTCCTTGGAAAATTCATCTGTCTTGTTCTTGTAGTATATGACACTGGCTTTTGCACCATTCCCCTTATAGGTGTAAGTGGTTTTGAGTCCTGATTGGTTTGCACCATCGTATACATCCTTAACTCTTCCAGCCTTATCATAGATCTTCCAGGTAACTGCTTCACCATTGTTGTAGGTTGATTTTTCACCAACGCTCGCATTGGCATCAACTCCTTGAGCTTCTTCAATAATATCATAGGTGTAAGTGAAGCTATTGGATAAGGATGTGCTGCCTTCCACTTCAGTGACTGTCTTGGAGGTAGTCCTTCCCAAGGCGTCATATTCCCTTTCCACCTTATCACTTCTGAGAGTGGTTGGAGGGGTTGTTTGCTCCGGTTGTATTTGTATAAGATTGTTTACCTCCAGAACATTGCCCCCACCATCATACTTGTAGGAGACAGTCAGTATATCTGGTAAAAGCTTCGCTTTCTTTTCTTTCACCTTGCCGTCTAGATAATAGTGGTAGGTTGTTTCAATTCCTTTCCGGTCGATAACCTTTTTTAAATCTCCATTTGGATAATACTCGTAACTGACCTGGCGGCTGCTGTCCCTGCTGTCTCCGGTAAGGGGATATGTCTTTTTGGCTAACAGATTCAAGGCATTGTATTCGTAGGTGGTCTCTATCGACTCTCCACCTTTCGCCTGTGTCATCTTTATCATATTCCCATTGGTGTCATAGTCGTACCCGGTACTTTCATACTTTGCATTAATGACTTCATCCAATCTGTCATTCTTATCATAAATAAACTGAGTCCGGTTTCCTTTACCATCCACCTTCAATATGACATTTCCCTGGGCATCATAGGACTGGGAAACTTCATGCCCTTGAGGATCGGTGGTTCTGATTAGACGGTTGTTTCCATCATAATCAAACCATGTCAGAGCATTCAATGCGTCATAGGATAGCATCTGTACACCGTTATCGTAGTACACCAATGTTTCGATTGTTGTCCCGGTTCCATCCTTACGCTTTTGAAGCCTGTTGATTTCATCATACTCGTTTTCTTCCAGAGTATAGGTCCGGGAGTCATCTCCGCTTAGTGCATTTTCTTTGAGGATGGTTTTCGTCCTTTTTGTAAGGTTATTGTTGCTGTCATATTCGTATCCTATTATATGCTGGACCTTAATATTCGTACTGTTTTCAGTTTTAAACAGTGTTTGGGTTTCACCAATCAGCCTTTGCAGCTTGTCATAGCTGTATTGGGTAGTGTATGCCTGGGCTTGAGTATATATCACAGGATTTTGTAGATATTCCGGGTTTGATCCCTGATAGATCTTGGAATACACATTATCCTGGGTTTTATTTCCCTTTGCATCATACTCCATCTGCCTGGTGATTTCTTCGGTTTGTTTGACATTGGAGCCTATATCATTGGTTTTTGTGCTTATTTTTTTGACCAGGCTTCCTGCCTTATCGTACTCAAAAGTATCTACTTCATTAGTGTTATTTTTTGTTTTATACACGGTCCCATCTTCGTAGTAAAAATACTCAGTCTCGGAAGGGGTTGACGTATTCTTGGCGGAGCTTTCCTTTGAAAGCCTCAACAGGCTGTCATATTCAAGAGTAGTTACATTACCTTTTCCATCTTTCCCGTAGGCTTCGTTTCCAAAGGTATCATAGCCCTTCTCAAGAATTTTCCTGCCTTCAAAGTCATAGGCCTCAATCATCCGGTTAAACCCATCATATCTATACTCCTTATAAGGCCTGTTTCCGCCTACAAAGCGTTTGCTGCTTTCCTTGGTCAGGTTTCCTACCTCATCATAGGTATAGGTTTTGCTGTTCCCTTGTCCGTCGATTTCTTCCTTAATCCGCCCCAAAGCATCATAACGGAGGATTGATGTTTTGCCACTTCCGTCCATCTTGCCAGTCAGATTTCCTGCCTGGTCATATTGATAGCTTTCAATGACAATATCTTTCTTTGCTCCTGTCATTACATTTGTGGTAACCTGCTTTTCAACCTTTTGCTTCAAGAGATTGTTTGGATAATAGGAAAACTCTGTAACATGTCCTCTCTTGTCGGTAATGTACTTAATATTTCCTTCCTTGTCATACTCCCATACAACGGAATTACCAAGCGCATCCATTTCCTTAGTTTTTCTGCTGCATTCATCATACTCAAATCTTATAGCATTTCCTAGAGGATCGACAATCTTAACCAGAAGCCCCTGCCGGTTATAGCTGTAGAGCGTGCCAAGACTTCCCTTTACTATATGCTGGTCATTATATTCTCTAACCAACTGACCTGTCCCATTGTACTCTTTATACTGTTTGTTTCCATCCTTGGGTGATACGGTTGTTATGCGCTCTACCCAAAGGCCGTCAAAATTGTTCTGCACCAAATCATAGGCCTCTTGAAGTGTAGCGTTATTCGCATATACTTGAGATATGTTTCCAAGCTTTACGGTCTGGTAAAGTGTTTGGGTTTTCAAGTTGTCTGCGGCACGTCCCATCACAGTCTTGGGAGCAGCACCGGTATATCCGTTGGTAACAGCGGTCTGCCTTCCTAATACATCATACTCGTATTTTGCAACCAGGCTGGCAGCTGTGAAATTCTTTGTAATGTCCCCGTTTGCTGCAGCAGACACTTCAGCTTTTTTTCCATTGAGTGATACTGTATCTGCTGTTCCATCGTAGTTTAACCGTGAAACTTTTTCAAAATCCTCCACTTGAACTAAATTAGGCTCTTCAAATGTTCCCTGGTTAAATTCCGTTTTCTCGGTTTTAACAACCGCATTAGGGTCAACTAAAAAGTCAATTTCAGTACGACTTACCATCGCCCCGTTCTCTATACCCGCCCGGACTGGATGGAAGGCACGTACAACTTGTACAGTATTGGTTTCGCTTTGATTTCCGACCACAAGGTTATACTGTCTTGTTTCGTATCGATAACGTGTGGTACGGTTTTCCGCATCTGTCATAGAATCCATTCTGCCCAGATAATCGTAAGTGTAGTAGGTGGAATAACCTCTTGCATCGGTTTCCTTGATTTTATTTCCTCTTCCGTCATAGGCATATTGGGCGCTATTGTTTTGCGGATCGGTTACCTTGATCAATTGGTTTTCGGTATCGTATTGGTATTTCGTAATACCTCCGTTTTTATCGGTTACCTGAATCAAATTTCCTTTTTTATCATATTGAAAATACTTGGTTGCGTGTTTGTTGTAATCCACTTTAATCAGGTTTTCATTTTTTGACTCTCGCTCATAAGTTATATTTTCTTCAGTTTTCGTGGCTGTAAGTCCATCCGCGGCAGTTTCCTCAATGATCCTGTTGAACTTATCATAATCATACCTTACAGGATGCATTCCGTTTCCATCAGTAACTTCACGCAGTCTTCCCAGACGGTCGTACTTCTCACGGCTTTCCTTTACAACGGTAGGAACACCGTTTTTATTGACAAGTTCTTTGACCAACGTCCGGTAGTTGGAGCCATCGTTGTATTCGTATTCAGTGGTCTTTAGGTTTTCCAGTTGTACAACGGATATGCCTGAGCAGGTAAAGGCACTTGACATTTTTCCGTCAGCAATAAGCTTCAGCTTCAAATACCTTGCACTTACAGTACCTTCCAAATCAATACTTCTAGGCATTTTCCGATTTGTCAGCTTGATCGGGGATACATCCTGCCATACCGTACCATTGCTGGAATAGGATAGCACAAGCTCCCAACCGTTCTCTTGTGATACTGCTCCGTCAAGAATTCTTACACTGCTTATATTTCGGGCTGTCCCAAAATCTATATTGAGGATTTCAAAGCTTACTTTATTGCTTGTTGCATTAGTTAATACATTCGTTGTAAAGCTTGTTTCCACTTTATTATCCCATAAAGCAGCAACGTTCCCGCCATTGGCAGGAGTAGAAGTCGGTGTCGGTAAAACATTTAGTACCTTCTGCTCCTTCGCGGTTTTCACCAACCCGCTGAGCAGGATAGGATAAGGAGTGGGACTTGCACCTGGGACGACTGTCGGGGTCGGTGTAGGAGTAGCATTAAGGTCTTCTGTGGGCGCTGAAGTATAGTAGGTATAGACCGTTTCATTTCCCTCCGGATCAATGGCTTTTTTCAAGCGGTGTCCCTTCTCTTCACTTTCGCCTTCATATTCGTAGTATCTTATTTTCTTGGTTTCCTCTTTATATTCATTGTTTGCGAGAGGCCCTTCCCGGATCAACTGCTTTTCATAAACCTGGGTCACTTCATCACAGCTGTTATAGTCCATAACGGTAACTTTTCTGGTTTTCCAGTCATTTGTCTTGACTAGGTTGTTCCGGGTATCATACCAGTTTACTGTAAGCATTCCGTCGATATCTTTAATTGTCTCCTTGACAGGCTTAAGGGAGTATATCGCATTCCGGTGTGCTGTCATATCCGTCATGTCTTCGGTAATTTCTACAGCATCTTCGGAGCTTGCGTCAGGTGTAGGACTTGGAAGGACATCGTCCTTGTAATTGCTGTCCGGGCTATTCAGTACATAGTATTTGTATTCTATTTTCTTTCCATCGGGGTACGTTACCGCCATAGGGCGTGACGGCCAGTTGGACAGGAACCTTACCGAGGTTTCATATCCGTCCTCATCAATGGAATACCTTATTAAGTCGCTGTTGGAGGAAATCATGGTTCCGTCTTTATCCTTGAATACATCCTTATACATGGTATAGGTCACATAGTCATTGCCGTCATATTGACGCACTAGCTTATCAAAGGGATCATAGTCGTTTTTGACCACCTGGTTTCCGTTGGTATCCACAATCCGCTTTAAAAGGCTCTTTTTAAACTGATTGCCCTCAACGGTATTATAGTATTCGTAGGTTGTCGTATTCCCAACCGGGTCCACAACCTTGATCAGGTTCCCATAGCTGTCGTAAGTATAACTTACGATATGAGATTCATAATACTCTATATTGGGTTCTGACGTTTTCTGTACCTTGGTATATATTTTTGTAATAAGGCTGCCTTTGAATTCAAAGAGGATGGACTTTCTAAACGAATCCCTGAGGCCAAGCACTTTACCTTCCGCATTGGTATTATACTCCGGCTTAGTACTTGCTACATTGTATACCATCCATACATAGCCTCCGGTATTGTCCCTGATCCATGCAAGTTTCCCGCGCATTCCGGGTTCGGTGATTTGGCTAAACCCATGATACCTGTAAGTAACCCCTTCCTTGGTCTCCACATCAAAAAATTCATACCGCGCTACCAGCCTGTTCTGGACACCCTCCTGGCTTTTATAGGTACCGTCTGATTGCTTGTTAAACAGCACCTTCGCTCCAGTGGGATCCGTGTACATAATATTGTCAGTTGGGACATCATAAATATCCAAATATGTAACCGTATTTGTACCTGTTTTCACTGCTCCTAATACATAGCCTTCATCTTGCGTTCCGTTTTTAGTCTTAATGGGGGCAAGAAGTTTAACATGGTGCCATGTATAGGTAGTATTTCCCGACACGATATCCTCACTTTCCAGAATCTTTAAAACTACCTGGTTGGAAAGGAAACTAAAAATACTTTCCTTGTTGTCATCCTTTGCCCATTTCAATGGAACCTGTCCGCTCAGCGCTTGGACAAGCCCGATTTTTTCGGTGTACATCTCCAGGCAGGTGTCAAAGCTTAGCCTCCATCCGTTTCCTACCGCCGACTTTTGACTGCCTTCATTGGAATTGTAGGTTCTTATAAAGGAAGTATCCGCAGCAGGTCCTTTAATGTTCATGTCCATTGCCTGGGTCATGTAGTTTCCTGTCAGCAGATTGGAACCGTTTAGCTTATACAAATTCATTACATTTTCATTGACCTTTCCATTATAGGAACTGGGGTAGTTCACCGAAGCAATCACCTTGGCTTCTTCCTGCTGGGGCAGGGCCAACTCCGAAAGGTAAATCTGCTTGACGATTTTGTTTACCACAGCGTTTACTTCATTCGTTACTTCGGCTTCAGTCATATTATTTCTGCTGGCTGCAAAGAGGTAGGCCCCCCCTGTGACCTCGGAGATTTTTTTGAAAATCTTGCTGTTCCTGCTGGGGCCAATGGCAACCGTATTAATTGCAATCCGGTTGTAAATCTGTTGTTCACCAGTCCATTGCTTGTTGATATTTACCGCCGCGTCTGTCAGACTCTTTTCCGAGCCGCCTTGGGAGTCTTTTCCATCCCCAATCATAACCACAATTTTCCTGGTCATTCCCGGCAGGGGTGTACCAACCGGAGTCGTGGTTGGGTTAGGTGTAGCAGTATAAAAAGTAAAGTTCTGTGAGTATTGTTTCAACTTATTAAGCATTTCACCGATGTTTGTTGACGTATCCTTATCGGTCTTCATTTGGTTTAAACCGCCGATCAAATTGTTGTAATTCGCCTGATTCCCGATATCGGCAATGCCTTTTATCTGGGTATGCACATGATCAAAACCATCCAGTCCCACTTTGATTGTAACTGGCACAGGGCTGGCTGTGGCCTGGTTATGCTGCACCAAAACTTCATTGAGCTTTGCCAGTATTTTTTCTGCGATTTCTACACCTACATACCGGTTTCCGATTTTAAACATTCCTGACTGATCCATCGCAAAAAGGAGTTCTACATTGTTAAATTGAAGTGCAATGTCATCCTCTCCCAAAACATAGGTGCTGAAATGGGGAGTTGTTCCGGAAACAGTGCGGTTCTCTTTATCCACTTCGATATCCTCTATAGGGACAAATCTTGCATTCTTCTTGTCCACCCAGTAGATAACCAGGTTATCTTCATCCGCTCCCTTAAGGTCTGCCGGATCATAGGACATAGATATCCGGGCTTTTTCAAAAGCTGCATCGGACTTTAATTCTATGGGCTTTCCAATCAATCCGGGATAGCCTTTATAAAATTCCTCTTCCACATCCTCTGCTTTAAACTTCCCGGTCTCCAGATCTTCATATCCGTCCACCTTAACCTGTACACGGTTGTTTTTGGAACTGAACGTTTTACTGCTGACTGCTTTTCTTACTGACTTTTCAGTATCCTGTTCCTTTTGCAGTACATTCTGCTTCTCCACTGATTTTTCATTGTTTAAGGGGCTTGAATTGTAAAGCTTGACTTCCTTTCCATCCTGTCGGCCATCCCCGTCGGTATCCGGGTCATCCATATCGGTTCCGTTTATAAGCTCTTCCTCGTTGCTAAGGCCGTCTCCGTCCCTATCTCCTGTAGGATCGAACCTTTTTACCGCTTTCTTAATGGCTTTTGCACTTTCCTTGGCAGATTCTTTCATTTCCTTCCCCGAATTGTCCAAAGCTTTTACGGCATAGTAGTAGACGGTTCCTTCCGTTCCACTGTCATCCACATATCCCAATCCTTTTTTTACTCGGGCGATTTCCATATATCCATTCTGGGGGTCAGTGCTTCTCAAAATAGCATATTCCTTTGCCTGACCGATCTCTGTCCATGCCAGCCTGGTTCCTTCTCCACCGTTTCTTGCATGAAGAATCAGATTGTTTTTACTGCCTTCATCCAATGCCGTTCCTTTTTCCATGGGAGCCTTGGAATAAACCTCGTAATAGCTGATCTTCAGGTTGTTTTCTTCATCGCTTTCATCCACTTGGTTGGTACAGTCAATTTCCATACTGAGAAGATGACCGCCTTCCACACCTGTCCAACTGCTGTTTTCGAACTGCTCCCCTGAGGAAATTGAGAAGCTCTCTTTAGGGTTTAAATCCTCATTCAAGGTATAGCTCCAGTGGACTTCCTTTGCCCCATCGTTTTTAAAGGAAATACCTATTTTGGTTCCCTTGACGACCTTGGCTTTCCCTTTATTTTGAATTTCTATTTTAAGCTGAATTTGACTTCCTGCCTCAAGACGCTCCGGCTCGTATGCCAAACGCCTTACATAGAGATCGGGGTAATCGCCCTTCTGCTTTTTTATCTTGTCTTCCATTCCTTTAGATTTTACAGCTACGGTAAGTCCGGTAGGTTCAGGCGTTCTCATTTTTGCATATACCGACTCTGCCACTGAGATCTTTGCTGAAGCATCCACCGAAGCACTGACTGCGTTAAGGGGCATTGCCATGCTCTGAAGGGTAAATACTCCAAATACAATGGCAGCCGTAATCTTTTTCCATGTGCCCATATTGTTTCTCCTTTCGTTTCTATGCTTATTGATTCTATAATCAGTTCAAGTCTTTATATTTTTCGACAACACCGGTGCATCCATCACTTTCTCCGCCAATGATATAGAAATCATTTCCTACATATCCGTAGGCCGCACTGTGTCTTCTGACCAGCTCATATCCAGCCATGCTCCATATCCCGGACGCAATATCAAACTTCTCAACTTCGTTTAAAGCGATCCCGTTCCAGCCCCCTGCGATGTAAATCTTGCCGTTTTTCAGCCCTACCGCCATATCAGCTCTTGGAATGGCCATCGTGCCCGGCGCTACAGACCACTGGTTGCTGGCAATGTCATAAATCTGAATGCCTCCAAGATAGGAGTTTTCTCCTGTGCGCCCTCCAACTACATAAATCTTGCTGCCATCCGTAACTATGCCAAAGCCCGCGCAAGGGGTAGGCATTGGGGCATAGGATGCCGTGCTCCATGTTCCGCTGTTATGGTTGAAAACCTCCATGCTGCCTGTGAAACCGCTTTCGGTCAGGCCACCCATCACATAGATTTCTCCATTTACTTCTACAGCTCCAAAGTTCACTCTGGCAGTTGCCATATCAGGTTTATATGTCCATGTGCCATTTCTTACATCCAGCCTTTCCACTTTTTTGGAAAACGCAGAGTCATTGGTTACACCACCCAATGCATAGATATAGTGTCCTGATGTAGGTGAAGTGAACTTCGCTACTGCCAGATCCCACCGGCCTGTTTGAAGATTCGAGGCAGGTGTAATGCTTCCCTTCCCATTGTTTGCATTGGGGTCGAAAACATCCACATAGGAGGATCTCTCTTGGTCGGCAGCATAGTTGTGCCCGCCTACTATATAAATCTTGCCCCCGGCTTCTACTCCCTGCATGTCAGCCCGGACTCTCTCAGGAGGCATGGTATTTAGCAGTACGGGAAGCCTGTTTTCGGATATGCCCGCTTCAAAAAGATTGCAAAGGTAGATGTCCGAAACATTGGATGCACCCGATTCTGAAGAAGTCAGATTAGTAGCAGCGGATTGGAATACAGCCAGTCCTCCGTCTGCCGACAAGGATACATTTAGGGATTGTCCATTCGCATACTCCCCACTTGCCGTACAACTTATAAATGTGATTGCGTTAGTAAGAATTTCACTTTCACTTTTATAGCTTTTTCCTTTTTCAATATCATACATTACCATCTGCTCAGATTTATTGGGAAGGGGTGAAGGGGTGGGTACTCCCGGTACAGGGGTAAGGCTCGGAAGAGCAGCATTATTCATTACAAAACCAAGATACTTTCCGTTTTTGCTCATTTCGGTTGTATAATCTTCATCTCCATGTGCTCCTTGCAGCAGCTTTTTTAAAGGCTCAGTGCTGTTATCCCTGTCGTATAAAAACACATAAGGCTCCGGAGAATCACCTTTGAGGTTTTTTGCCATAGTCCTGAAGCTGATGTACCTGCCATTGTAGGAGACAGCAGGACCTACGCTAAATTGGCTCCCGAATTCTTTGCTTGATGTAACAGAAACATATTTGTACGGGTTGGTCGCTGCGGTTGTATCATATACTACAATCTGATAGCAGCTTAGGGCGGCTTGGCTGGTTATACCGTCTATATTGTTTTCAAAAAATGTCATGGTTGAAAAGGTTACATATTTTCCATCTCCACTAATGTCAGGCATTTTACAATCCCCGTCATACTTGCCGTTACTGATACAACTTCTGTTTTCCGTCTGAATATTATACAAATAAATATCTTTATTCACATCACTATAGGAACTTCGGCTTTCAAACACTACATACCGGCCATCACTGCTGACTTTGGGGAACGTATTGAATCCTCCACTTGTAATATTTTTAAATATTTTCATTTCCATGTCATATAAATAAATGTCTATTGCGGTAAGGTTATTTGCTTCTTTCAAGTGGGATTCAAAGGCAATATACCTTCCATTTTCGCTGATGGCTGGCTTTTTGTTCTCCCGTTCCATCAATGTTGCCGACGGATAGGTAATACACTCTGTCATGCTGGTCGTTCTGTCAAATAAAAAAATCTGATTATTAAATTCATGAGGGCCGCCATAGCCTTGAAACAAATTACTGGCCTTTGAATGGTACACAATAAACCGCCCGTCATCACTGATCACTGGACGCTCACTGGGACCATTGGCTTCTACCGTATTCCCCAAATCATTGATCCCTTTACTGATTTTTTCAATACTGAAATCCCTCTCCGCTTTTACATCTCTTCCTGTAAAGTAAAATACCGTAGTCATGGCAAAGGCCATTACAAGAATCACTGCGATTAGTCTCATACCTCTTTTTTTCATAAATTGCCTCCTTCTTTTTTTAGTCCGTGTAGGTTTTTAACTTCAAAATTCAAATCTTCATGAGCACTCCTTTCTGTGGACAGCCTCTTATTCACTCCATTACAATACCTAATAATGAAATATTGGTTAAACTCAAGCTATTTTTGGCAACAGCAAACACACTACTTTTATCAAAAAGCATGTAATTTTCTAGAAGCCGTATTTTGCTAGGAAGACAGCAAGTACATAGATAAAATTTAAGATTAAGTTGTATTGAATCAATGATTGGATTCTTTTATGGAATGGCCACACCTTTTTCGCATTTTTTCGATATGCAGCATAGAATAACTTGATTCCATATTTATACCTTAAACGGTATATTATGGTTGATCATTATTATACCAATTTACGTAATATCTTTCAATGAACTTTACCAAAACATAACAAAAGCTTTACCATGATAACCTCCTTTTTGCCAAATTTTCAATCCTTCTCACATAAAAACTTTATGCAGCTTTGACAGCCTCCTTTCTTTTAAATTTTCTTTGAATAAGTATACCAATATAATTTATACCGGTAGTTTATAATGATATTACGTAACCCATAAATTTACAAGATGCCGTTCGTCACAATTTCAGCAAAAAAGAGGATGACTTTGGGATAAAAAATCAGTGACTTTCGGCTAAGAAAAAGTTACTTCCGGCAGAAAAAACTTATGCTATAATATGTATTTGTAAACATTGTGCTATTGGGAAAAACAGAAAAGGATGCTATGGCTCATGTAATGGAAGGGGGAATACTATGTACAACAAATTAACGGTAAATATGATGGTTGAAAATGTCCAAAGAACCCTTAAATTTTATAAAGACATTTTGCAATTTGAATTTGTAATGGCTGTTTCAAAGGATAATAGTGAGGTGATATTTGAAAACAATCCCGATAGAGAACTGGTATATGCTTTGGTAAAACATAATACAATTGAAATTATGTTTCAGGCTGCCGAAAGCCTCTCGGTTGACATTCCGGCCTTTTCGGGTAAGCCAATTGATGCATCGGTTTCATTTTACTTTGAAGTAGAGGATGCCAACCTTGTTTATGAAGAGCTTAAGGATAAGATAAAAATCGCAAAAGAGATTTATACTACGTGGTACGGTATGCGTGAGTTTTATGTCTATGATTGTAACGGCTATATCTTAGGCTTTGCAAGCCCGCAGAAGTGATACCGGTTTTTGTGCAGCTCATATATCCTAAACAAGAAGCTGTTAACTTCTTGTTTAGGATATTATTTACTATATATTAGGTTTATGAACATATTGGACAATAAGAACACCTGTATGCTTCTTTACAAATTGTAACCGGGATAATCAGCAGAGGTTTTATTGAAATGCTTGATCAGCATAATAATATCCTCCATATTGACTGCATTGTCTTGATTTAAGTCATGCTCCGCATGATAGCCGGGATGGCCTGAACAGCTATTATATGAAATGAGCAGAACTAAAATATCCCACATATTGATGACCTCATCCTGAACACCCTCCTCCGGCAGATCTCCAAGCCACATGGAAATCGGAGAGGATTTTGAACCTAACTGTACATGCTCAGCTAAAGGAATATCCTTTATTTTTCTCTTCAAGGAATTACTTTTGCTGATGGTGAAAGAGTATGTTCCTTCCAGTTTTTCCGCAAAGCTTATCAATTCAAAGTATCCCTCATTATCCGTTTCGCAGGAAAGCTCCGTTCCGTCCACTTCCACTTTAAATCCTTTTAAAGGGCTCCATGTATTGCCTTCTGCATACACCACATCAGGTGAAATATAACCGGACATTTTTATACGTGAAAAGTCCTTTGAAATAAGATTGGGATAAGAAGGAAGCACAGGTGTGTAATCTGAAATCATATTTCTACTCAACATCAAGCATGTCAGTTCTTTAAATTTTTCCAGCGGCTTAATGTCGGTAATTAAGTTATTGTTTAAATATAACTCATTGAGAGATGAAGGCAGCAAGCTTATATCCTTAATCTGATTATTCTCCAAATGCAGTGTTTTCAATCTGGGAAAGCATTGAATGCCTGTAAGATCGGTAATTCCTCTGGATGAAGCATTCAGCGAAGTAAGTTTGTTGATATCCAGTGGTGTTATATATCCCCTAGGCTTACCAATCTCTTCCCGTACAGCCGCTTCCAGGTTTTTATCTGGAAATTTTATCCACCCGTATCCGATTACCACCATACCCGTGTCCTTCTCCAGCCCGCATGACTTTCCAAAAAGCTCACAAATATATTGTAACGGCGCACATACTTCGTTATTATGCATGATGATGCCTGCAGGCAATTCCCCCCAACCGTCCAAGTAGTACTTTTTGCTGCCAAGCTCCATAAAGAGTGTCTTCGATCCTTCATATCCCTGGTGTATACTGTACTTACCCGGTGCATCTTCCCATGGGTAAAACCCCACCTGACCAAGCATTTTTAAGGGAATATAGATTTCACCGTCTACGTGATATACGGGAATCCTTTTGAATCTCCCATACTCCCCCTCATCCAATAACACACCCGGCTCAATTTTAAAATCCTTATCGATTAAATTGATATACACGGAAACCATATGTTCAAACAGGTGCAAATCCTTTATATCATTACCGCTCAAGTACAGAGTATCCAAACTGCGAATGTATCTAAAATCTAAAGGACTCGTTAGTTTGTTGTTCTGAGCATAAATTTTCTTTATATTCGGCCAACGTCTAGACGGAGGGTAAGGGTCCCAGTGATTAATTCCTGATGGGAAATTTGTTATTTGATTGTTTGCCACATTGAGCTCCTGCAATTTGTCAAGCTCTACTAAATCACCAAGCTCACCAATCTGATTTCCACTTAAATCAAGTTTAGCAAGATTTACAAGCTGCTGAATTCCAAACAGTTCGGAAATATTTTGATCGGGCACACTCAGCTCGGTAATGCTTTCCATCTCTTTCATGCTGAGTGCTCCTGAAAACTTATTGAGTTTTTTCCTTATAGCAGCATCCAATTGCGTGTCATAAATATTATAGCCATATTCCTCAGTAATGTTTATTGTGAATTTACCGGAGCGCCCTATTCTCTTTAGATCTTTATAGGCTATAATTAAATAATCATGGCTGTCTCGGAGTAATCTATTTGTCCATATTTTCTCTCCAGGACTTACGTTTATACCAGGTTCAAAACTAAACCGATTAAAATACAACCGATAGCTGGTAGCACCTTCCACAGCATTAAAATCTATTTGAACTATCCCATTTTCGTCTTGAGGAGGCTTTGTAAGCATAATTGTCTCAGGAATCTGTTCAACAGGTCGCACATCAAATTTTTTAATATCTGTTTGCACACTATCCCCATACGTTGTTCTAAACACTGCCCTATAATGCTCCCCATATGGCAACTGGAGAGTATATACAAAAATCACGCTATTATTACTATACATATATAGTATGTCTGGCTTAAAATCATAGGATTCACTCCCGGTCTCTTCATTATATACCCCAAAAAGTACGTCAGTATGACTAACTGCGTCGTGGGGATCTATTGTTGCTTGGTTATAATACTTAATTTTAACATCTTTTGGTATGTCATAATAAATTTTAACGTCTTTCAGGTTCAGCGGGGCTGCCGAAACGTCGGCATGATAGACCACCAGCATTAAAAGAAATAGCGTTAAGCCTGTCAACAATCTTAAACTCTTCATATTAAAATCCCCCTATAAATGCTCAATTTATCTTATTTTTCATTTGCTTTTGTTTTCAATTTATTGTAAACCTTTGGAATATTTCATTATAATTTTCAGTAACTTTCAAGTAGAATGTTGAATTTTGCATGTTGTGTTGTAATCAGAATTTCGATCATAATGATATTACGTAACCCATAAATTTACAAGATGCCGTTCGTCACAATTTTAGCAAAAAAGTAGGTGACTTCGGGATAAAAAATCAGTGACTTTCGGCTAAGAAAAAGTTACTTCCGGCAGAAAAAACTTATGCTATAATATGCATTTGTAAACATCGTGCTATTGGGAAAACCCTAAGAATTTTTCATTGCATTTTTATGCATTTTTTTGTATAATTATAAATAACATTTTACAGGGAGGGATTTCGTTATGAATCTAAATGAAATCATCGAAATGGATAAAAGCTACTTTATGAATACATTCGGCAATAGAACGCCTGTATGCTTTGAATACGGCAAAGGAATCAATTTATGGGATACAGAAGGCAAAAAGTATTATGATTTTCTAGGCGGAATTGCTGTCAGCGCCCTTGGCCATGCCCATCCCAAACTGGTAAAGGCCATACAGGACCAGGCTGCGAAATATATCCACTGTTCCAACCTCTATTATATCGAACCCCAGGCAAAGCTTGCCAAAGTACTTGTTGAAAACTCCTGCGCAGATAAGGTATTCTTCGCAAACAGCGGAGCAGAAGCAAACGAAGGTGCCATTAAGCTTGCAAGAATCTACTTCAAGAAAAAGGGAATGCCGGAAAAGTTCGAAATCGTGACACTGGAGAAATCCTTCCACGGAAGGACACTGGCAACCATTGCGGCGACAGGCCAGGATAAATACCAAAAGCCTTTTTCACCGCTTACGCCAAGCTTTTCAAAAGTTCCCATCAATGACTTAAAAGCATTGGAAAATGCGATCAACGAGCATACATGCGCGGTTATGATTGAGCCGATTCAGGGAGAAAGCGGCGTCAACCTTACAAATATTGAGTATTTGAAGGGTGTAAGGGAGTTATGCGACAAGAAAGGAATCCTCTTAATTTTTGATGAAGTACAATGTGGCTTGGGTAGAACCGGTAAGCTTTTCGCATATGAGCACTTTGACGTAGAACCCGACATCTTCACCCTTGCAAAAGCTTTAGGCGGCGGCTTCCCCGTTGGCGCACTCCTTGCGAAAGAGTTTGTTGCCGGTGCCTTCGAACCCGGAGACCACGGTTCCACCTTTGGAGGAAATCCTCTGGCATGTGCCGCAGGATTAGCGGTGATGGATGCCATGATCAACGACAAGCTGGTTGAAAATTCCGATCAAATGGGAATTTATTTGACCAAGCAGCTTTCCGGCTTAAAGAGTAAATATCCATTTATTAAGGAAGTTAGAGGAAAAGGCCTCATGATCGGTGTTGAGGTTACCAATGACAAAGCGAAGAAAATCAAGGATAAATGCTTTGAAAACGGCTATTTGATCGGCAACGTAGGCAGCAATATTTTAAGAATGCTTCCTCCGCTTGTTGTAACCAAACAGGACATTGATGATTTGGTTGCTGCGTTGGATAAGGTATTGAGCGAATTTTAATTTTACAAAAAGTACAATGTATTATATATAGAAAGGACCGTACTGATATGAGAAGAAAAGAAAAAGAGGTTACCGACAAAACTGAGATAGAGTCAATACTCCATGAAGCAGATGTTTTAAGGCTTGCCATGTGCGATCAAAATCTTCCTTATATGGTCCCCATGAACTTCGGTTACAAGGATAATACCTTTTATCTGCACGCAGCAAGAGAAGGTAAAAAGATAGACATTCTTCAAAACAATCCCCAGGTTTGTTTTGAAGTGGATATAAGGCACGAACTGGTTACAGGCGAGCTTGCCTGTAACTGGGGAATGAAATATAAAAGTGTTATCGGCTTTGGGAAAGCGTATTTTATTGAAGATTTCAGCGCTAAAAAACAAGCGCTGGACATCATCATGGAGAAATATTCCGGTAAATCCTCCTTCCAATATGCCGAAAAAGCAATTGAATCCATATGCATTATTAAAATTGAAATTGATCATATGACAGGTAAAAAATCAGGTTATTAAAAAGGAGAGAAAAAATGAAATCTGTTCTTGTCTTGGAAGATGGACTTTATTTTTCTGGAGAAGCCTTTGGGCAAAAGGGAGAAACCTTTGGTGAGGTTGTATTCAATACTTGTATGACGGGCTATCAGGAAATTACCACCGATCCCTCCTATAACGGACAAATGGTTACGATGACTTATCCTCTTATCGGAAACTACGGTTTCAACGGGGATGACAATGAGTCCTACAAACCCCATGTTCAGGGGTTTATCGTGAAGGAACTTTGTGAGTCTCCAAGCAACTGGAGATGCGGAACAAGCCCCAACGACTATTTTGTCAAAAACAATATTATTGGGATCAAGGGGATTGACACCCGCGCACTTACACAGCATATCCGGCAGTTTGGCAGCATGTTCGGCGTTATCTCCACTGAATGCGGCAACACCGACATACTGCTTGAAAGGCTGATGAAAAAGAAACAGGAAAAAAGAAACCTGGTCATGGAGGTAACGACAAAAACTGCAATCCACAGGCCTGGAAGCGGTAAACGGGTTGTTCTTCTTGACTTCGGTGTAAAATATAATATAGTAAGATCATTGGAAAAAAGAAATTGTGACATTCATATTCTCCCTGCTTTTTCCTCCTTTGATGATATCATGAGCTGTAATCCGGACGGTATCCTTTTATCCAACGGACCGGGGGACCCCATGGACTTACCCTCTATAAAATCAACCATACAAAAGCTTCTGGGGAAAAAGCCTATTATGGGGATTTGCTTGGGCCACCAGCTTCTTGGCCTTGCTTTGGGAGGCAAAACCTATAAGCTTAAGTTCGGCCACCATGGTGGAAATCATCCGGTAAAAGATTTCATCACCGGACGCTGCTACATCACCTCTCAAAATCACAACTATGCACTTCACCATGATTTCAGCAGCGATATCGTTGTTACCCATATGAATGTAAACGATAATACGGTTGAAGGCTTTAGACATAAGGAAATGCCGGTCATCAGCGTTCAATACCATCCGGAAGCTGCTCCAGGCCCACTGGATTCAGCTTATATATTTGATGATTTCGTATCCATGCTTTAATAGAATCTTAGTTTGTGGAGGTCAAAATGCCAAAAAGAGAAAACATCAAAAAAGTGCTAGTAATAGGCTCCGGCCCAATCATTATCGGGCAGGCCGCCGAATTTGACTATTCAGGTACGCAGGCTTGCAAAGCCCTTCGTGAGGAAGGAGTGGAGGTTGTTCTTATTAACAGTAACCCTGCCACCATTATGACGGACAGTGAGGCCGCTGATAAGGTTTACATAGAACCCATCACCCTTGACTTTGTTAAGAAAATTATCCGTAAAGAAAAGCCGGATGGAATCCTTGCTTCTCTCGGAGGCCAAACCGGACTCAATATGGCAGTTGAGCTTGCTGCAGACGGAATTATTTATGAAATGGGAATTGAGCTCTTGGGTACTTCCCTGGAATCCATCAAGAAAGCCGAGGACCGTGAACTCTTTAAGCTCACCATGCAGGAAATCGGAGAAAAGGTACCCCACAGCACCATCGTAACCAACCTGGATGATGCGGTCGCTTTCGCAAATGAGGTCGGATTTCCCATCATTATCCGCCCAGCCTATACCCTTGGCGGGTCAGGGGGCGGAATCGCCAACAACCTGGATGAGTTTATCTATATCTGCGGAAAAGGACTCAAGCTTAGTATGATCAGCCAGGTTCTTTTGGAGCAGAGTGTTGCCGGCTGGAAGGAAATCGAATATGAAGTCATCCGGGATAACGCGGATAACTGTATTATTGTTTGTAATATGGAAAACTTCGATCCTGTAGGTGTTCATACGGGGGACAGTATTGTCGTGGCTCCCAGCCAAACCCTTTCGGACGTTGAATATCAAATGCTCCGTTCCGCCTCTATCAAGGTTATACGCTCCCTCAACATTAAAGGAGGATGCAATATCCAGTACGCGTTAAATCCCCATAGTTATGAATATGTGGTAATCGAGGTAAACCCAAGGGTTAGCCGCTCCAGTGCGCTGGCCTCCAAAGCAACCGGTTATCCCATCGCCAGGGTGGCAGCCAAGATTGCCATCGGACTTAACCTGGATGAAATCAAAAACTCGGTAACCGGCAACACCTACGCATGCTTTGAGCCTTCTCTGGACTATGTAGTAACCAAGGTTCCCAGATGGCCCTTCGACAAGTTCCATACTGCCGACCGGAGTTTGGGTACACAGATGAAAGCCACCGGAGAGGTTATGGCAATCGGCAGAACCTTCGAAGAGTCCCTTTTAAAGGCTATTGACTCATTGGATGTAAAATTCAATTACCAACTGGGCTTAAGCCACTTTGAGAATATGTCCAAGGAAGAGCTCATGGACTTTATCAAGCAGCCCAATGATGAAAGAATATTTGCCATCTGCAAGGCTTTTCAAAAAGGAGTTACTGCCGGGGAAATTGTAAACATTACCAAAATCGACGAGTTCTTTATCCGGAAGCTTAAAAAGATTGTTAAAGTTGCAGAGGAGATAAAAAACGCAGGTATTGCATGGCTGGATTATGATCTTTACGCCAGAGCCAAAAAGGTCGGCTTCGGAGATTCATACATTGCAAACCTGGCCGCAGTTCCTTTAAAAAAGGTTCTTGATTTAAAAGATAAATACCATATCAATCCTGTGTACAAGATTGTTGACACCTGTGCCGGAGAATTTGAGGCAGTTACGCCTTACTATTACTCCACCTATGAAGAAAAGGATGATGTAAAGGTTACCGACAACCGGAAAGTATTGGTTATCGGCTCCGGGCCCATCCGAATCGGGCAAGGTATCGAATTCGACTACTGCAGCGTACATTCGGTAAGGACTTTAAATGAATTGGGTATTGAATCCATCATTATCAATAATAATCCGGAAACGGTCAGTACGGATTTCGATACTTCGGATAAACTTTATTTCGAGCCCCTTACAAAGGAATGTGTCCTGGACATTATCCAGAAGGAAAAGCCGATGGGTGTCATTGTACAGTTCGGCGGCCAAACCGCAATCAACCTTGCCGGCCCCCTTCATGAGGAAGGTGTAAATATTTTAGGAACTACTGTTCACAGTATTGACGTTGCTGAAAACAGAGATAAATTCCTTAAACTGTTAGAAGAGCTTAATATCCCTATTCCACAGGGAAGCACCGCCTTTTCCATAGAGGAAGCGAGAAGAATTGCCAATGAAATCGGTTATCCAGTGCTGGTAAGACCTTCTTATGTTCTCGGCGGGAGAGCCATGGAAATCGTTTATAACGACACTACCCTGGAAGAATATATGGGTATGGCGGTAGAAATTTCTACCGAGCATCCTGTGTTGATTGATAAGTACATTATCGGCAAGGAAGTGGAAGTAGACGGGATCTCGGATGGGGAAGATGTTCTAATTCCGGGCATTATGGAGCATGTAGAAAGAGCAGGAGTACACTCGGGGGACAGTATCGCAGTTTATCCGCCCCATACCCTGGATACGGAAACCAAGGGAATTATTGTTGATTATACCAAGAGGCTTGCAAAGGCGCTTCAGGTCAAAGGCCTCTTTAATATACAGTTTGTTCTGGATCAGGAAAACAGAGTCTATGTTATTGAAGTAAATCCCCGTGCAAGCCGTACCATACCGGTTATGAGCAAAATCACCGGTATTCCGATGGTCAATGTGGCTACGAAACTCATTATGGGTAAGACCCTTAAAGAACTGGGATACGCCAGCGGCCTCGCAAAAGAATCCGAATACTTTGCAGTAAAAGCACCTGTTTTCTCCTTCTCCAAGCTGACCACCGTGGACACATTCCTGGGACCGGAAATGAAATCCACCGGCGAGGTAATGGGTGTGGATAAAGACTATCATATGGCTTTATACAAGGCATTTCTCGCGTCCGGTTTAAGAATTCCTTCGGGCGGCAATGTGTTGATTTCGGTAGCTGACAGAAATAAGGAGGAATGTGTAGAGATTGCCCATAAGCTTCTTGATCTTGGCTTTACCCTATCCGCATCCGAAGACACATATTCTTATTTATCCGGCATAGGTATAGAAGTAGAAATGCTTACCAAAGAAGAGATATTGCATCATATTAAGGAAGATAAGATATCACTTGTGATTAATACGCCAACCAGGGGCAAAATTTCATCCCGTTTTGGTTTTATACTAAGAAGAACCGCCATGGAATACAATGTTCCGTGCATAACCTCCATAGATACTACCCTTGCAGCCTTGCAGGTTCTTCAGGATATTATCGGGAAGAAAGAAACGGAAGTTTACGCACTGAATGAATACTCACAATATAAGCCGTTAGGAGGTACATCTTATGGATCATTTAATTAGTCTTTATGATCTTACACTTCAGGAATTTGAAGATATCTTCAGTTTGTCTGAGAAACTCAAAAAGCAGGTAAAAGAGGGTGTGCAGCACCATCTGCTTAAAGGAAAAACACTGGGGATGATTTTCACAAAGTCCTCTACCCGGACAAGAGTATCCTTTGAAGTTGGAATGTACCAACTGGGAGGCTACCCTCTGTTCTTAAGCGCCAATGACATACAGCTGGGCCGCGGTGAATCCATTGATGACACTGCACAAGTACTTTCCAGGTATGTAGACGGCATTATGATCCGTACCTTCAAACAAAGCGATGTGGAAGATCTTGCAAAGTACGGCAGCGTCCCGGTAATCAACGGTTTAACAGATTTAATGCACCCGTGTCAAATATTAGCCGACTTGTTTACGGTTTATGAGCACAAAGGCACTTTAAAAGGGCTTAAAATGGCTTATGTAGGAGATGGCAACAACATTGCCAATTCTCTTTTGCATGGATGTGCCAAAGTTGGAATGCATATTTCGGTAGCATCTCCCAAAGGCTTCGAGTGTGACAAAAATGTCGTCTATGAAGCACGGGAGGACGCAAAAAGATCAGGTGCGCAGATCGTGCTTACTGAAGATCCTGTTGAAGCAGTTACTGAGGCAGATGTAATCTACACCGACACCTGGGTAAGTATGGGACAGGAAGCGGAAAAGGAGCAGAGAATCAAAACATTCATGCCCTACCAGGTCAACCAGGAGCTTTTCTCCAAGGCAAAGGAAGACGCCATCTTCCTCCACTGTCTCCCGGCTTACAGGGGCTATGAAGTTACTGAAGATATTATTGACGGTTCACAGTCGGTGATTTTTGATGAAGCAGAAAACCGGATGCATGTACAAAAGGCTATCATGGCACTTCTTATGGGAAAGCATACTTTGTAACTTCCGACTTATGATGAAAGCTGTTAGAGAATATATGGTTTTTACAGATAACTACTTATACTACTCTAAAGAAAAAATGTTTGAAAGGGGACATTACCCGGTTGCGGATGTGTCCCCTCTTATTCTTAATTCCTTTTAATCGGATTATCCAGGGTTTAGGGGATCGAGAATTGTTTTATTGCAACGGACTTTTTATATATAATTTTATTTTTTGTGAAGGTGATTTTATGGTAAACTTTTCTTTCATTATTCGAAAAGCAACTGTCGAGGATGCGGAAGCAGTAAAAAGCATTATGCAGGAAGCATTTAAAAAATACATGCAGGATACCGGGCTTAAAGGCACAATGGAAGCACTGGAGGAATCCATTGTGCAAATTCAGGAAGATATTCGGACAAAGGAAGTCTATGTGGGATTTATTGACTCCGTGCCTGTCGGAACCATAAGGGTGCAGATATTGCCGGACGGTACGGCATATATTAGCCGCTTCGGTGTAAGACTGGATTATCACAATATTGGCATAGGAAAGTCCTTGATGAATTTAATGGATAAACTCCTAACGGCAAGAAACATCAAAAAGGTAAGTTTACATACTGCTTCAAAATACATGGATTTAGTACGCTTTTATTATGGAAGAGGATTTTACATAGACTCAACCTCAAAGGACCGGGGATATGTCAGGGCCTTAATGGTTAAGGAATACGAATAAGCTATACAACGTGAGATCAAAAATGCCCCATCTACTCATTTCTGTCATAAAAAACCCCTCATAAGCCTTATATCCAATGCTTATGAGGGGTTTTTTATAAAACGTTTTATCGGATCACGTTAGGCCTGCAGTGCTATTTAACACAAAATCATTTTATGACCAAGGAATCTCCAGTCTCTGAAAGTCTTACTTCGATTGTGCTCTCAGCTTTATTTATTTTGATACCCCAACCTTTATATTGTTTTGAATTTGGCTTCATCTAAATATTCCCATCGGAGGCTTTACTGCGGTAAGGGCCATAGCTTGTCCCATTTCGAATCCGATCCTTTTTTATATATTTCCTTAACTGTCCACCCTGATACTTTGATACTTTACACTCGAACCTTCCAAAACCATCGATATATTTTCTACGGTAATCCAATCATCCATATTCTTTTGCCGATCAAGTTTAAGAGGTTCAATGGTACTGACCTCTTTTATTTCTATCAGGCAGAGAACCTTTTTGCCTGCCCAACGCTTGATTTGATCATCCGTCAGGTTTAATTTATCCTGATTTTCAGCAACAACCGCTTTTGATTCATCCTCTGTCATTTTTTCGGAATTAAATACACTTTTTACAACGGCTTTCGCTTTGATTAAGCCATCACCATTATTTTCGATGAAATAAAGGGTTTCGCCCTCAAACACCCTGCCATGGGGCAGTTTTCTACCTGCCGCACCTCTTATAATCATCGTTTTGGTACCATTTAAAATTTTTTCTAACACCTTTGCTTTTGCATCGCAATATACTAAATGTTCCATTATATCCCTCCTACCGACTTGATATTTCAATCATACACCCTAAAGTAACTATAAAGTCAAGACTTTTATTTTGAGATCCTACGGTATCTATATCATGACATGATGCTTCATGTATAAAAGGCGCCCTGTTAAGTATTCGGTTTTAGTGTTTACGGTTAATTCCGGTCTAAAGATTATAGCAGCACCCTTAACGTTCCCCTTATGGTATAAAGCTTTGCTCCATTACATCTTTAAATAAGTCTACAAAAGTTTCAGCCATTGATTTTAAACTATCTGCACTATTTGATTCGGAAACTGCATCATAGAAACCGTATGCATATTTAAGTGCGTTTTGGAATTTTCCCAATAAAGGCAATGAAGGTATTAAATCTTTATACTCTTCTGGTTTTAAGTATTCCACTAATTCAACTTCAACCAATCTAAATAATTTTATTTTGATTGGTACTGCAATCGAGCAGTGAAATTTAATCAAATTTTCTCTAAATCCTTCAGCTATTTCCTTGTATGCCATCGCTTGAAGTTCCCTCGCTATTTCATAGAGACGCTGGGCAGGTTCAGTAATCTTCCCTTGGGAAATTAGCGTTAAAGCTAAACTATACATAGCGGAAGCGGGTTTTAACATTATTTCTGCCGTTTCTATCGATTTAATCAATATTTTTCCCATCATTACCGAATGGTTTATAAGTATATTCTGTATTGATATTGCAGCTGATACCTCTACCAGACTAAAGAAATTCCCCGAAGGATCAACGTAATTGATAGGATCGGCACCGCAGTACAAGTACTTATGAAGCGTTACCGGATCATATAGGTCACCCGGATGATCATCCATGGTAATAAATCTTCCGGTTCCAGGGCTGTACCACCTGGCCCTTAAATTGTAATAGCCTATGTTGAAATCATACTGTTCACCGGCATAGAGGTATTCATTCACCGTTGAACCACTCTGCTGGATAACCTCTCCGAAGGCATTATAGCTGTATGTATCCGTAACGTTTGCATCCTTGTCGGCCAAGGCCCTTGTACATGCACAGCCGTCATAGTAGTAATAGCTGAGTTTTTCCGATCGTTTCTGACTGATAAGATCATCGCCGTATACATAGCTTACAACCAGATTCCCTGTATGATCACGTTCTTCCAATACCCTGGCATAATCGCAGTTACTGTCAATCAAATAGGTCGTTACCTTTCCGTCAACCGATTTCTGCGTTCTAATTCCTTTACTGTCATATTCAAAGGAAACGGTGCTGATTTTGGAACCTTCTTTTGTAACTGCTTTTGTAAGTTTGTTGTTGTAATCGTAATCATACTCTATTGAAACCGTTGGAGATATTTTGGAAATCATGTTTCCATTATCATCATAGCTGTAGGTATACCCGTCTCCCGAAAGAAGCCTGTTGTTACTGTCGTAGATGAAGTGAACAATATTTCCATTCAGGCTTTTTGAGATCATATTCCCTATTTTGTCATAGGTATAAACCACAGTATATGAGGCCCCCGAAGGGTCATTTACTACTTCTTTCACAAGCTTTAAAGTATCGTCATAACTATATTCCACAATCCTGCCGGAGTTTTCCTCCACCTTAAGCTTGTTGCCGTCAGCCCCTAAAGTGTACTTATATGAAGTTATAACCGTACCGTCTCCTTTTGTGTTTGAAAGTCCGGTAAGCCTGTTCAAAGAATCATAGCTGTAAGTTGTAACAGTCCCGTTTGGATAACTTATCCTGATTCTGTTGCCTGCTTTATCATATTTGTATTTGGTTGTTCCGTCCGGTGCCGTTACGGTATCCAGCCTGCTGAGCGCATCATATGAATAGTTTACAATAGATAAAGGAGTTCTAACGGATGTACGGTTCCCCGCCTCGTCATATGTATAGGCAATCCAGCTTCCATCGGGATTTGTCTGTTTTAACAGCCTGTCGCACAAATCATATTCATAGCCGGTTAGTCCTTTAGAGTCTTTGACCGATTTTATTTTTTCGCTTGGATAGTATGTGGTTTCCTGCGTACTTGAATCAGGGTAAACTTCCTTAACAAGCCTGTTATTTACATCATATTCATACCAGGTGGTTTTTCCGTTAAAATCCCTATGGGAAATCAGATTTCCTGCTTTATCATAGGTAAATTCTTCATGGGTGCCTGAGGGTAATGTCCTGCCTGTTTTTCTGCCAAGATCATCATAATCGTATTTGGTTTCATTTAAATTGGCATCCATTTCGGATAGGAGGTTTCCGTCACCCGAGTATAAATAATTTGTGGAATTATTCATAGAATCGACAACTTTTACAAGCTTGCCTGTATTACTATACTCGTAACGGGTGATGATTCCTGCCTGATCGGTTTCAGAAGTCTTTTTTCCAAGGCCGTCATAAGTGCAGCTTACGCTGGTGCCATCATCATAAACGGTCTTAATCTTAAAGTTGTTTTCATCATATTCGTACCGGGTCGAATGGTTGTTTGCATCTGTCATTTTTATCATATTTCCATTGGCATCATATTCATAAGACGTTACATTGCCGAGGGCATCGGTCACAGATGTATTTCTGCCCGCAGCATCATATGCAAAGGTTTTCTTGAATCCGCGCTGATCCGTAAGTTCTATTACCTGTCCTGCAGCATCATACTTTTTAACAACGGTAGTTTTGTCAGGGTAGGTGGTCTTTACAAGCCTTCCATCCTTATCGTACTCATAGGTTGTAATCCTTCCTGCCCTGTCCTGGGAAGAAATTTTCCTTCCTTCTACGTCATATACCAGATTTTCTTTTGTCCCGTCAGGGAATATTGTTGAAACAAGCCTTCCGGAGACATCATATTTATATTCCGTTCTTCTGCCGTTTCGATCGATGGATGCCGACTTTTGTCCGGTCACATCATATTCAGTCTTTGTTGAAAACCCTTTTGCATCAATTGTTTCAACCACTTTTCCCGCTTCATTATAGACATATTGGGTAGCTATGCTTTTAAGTACCCCTGATGCATTGGATTCGAACTTCTCTAAAACAATTTGACAGCGTGAATCATATTGGTACGTGGTTGTTTCTCCATCCGTGTCTTTTTCTTTGATCCTGTTGCCGTATGAATCATATTCATAAAATTTCTCTTTGCCGTTTGCATTCACTACCGAAAGAATATTTCCCGACTCATTATATTTAAACTTATACATAGTCCTTCCGTTGTTTTTTACCTCAATGATCCTCCCCATGCCGTCGTATATGTTTGTCTTTATATTGCCGTTTTCATCCTTGACGGAAAGGACTCTTCCGCTGCTGTCATAGGTGTAGCTGACGGTATGATTAAGGGGGTCGGTTCTGGACAGAAGATTATTTTTATCATCATAGGTATAAGTAGTTTTATTTCCAGCCCCGTCTGTCTCTGAAAGTTTGTTATCCCGTTCATCATAGGTATAGCTGGACACGTCACCCTCGGGGTTTATTTTTTTCAATATATTGCCCCGGTTGTCATAGAAAAATTTTGTAATATCCCCAAGACGGTTTTTAATAATTTCCTCTTTACTCCCTATGTTATGGGTGTACTCTATTCTCTTGCCATTTGCATCAACTACTGCAATAAGGCGGCCGGCATCGTCATATTCGTTTCTTGAAACCTTTATACCCCTGGGATCTATAATATCGATAAGGTTATGCTCTGTGTCATAAATAAATTTTGTTATCTTTCCACCCTGGTCGGTTACACTGATAAGATCTCCATATGTGTCATACTGGTATTTTATAGAACGATCTTCATTCTCTTTCAGCCTAATAATCCTTTCTTCAGCATCCCGCTCAAAAACAATCCCTTTACCGGTTGAATGGATGATACCATCGGATGTAATATTGATCGTGTTTCCATCTGAATCCTTAATGCTTTCAACACCTGTATCCTTATCAATTATAATCTCTTCCCCTGACACAGCGGTCAATCGGAATTTTTTAGGGTCAAAGAGTTCTGCACTGGGTTCTTCACCGGTACTAAGCTCTATTGGTCCCAGTCGGCCATAAACATAAGCCGCATTGTCCCCTAGCACTTCCAGCTTCGAATAAGTGCCGGGTCTTGCTTTGAACGTAATTTTGGTTTTTTGAACAGGATAGTATTTTTGCTCATTGGGACTCATAATAATGTCAAATTCTTCTGTTCTGCCGTCACCGTAGGTAATGGCGGCATAGTGTTTTTTCGATTCTTCTATATAATATAAGGGCAGCAAACCTTCAGTTTTATACTGAATCCAATTTGAATTAATGTCACAGCTCAGTTTAAGCATGATATCGTCGGTACCCAAAGTCCATCCTGTTCCAAAATCACCCTTTTCTTTATTGCGGCTGTCATACGTCCGGGTAATGGTGATCGGAATACCTGCCACCGGTATCGTCATGTCATTGAAGCTCATACTGAAATTTCCAACCTTCATTCTTCCTTCCACCCGATAAGTCCTGGTATCAGACTGCAGATGACCGCCTTTATCACACGCCGTAAGCCTTACATCATATAAACCGTTCATAAGGACAGTTGTATCAAACTTACCCAGGATTCCGCCGCTTACGGGCTTAGTTCCGCTGGATATCTCTTTGAATTCATTTTTACCGCATACCGAATACTCAAGTTTATAGAATAATAGGTTCTCATCCTGGACTGTTCCGGTTATATCTTGAGGAGCAGTCAGCCTCTCATCCGCCCCCGGACTTGCAATTTCAACATTGGGGTAAGTATCATCCTTCACTGAACTCACTACAAAAACCGAACAGCTGGTGTACCCTTTGTTCCCGGCCATATCCGAGGCAAAAGCTTCAATCTCAAGCATGCCGAGAGCATCAGGTTTATAAAAGACCTGACCGTTTTTATCGAGAGCAGTAGGCTTGCCGTTTATCATCAGTTCCTTTGATACCACTCCCACTTTGTCTTCAGCCATCACTGTAATCAAATAAGTGCTTCCCAATATAAAAGAATACTTAAATGTATCATCAGCTGGATTTACCAACGTACTGCCCAATTTCAGCGTCACAGCAGGCTTTTCAATATCTCCTGCCGGTGAAGGTGATACTTCTTCTGTAGGCACCGGGGTGGATGCCGGTGTTGGTGTTGAGGTTGGTACCGGGGTAGACGTCGGAGTCGGGGTATTTGTAGGCACCGGGGTAGATGTCGGTGTTGGTGTTAAGGTTGGTACCGGAGTGGATGTCGGTGTTGGGGTATTCGTTGGCACCGGAGTGGATGTCGGTGTACTTGTAGGCACAGGAGTGGATGTAGGCTTGGTTTCATCCAGTGAAACATCTACATTAAAGCGTTGGATATCAAACAGGCCCTTATCATCCTCTGCTTTCACCACCACATTATGCGTCCCTAAATCTGAGTCTGTCAGCATCCATTGGATTTTACCCGTAACGGGGTCTATTGCCATCCCTTTTGGAGCAGTATCCAGCGAATAAGTGACCGGATCTTTGTCCGGATCCTCTGCCTTAACTTCATAAATATAATTTCCAGTCGTTATTTTGTTATATTTAAAGCCGCTGTAGCTGACATATGCCTGGGAATGGTTATAAAAACCGAATTTTCCCTCCGTATAGGTATCATCGTCTATTACGATTCTATCCAGTGTTTCTTCTCCCTGCTTAACAGTCACTATAAAATGTCCAGGCTGGAACTCAAGTATAAAGTTATAGTCAGTGGAGTATTTATATGGAATCCTATTATGGTAAAGCAGCTTGACCCTTTTCCCGTCATCTTGTGTCCTCCACAACTCGGTGCCCTGAAGGTCAGAGTCTGCGCTGATGCGCCTTATGCTCATTCCCATCTCACCATACCCTAGGGTTGGGTCGGTTTGATCTCCCTCTTTCCAGTCAAATAGATAGAAATGCCTGTTATCCTGGTACCCGAAAACAAAACCCATAAAGTCACCGATATAATCCTGCGGGTCATATTTAACGCTCCATTTCCCCTCAATCTTATCGTTTTTAAGGGATATGTCACTGAGTAGAATTGAGGCATTTGCATTTATTACCTGAGAGACACTTGTATTGGAAGAATCTATTTCCCATTTGGGCTCGGAATCTGCTCCGGCAAATTTAATTACATTCCAGGATGAAAGATCAAAAAGCTTGTCTCCCTCTAAGGATTTAATAAGCTTCACACTTGTTACAGGTGTGCTCACTACCATAGGAGCATGGTTTGAAGGAGCCTCTGTGGGTGTAACCGTAGGTTTCGGTGTGAGTGTTGCTGTCGGAACTGGTGTTGCAGACGGCGTCGGTGTGGCTGTTGGTGTATTTGCAGGTGGCTTCGTATCAGAATGGGGACTTCCGCCTCCGCCCACGCCGGAAGAGCCATAAGGTGTGGAAGTAGGCGTAGAAGTAGGTGTCGAAGTGGGTTTAGAAGTGGGTGTTGATGTAGGTTCAGGTGTGTTTGAAACAGTTTTTACAGGACTTGGTGTTTCATATGTCTCAACAGGATCGGTATTGATGATTGCACCCGGTACAGGTGATTTTTTCTCCTCGACCATTATGGTCTCAATCAAAACATCAAGTATTTTCACGGCCTCTGCCCTTGTAACATTTTTAAATGGCTTGAAGGTGCCATCGGGATAACCTTTGATTACTCCCAGTGAGGCCAGGATTTTTATGCTTTTCTCCGACCATTCAGGAAAGGTGCTTTCATCTTTGAATTTAAACTTATTCCCCGTATTTTGGATGTCCGCCAGCAGCCTCTGGGACAAGACTGCCGCCTCCTGCCTGCTCATATTGGCAAATGGACTGAAGGTGCCGTCCGGAAAGCCTGTTATGTAGCCCTTTTCAACTGCTGAAGATACCTCAGGGTAAAACCATTGGGCTGTCTTTACATCACTGAAGCTGTTTTTAGCAGACGGGTTAACAGCTTTTAATATTCTCACAAGCATGGCAGTGAATTCAGCTCTGCCTATAAGCTTGTCCGGCTGGAAGGTCTTATTTTTATACCCCTTGGCCCAGCCATTTTGTGTAAACTTATCAATAACTTTTTGTGCCCAGTGGCCTTGAATATCGGCAAATAAAGCTTTCACCGGCTCTTGCCCCGTACTTTGCAAAGCTGCAAAGGAAAACTGGGTACAGAAAACGCATACCATCAGGATCACTGAAATAATCCTGAATTTCTTTGAGTACTTCACAGTTTTATCCCCCTTAAAATAAATTATGTTAACATCAGAGAGCATTTCCTGCTGTTCTAATATTAATATGCATTAAAATGAATGTTTCTGAATCTAATTCTACCCCTACGATTATATCCAATTCATCCAAACTATGTAAATAAGATTGGATACTTTTTTACAAGCCAATATCAAATAGCAACAAACAATAAAGGGGCTCCATCCATCCCCTCTATAAGGTAAATTTTATGGACATAGCAGCACTTCCCCAGTCAACACATCGGTTACCTTCTGATGATAATTTGTACTAAACTTACCTTAATTTTTGTTTTTAAAAATCCCTTATAAGCTTTATAACCTAATCGCTCATGAGGGATTTTTAAAAAACTTTTGTAACGGGGTAAAATCGGATCTGCCGGTACTATACTATTCTTTAAAAAGCTTAGGACAGCTTCCTCAACATTCATTTTTTTATTTGTAAGTACTACCCATCCGTCTACCCTTATGTATTAAGATATGTATCTTGATAATTGCTGCGTATACCTTAATTTTATTGGAGCCAAAGTCCATTTAGCCTTTACTCTTAAACCCAATAAATGTATAATTTAATAAATTGATAAATTATTTTCCGCAAAGAGAACTGTAAGAAGAAACATTGGAGATGTATTCAGGATGCTTTTTATATTCATTCCCCTATTTATTATAGCTGGGGCTTTATTATATACCGATTCGAAATCCAAAGCACACAGGTGGGGAAGCGCAATGGCATTCTTAGCCGGCTCGGGTGCGCTGGGAGTCGTTATCAGAGACAACATTTTACCTTATGCGCAAAGTGAAACGTTCAGGGAAGTTCTAAGAAGTGCCTCAACCTTTTTCAGGGAGCTTTCTCATCAGGTTGGGCCTTATTCTTTGTTGATTTACGGTATCATCTATTCAGGCCTTTTTAAAAACAAAAGGGTCTTTTTAAAGATTGCTCCTTATGCTTTTTTTATTCCTGTTGCAGTCATGTATATACTTTATAATCCCCTTGCCAAAGATTATGAGCCTTCCTACCTCCTTTTAAGCTTGTACGCTGTCCCCTATGCTATAGCTGCAAACTCCTTCCTGTTGTATTCGTTTTTAAAAGAAAAAAGAGGAAAGCTAAAGCAGCAAAGGCTCTTGATTTGTGTCGTTGTTACACCGTCAACGCTTTTTTCCATGTTGTCAAATTATATTTTATTGGTTTTCGGAGTATACAAAATATGGCAGTTCAATTCTATTACCATAACCACCACTTTCATTATTTTTATCATATTCAGCATTAAATATGGGTTTATGGGATTTAAACTAAAGGTTGAAAAGCAGAGGTTGGACAGCACAATAAAAGCTATTTCCTCAGGAACTACTATTTTCAACCATACGTTAAAGAATGAAGTTAACAAAATCAATATGTGCATGAATAATATAGAAAGTTCAATAAATAGTCAATTTCAGGATTTGGCGGATATTCAAAAAAATATAAAGCTTATTTTTGACTCAACCGGTTATTTGGCAGCGATGTCTCGAAGAATTCATGAGCATGCCCAGGAGATTGCACTTGCGGAAAATCCCAACGACATAAGTAAAATTATTCAGAAAGCGCTTCATAGGTCCCTTCCCTTTATTAAAGAGAAGGATATAAAAGTAGTAAACGCAGTATGTAATGGTTTAATGATTAACTGCGACAGTTTACATATGCAGGAAGTATTTTTAAACCTTATAAAAAATGCGATTGAGGCTATGGATCAGGGGGGAGAACTCTATATCGGCCAAAACGAAAATAAAAGGAGTTTAACGATTTTAATACAGGATAACGGTTCGGGTATTTCTAAAGAAAACCTTGCGTATATTTATGATCCCTTTTTTACAACTAAAAAACATAGTTTCAATTTTGGCCTGGGGCTATCTTACTGTTATAGCGTTTTACAGAAGCATGGCGGAGACATTGAGATACAAAGTGAAGAGAATGTCGGCACTACCGTTTATTTGAATTTTCCCGGGAACAAGATATTAACACCCAGAATTTATGCGTCTCAAGGGAGCTATGTGTATGAATAAGATTAAAGTTGCCGCAGTAGATGACGATGTGGTATGGCTTTCTGCTTTGGAGAGCTTTATTAACAAACAGGAGGATATAGAGATTGTAGGAACGGCAGTAAGTAAGGAAGATGCTGTTTCCTTAGTACAGAAAGTTAAAGTCGATGTAATATTGATGGATATCAATATGCGTGACAATAAGCGGGACGGCATACTGGCCGCTTTAGAAATTCTTGAGTTTGCAAGCGCAAAAATCATTATGCTTACCTCATTGAACGAAAGAGAAATCATTAAGGAATCTTTTGCAGCTGGAGCAGTTCAGTTTTTGTCCAAGGATGATTTTTTAGAATTACCGGGCACAATCCGAAAAGTATATAGGAATACTTCGCCTGTGGAAGTGTTGGTAGAAGAATTTATGAGACTTAAAAGACAAGAACAATTAATGAGTTTAAGCCCCTCGGAAAGGGAAATTTTTGAATTAATTGAGAAAGGATATTCCCGTTCTCAAATTGAGAAAAAGCTTTTCAAAACTAGAAACACACTAAAAACCCAAATAAAGAGAATTATTGGCAAACTTGGTGTTAGAAGCACCAGGGAGGCAGTCCAAAAGGTCCGCAACAAAGGGATTGGGGGTTGATTTTAGCGTTTAGGGATAAAAGTAAAAATTTAATAGGCCGGGGGGAGTCTGGGGGTATCCAAATTTGTGGGATATGAGATAGCCTCCCCCTTGGGTTACAAAAGATAGCACTAGTCCCCTGTAAAGTCCTGTAATAGAATGGTGTAAAAAAAGGATAAGGGGGATTTTTGTGGAAAAAAAATGGTTTTACCGGATTTGTAAAAGGATTTTTGTTTTTTTATTAGTAATTGCTCTGACCGTAACCCAGCTTGGGCCAGCGGAGGGTCTTGGGCAGAATTTGTTTCAAACTAGCAGGGTCATTGAGAGAAGTCAGGAGATGGTGTATCCCGATAAGGAAACCGTCATAAGCTTGGGGCAGGTAAAGCTCGATATACCCGCAGGGGCAGTCAAAGAACCGATCATGATAACCATAGAAAAGCTAAAGAGCATCAATGAATTAAATCCCGGGATGGACAACGCAACCGGAGGCGCGATAGGTTACCGCTTTTTGCCCCACGGAACAAAATTTCTAAAGAATATAAAAGTAACCATTCCCTACGACCAGAAGCGCATATCCTCGGAGGAGGACTTCAACAACCTGTATACCTACTTTTATAATGAAGAAAGCAACTTCTGGGAATGCCTCGAAAGGTTTGCGGTAGATAAGAAAAATGTTCTTGTAACCAGTCTTACAAATCACTTTACAGATATGATCAATGGGGTCCTTTCACTACCCGAAAGCCCGTCAAACCTTAATTTTAACCCTAACAGCATCAAAGATATTAAAGCAGCCAACCCGGCAGCAGGGATCAATCTGATAGGAATCTCGGGAGCCAATCATCAGGGGAGTGCGGTACTCAATTATCCCATTGAGGTACCTCCAGGACGAAGCGGAATGCAGGCACAGGTTGCAGTCCAGTATAATTCGGAAGGCGGCAGCAGTTGGATGGGTGAAGGATGGGATATCCCTACACAGTGTATTTCCATAGACACCCGCTGGGGTGTACCCCGCTATGACCATGAGATGGAGACAGAATCGTATACACTAAACGGAACTCAGCTGGCTCCGGTAGCCAACCGGGGTGTGCTTGAAAAAAGGACGGAGGAAAAAGTCTTCTATCCCCGTGTGGAAGGTAGCTTCAGTAAAATAATCCGTCACGGGAACAGCCCCCAAAATTATTGGTGGGAAGTCACAGCAAAAGACGGAATGCGCTATTTCTACGGAAAAACGCCCGAAGGGGCGATGAATGGGGAAACCATTCTTTCCGATGGAAAAGACAACAATATTTTCAGTTGGATGCTGGTGCAAATACGGGATACTCATGGGAATACCGTAGACTACACCTATAAAAGGGTTGGAGACAGCGGAGTAAACGATCCCAATGCTTCCAAAGGGGTACAAGTTTATCTGAAAAAAATACGGTATACCGGTGCAGTAGGCCAGCCCGGGCCCTATGTCGTGGAGTTTATAAGGGATAGGGAAGAACCTGGCTTTGATCCTTTGAAGAACCGCCGGCCTGATGTTTCCATCAATGCAAGGGCAGGCTTTAAGATGGTGACTGCCGATTTATTAAAGCGGATTGAAGTAAAGCTTTACGGTGACAACCAGGAACAAAAAATCCGCAGCTATGGGTTTGAATATGGTCAGGGGGTTTTCGGAAAAACACTCCTAAAGGCAATTGTGCAGTACGGGCAGGACGGCAGCGAATTCAACCGGCATACATTGGAGTACAGCAAAGGAAACGTTGTGGAAGACCTTACATCCTTCAGCGGCTTCTCCAGAGAGCAGGATATCAATGTAAGCATCAGCGATTACATCGGAAACAGCATTGCAGGTATGGAGTCCAGCCTGCTTGGGGGGACTACCGGTGAAAGTACCAGCTATAGCGTTTCAGCAGGGATTAGTGTATTGGGGATTTTCTCCATAGGGGTAAAAGGCTCCAAGAACGGAAGCACCAACGAGGATATTTTGACCCTTGTGGATATTAACGGAGATGGGCTGCTGGACATCGTTTATAAATACAACGGGACGTGCTTCTATAAGGCAAACTTAAGCAAAGCCTATGGGGAGCTTAAATTTGGAGACGCAAAGGTTATTGCGGACCTGAAAGATATACGCAAGGAAGCTTCCGGCGGATCAAGCTTCGGCATATCCGCAGGCTTTAGCTTCATAGAGGGTGAAACCGAGGATTCAAGCAGCTATACTACCAGCAGTACCTACCTGTGCGATGTAAATGCAGACGTCCTTCCGGATTTGGTTTCGGACGGAAACGTATGGTACAACCATGTAGAGGACGGACAGCCGAAGTTTGTGTTAAACGATAACAGCAAAACGCCGGTACAGATCGACAACAGCAGCGAAGTGGACCTGTATAAAACTTTGAACGCCGGAGGGGAAAAGGCGGAGGCTAAAGTTTTTCCGGTAGATTCGGTACGCTGCTTTGAAGCGCCGTTTGACGGAAATGTTGAAATTAAAGCCCCTGTACGGCTGATGAAAATCAGTGAATCCGGCTATAAAAATGCGGATGGGGTCAGGGTCTCGGTGCAAAAAAACAATGTTGTGCTTTGGAGTACTCTTATCGGGCCGGACAATCATCAAGAAATAGCCCCAAGCGGTTTAAGCAGCGTAAACGTCGCTAAGGGAGAAAAGATATTTTTCAGGGTGCAGTCTCTTAAGAACGGGGCGTACGATGTTGTGGAATGGGACCCGGAAATCAACTATACCGGTGCAGACAGGACCCAAAGAGATGAGAACGGGTTTGACCCCTACCACTTTAAAGCATCCGAGGATTTTGTATATGCAGGAAGATACGGAGAAATACTTGTTCCTTTGGAAGGCCGGATTCATGTAAAGATGGCCTTGGATAAGAAAGGAATTACCTCGGACGATGTGAAAATCCTCATCACCAAAAATGATGTACCTGTCTTTACAAAGGAAATCAAATGGAACGAAGTAAATCTCTTCCCTATAGATACCCTGATAGACGTAAAAAAGGAAGACAAGCTGCGGATTAAAATCGATTTGGATTCCGCCGTGGATTTGAAGAAGCTTGACATTTGCAACCCCAACATCTATTACACAAAGGTCATCGGGGAAGACGCCAAGGTGTACGACAACAATGGAAATCCTCTGATAACCATGGATTACATCATGCATGACGTGGATATCTATGCGGACCGGACCGGAAGCAGCTTTGACGGGTATTATGAAGCGAAGGAAGATGGAGTTCTGAATGTGACCCCCAATATAGCCATAGGATTCCCGGAGACTATTAAAGGGGAGGAAAAAGGCAGTATTGACGGAGATATCTTCTTTACCGTTAAGAAACCCAATGAGCTGGTAAGAAAAGAAAAAATTCTAATCGAGGATGGAATTGTTAAATCAAAGCCGGAAATCCAAGTGAACGTCAAAAAGGGAGATAAGCTGTATTTCGGATTCAGTACCAAATCCGGCAAACTTGCTAAAAATATAAAAGCATATTGCAGCAGCTATTCCTTCACTGCCCATGCTGCTGTTTCGGGCAGTTTGAGCAGCCCGGCTGTTATAAGCGGGAGCCTTCGTTTTATTGCCGACCAGAATATACTGCCCTATGCATACCGCGGGTGGAGCTACTTCGGCTACAACGCCGCAGGCACCAGGTCGGAAAACCCCATAAACCAAAGCGAGCTTTATGCGGATGCCAATACAAAGGAAGAGGATTTAAAGATCAACGGGGACCCCAAGGTATTTACAATGATTCCTTACAAGGAAAGCGGGCGCTGGATCTGTGACGATGAATTTTGCTGGATTGAAGGCACCCGAATGTCCAGTTCGGTGAAGGGGCTTAAAATATTTGGGGCTGGTGGTACCAATGCGATAAAAAGAGGAGTACCGAAGGTATCCTATTCGGATCAGTCTTCCGACAGCCTTGGAATATCGGTTGGCGGGGTAGGCGCTGCCTATTCGGTGGCCAATGGAAGCAGCGACAGTCTGGTCGATTACATGGATCTCAACGGGGATGGGTTCCCGGATGTTGTGTCCAAAGGGCAAAGCGGTTCTTCAGTGAGCGTGCAGTATTCTACCATGAATGGAGGACTGGAAGCAAACACAAGAGAAGTAGAAGTATGGCAGGGAAATAGTATACGAACGGGAAAAAATCACGCGGAAAACTTTGCGGTAAACGGTGCAACTGCTGTGATGAAATCCGATGCCGAGGGGTATGGCCCCGGATCAAGACAAAGCTCCTTAAGCGCCAAGAAAGATGTCACGGTAGGGATCAGCGGGAATGCCTCCATTGTAGAAAAATCAGCCCAGGCATATGATTTGATTGATATCAACGGAGACGGGCTGCCCGACAGGGTATACCTGCCCAACCCACAGTATAATCAAGATGGCCGGCTGATGGTTGCATTAAATCTGGGGTACGGTTTTGCGGCGCCGGAGTACTGGGATGATGCCCAAGTAAGCTACGGAGAGTCCAAAAGCAGCGGAGCCGGAGTCAACGGAGAAATTGAAATCCCCCTCGGGAAGGTAGGGATTGGCTTTGGCGGCGGCGTAAGCTGGGGTTCTTTCAGCTCCAATATAAAAAATACCTTTGCGGATATCAACGGGGATGGCCTTGTAGACTATTTGTTCACCCAAAATGACAAGATCAAGGTGCGGATCAATACCGGAACGGGCTTTAGCGTGCCTTGCGACTGGAATGGTTTTCTGCCGGGCAAGAATATCAAGGATGTAAAGGGAAAGAGCAAAACCGAGGAAGTGCACTTTAAAATCAAGATCGGTTTTGGCATCTTCAGTGTTTCAGTAAAGGTAAGCAGGTCAACCACCTGGTCCATCAACCGGGATGAGGCAGCGCTCATTGATATCGACGGCAACGGATACCTTGACCATGTTTACTCCAACGGCCTCAGCGGCATGCGGGTGGCTTTAAATGATATCAAGCATGTAAATAAGCTGGAAAAAGTGAATGGGCCCTTGGGCTCCAGTATTACTTTGAAATACAAACAGGACGGGCACACCTATGACCTGCCTCAAAGCAAGTGGGTATTGAGTGAAGTTACCGTATTTGACGGCCATCCGGGGGATGGTGCCGACCAGCAAGTCACTGCTTATGACTACGAGGGCGGAAAGTACGACAGGCTGGAACGGGAGTTTTACGGCTATAGAAAAGTAATCACACAGGATCGGGATTCCTTGAACAACAATACAGTATACCGGAAAGTGATTGATACATATCTCAATAATTCCTATTATACCCGGGGATTGCTCGAATGCCGGGAGACAACGGATGGGCAGGACAAAAAATATACCAAAATCCAAAACAGCTATAAACTATGGGATGTATTGGATAGGAAAACCTATATCGAAACGAATACCAACAGCACAATGGAAAGTCCGGCAGTTGTCTTCCCAAAACTGGAAAGGACAGACAAATTCTTTTATGAGGGTCAGCCCGAAGCGGGTCTTCATACTTACGTTACCTATGGGTATGATGAACACGGCAATGTGACAGGCTACTTCGAAGAGCGGGTTATTGGAGATTCAACTGATGATATCCTTGTAAAAACCGAGTATTTTAAGGATTTAGAGAGTTATATTGTAGATAAGCCATGTAATGTAAGGGTTTATGGCGGATCAAACCTGATGCGCCATACCGAGGCGGATTATGCGCCCCGGACGGGAGATTTGACCGAATTCCGCCAGTATGCTGAGGAAGGCAAGCCTTCGGTTACAAATAGGGAGTATTATCCCAGCGGCAACCTTAGAAAAACCACCGGGCCTGCGAATGCCAGCGGAGAACGCTACAGTCTCAGCTATCAATATGATCAGACGGTAAACACCTACGTGACTCAAATCAACGACAGCTTTGGCTATACCACATGCACCTATTACAACTATTTATACGGGGTACCTGTTCAAACCATTGATATCAATAGAAACCTCATGACCCATAAATATGACAACTTTGGGCGCTTAGTAGAGGTATATTCTCCTTATGATACGGTGTTCCCCGCCGTTAAGTTTGATTATTACCCCAATGAACGTCCTGCCAAAGCAGTAACACAAAATAAGGTTTTGTTCGACGCAGCCAATAGGGAAACCCTTGATACCGTAATATTTGTTGACGGACTCAACCGGGTCATCCAGACAAAAAAGGAAGGAGAAGTACAGCAGGAAGGCCAAAACAGCAGTACCTATGGAATGAATGTGACAGGGGCCATCGAGTTTGACGCCTTGGGAAGAGTTATAAAAGAGGGGCAGCCAACCTTCCAATCCGGCTACAATACCGGCTTTATAGGGGTACAAATGAAAAATCCTACGGTATACGGTTATGATGCCATGGACCGGAAGACCTCCTCAACCTTGCCGGACGGCAGTCAGGCCCGTACAGCCTTTAGCATTGAAAACGGCTTATTTAAGACAGTGGATACCGATCCCAAAGATAATCAGACTCACAGCTATCAAAATATCAATGGGAAGACGGTAAAGACCCTGCAGTTTAACCAAGGCAAAACCATTACCAACACTTTTGTGTACAATCCTCTGGATGAAGCGGTAAAGGTGATAGACGACAAGGGCAACACAACAAAGACCGCCTACGATATGCTGGGGCGCAGTACAAGTATTAGCAATCCCGACCGGGGATTGGTGGAATGCTTTTATGATCCGGCAGGAAACCTTGTGAAAAAAATTGACAACAGCCTGAGGAAAAAGAACCAGTCCATCAACTATATCTATGAATACAACCGCCTCAAAAAAGTGGATTACCCTGTAACCAAGGATGTAGAGTACACCTATGGCGGCCCAACCGCACCCTATAATAGGGTAGGGCGTATCGCAAGCGTATCCGATGCTTCAGGAGAGACCCGGTATTATTACGGTAAGCTGGGGGAAAATATAAAGAATGAGCGCTTTGTAAGCTTCCTGACTGCGGGAATAGGCACTTGGAGGTTTGTAAGCGAATACGGCTATGACTACCTTGGCAGGCTCCAGTGGATGAAGTATCCGGATAGTGAAAAGCTATATTATGTATATGACAAGGGCGGCCAGGTCACCCAAGTGTATGGGATAAAGTTCGGGGACCGGTATGACTATGTAGACGCCATACGATATGATGAATTTGGCCAGAGGGTATATATCGATTACAGCAACGGCACCGACACCAAGTATACCTATGACCCTTACAGGCGATGGCTCCACAGCATAGAGTCGGGTAACAGCTTCGGAGTTAAGTTCCAGGACACAACCTACAGCTTTGACAAGGTAGGTAATGTTCTCGGTTATGAAAATAAGGGACAAAAGGTAGTTCAAAATTATAGCTACGATGACCTGTACCAATTGACCGGCGCATCCGGAAGCGGTGTATTTAAGTACTGCAACAGGCCGACCACCTACAGCCAGTCCTATACCTATGACAGTATCGGCAACATGCTTACCAAGAAAAGTGAAAGCACCACCAACCTGCAAAAGTCCCTGACATTAAACTACGAGTTTACTTACAACTATAACGGCAAAGGGCCACATGCTCCCAACAAGATCGGAAACTTTGGATTTGAGTACGACGAAAACGGCAATACGACCAACCGCTATCAGCTCCTATTCCCCGACAACGCCACAAACCGGGTGATGGGAGACGAGTTTACTTGGAATGAAGACAACCGCATGACCAAAGCAAAGGTAAACAACGTATTTACAGATTTCGTTTATGATGCCTCTGGGACTCGGGTCATCAAAAACAGTATGTACGGTGAGGCTGCCTATGTTTCGGAGTATTATTCCATACAGGTTTACCGGAATGCCATAAAGAATATCTTTGTAGGCAACACCCGGATGGCCTCAAAGGTATTCCACTACACAGGTGCAAACCCTGATTCCTATGCTTCTCAAGGGATTGACCTTTATAAGCAGCTGTATGAGCCTTCTCACGAAAAACGGAGCACCTATGTGTACCATAGTGACCATCTGGGCTCATCCAATGTCATCAGCGATTATAAAGGAAATGTGTATCAGCATATCGAATACACTCCTTATGGTGAACTGTGGATGGACGAAAGCGATGCGGACGCAAATCTGCTGCCTTATAAGTTCACAGGCAAGGAAATGGACGAGGAAACAGGGATGTACAGCTTCCCAGCCCGGTATTACGAGCCTACCTTCAGTCGGTGGATGAGTGTGGACCCTGCCATGGACGGGGTGAATTGGTACGGGTACTGCAATAATAATCCGGTGAATTATGTAGACCCTACGGGATTGGAGGCCATAGTAATTTCCGGAGGTGCATATAGTAGCTCAACAACAGGATATAGACATGAATTTATTGAGACGGGTATTAAGAAAATTAGAGAGTTACGAGCAGCTCACAGTAAGCAAAACATTACCTGGATTGTTGCAATGGCTGGATGGACACAGGATGATTTTAACAATTTCCAAAGTGCAGTAGAAGATTTAAATGTTAGTGTCTTAGGGATTGGAAAAAAAGAGCAATTGATAAGCTATATAAATTATAAAAATGGCTCAGACCGGCAATCTGATAGAATAACTGATTTTACTGTCTTTGCACATGGACAACAGGGTCAAATTGATTTGGGGCTACGTCATCCAAACGAAGGTGCGTTAAGTTTTACTATGGGAGATATTGAAAGTATAGAACAAAATGCTTTTGACAATCCGGTTTCACGCTTTTACTCCTGTAATACCGGGACAGGGGGAACCTCAAGCTTTGCTGCAAAGTGGGTTGATCGTGTAGGGGGACGTGCCAGTGCTTTTGTTGGAAAGTCTGATTATGAAAAAATTAATATTATGACTGGTATCAGTGATATGATTGAAAGAGGATTAGGCAAAGCATCGCGTTCAATAAATGTTTTTTCTTTGCGGGGTTCACTTAATTATCCTGTAGCAGGCCAGACTCTAGTAGATGGAAGAACGCCATACATGACAACATTCTTTAAAGAATACTTACAACCTGCAAATTGAATAAAATGAATAGATGAGATTATTTTGAAGTTATAGAGGGATGATTATCACTGAATTGATACCCTTCATATGCAAGAATTCCTGCTTATAAGGAAATGCAGACAATTAAATGTCCATACCAGAAGGCACAGTGTCATTCATAAAATGACACTGTACCTTCTGGTAATAATTTCGTACCTTGTATTACTCTAATTGCTCTAAATTAAATTAGGACCCGCCCCGTCAACTCCACAATTGCAGCCTCGCGGTGATATAATTAAAATCATACTTCAAGATCTGGAATCCCTTAACGAAAAGTGAAAGCACCGCCAACCTGCAAAAGTCCTGACATCAAACAATGAATACACATACAACTATAACGGAAAAGGTATAAGCCTCATGCTGCCAATGAGACCGGAAACTGGGGATTTGAGTTCGACGAAAGCTGCAATACGGCCAACCGCTATCAGCTGCTATTCCCCTTTACAACGCTGTACCCAAATCCCTTGAGCGTTTTTTCTACAGTCTCTTTTTACTATTTAGTACCAGATTATTTTTCTACAAAACCGGATTTTCTAATTGCAAGTGCATACATATACCATGATGCATGAGGAATCCATTGTTCCGCCCAACGCCAGTTATCAACAATTTCGTCGGTTGGTTCCATAATAAATTCAATACCGTGTTCTTCATCATGAAGACCTGCTGTGACACCATTGACAATACCACCCGGGCAGTGAATAAAATCCTTGCGCTTTTCAAAGAAATATGGGTTTGTGTTTCGTCCTGCACCTTCCATCATGCAGCTATCATATGGATTTAATCCTAAAATCCAGTTGATTTGGTCATCTGCATATTTTTTAAGCGCTAATTTGAATTTCTCATCCTTTGTATGATAAGTCATATAACGGGCAGCCGTTGCCAAGGATGCAATTCTTGCATTTTCACCTTGCCACCAGGGAGCAGTTTCAACATCATGTGGATAGAAGAAACGCGTTTCAATTTTACCCTTTCCGTCTTGAATCAACTGACGGGCATACCCAAATGGATTATTCTGTTCACCAGTCACTTGAATTTCATGACGCATTAATTTTGCTGCAATATCAAGCACTTTTGATTTTTGGTCCGAATCTATCTCGATATGATAATAATTTAATAAATTGACAACCGGCATACCTGCATCGGCCGCATGGAAGAATGGACGCTTCGTCCCATCTACACTTAAATAACCCATGTTTTCATCAATGGCAATATATTTATCGATGACGCGGTCTGACATGACTTTGGCACGACGCATATAGTCCCATTGGCGCGTTGTTTTATAAAGTTCAACCAATGCATCTAAAGCGCAATATTCGTCAACTAAGTTCCATTTACCGTCATTTGTATAGCGTTCATTATTTTTTTCCAAATATTCATAAGCATCAACGGCTGCTTTTATATATTCCTCCTTTGAATAATCCCCAGGGAAAATCGTCCTGGCCGCATATGCTAGCGTTGCTATAGCATATCCGGCACCTGAGCGGAAAGATGTTTCATAATTTTCATCTTTGATTTCATCGAAACCGTCTAATACCCCGCCCCCCTTTCTTGCCCCGGGCTTCCTGTATTCATAGGCAATAAATCTTGATGTTGCCAAAGGTCCCATGGGCAAAAATGCATCCTTTCTTCCCTTTGAGCGCAAGAACGTGCCAGATTCAGCCCGCATTCTCATGATAAAATCTGCGCCATACATTGCTTCATCAAGCATACGGCGCTTTAAATAAGTATAGTATGGATATTGGGACTCTTCTAATAAATCATTGATTTTAAAGAATGCATAGGCAGAAAATGCTGCTTGTTGAGGGTTGAAATAGGTTGTGTGCGATAAATGCGATAAATGAACTCCGATATCACCTGTTGCATCATACCAACCGCCCCTGACATCCTGGCATCCTTCCCTATCTCCGGCAAACGGTAATGCTCGGTCCGCAGCTTCAAATTCACCGGTTGCACGTTGTGCTTTAAAATAATAAGCAGCGGATGAAAGTGTTTTTATTTCAAGCAAATTATTTTCAATTTTAAACGGGAAAGACTTGTATTCTTTATTATTGACGTTTATTGAAATATAGTATTCGCCCTCTGCCTCCAAATCATCAAAACGCAAAGTATAATAATAGCCTGTTTGCCAATTATCTACTTCACCTACTTCAATAGGCGTTCCGGTGTAGACAACTTCGGAATCCTTATAGCGAACAACAAAGAAAGTTTCCGGCTGTATTTCTTTTGTTGCTTGAAAAACAGCTGTTTTTGTTGCATCTTTGTTATAGCCGATATGATTGGTTAAAATTTGTACCATATTTATTTCCCCTCCCTTTTCTTTTTAGCCATAAAGCAGCATAAAAACAGTTTGATAGCTGCCTTATGCTTTTATATCCATTTCTTGCTTTTTTATACCTGCCTTTTTAAACGTTAGCCCAAAGAAAATAACACCTGCAAGCATGATCGCTCCGCTAACTGCAAGAATGTTTTTTACTCCAAACCGGTCACTTAAAACACCACCTAGGGGTGCAAAAATAATACGAGAAAAAATGGTAGATAAAATTGCATTGAAGGATTGAGCAGTAGCACGCATACTTTTTGGAACCGTATCGTTTATATATTTTATTAAGCAATAACTAAATCCAACATATCCACAGCCACTTAGCAAGTTAATGGCTAAAATCAGGTACGGATCCGTCACAAAGAACAATAAAAACCATCTTAAGGATGTTGCAATACCTGCAAACATCATAACTTTTTCTATACCAAACTTCTTCTCAATTTTATATGCATACCAAAAAAACGGTACTTCTGATAATGCAGCAACAAATGATAAAACTCCTACCATTTGTGAGCTTGCCCCAAGCTGCGCGGTGTAATACACAGGATAGAACTGGAAATAAAATGATATTCCCATATAATAAAGGATGCTAAATACCAACATACATAATAGCGGCTTATCTTTTAGTAAAACAGCATATTTCACTTTTTCATGTTTTTTTCTATGCCCTTCTATTCTTGGAAGCGTAAAATACATAAATCCGGTAACAAGAAAGAATATGGACATGATCCAAAATATATTTCCATAGCTATTGCCAATAATAAAGCCTACAAGCATAGCGCAAAAAGCATACCCTAGAGTTCCCCCAAGGCGGACATGACCGAAATCCCATCTGCTCTTTTCTAAAAATTCAAGAGCATAATTATCTTGAAGGGTCATGGTAGGGAAAAAGAAAACGGTAAACATCATAATACAGAAAGCAAACCACAAAAATAGGTTAAATGCATAAAACAACATGCATACAGCAGCAACGACAAGGCATAAAAATCCGATAATTTGATTCTTACTTTTTGATTTGTCACTAATAATACCCCATACAGGCTGAATTAAAACCAATGCAACAGTGGATACCGATTGTATTGCACCGATGGCAGTCATAGAGAATGCTTTGTTTACTAAAAACAGATTTAAATATGTGTTATACATTGCCTGTCCAGCATAGAAAAAAATGTATATTAAAAATATTTTAGTAGGAAAACCGTCCCTTGTGTTTATATCCCTCATTTTAACTATCTTTCCTTTCGGCTGTGCTAAAAGCACAAAGCGTTTGTGAAAAACTTTCAATCACTGCGTTATGAATTTATTATACCATAGGAAGCTATGGTTCTACAAAAGATGGTACTTACAGCAAAGGTATTCAAGTGATATATTTTTAGTAGGAAGCAAAATGAAATAATTGGAAGTTTGTACAAGCTTTAAATTTGTTGTTTTTAAGGTAAGAAATAAAAATTATCATTAGAACACGTGAAAGGATGGTGAAGAAAAGGGCAGAGATTGTATAAGCGTTTTATCGCAGAAATCAGCGGAAGATTAAAAAAAGTACGGGTACATATTTTTAGTTTCAGATTTCACCGGTGAATAATAAAATGATTTGGGATAGTAAAGAATACTGAGTTAGTTAATATTACAGGCAATAAGTTTGGACAGGCAGTGTAAAAATGCAGAATTATTCTCTATACACGAGGAATAAAAACGAAATAAATATAAACCCCAAAAAATATGAAAAAAATGAAAATGATTTTCCTGTTAATCGTAATTGTGTCCCTTATTTCCTCTGCTTTTTCGTTTAACACTTTTGCGGACTCTACAAGAACCGTATATTGCTTTACCCAGGTTTTGAATTCGGGAGCGGTTTTAAATGATGGTGATAAAGTGATGTTCCAGAACCAAAATGTGGCGGGAACATCTTGGCTGAAATGGTATATGGGAGGATACCATAGTTTTTACCCCATGTTGACCAATGTAACAGCTTTACCGACGTTTAACACTGGTTTCAATATTTTACAGTAAAAGCATTACCGAATGGTCAATATGGTTTTTATATTATCAGTCCCTATGATAGTTTGCCAACCTATATTTCAACAACAAATAGGAATATGATTCAGGGGTCCTATACAACAGTTCCTAGTACAGATTTTCATAAATTCGTTCCTCAAAGGCAAAGCTTACCACTTTGCCAGAACCCATGGGAACTGCTCTGTTAACATGGAAACAAGTTCTTTCACATTTCGGTAGCTTGCATTCCGGTCTTTTCATCTACACAGATAACCACCTCATTATTAGGTGTACTTACGTATAAATCAACAATCTCATTAACCCTTTCTGTAAATTCAGGATCCTTGCTGTGTAACCACATTCTGAACTTGTGAGGCTTCAAATCGTTCATTTCCAGGGTCCTTCTTACACTGGATTCACTTATAGAAATACCTTCGATATTTTCATTTGCTGCTTCCGTTAGTATTTTGCTATTCCAATGGATATGAGTACCGTAGCCATAATTGCTAGGACTATCACATGCAATGGCAATGATTTCACACCTTTGTATGGCTGTAAAGGTTGTCGGCGGACCTGGGCGAGGGCTATCCTTAAGTCCTTTAATACCTTTAACATGGAACCGGTCTCTCCATTTTCGGGCAGTCTTGACATTTATGCTAAGTTGCTCTGCTACTTCGCTTTCATCATTCCCTTCCCACAGTAAAAGAATTATTCTTGCCCTTAGCACTTCCCGTTGTTCCGATTTTTGTGTCCTCACAATTTTTATTAACTTTTCTCTTTGATTTCGATTTACTCTTATTTTATCAATCAGCTTTCTCATGGAAACCATAGTGACTTCATTTACATAAAAACTCACTGGTGATTATATTCAGTATTGTACAAGGATTCTTATATATCCATTATTGCCCTATTGGGTACGGATTTCCGGTGACCTGTAGTAGTAAATTGAATGCAAACTTATGCGGAGAGTAATAAGTTTAACATAGCATATCGGACAATGAAATTAGATAGACACCTTCTATTCGCAATAATCCCTTATTATAGGGAAATGGAGGGGATTTTGGTACATACTAAAACAAGGGCTGTTGCAAAACTAGCAGAACAAGATAGTTTTGCAGCAGCTTCTTATATGGCTTAAAATTAGGAAATGCGAGTCCCCAAAAAGCCGAAAAATTGTACAATCAAGTTTTGAACACAAAAATTATTCAGAATTTAATGCATATATTAATTGGCTTTGCCATTAAATATTGAAATGTTGATACCTGACGATGATTCTGTCCGATTGCTTAGTATTAAGAAGGAAAAGTTAATTCGTGAAAATTAGCCAAAATAGTACATAAAATAACAATTTAAGCAATTTTAATATTCATACGTAATTATATATAATTATTTCCATCTAATAAAATATACCATTTTCTAAATTCATTTCAAAAGATAATCAAAGGAGGATTCTATTAGCAATTCAAAGGTTCGTTAAGGTAAGGAAAGGAATGTGATTTTCATAAATTTAATTAGGAGGGTCTTTGTTATGTCAAAAAAACTATTTACAACACTTTTAGTAACACTCACTGTAATTCTGACGTTAGCTATATCGGCTTATGCCGATAGTACTGCACCTTCGGTCCCTACCGGTCTGACTTCTAATAACACTACCTTTGTAAGTACCACATTATCCTGGAATGCATCAACAGATGATGTGCGTGTATCAGGATACGAGATATATCAAAACAGTGTATATCTTTTAACAGTTTCGTCAACATCTTTTGGTATAACCGGATTGAAGCCTAATACAACGTATAAGTATTCCGTATTAGCAAAAGATGCAGCTGGTAACAAGTCTGCTCTATGCGCAGAAATATCCGTAACAACACCGGCTGACACCATTGCTCCAACAACTCCCCAAAATTTTTCTATAAAAGTGCTAACCTCCAACTATTTAAAATTAGCTTGGGAACCATCAACAGATAATGTTGGTATAGAGGGATATGATGTATACAGAAATAATGTTTTTCTTAAAACTGTATATAGTAGAAATTATGTGATAGATTCTGGATTAACCCCACTAACAGAGTATTCATATTATGTGGTTGCTAAAGACATAGCAGGAAATAAATCGGCTCAAAGTGTTACCTATAAGGTGAGTACAACCTCAACCCCGGTAGGATATGTCACATTGTCCCTTGATAAGGAGAAGGCTTCGGTTGGAAGTATTATTAAAGCATCAATGAACATTTCTAATATACCTCAGTTTGGGGGGACTATTTTGTTTATCAAGTACGATCCAACTGTTGTCCAACCAGTAGATATCTTCAACAATAATACTCCTTATGCTAATGGAAGTGGTAATACAATAGAAGGTGGAACTATTTTAACGAATAGTTATTATAATCCTGTTCAATATACAACCTTTAAAACTCAGGAAGGTGTTATTAATTTTATAAAAATGTATAACAGGATGGATTTATATAGGCAGACTGGTGTTGCAGAGACTTCAGGTACCCTCGGAGTAATTGGGTTTAAAGTTCTTAAACCGCAGCCTATTATCATAAAGTATTCACATCCGGGCACAAACTTTAATGAAGGAACTTCATTAAGTGATTGGGACTATGATGCAATTCCTGCGGGAGGATATAATGTAATACAACCTGCAGCTGTAGCCGGATTCCTTTATGGTGATGTTGATGGAAATGAGGTTTTTGATTCTTCAGATTATGCGTGTATGAGACAATATTTGATGGGAGCAATTACAGATTTCCCTTCACCGACCGGAAAAACAGCGGCAGATGTTGATGGGAACGGTACAATCGATTCTACCGATTATGCTTATATGCAGCAATATTTACTTGGGATGATTACAAAATTCCCGGCAGAGGTATAATAATAGAACTGAGGCATTTGGAAGTATTCTCGGAGTTTTTCTGAGAATATTGCAGTGTTTAGGATATAACGTCAATAAATTGCATACAAAAACTCAAAATGAGAGATGTGATAAAGAACTTCAACCAAACAAAAACAGCTTAAAACCTCATACAAAATGTTAAAATATTATAAATCGAATCGACAAAGGAAAATAGCCCGAATTTTCCTTTGTCGGTTTTTTATTGTTCAAATAAAGAAAGTGTTACCCCCCACTGCTAAAGTTGTTTTGCAACATTTCTTTTTGGTTGATGATTTCAATACCTACCTAGTATTTCAAAAACAGGACCCGTCCCGCCAGCATTGCCCGCTTTGATCGAGACCGGCGCAAATTCCACATTTATAGCCGTATTGTTTTCATAGGTATATGGTATATGTAAGCTTGATATCCTTTAGCATATATGCATCGGGAGTTAAATTAATAAAATATATTCATAACCTCTAGTCATGCATTGTTATAGAAAACTTACATTCATCTCCGCCGCGTAAAATCGTAGAACAAATTTTCACATCCAATTTCTTATTTGGTATCATTGAATTAAAAACGTATATAATACTCTGCCTGGAACACTCACATAAAAACGGACTATTGACATACCCCTCGGTATGTAAGCCGCAGGAACATTTTTTAAAGAATAGGTGATATTTCTTTCCCGGTTCAACAATTTCGCCTTTTACACCTTCTGCACTATTTATTTCTAGAAAAAACAAATCCATATCTCCATTTACTTTACTATATAGGTTTTTATATAAATTTAGTACCCATCGGTCTGCGCAGTTCTTGCCACATTTACAAAAAAGCGATTCTCTTTCCTGTTGTTTCATATTTGCGATTGCATCTTCAAACCCTTGAAACCAATATTTCAAATTTTCATCCACTATAACCACCCCTAATTCATTTTATAATCGCTATTTGCTCTGAATAGGAAAAGTAAAGGGTGGATTCTCACAAATCTTTTTCATAACAGTCCCTCCTCCGGTATTTTGTCTACTTAAATTGTATCATCCAGTCCCCCAAAACCAAACCTTAAAGACTTTTAGTAAAAGAAAATGCGCCAATACCATAATAAAACGGTATTGGCGCATTCTAAGGTTAATGAATGCTCCTTTGTTTCCGGAGTATCCTTTGCATACTTTTCAAAGACAAAAAATATTTCTCGGATAATGCTTGTAGGCTATTCCCCGCCAAATAGTCTTCATAAATCTGCATATTCCGCTGTTGTAACTCCTTGCGGGTGGATGTTTTTGATCCCCATTCTTTTTTATTGCCTGATTTTCTAGGTATATAGATAAACTCACCATCTACATACTCTTGTATCTGCTCAAGCAAGTCATGAGGGATTATATAAATTGCTCTCTTATAGCTCATTTCGCTCTCCTAAAAGTTTTTTCGATTAGGAATAGCAAAGGCTATCTTCACAGCTGATTTCTATAATTTAAACTGTTCATTGCAATAGCCTTTGCTATGCAACGATAACGATAGGATTAAGCATATGCCTACAACCCTCCTTCTGCCTGATATTGTAAAATTATATCATCGGCCTACTCTATTGTCAAGAATCGGAAGTATTCTTGAGAGGGGCAGCAGCAGCATTCGCGCTCTTAATCCAAATACAAAATGTTAATCGAAAACTGACATTCTCCGGGTGTATTTCGTTGTACAATGGATATTCAAGCTGGATTGAATTTTGGTATTTTGGTTTTACGTTGACACTTATGGAATGATATTTAGTAATGTGGTGATAGGTGATGTAAATCTTGGATAAGATTGCAAACTTTTTGTCTGTTAAAGGTAGTTTTTATAACATACAATAGGATATGTCCACAGGCTATGGCACTTCTTCCTTCTAAAACAAGTTTAATGTGATCAATAGAAGTGCGAGTTTCCTAAGACAATCAGGCTAAGGGGGTTCTTCCTTCTAAAATCAATGGCAATTAGAACCCCCGCTATCCGGATGAATAAGGAGAATGAAAATATGAACAGAATTTATTTAAGAAGAAAAACGAAAATATTGATTTCCCCCGGAAGTGGGAAAACACCTAATACCGAACATGTTGCGACTATTTTAAAGAACCTGGAGCCTTTGGGATATACATTGTCAAAGGAGATAATCGATATACTCCATACATATACCGTAGATGAACTGAAAAATTTTTATTTGGGTTTGGTAAAGAAAATCAAAAAAATGATTGGTGCTCATGTGGAGTACAAACCTATGTATCCCAATTTCCCTATACAGGTAATGCAAATGGCGGAAAGCAAGTTGTATCTTAATGCCATTATACACTATCTTTCTTTTGGAAGTATGCTGCCGGTTTATGAAAAGGAAGAAAGGCTGCCATTGTTTGCCGCAACCAAATTAAAGGTCATCAATTTAGGAAATCAGGATGATTTCAACAATATATTTTATAATCTCATGGCATCAAAAACATCCATTGCAGATACTGATAAGATGGATATGGAATGGTTTATAAAAAATTATAAGAATGTACTTGATTATTTGCCTGATGAGATTCCGTTAAAAGAAAATGTTTGTCTAATATGCAGCTGGATTATGAAATACTGGGGGGCAGACACCTTGGTAATTTCCAAATATATCAACACAGCAACGGATGTGTTAAGACTGGCAGTTTCTATGTCGGATGGGGATGTTTCACTGGCTGCCAATACAAAGTTTAGAAGCTTTACAAGAAATGAACGAAGAATCCTCCTGGGGCTTTTGGAAAATTGCAGTAATATAGAAGAAGATATGCTAAGATACAAAAACCGTTGGATCCGGTTAGGTGAAAGATTGCATCCGTCAGAGTATAAGACATATCTAAAAGCTCAAGCTGCTTTTCGTAAGCTGAGAAACAATGAGAAGATCGAAACATACAATAGCAGGCTTAGCACTGCCATTGAATCACAAGATTTGACCTGTGTCCTGGCACTAATGAAGCAGAGGCCAGGTGAATTTGCAAGAAAACTGGATCATATTTTGCGGTTATTTGAGGACTGGAAATTAATAATAAAAGCCTTTGAAGAAATTGCGATCCAGGTGCCAACACCTTTATTGTTGCAGGTGAGGGAGCATTTCAAAAAAAGAAATGAGAAGCAGGAATTAAGAGCTTTCTTCCCTAAAGGCAGCATTGCTAAAGTATATGGAATTGAAAATCAATTGCCCTCTATAAATAAACAAGTATGTGAAGAAATTGTTGATATTTGCGAGCAAAGTTTAATAAAAATATTTGGAGCGTATGAAAGCCTCGGAAAAGTATATATAGATGAAAGACTTAAGGATTATATCGTTCCGTTTTCCCAAAGATCTGCCAGCAAAGCATTAAAGACCTATATTAGGGGAACAAGAATTAACATACCTGCAGATATAAAAACCATTCGCTCATTTATCTACTGGAAGGAGCATGAAGGAGACAGAACTGACTTGGATTTGTCAGCAGTATTATACGATCAGAATTGGAACTATGTTGAACATATTTCTTATACTAATCTTAGATCGTCAAAGTATAAAGCCGCTCATAGCGGAGATATTACAGCAGCTCCATTGGGTGCCAGCGAATTTATTGATTTGGATATAGAGTCAATTAAGCGGTATTCCGGAAGATATGTTGTACTTGCGGTAAATTCCTTTACAGGGCAAAAATTTGCACATCTGCCGGAATGCTTTATGGGGTGGATGGCAAGAGAATGTCCTGCTTCAGGTGAAATTTATGAACCTAAAACGGTGGAAAACAAAATCGACATTTCTTCAGAAAGCACAATTTGTATCCCCATGGTTTTGGACATACATGAAAATAAGGTTATCTGGGCAGATATTGCATTGAAATCCCAACCTACATGGAACAATGTGGAGAATAATAAAAAGGGCATGATCTTGATGGGTAAAGCATTAACGACATTGACAAAACCTAATTTATACGATTTATTTATGTTGCATGCCCAGGCAAGAGGAGAACTTTGCAATCATGCGGAGGAGGCCAATACGGTTTTTGCTATTGACAAAGGGATCACACCCTATGATAATGAAATTATAATGGCTCAGTATTTGTAAAGTCAGGTTGTGGCTATATATTTTCTTCCTTCTAAATCGAGGACCTGGTGGTTGGCGGTTCAAGTCCGTCTGTGGTACTGAAAAGTATCATATAGCTTAATGGTAGAGCGCCAGGTATTCTAGAAAATATAATTTCCACAACCTTTTTACTTATCGTAAACGATACATGATTTTCTGTTTTTCATATTATAAGCGATTACTTATTGGCTCTATTTTAATAAATCTATTAATTCATTCCAATCAGATATTTCAAGAAAACTTCCTTTTGGGATAGCCCTATTTGATTTGTCTAATGCTCCTTTGTACCAAACTGCAAAAATACCGCAATCTGCCGCTCCGTCCACATCAAATACAGCATTATCACCAATATACCAAACATCACAAGCATCAAGCTTTGCTTTACGAAGTGCAAGTTCAAATATTCGTTTATGCGGTTTTCTGAATATGTTCCATCTCCCTACACAAACTGGACATGCAGCTTCACATTGTTTTTATGGTTGAAAAGGTGGTGCATAGTGATGGAATCGTTAAAACCATGCTGGTAAAAAAAGTACTGCTTGAGGCTCATCATATTGTTTAAGGTGTCGCTGTATTCGTTTAGGAGCGCCAAATCCTCCGGCGGCAGTACCTCTTTCATCCGGTGCAAAATTTCTGTCTCCCTTTGGGAGAGGCTCAAAAACTCTTCGCAATTCTCAAACTCCTCTTCGAGGTATTCAATCCGCTTGATCTTACAGGTGGCAAAGAATTTTCGAACCTTTTTGAGCCTTTTTTTCTTTTTTAAGAATTTCATTTATCTATTTTCCCTCCCAAGGATTGATTTAGGAGGGAAAATTAAAAAAGTGCGATTGCAGGTAAAATAAACCAACAAACGCACTTGTGTGCTTGAAAATCACAGACACTTAACGTATAATATTAAGTGCTGTGGGAGTGAATGCTCTGCTTGTTGGTAGGTCGTTTCTACCTCATGAGCCTCTAGGTGCGCCAACACTTAGAGGTCACGGCACTTTTTAATTTTCCCTATGGGTATTATATAGTATTGGGTTTGCATTGGCAAGATTTTTTATATTTATTGGGTCCCTTCCATAAGAAATATATATTTCTTTTTCAACATTTCCGAAAATATACCCCAAAAGTGATAATAAATTTGTAACCAAATTAATTTTTTTAAAATCTAGAATTATGACAATATATTTAGTAATCTGAATCATGCTTAAATTCTCATGTGATATTTTCAATTATTCACATTTTACATATATATATCCATATTGTATAATAGTTTTGAAATTATTACTATATGAGGAGGTTTCTGTAATGAGACGAAAAAAAATACTAACCCTTGTATTATCTTTCGTATTGCTGCTTTCGTTCAACCTTTCAGCATCCGTTTGGGCTGCTAATGATTGGACAAAATGCGACTCTTGCGATGCTCCTATGACAAAAGTAGCCTACATAGGTAGTTGCTATTATTGTCATGCTCCTGCTTATTTTTATAGGTGTCCTAATAGTGATACACATACTCGCCGCGCAGTATGTACCAACCAACATATCCAATAGTACCCACAGGAAATAATAGTGCTGCAAGTTTCCGGCTCTGACTCAGGTCAGAGCCTTTTAATTTGGTATCTGTAAAGATGAAATCTATATTCCTTTTTCCTATTCTATATTTATTTAAGCTTATTCTTTTGTTTCAATATATTATAAATATGTAGGTCATGGCGCAAATCCTTTGTTTCTTGATTTGTTATTTTTTCAAAATCAATAATAATTCCATTTGATAAATCAGTCATTTTTGGCCCTATTACAACAAAAGATGATAATTTGGATTGATTGTAAAACCCAGTATAAATTTCCTTGCCATTAATATATACGGCAAACTTATCTTTTGAACCGGTAGAAAAAAGTTTTGAGCCAGATATTTTTTGAGTGCTTGCATTCTTATTAGAATTTTTCTTTTCCAGAAACTCTTTTGAAAAAATTATTTTATTAGTTTCCCATTCGTAGTAACTTATATTATTATCTGTAAATAATTAATGAATTGGATTTCATAATAATCCCTCTAAATAATTATACTAACTCAGTAAAAAAATGTATAATGGCCAAAACATGTAATAAAAGCACCGGATCCCTCATAGAAAATTTAAGGGGTGGGTGATTTGATTCTCATTAAAATGAAAAAAAAATACCTTAAGCTTCTTATACTTATTATTTTAATAAGCTCTCTTGGACTTAACATCTACAGCTTTATGCGACACAAGTACCTCAATGAAAAGTATAAAGCACTGGTTTGTTTTTCAAATCAGTTCGACGAAACCAGCCTGGTATCCTTTATATATTCAATGGATTTTTCAGGTTATGAAAATAGCACTGTTGAAATTTTTGATATAACTAGAGGCACGGTGATAAAAGAAGTTCTGCCAAGTCCTGCAATACAAAAGGAAGCGGAAAAATACCTTCATGCCATAACCGGCATATATGCAAGATTTCGGGCCTTACCGGATACAGGCTATATCGTGAAGATTCCCTTCTCCCCACCTCTAACAACAGAGAGCCCTTGGCCGCAAAATGATCATATCCATTCCGTAAATGAACTCTATATTCTGTTCCCTCCAAAGGAAGTTCCCTATTTAATGGTGCTGGATGATAAATACAGGCCCTTTTGTTACTATTTTGAAGGCAGCACAGAGGTGTTATTAAGGTATTTGGGATTACCTCCAAGCTCTGCTGAGGACTTTTAACCAGGTTTTATTTCCGAACAATTAAAAAGTGCAGTAAGTGCAGTATATTTATCGAGTCCCTTCCATATGAAATTTACAAATCTGCCTCTTGCTTTACTCTTTTTCTAATTAGTGACATAATTAGCATGAATAACGGTAGTATAATCTGAAAGGGAATGGAGTAAAAGGGCCAAATTTCTGCCGCCCACTTCACCATTTCCAGAAGGCTTCCATATACCCATATGGATAAAGAGACTATAAATGCTGTCAACGGAAGCACAAAGGGCTTGTAATCCCCCAGCCTTAAAAGTTCCGTGATTCCTGCAGTCGCAGCGTATATACAAATACCTGTTTTAATTAAACCACCCAATAACAGGTTCATATCAAGCAGGGGGTCTACATCCAACCCCGGAATAATTCTAAAAACTACATGGGACGGGAATACATCCCTTGAAACCATGTCCGAGCCTAATACCATCAGGTTTCTGGCAATTACTCCAAGAAGGAGCATTCCCACTACGAGTATTGATACTGCAGAAGTTTTTAAAATTTTCCCCTGTTTCTTTACATGGGGAAATACCATTAAAAATACAACCGTTTCACCAAAGGGAAAGGTCAGTGTGGAAAAAGCGCCTTTTATAACAGGAACAATTCCCTGAGACAAAAAGGGTTTGAAGTTTTCAATATCAAACGAGGTTACCAGCCCTATAAAGACAAATATTAATACCAACGTTAGCACAATAAAAAAAATTTCGCTAATCCTTCCCAGGATTTCGATTCCTGACCGGACCGCCAGAAAAATGACCAGAGCAAAAATACTGACGATAAACAGAATGGGTGTCTCAGGGTAGCTGACCGTAACAGAAAATTCGCCAAAATTTCTCAATACCAGTGAAGCCAGATGTATAAAGTACCATATATAAAGAATGGAAATAATCGTACCCATTATATTTCCAAAGCTTCTTTTTAATATGGCTGTCAGGGAGGCTGAAGGGTTTAGCCTGGATATGAGACTATACATACCCAGGAGTAAAAGACCTCCAGTCATACCCAAAAAAAAGGAAAGCCAGGCATCTTGTTTTGCCATACCGGCAGGATTTACAATCAAGGAACTTCCCAGCATAAATGCTACTAGCAGCGCAAATAGCTGGTAATTTGAAATCTTAAAGTTATTGTACATTATTATTCACCTGTTATACCTTTTATTATGGATTCAATTACCTTGGCCGGACTTACAGGCGGTTTATTCATTACCTGCAGCAGGCTTATTACAAAGCCTGAAATGATAATAAAGCCATATACAGTAAGGTATTTCACTTTACTGTCCTGCTTTTTCAGCAGAGATGGTACATCGATGCATGCGATTACCATAAAGGCGGCAACAAGTCCTATTACTTTCAACCAAAATCACACTCCCTATTTGGGTCTTGAGTTCTCTTTTATTAATCCCGGCCTGCGTATTTCAAACTTTACCTTTATGTTCACCGGTGTTCTGCTAAAAATCCTACTCCAGTCAGGAGCAATCTTTTTCCACTCAGGATAATAGTTTTTCTCAAGCTTCCCTGCAAACCCAAAAACATCACTTTCATATACTTGCTGTGTAATTTTTAAGATATCCCGGATTTCCGACTCAATAGTTTTTTCCGTTTCCTGTTCCAACATCTCCATTGTCAGGCCTTTTTCAGGATTGAAATTTCCCTGCAGGTCTCCGATATTGCCTTCAGCCGCTACTTCAATTTCAAGTACAGGCTTTCCCTCTGCCATTTTTGCGTCGATCTTTCCCTTAGAGCGTATGACCTCAATGGAAATCCTTTTCTTAGGGTCATTGGGGTTAGGGAAATTGATAATGGTGCTGTCTACTTCATCTAATGCAAAAAGCAAGCCTCTTGTCTGCAAGGGATCCAAAAAACCTACCAGCCTGTCTCTTTTGATAACAGCCGCCCCCTCCATCAACAAATCTTCCTGAAAAAGTTTGTCGGTACTTTTATTGGTGTACAATATAGGAAGGGCAATACTTTGACCTTCCTGGCTGAAATTCTTGAGAATATCCAGCAAAGTGACCTTAATTGATTTTGCAAAGGCTTTGCTTGCCTCCAGCGCTTCCACATTATGCGTAGCGGGAAGAACAGAAAGGCGGCTTTCACTATCCAAAACGGTTTTAGCCTTCATGCCTTTTGCAATCACAACATCTGCCCGCCTTCTGGTTTCCACATCTCTTTCATAAAAGTCAAAATAATCACTGAGACCTTCTCTGGCTGCCTCCTCTGAAATTACCATCAATTGAACATGTGGAAAGTATGCTTTTTTATTGAGTATGGAGAGTAAATTCCTTATAGCATCAAACATAGTCTCTCCTTGAGACGTAACATTGATATAGGGTTTTTTCTCTTTTCCGTTCCCACCCTCTGAATGTTTTATTTCGGAGGGTTTTACAATTTGCACTGTGATTTCAATTTTATTATCATCCGTTTTATCTACAGCCAAACCTGCGACTATTGCCAGATCTGTTAAGTCGCGGTTATTCCAACAGCCTGTCATTACGGTTGCAAGCAGAAATATCAGAAAGATTACTTTTATACTGCGTTTCATTGCCTTCATTTACCTTTCATTTATTTATTTCTATATTTTGCATTTCTCCCCTGCCCACCCACCAGTGCCTTAGGCCTCGTCATCATAGCCCATAAAGGAAACCGCACGAAAGTATCCTTCAAGTCTGTAGAGTGTACCGGTGTAATGGGTGAAAGGTAATTAACACCATAAGATTTGAGTGAGCACATATGAATAAAAAAGACGAGGGATACCAGGAAAATTCCAAGGATACCAATGACATTTGCAGCAAATACAACAGCTAAACGCATGATCAGCAGTGAACCCGCCAAGGAAGGTACAATAAAGCTGGTTATGGCTGTGATTGCAATCACAATAACCATTGGGCTGCTGACAAGTCCGGCTTTTACAGCTGCATCTCCAATAACAAGGGCGCCTACGATACTTACTGCTTGTCCTATTGCTCTGGGCATTCTCACACCGGCTTCCCTTAACAATTCAAAAGTGATAATCATAATTGATGCTTCGACAATTGGAGAAAAGGGAATCCCTTCTTTTGAAGCAGTCATTGTTAAGAGTAGCTTGTATGGAATAATATCCTGGTGAAAACATACCAAAGCAACATAAAATCCTGGAAGCATTGTAGTTATTATTACAGCCAAAACCCTAATCAATCTGCTTATGATAGAATATATGGATCTATTGTAATAGTCCTCACTGGACTGTATTGCCTCAACGAATAAATACGGAACAGTCAGAACAAACGGTGTTCCATCGCAAAGAATGGCTACTCGTCCTTCTAAAATTTTTGACGCAACAATATCCGGTTTTTCGCTGTTGCCCACAGTTGGAAAAATTGAAAAAGTAGATTCCTCTATATATTCCTCTATATATGCCGATTCCAAAACTGCATCCATATTGATTTCACGTATTTTCTGCTTTACATTTTGAACGATTTCCTCATGGGCAATTCCTTTGATATAGCAAATACTAATATCCGTATTGGTCTGTTTTCCTATTTTAATTGTTTCAAACTTCAGATTGGTATTTTTAATTTTTCTTCTTATAAGTGCAGTATTTGTGCGGATGGACTCTGTAAACCCCTCCCTTGGCCCACGGATAACTGCATCGCTTGGCGGCTCTTCCACGCTGCGTTTATCCCAATTGCGCAAGTTAACTTTAACAGCCTGACTTTCATTTTCAACAAATATTACCGTATCCCCTGTGACTATCGCATCCAGCGCCTGCTTAAAATCAAATATATCATTGATCTCACAGGAACTTATAAACCTGGTTTTTATCAATTCCAGGGTATTCTTACACCGTATTTCGACGGAGTTTGTCTCCAGCATGAGCGGCCGCAATATATCCGCATTAACAAGCTCTTTGTTCACAAGTCCGTCTATAAACGCAATAAGAATGTTTACCGGCTTTTCCCGTCCCACGGCGATTTTACGCATGTTAAAGTCACTGCTTTGATTTAAAGCAGCTTCCAACTTATTTGTTAGATCATTGATAGATTTTGGTATTTCGTCCAATTTATTATCCTCAAGTGAATTTTTCTTATTATTTTCTATTGAATTACTCTGCTGCAAACTGTAATATTTTATTTTTCTAATAAGTCTACCTATCATAAATCCTCCAGCCTTTACAACATTTATTATTTACAGCTTTTCTTTTTATTAGCCGCTATAAGTTTTTAGTAAATAATACCTAACGAAACAATGCTTAGAGGATTAATGAATTGCAGCACAAGTACTTTTCACGCAGTAATGAACTCTCTTTCAGTACAAAATAGAAGCATACTTTGAACCTTTTCCCTTACATATCAAGCCCCCTAAATTGATTATTACAGCAGATGCATGGATATTAATGGATAAAACTGATAAGTGGCATGTATAGCGGCAGAATTGCAAAAGCAAAGACTTAAACGGACAAATTTAACTTTACATAAAAAAATGGGGGTGCTTGGCCCCGGCCCCCCCTTTTTTTACTTCCATTAAGTATTAATCAGTATATTCAAATCCTTTGCATTTTGATCTATGATGTTAAGGGATGAGCTTATTTCCTCCATCGAAGCAAGCAGCTCCTGTGTAGCCGCAGCAATGCTCGCAATTTCATTGATATTTTTATTGTTTTTAGTGTTTACTCCGTTGATGAGATTGACCACATATTCGCTCTTTTTTTGGGCTATATCAATTGCTGCGTTTACATCCTTCATTTTCAAAGCAATGTCTTCTCCCGTTTCATATACCTTCTCAAAGGCCACTCCCGCTTCATTTATAATGGTAATTCCCTTATTGACACACGAAGATGTTTCATTAATGACCTCAACGGATTTTTGTGTGTCATCAAGAACTTCCTGTACAATATTTGCTATTTCCTGACCTGCTTTGTGGGACTGTTCCGAAAGCTTTCTTATTTCGTCGGAAACTACGGAAAACCCGCGTCCGTGCTCGCCAGCCCTGGCTGATTCAATTGCAGCATTCAGAGACAGCAGGCTCGTCTGCTCTGCGATATCGGTAATTACTTGTACGATTTGGGATATGGCCGATGATTTTTCTCTAAGCTTGTTGATACTATCGATACTGCTTTTGGAGGTTTTTTCAATGATTCGCATTTCAACAATCGCATTATTTATTTTTTCACGGCTCTCTTTCGTTAGCAGGGATATTTCTGCATGGATTTGGGATACCTTTTGACTCTTATCCCATATCTCGGCATAATTCTCGTAGATATTTCCAATACTATCGGTGGCATCATTTAATTCCTTAGAAGTTACATTTGCGTTTTCCACAAGATGTGAAGCATTTTGGGCTACTTGCTCGTTCGCTTTGGTAGCACCATCGGAGGTTTTCGCAATCTGCTCGGTGGAATCCTGAAGGATGCCGGAAATCTGAGAGGCCGAGGAGAATATCTTCATAAGCTTTTGATTGGTTTGTTCATGCTCAATATGAAGGGCCCCCTGCTCTTTAAGCAATTTACTTGTTTTTACGGCTACCATATATAAGAAAAAGCCTATGACCATGGAATCAATTAAATGTTTGACCACACCGAATTTATGAAGAACCACCGAATCATAGATGCTATAGGATACTGTAAGAAATAGCAGGCTTCCCAGCACTGCTTTTTTATCATAATAAATACATGCTACAATGACACAAAGGTATCCCCAATAATTTGCTGCTCCCTTGCCTTGAATATAAAATACCAGGTTAATCAAACAAAAAAACGATACAATAAAGTACTTGACCCAAGGTTTTTCAATCTTAATGAAAATGACCAGGACGGCAGGTGTAAGAAATAGCGCCGCAGCAATGAAAACGTCTAAAACGGAATTTGTGCTCGGTAGAATTCCTGTCAAAAGCAAAACTCCTACTATAAGCAAAAGAATTCCAACACTAAAACAAACCCATGCTACCAACCGATTGCTCTGGTATTCGGATTTCACAACAATCTCTTTTAAAGTCATGTGAATTCCTCCTCAAATTAAAGTTTATACTTTATTATCGGGGTATACTCCAAGATACTTGATATACTATTAAAAGGTAAATTTTGTTTCGCACCACAGAGGTGTTTTTGATTTTCGCCAATGCCTGCAGAGGGCTTTTAACCTGGTTTTATTCCTTAACAGATAAAAGAAGCCCGCAGCTTAAAATCTTAAAGCTGCAGGCTATCATTATACTATTACTGTTATCTTAATTTGGCGTCACATATACTTCATCTGTCGCAATAGACTCTTTTCCTGATGCATCATATGTTTTTACCGTATATGCGTATTGCTTTCCTGCTGTCAATCCAGTATCGGTAAAAGTTGTTCCTGTCACTTGCTTAATCAATACTCCATCCCGGTATACCTTCGTTCCAACTGCCCCTGAATTTTGAGGGACCGTCCAGGTAAGTGAAACGGATGAAGCTGTTTTAGATGCCACCTTGAGCTTTAATGCAGGTGCAACCGGGAATCCTGTCACTTCATACGTGATCGGGTCACCATTAAAACGGTTGATGTCCATAATATAAGGCCACCAGTTATTCAAAATTCCTTTGTGTACCCTTTGCGTACCGATATCTGTAGCATCATGGAGTCCCGGGTTTCTCGGGATATGGTCAAACCACCAGTACTGGTAGGTATTACCTTCCCAATCGCCGTTCCACTCGTTGAAATCCAATGTTCTTGGTGCACCCGTTAAGTTCGGGTAATTATACCACGTATCTGCATATGTTTTTACACTGGCATTCACATAAACGTTATCGAAATATGCTTCGGTTGAATTTGCACCCAATCCTACAGCCCCTGCATTTTGGAATACGGTATCATTTACATTGATTTTTGCAACATTCATATCTCCCACATATACCTTAATATTCGTACCATCTGCTATAACCTTCATGCGGTAAGTAGTACCCGGCTGGATAGCCATACTGTAAGAGTCGATCTGTGTAAAGCTGTTATCAATCCTTGCGAGAACAACTTTATCATTGGAGGCATCCAATGCCGCATAGTAACCTTTGAAAGCATTCACACCTTCACCGATATTTGTTGCTCTGAAAATCAAGCCTGTATTGGAAGATGCTGCACCGTTTCCGGGCGTAATATCCAATTCAAAAGTGCCATCTTTTAATTTTATCGGCTTGTCCCATACGGAGGAGGATGCATACAGGAATGTCTTAGCTCCAGCCAAAGAGCTTACCTTATACTTTCCTCCTTCACAAGCCCAAGTACCACCGGAGCTCCTCCAGTTATCTGCGTTCCAGTCAAAATTTTCCTCCCTGAATCTCCAGTGGTAATCTCCTGTCCCATTAGCCGGATAGTGCATGGTTCCAACCTGGGAGAACCCTGGAGCGACACGGTCCGGATCATAGTTGTAGTATTCTGTTAATTCAAACTTTTCATAATCATTTTTGAGCGCTGGAGTTGTTGCCTGGTTGTTAAGGTCAAAGGATTTTAACACATTCATGTTCCAAGTTTTTGGAAGCTTTGAAAATATTATATCGCGTATTCCGCAGTCAATCATATGACCAAAACACTCAGTACTTCCACCAATAAGGGACACAAATTTTCTTGAAGACACGATATCCCGTGGTGTGCCATTGGTGTTGAAAGCACCGTTTCCAGCCATGGTTGCTTCCATCGCTCCGGTACTCGGATTAGCTGCAAAAATCCACACCATATCTACAGTTCCATCCTCTACCATTTGGAGTACATTATTATCTCTAAATGCTTTATGATAGTTATATCCACTATGATGGAAAACATCGTAATCCTTTTTTCTATGATCTTCGTATTTTTGTGTATTGGGATTCCAAACACTCTTCAGTTCCATGAATTCAATCAAGATGTTATTATTCATCCACTCAGGAGAGTTTGCCGGCGGCACATAGTTCATTTCCTTGGTTTCAACAATTTTAAAGTTTACCGAACCACCGCTCACCTTCTTCATGTTATCTTTAAACCAATCTACAAGAGTAAGGGGCGCATAATCCGAACCATAAAGCTGTGAAAATTTAGTATCACTTGCTACCGTTCTTGTAGAAGTCTTATTGAACACGGGATCAAAATAGCTGTAAGTTCCTGCTTTGATAATCGGATCATAACGAAGCACCAATACGTTATACTCTGTCTTAATATCCATCGTGTTGTTTGTTGAAGCAGTAGCCTCATTGCTGACGGATGACCTGTTGCCCGTGCCGTCTATAGCATATACATAATAAGTGTATGTAGTATTGGGCTCCAGTAATGTATCTGTATATTTAGTACCTGTAGTCATACCCAAATAGCATCCATTTCTAAATACTACATAGCCTGAAATATCATTATCCAGTGTTGAGCCGGTCCAGCTTAATTGGACAGTTCTTGCATCTTTACCTTGAGCAGTAAGATTTTTAGGTGCAGAGGGTGCTTTTACATCGTCACACCAGAGCTCGAATTCCGGTAAGTTTGTTTCCAGATTTCCAGAAGTATTCCTTACATTGAATCTCCAGAACTTCTTAGAAATAGGGCTAGTGAGCTTCTTACTCACCCATTGAGCCGTAGCTATATCATTGCTTTCAGGAATAACCATCTGATATGATCCTGTTTTATTTTTAAGATCTTCCTCTGTATCTGCAGCTTCTACCGACCATCTCTGGTTTTGCCCTACACCCAAATAACCCTTGATCTCCGTTACGTTTTTTGGTGTGGAAAAATCCAATCCTATATAAACCGGATTATTTCCGTCCTGTCTGATTTCGCTATACTTATCAACACTGCCGTCAAAGCAGTCTTTCACATGATCATTGTTATTTGTCCAACCACCCTTGCCATCACCCGCATAATTGTCCGTATTTGTAATGATGACTTTCAATGTTTTGTATTCGTTGAGTACGTCAATCTTTTTCGTTACCCCTCCGAAAATAACTTCATTGCTTCGAACGGAGGTATTTCCCAGCGCATCATGAGCACTTACTACATAAGTATATTGACCGCCGGATACAAGACCTGTGTCCTGGTAGCTTGTTGTATTTACATCTGCAATTCTTATGTTGTTTCTATATACATAATACCCTGTTACAGAGGTCTCAGCAGATGCATTCCAGCTTAATGCAGCAGTACTTCCCGAAACTGTACCTACCAGGTCGGAAGGCGGCATTGGACACTTAGTCCCCCAAAGTTCCAATTCTATCATTTGTACATTGTTATCGATGTGATCGAAGTAATCCTTTGTAGCACTAAATCTCCATATCTTTTTGGATACTGCAGTTGAAAGGGAAAACTCATCCCAAACTCCTCCACCAATACCAGCCTTCGTATCAACAATCTTTTGATAGGTACCGGTTTTATTATCAAGGTCCTGCTGTGAATCTGCAGCTTCAACCCACCAACTGTTTGTTAAATTAGCATAGCCCTTTTCGCCTAATAAAACGCGAAGCTTTGAAACTGTCTTCTTTTCGGGATATTGGACTTGGACATAAGCAGGTTCTATATTTTGAGAGCAGTATACCGTGTTTTCATTGCTGTCGAAACAGTTTTCCGCACTGCCATACAAAATAGCAGATGAAGTGATAACCGCATCAGTTACATTTAGCTTCACTTCTTTAGAAACAGCCGTTGGAGATGGCGAATTTCCTGTCGTGGTCGGCGTAGGTGTATTTACTGGCGTGTTTGTTGGTGTAGCTGAAGGTGTAGGCGTATTGCTGCCTCCTACTGTTACATTTACAGTTACATCACTGCTTTCAGAGTATCCGAAGGAATTGGTCAAACGGCCTCTATAAATGTAAGACCCTCTTGCTCTTCCGCTGATATCTGTTGCAACGGTTTGGCTATTTGGCGTGTTATCTGTTAGATTTGTTGTGCTAATCAGATTACCGTTTTCAAATAGTTCAAACTTGGTACCGTTATTTCCCCACCACATATTCATGGTTATTTTGTAATTTCCGTCACCGTCCCAGTTGTCATGATTTAAGCTTGGCGCTGCGGGCACACCGGCAGCTGCCGCAAATGTATCAAGTGTTGACATGGGTGTAAACATAGATGTGGCTAAAAATGCAAAAGCTAGAATAATTACATTAATTGAATTCTTTAATCTTTTCATTCTTTTTGTTTCCTCCTTTTCAAAGTAGATATGTTTTCAGGCTGTGTGGGAAGGTTTTGCCTGTGGTCATTATTTTACCTTCAACACTTTGCTCCTCACAAGATAACTGGAGTCATAAAAAAGGTCACGTTTTTTTCATTACTTTCATATGACAGGAGTCATGCACTTAACATAATTAATGAAAATCTAATTAATATTTAGTAGATATAAAGCTTTAAATATTGTAAAATAGTAATAAATCCAAACCGCCATAAGTTACATTTGTTTACATTTTAAGGAGAATGTTTTTGAACTATCGTATTAAAGATAAAATCATCTATATTTTTTATATTGCTTTTGCTATCACGCTTACTTTTTTAGTAATAGAAAATATTACGGATCCCTGGCTGATGTTCTTTTTGTCAGCACTCCTGATCGCTTCATATACTTTCAGGAACTTTTTCATCTACAACCGGGACACTTTACCAATTTCTTCAATCCTCTTTGTTGCTCCTGATTATATATTCCTGTTTTTAATCGGTATATTGGATTCCGGCTCAAGTTCTATCGTTTTTTTCTATCTTGTTATCGCAGATATTATTTTGAATTATTCATTTAAAATCAGCCTTTTAGGAACACTTTGCACTTTTTTAATTTATTCAATCCATTTGTACTTCAAATTGGCTTCTCCCGAGTTAATTGTTATTGTTCCTCAAGCTATATTGAGTTCGATCGGTTTTATTGCAATTAATTTAATTATGCATGTAATAAAATATGTACTCAAACAAAATGAAACCATACAAAAAACCCTTCATATGCTCATGTTGAAAACCTCCGAGCAGGAAAACACTTATAATGAATTAATGCAAGCATACAGCAAACTTGAAGAAATGACCATCCTAAAGGAAAGAAACCGGATTGCCAGGGAAATTCATGATACTCTGGGGCACACCATTACAACCATTTTAGTTGAGATGGAAGCCTGCAGAAAATTGATCCGTAAAGATATGGATGCAGGAATGGCTAAATTTGGGAATGCACAGGAACAAATGAGAAAAGGACTTTCAGATTTGAGAAGTTCCGTGAGGCTTCTCTCGGAAGGACATGAGTTGGTGGACTTCTCCTCTTCCATTCAATCGTTGATCGAAGATACCAAAAATCATACAAGTGTAATCATACGCGCAGAAATTTCAAATCTTCCCGACTTAAGCGAGTCCCTAAAGAAAACCCTTTACAGGGCTCTGCAGGAAGGCCTCACCAATGGAATCAAGCATGGAAACAGCTCGGCTTTCATATTTAAACTCTTAAATAAAGACCAACGTATACATTTTTTTCTTCAAGATAATGGTAAGGGCTGCAGTTCGATTATCCCCGGTTTTGGCCTTAAAGCAATGTCTGAACGGGTTAAAGAACAAGGCGGCAGTCTGGAATACTACTCTGAACCGGATGAAGGATTTACACTAAAAATCAACATCCCTGTTTAGCATAAGGAGGATATACATGGAAAAAATTAAAGTTTTAATTGTAGATGACCAAGTAATCTTACGGGATGGACTTAAAACGATTCTTGAAACAGAAGAAGATATTCATGCTGTGGGAACGGCAGGAAACGGTTTGGAAGCGTTGGAATTTCTGCAAAGCACGCAGTCGGATATTGTTCTTCTGGATATCCGCATGCCCCAAATGAATGGGGTCGAATGTACTAAAGCCATTAAAGAAAAGTATCCTCATATCATTGTATTAATGCTGACAACTTTTGATGATGAAGAGTATATTATAAACGCACTAAACTTTGGAGCAAGCGGATATTTGCTAAAAGACATTAACGCGGATAAGCTTGTCCAATTTATCCGGGATGCTATCTCCGGCGGTCTGGTTATGCCGTCCAAAATTGCTGTTAAATTGGCACAGAAAGTTTATCAAATCAATCATCCGAAAAAAAGTGAAGATAGGGAAATATCTCCTTTAAAAACCCTTCCTGTCAAAGAACAAGAACCGGGGAGGGAGCTTAAAGAAAAATACCATTTATCAGACCGGGAGTTGGAAGTGGCAGCAATGCTCATACAAGGGTTTACCAACAGCCAGATTGCGGAAGCACTCTACGTTTCAGTCGGAACCATCCGCAATTATGTCAGTTCTATTTACAATAAGATCGGTATCTATGACCGTACCAATGCAGTTATCTTTTTAAAGGATCATGGATTAATATAGTGATATGACTTAAGTCATATCCTATTTTATGACTCAAGTCACTATGCTTTTAACGCATTTAATGATAGAATAGTTTGGCTTAACACATTTCCCGGATATAATGTAATTTGTGGAGTTTAAGGAATGAAGGGCTTTAAATGCAACCGTAGACCGTTATCAATATTTAATAGCTTACGCCGGAACAAGCGGAAGGTATTCTCACTTTCCGTTTCAATCTGTGTCAGCATAACTTTAATATATCTTTTACAGGTTATTATAGATTCTATGGTCTATTCTTTTGACTTATCCTATTATAACCCTTCAAAAGCCTTTTCCAGGATCATTCCCGCATCGCCGGACCAGTGTATCCCCCAAGAAACCATTCGACAAATTGAAGGCCATGAATCGACAGAAAGAGTGCTTCCTGCGAGAGTAAAGCGTACTACATTCAGTATGATACTCGGTTATACCGAACCCCCAATTTATTTTTTAAAACATGAAGATATAAATTATATTATAAAAAAGCTGGATATTAAGCTTATCTCAGGCAGACTTCCCAGTATGTATTCCAACGATATTATCATAGACAGCCGCTTCGCAAAGAATAAAAAACTGAAAATCGGAAGTAAAATCTCCCACTTTTCCCACTATGCGACCAAAGCAGATAGTGAATATTCCAGTGAAGAATATACGGTTGTGGGTATTTTAGAAAGCAATTCTATTATTTGCATAGCCCGTGGAAATGAATTTCTTCCATCCAATGCACTTTTGGAGAAAGGAATGCTTATATTCCATAAACCCGATAAATTAAGCCAGTCCAACCAGCTTCTTAGTAAATTCCGAAATGATGCACTGGAAATATCAACCTATGCATTGGAAAAAGAAAGTCACGAAAACCAAATTATCGGCCCCCGTTTATTCTTGAATGTGGTTGCGTTTTTCCTTATAACCGTACTTACAATCTCACTGGTTAGTATTATCACCGTTCTAATGTTCCAAAAGCAAGAAGAATTTATCTTACTCCATGCGATAGGGTATAATAAAATAGAAATTATGAAAAGGGCTTTCCTGGAAGTATCTCTCATTGTAGTCACAGGCCTAATATTAAGTATTCTTTTACTATCCGTTCTATTGCTGCTTTTGTTTACTTTTTATTGTAAGCCTGATGCAAGACCCTTTGTATTTCTCTCTTACACAGGTACTCTCCAGGCACTGTCCATCCCCCTTTTTGTTTTACTGTTTAGCATTATACCCATTGGCAGAATGATCAACCGGATTGATTCACAACAAAGTACGATTGAAGGAAGTGAATTATTATGATCTTTGAATGTAAAAATGTTAGCCTAATTTATGATGAAGCGAAAGAAGAAAAAACATTTGCACTTAAAAATATAAATCTTGCACTCGATAAAAACAGATTTATCGGTATCTTGGGCCCATCCGGGAGTGGTAAAAGTTCCCTTCTTTATGCATTGGCAGGGCTTAAGAATCCAACCTCGGGATATATCAAGTATAACGGAAAAGACCTTCATGGGCTGCCACAAACAGAAAAGGCTGCTATGCGTAAAAAGGATTTTGGTTTTATTTTTCAGAGGAACTTCCTCATAGAATACTTAAACGTATTAGATAATGTACTTATAAGTATAAACGACAACTCCGGATTCTACATCAATAAAGCCATCGAGCTCTTAGACAAATTCGATATCAAAAACCTGGCACATAAATTCCCCTATGCACTCTCAGGGGGCCAAAGGCAGAAGGTTTCCATCGCAAGGGCCCTGCTCCACAATCCAAAGGTTATTTTTGCTGATGAACTTACTTCCGCCCTGGATCAATACAGTGCCTTGAGCGTTATGCAGCTTTTAAACGAATATAAAAAAAATGCGCTTATTTTGGTGGTAACCCACGATTCTTCCATCTTAGAAAATGCAGACGAAATAATATATATGCGGGATGGGGCCATCAATAAAATAAAAACGGAGAAGGGTGAAATATGAAACCGCTATCAGCAGTAAACTACATAAAAAATAATCTATCCGGTATCATGCCCTCCTTTGTATCGGTTCTCCTTTCGGTCATTTTGGTTTACTCTATCACCGCTGTCATACAACAATTTATTACTTATGCTAACTGTTCCTATATTAATCCATTCAAAAACTTCACATATGCTGCACCAGCACGTTCATCCGGTTTATCCGATAACGTCATTGCACTGATTCTAAAGAATGACTCAGTTGGCAGAATATATCCAACCCAGTGTGCCTGGATAAACATTTGGCATATTTTAACAAAAGAGGAGGCAAAAATATACTCTTTAAGGGAGGAATCTATCTCCAGCATGATGGAGTTGTTAGACCTTAAGGTAGCCAAAGGCAGGCTTCCTTCTGATGGAAGAAATGAAATCATTCTACACTGGCGGATTGCTGCAAACAATAATCTAAAAATCGGAGATACCATAAAAAAAAGTGATATATCCAATTCCCAAGCCCTTGTCGGTTATACGGTGGTTGGAACCTTTGATGGTGAACACTATACAGGTTTTTATACCTTAAGAGACTTCAAACTTCCTGATAGTAAGCTATATAAAAACGGCCTTCTTTTGGTTCCCAAAAAGGGTGAGCTTTCACGATTAAATGAGTTCCTATACTCTATTGCCCCTAGCGAAATACAGCTTGACTCCATTGATATAGGAATTGACGGAACTTCATTTTTTATTTGTTTTGCAAATATGATCATTATCATGGTACTGTCCACCATCCTTATCGTACTATGCATACTTTTAGCAAATATCAATTACATTCAGTATTATAAAAGGAGAAAAGAGTTTTCACTTTTATATGCGATAGGTTATTCAAGAAAAGAAATTCTTTTAAGATATTTACGTGAAAATGTTTTAATCTGTTCCGGGGGTTATATTACGGGAGTCCTCTTCAGCCTCTTTGGAATTCAAATTTTTAATATCATTGTCTGGCTCCCTCTGGGTTTGGATCTTCCTTTGTGGAGCACTTTCCACTTTTCATTGACCATACTCATACCTATTGCCGTTACCATAGCCAGCATAATACCGGCAGTAAAGATGTTAAAAAAAATTGAGGCTATCTCTATATTAGAAGGAAAATAGCTTCCCGGTTTCAAACAGGAAGCTATTTTATTAAAATTTTATTTTAATCCTTCTTGAACTTCTTTTATTGCTTCGTCAATTGCCTCATCGATCTTAAGATCTTTAAATTCCTTATTCTTTCTAAGTTTATACTCTACAATACCGTCGCCAATCTTCTTTCCAACAGTGATTCTTACCGGAATACCGATCAAGTCCGCGTCTTTGAACTTAACCCCCGGCCTTTCGTCTCTATCATCCAGCATGACCTCTACACCGGCTGCCTTTAATCCGTTATAAATCTTTTCTGCCGCTTCCATTTGTGTTTTGTCGGTAGTATTTACCGGTATGACAATCACATGATACGGCGCAACCGAAATAGGCCATATAATACCGTTTTCATCATTGTTTTGCTCAATAACGGCAGCCATGGTTCTATTGACACCAATACCGTAACAGCCCATAACCATGGGAACTTCCTTGCCTGTTTCATCCAGGTAAATACAGTTTAATGCCTTACTGTATTTTGTTCCCAGCTTGAATATATGCCCTACTTCAATACCGTGAGCAACCTTAATGGGCGCTTGGCATTTCGGGCATTGATCCCCTTCAACGATGTTTCTTATATCCTTGACAACACTTGCTTTAAAATCCCTGTCTATATTTACATTTTTAAGATGATATCCTGTTTCATTGGCACCGATAACAAAGTTCTTCATAGCCGCAACCTCAGGGTCCACAATGATTTCCGCCTTAAGTCCCACCGGACCTGCAAACCCTACGTCCGCGCCCGTAATTTTGCTTACTGTCTCCGGATCCGCCATTTCAAGCTCAATGCATTTCAAATGATTTTGAAGCTTGGTTTCATTGAGTTCCCGGTCTCCTCTGATCATTGCCGCAACAACTTTATCATCTGCTTTGTAAATGAGTGTTTTTGCAAATTTCTTCTGTGAGAAATTAAAGAACTTCATCAAGTCCTCAATGGTTTTTACATTGGGTGTCTCTACCTTTTCAAGGGATAATTCCTCTGTGCAGTCGCAGCAGGCATCGGGCACACACTCTGCTTTTTCAACATTGGCCGCGTACCCGCAAGCCTCACAAAAGGCAATCTCCGCTTCACCAATCTCCGACTTTACCATAAATTCCTGTGATCCGGACCCACCCATTGCACCTGTATCCGCATCCACCACAATATAATCCAAGCCACACCGGTCAAATGCTTTGCAGTACGCTTCATACATTTTTTTATAGGAAACATCAAGGCCTGCTTCATCCCTGTCAAAGCTGTATGCATCTTTCATTACAAACTCCCTTGACCGCATGACACCAAAGCGGGGGCGTCTTTCATCCCTATACTTGGTTTGGATTTGGTATAGGGTAAGGGGCAGTGAACGGTAAGACCGGGTTTCATGTTTTACTGTCTCAGTAAAAATCTCCTCATGTGTAGGACCCAAACAAAAGTCTCTCCCACTGCGGTCCTTCAATCTGAACATTTCGGGTCCAAACACGTCCCACCGTCCCGATTCCTGGTAAAACTCCGCAGGCAAAAGCGCGGACATAATAAGCTCCTGGGCGCCTGCCCGATCCATCTCTTCCCGGATGATCTGTTCAACCTTTCTAAAAGTCTTGTACCCTAAAGGTAAAAATGAGTAAACACCTGAAGCGAGTTTTCTCATCAGGCCTGCACGCAGCATCAGCTTATGGCTGGCAATTTCGGCCTCTGCCGGCACCTCTCTCAAGGTCGGTATAAACATTTGCGAAACTCTCATAAAATTTTCCTCCAATCAATTACCCACCAATTTTCCTTAACATGAACAAAATGCTAACGCATTTATGTTCTTCGCTAGGTGGAATTACTTCCCCCTTCGACGGATGCAAGCATCCTGAGCACCCCCTCTAAATCAGCAAAGGGTATCCCCTTTGCAATCCCCATGTTAAGGAAATATAAGTAAATTCTACTCTCCTACCCAATATTACTACTTTTCAAATTTAATTACCCACCAATTTTCCTTAACATTAAAAAAATCCGCCCTCTAAGCAAGGGACGGATTTATATTCCGCGGTACCACCCAAATTGGTATAACCACTTTTATGCTTTTATCGGAGCTTATCCGGCCAACCTCATCGGCAGCATCTTAAGGGTGGGTTCAAGAAGTTTAACTTAGAAACCTCACAGCTAACGGTTTCATTCTCTGAAAGCCTCTCTTCTCTAGATCCCTATCATTGAATTCCAACTATAATATTATAATAAATATAATATACCGCCCTAATAATGTCAATATACTTGTTTACAATAAATATATACTATATAATAAACCCAAAAAAGGATGTGTATGTATGAAAGTAGGTATCGGCCAGGACAGTCATCGTTTTGACTTTGAAGATAAAAATAAAAAGCTCGTTTTAGGTGGTGTTGTATTTCATGATCATCCGCCCCTTTCGGGCAACAGTGACGCGGATGTGATACTCCACTCCATAACCAATGCTGTTTCAGGAATTACCTGTGTCAACATTTTAGGAAAAATCAGTGATGATTTGTGTTTAAAGCAAGGAATAACCGACAGTAAGGTCTATCTTCTGGAAGCACTCAAATATCTCGGTGAAAGTAAAATCGTTCACCTCTCCATCTCTGTAGAATGCCTTACGCCTAAAATAACCCCTAAAATTCCTGAAATAAGAAAGAGTCTGTCAAACCTTCTTGAAATACCCGAGAATTGCATCGGAATTACCGCTACAACCGGGGAAGGTCTTACCGAATTTGGGAAAGGAAATGGGATTCAAGTGCTAAGTATTGTAACCGTTGTTTAATACTATAATCATGTAATACTCTGATATTAAAGCATCCCTCCGGTACTTTACTCCGAAGGGATGCTTTTCATATTCCTAATGCTTATAAATCCATTTTAAATATTAAGTTATTATTAACTTCTGAATAATACTTTTTCATTTTTAAACATGGCCGTTGCAATCGCTGTTGAGATAATAACAAAAATAATGGATGATCCGATGGCTGCCCCGAGGTACATATAATTGATAGTTCCCCCCAGCACCATCTTGAGTGATGAAATGGCATTTAATACAGGAACCAAAAAGGATACCAAACCTAAATCACTTGGCTGTGTAAACATATTGGAATATGCCAGCAGCATAGCTGCGATAATTAAGAACGAGAGATAGGTCTGCGCTTCCTTGAAGGATTTCGCATAGGTACTTAACGCAATTTGAATGCCGGAAAAGGTTGCGCCGAGAAGAAGCGTAATCAAAATAGATAAAATAAACGCCAAAGGATCAACCGAAAACCCGCTGATTTCCTGCCCGGACCCCATGCTTAAGGAATTTGGGTTTATTAAGTAGCCGATAATAATCCCGGTCAATGTAGCCAAAACTGTTATAAATGAAAACAGGGTAACTGTTAGATATTTCCCTGCCAGGATGGAGGATCTGGCAGGCTGTGTTGTCAATAGAGGTTCAAAGGTGTTCCTTTCTTTTTCCCCTGCCACAAGGTCGGTGGCAGCCTGGATTCCTCCACTGGCAATCAAAATAACAACTAGAAAAGGTAGGAACATCGCAAGCATGCTCGTACTGGTTTTGGACTCATCCGCAATGTTGTTTTCCTCCAGCTTGGATGGCTGAATGAATTCCTCCGTCAATCTCATTTCAGTAATCCTATCTGTTAAAATTCTGTTATTAAACCCTGCAATGACTTTTTTTATTTCATCCAAGCCTCCGTCAGATTTTGCTTTGGATTTGTCATAGGTCACTTTAATGGTAAAGGGCTTTTTATTCTTCAGCTTTTTATCAAAATCCTTTTCAATATCCAATAATAGCCTTACCTTTTCTTCCTTTAATGCCTCCATTGGTTTATCCACATCAATAAGTTTAATATTTTTGATGTCCTTTATTATTTCATTTTCTACCAGCGCTTTTATTTCAGGGGTATTGGATTTTTCCCCCAGCGCGATTGTCACATTTTCTTTGATATCCTTTTGCAGCTTCTCAATGCCGCCTCCAATAAAAATATTGATTACAGGAATTAAAAGCATAGGAACAATAATACTTGCTATTAGTGTCTTTTTATCCCGTATAATATCTTTGGCTTCTTTTTTAAATACAGCCCATACATGTCTAAGCTTCATTTTTTCCACCTACCAATCTTACAAATATTTCCTCCAGGTCATCATCACCATGCTTTTTCTTAAGATCGTCAATGGTTGCGATATCTATTAATTTCCCCTTATGAATAATACAAACCCTGTCACAAAGTTTTTCTACTTCACTCATGGTATGGCTTGAAAAGATTACTGTCTTGCCTTGATTCTTACAGTTCAATATAAAATCATGGACATCCCGGATTGCACTTACATCAAGCCCGGAGGTAGGCTCATCCAGCAGCATTAAATCCGGATTGTGTATAATAGATCTGGCAAATGCTACCTTTTGTTTCATCCCCTTAGAAAACTTTCCGGCTCTTCTGTCGATATACTCCTCCATACCGAACGTTTTTGCCAAAAACTTGACTCTTTCGTTTATTTCATCCTTACCCATGTCGTTTAGCTCGCCAAAATAAGCGATGTTTTCAGCAGCTGTCAGCCGGTCGTAAAGACCTGCTTCACCACCAAAAAGAATCCCAATATGAAGCCTTACTTTTTCAGGGTTTTTAACAACATCAAACCCAAGAATCTCTGCTGTTCCCGAAGTAGGCTTCAGCATGGTGGCCAGAATCCGGAGGGTTGTGGTTTTTCCTGCACCGTTTTCGCCTAAAAGCCCAAATATCTCTCCTTTTTTAACTTCAAAGCTTACATTGTCTACTGCTATTACTTTTCCAAAATCTTTTGTTAAGTTTTGCACCTTTAGCATTGAATCACTCCTTTTCTATTAAAATTTGACTATAAACCATCCTGTTTGCATATTAATTCGGCAAGCAGCAAATCTTCTTTTGTTGTAATTTTTATATTGTTATAACTACCTTCGGCAATTTTTAAGCGGTATCCTAAACGTTCCACCAACATGGCATCATCCGTCCCCAAAAAGCTGTCCTCTATCGCTTTTTTATGCGCTTCTATAATCACTTCATATTTGAAGGCTTGCGGGGTCTGTATAGCCCATAAGCGGCTTCGATCTACCGTCGCCTTAACAAAACCCTTATCATCCGACATCTTGATGGTATCCTTCACTTTAACGGCAACACACGAAGCCCCAAATTCCTGTGCCATTTGTATGCTTTCTTCCACACTTCGCTTGTCAACAAAAGGACGGGCACCATCGTGAATCAGCACAATATCACAGCTTTTTTTTACCTCCATTAAACCGTTATAAACCGAATTCTGGCGCTCACTGCCTCCGGCAACAATATTCGTTACTTTATTCAAATCATAAAGCTCAACAATATCTTTGCTGCAGTAGATAATATCCTGGGTATTGACTACAAGAATAATCTCATCGATACATTCTAATTCTTCGAATACTTTAATTGTCCTGGCAAGAACAGGTATCCCTTGGACCTCTATATATTGCTTGTTTATATCCATGTTCATCCGGGTCCCTTTGCCTGCCGCTACGATAACAACACTTACTGACAGCTCCGTTTTTTTCCTCACTTGCAACAACTCCTGACGTTCCTCCATCCAATTGAAGAATATAATTTTATAATATTATAACATAAATATAAGGAAATCGAAAAATTCTCAAAAAAATTAGACTGCCTGGTTTTAGCAGCCTAATTTTATCTGTTGATCAAGATTTAATTTATAATTTGTCCTAAACAACTCTTTCGATATTGCACCTTGGTTTTGCAAAAATCATTCTTCCGGCGGCAGTCTGCAAAACACTGGTGACCATAACACTAATAGTCTCACCCATATGTTTTCTGCCTCCATCAACAACAATCATGGTTCCATCATCCATATAACCTATTCCCTGTCCGTTTTCCTTACCATCCTTCACTACCTGTATAACCATTTCTTCTCCCGGAAGCGCTATCGGTTTCACTGCATTAGCCAATTCATTGATATTTAGTACAGAAATTCCTTGGAAATCGGCAACTTTGATGAGATTAAAATCAACGGTAATAATCCGTGCACCTATTTTTTTTGCCACTTTAAGCAGCTTGTCATCTACTTCTCCACCTTCTTCAACCTCAATATTCTCAATCTTAACCGGGTATTCCATATCCTTTTGAAGTATATTCAGTATATCCAAACCTCTCCGCCCCCGGTTTCTCTTAAGAATATCCGATGAATCTGCAATATGCCTTAACTCTTCCAGCACAAAACCCGGAACAACCAATTCACCATGCAAAAAGCCTGTTTTGCATATATCTGCAATCCGGCCGTCAATAATCACACTGGTATCGATAATGTTTTTAAACGGTTCACCTTTCTTGGCTGTCCCCTGAAATAAAGCTTCACTTTTTTTGCCAAGTGCAATGGCAATACCCAAAAAACCGAAAAATATATTGATTATTACAGAAAGCGGAACACCAATCACATCAATTTTATTAATCGGTATGGCAATAAGATTTGCAACGATTAATCCCGCAATAAGCCCGATAGAACTCACAGTAAGCTCATATAAGGTCATTTTCTGTATGGAAAGTTCAAGTTTGTCCAAACCGCTTACAAGCGCATCAATAATTTTACTTGCAATAAAGTAAAACAGAGCCGCTGTTAAAACAGACGCAACACCATAGGTAAAAACCTTGATAGAAGCATTATAGCTGTAGGACTTAGTAAAAACATATACGAAGGTAAACCCTGTAACAGCGCCGATTAATGAGAAGGCAACCTTTATAATTCTATTTAGCATAACTAGCTCCCTTATGAATACTATTTACAACCAAATTACCTAGAAAAATGTAAGCACTGAATCGCTCTAAATAATTTGTTCTCCCCATTTTAAAGGAGTAGCATTGGTTTTGTTTTACTCTCTATTTTAATACAATCCGTTAAAGGTTTAAACAGTCATTAATAATATCCTCAATCTGATACTGTTCCACACCTTTAGCTAAGACCAGCTCACTAACCAGAATCTGCTTGGCACTATTTAGCATTTTCCTTTCCCCGGTTGATAAACCTTTTTCCTTCTCCCTGAGCATAAGGGATTTAACTACATTCGCAACCTCAAATATGTTACCGCTTTTAATCTTAGTCATATTTTCCCTATATCGTTTATTCCAGTTCAATGTCTCATCACAACTCTGATCTCCCAACACAGCAAATACCTTGTCCACTTCCTGAGTACTTATGACTTCTCTAATTCCAATATCACCTACATTATGGGTTGGAATCATCACTTTCATATCACCAACAGGTATTTTTAAAACATAATAGCTGTGTTTTTCCCCTAAAATCTCCCTCTCCTCAATGGATTCAATAACTCCGGCTCCATGCATAGGGTATACTACTCTGTCTCCAATATTAAACATACTACCTCCTCCAAAAAAGCAACAAACTTCGGATAAATGCCAAACCCACAAATTAGTGAATTATGCAACACCATTATCCTATTTCCCGGTAATTTTTACCGGAATTCTCTATCAATAAACACTGTATATTAATTACTTTTGTAATTTTAAAGGTTCATTTGTAAAAGTAGTAGACCATCCATTGCTGTCCATTGGTACCTTACGCAAAAGTGACTTTCTCAATCAGATCAACGCTGTAGCGCTTTAAAAGCATTCAAAAGTCAACTTATTTAATCCTTTGCAGCCATTATCATTAAAAGCAAAAACATTTGATGTTCCAAATGGCGACTTGCCTACAGTGCAATTCGCATTATGTGTTTGAGCAGTACTTTAATGCCATTATGTATTAAGTATACTACAAAGAAATTTTCATGTCAAAATATTTTATTGTAACATTAGACTGAATGAGTGTCAATAATTTATTTTTTCTAAGGATGGTTTTCATTGTTACCTTCTTTTAATACCGGGCTTCCATACTTTGTAAATTTGTAGTCTCTTCCCAATAAATTCACTGAAAAGTTTTACAAAAACTTTTTTTTACAAAAAAAAGCGGGTTGTAATAACCCGGCATAATCTCTATTGCATATGGAAATATAAGTCTATCTTAAGCACCGAAAAGTGTTTGCTGCACGCTCTCCAAGATGTAAAATATGACCCACATCCAAATATGACGATATTAAAGTTTACTTTTTTCCTTTGCCTTTTTTTGGAACTTCTCCACGTTAATTATAAATCTTTCATGATAGCCTTCCCCTATTTTGTCCACCTCATCAAAAGCCTCAACCTTAAAGCCAAGAAGCCGTTCCTCCAGCTTCACAAGCTCCGCTACTGCACGGACCTTCATTCCCACCGGAGTTGCTGCCAAATGTTTTACATCAATTAAAGTGCCGACAGTGGCAAACCCTTCAGGCAGATGATGTTCAACAGATGATGCTGCGACTTTTTCCATTAAACAGATCATTATAGGTGTAGCATAGACATCTACACTCCCACTTCCTACTTCGGCAGCAGTGTCTTTCTTAGTTACCGTTGTTTCAATGGAGGCTGTTAGGCCAAGTTGTAAGTTTAAATTACTCATTCTATTCTATTGCTCCTCTATGTTTTATTTATAAACTATGAAGGAGACAGCGGCTGCTGTCTCCTTCATTTTATGCATTTGCAAATATCTCTTCAAATTCAGGCCCTTCCAGCTTTTCCTTTTCCATAAGAATCTCAGCAACCTTTGTTAACTTACTTATATTTTCTTTCAAAAGGTTAATGGTCTTTTGGTAAGCGCTATCTATGATATGCTTTACTTCCCGGTCAATCTCTGCAGCTAATTCTTCACTATAATTTCTATTCTGCACGAAATCTCTTCCAATGAAAACTTCGTCATTTTCGTTTCCAAAGATAAGATTCCCAAGCTTTTCGCTCATTCCATATTTTGTAACCATATTTCTTGCAACACCATTCGCATGTTTCAAATCGCTGTAAGCACCTGTACTGATTTCACCCAAAATAATTTCTTCCGCAGCCCTTCCACCAAGTGCAATAACGATGGACTCCACAAGTTGAGATTTTGTATGATATCTTTTATCCTCATCCGGTTTATGCAATACATAACCGCCAGCCATTCCGGAAGGGATTATGGAAATCCGGTCGACTTTATCGGTGGTTGAAATTACTTTCACCGCAATTGCGTGACCAGCCTCGTGGTAAGCCGTAAGCTTCTTTTCTTTTTCACTCATTACCCTGCTTTTCTTTTCAGGCCCTAAGACTACTTTATATGTGGCTTCCTTTACATCTTCCATTCGTATTTGTTTTCTATTTTTCCTTGCAGCAAGCAGTGCCGCTTCATTTAATAGATTTTCAAGATCTGCACCTGTAAAGCCTGGTGTTGTTTTAGCTAGATCGTCTAACTGAACATCGGACCCTAGAGGCTTTCCTCTTGCATGGACCTTGAGTATTTCTTCACGGCCCTTGATATCCGGCAATCCAACAACAACCCTTCTGTCAAATCTTCCCGGTCTTAAGAGAGCCGGGTCCAATATATCCGGTCTATTGGTTGCAGCCAGGATAATGACACCTTCATTAAGACCAAATCCGTCCATCTCAACCAAGAGCTGGTTCAACGTCTGTTCACGCTCATCGTGTCCGCCGCCTAAACCTGCACCTCTATGTCGTCCTACTGCATCAATTTCATCGATAAATACGATACATGGTGCATTCTTTTTCGCCTGGTCAAACAAATCTCTTACCCTGGAAGCACCCACACCTACAAACATTTCCACAAAGTCAGATCCACTGATACTGAAGAAGGGTACTCCCGCTTCACCGGATACTGCTTTTGCAAGAAGCGTTTTTCCTGTACCTGGAGGTCCCACCAAGAGCACCCCTTTTGGAATTCTTGCACCAAGTTCTTCAAATTTTTTCGGACTCTTCAAAAACTCAACAATTTCCTTTAACTCTTCCTTTTCTTCATCTGCACCGGCTACATTTTCAAATGTAATTTTCTTTTTATCCTCGGTAGTCATTTTAGCCCTGCTCTTCCCGAAGGACATCACCCGGTTTCCGCCGCCCCCTTGCGATTGCTGAAGGAAGAAGACCCAGAAAAGAATAAATATCACGATTAATCCGATGGTAGGGAGAATCGATAACCACCATGGTGGGGCTTTTGGAGGCTCTACATCAAAGCTTGCTATCTTTTTTGCTTTATATGCATCCTCAACCAATTTGGTAAAGGTATCCACTGAGGCAATATTAACGGTTCTTTTTTCTCCTTTTGGCTTTTTCATCTCAACCGTTGCTTTATCCCCTTGCAGCAGGATACTTTGAACTTCTTCATTATCAATTTTGGATAAGAGTTCCGAATACTTCATATCGGAGGCACTTTCTGTCCGGTTCAGCAAAGCAAGCATCGCCAATATGATAACAAAAAGTACTATATAAAAACTTATACCCTTAAAATACTTCAAACAGCTCACTCCTTATATCATAAATGTTGAAAAATAACAAACTTTTTTAATACAGTATGCCTAATATATCATGTTAATTTTCAATATATTATATTAACATAAATGCTCCTAAAACACAACAAATCTTCTATGAAAAATCCAATTGTTATTAACTTATGTAGCCTTTATCAATAAGATGTTCAAATTTCAGGCATTTAAAATACAAACATCCGGTAAATTCCGGTATTTTCCTGCATAATCAAGACCGTATCCAACTACAAACTCATCGGGTATGATAATTCCCTCGTACTCAACTTCAATTTCAACTTTCCTTCTGGAAGGCTTGTCAAGAGCAGTACAAACCTTAACACTTGCGGGCTCCCTGGTATAAAACAATTCCTTTAAATGGTTAAGTGTAAGTCCGGTGTCTACAAGATCTTCAACGATCAGTACATGTTTGCCTGAAACGTTCACATCAATATCTTTAATAATTCTTACAACACCTGAAGAGGATTTTGAATTTCCATAGCTTGAGACCGATATAAAATCCATATCAACCGGAATGGTTATTTCCCGCATCAAATCCGCAAGAAAAATAAATCCTCCTTTTAATACACCTACCAAAACAAGATCTTTTCCTTCATAATCCGAAGAGATTTTTCTTCCGAGCTCTATCACTTTTTCCCTGATTGCATCCCTGCTGACAAGTACCTCCCTTATTTCATTCATCCCTATTGCCTCCTGTTAATAAGTTTATGTTATAGTTCCTTCAAAAAATCATTTTTATTTGGTAATATTGTTATTTATTATATTTAAATACCATTTTGTCACCTTGCCTTTAAAAAACCCATTCATTTAGAGGCCTTTAGGTGGCATTGGTTATATTTCCATCCTTATATTTTAACTTTAATACTCTTTTAGTATTTTCACTTACTTTAAATTTATCACTTGTTTTATATCCAATGATCCAAAGAATTTCATTTCCATATGCAACCAAAGGAATTGTATCCCGCTTTTCACGGGGAATTTTGCAGTCGATAAAATATTCTTTTAATTTTTTTGTTCCGTTGGATTTAATTGGCTTGAAAATATCACCCGTGGCCCTGTTTCTAATATTTATTCCCGATTTTAATTTTTCATAATCAAAAAACTGTAGAAGCGCGCAATCCGCCGCTTTGTTTTCACTACTGCGATAGGCTGCATCTTCAACCTCAGCTTCGATGGATGCGTCCAAACACTCTAAATATGTAATTCCGGGTATATTTACCTTTATATTAAAATGAATTGAATTTTTATTTACATTTTCCCTATATACTTTTAATTGATCGTAGGACTTAGAGACTCTTATTTGATTCGGCAGGTGTATTAGTGAACCTGTCTTGCCATATGAAGCCAACTGAACCGCACTTTCTATATGGTGATTTTCAATCCCGTTCAGGTCTCCCTTAACATGCTTGATGGCATACCGTATGATTCTTTTTTTGATGGCTTCATGGAAAGTGCCGAGTTCCGAAGCCTTTAATACAACTTCCTTCTTCTCCCTTTTTAGCAAACACCGGTTGTAAAAAACATTTGCATTTTCTTCGATGAAGTAGTTGTCTTCCCTGAGAAGTCCTGCCATACGCCATAGATTTTCAACCATGTTCACCCCAAACTCCCTATTAAGGTAAGGAATGACATCCAGACGGATCTTGTTTCTGGTATAAATATTGGTTAGATTGGAGCTATCGGTCCTGGGCTCCAATAAGTTTTCCTTACAATATCCCTCAATCTCGGATCTTTCCACCTCAAGCAGCGGCCGGATGATTTTTCCCCGTTTAAAATCAATCCCCTTCAGGCCCTCTAAACCTGTTCCCCGGATCATCCGCATCAAAACAGTCTCTGCAAGATCATTTTTATTATGGGCAACAGCTATTTTTTGAGCCTCAATTTCACTTGCAATTCTCTCAAATTCCTCATACCGGACCATCCGCCCGGCTTCCTCTAAGGAAACTTTATTCTCACGGGAAACCTTGTTTACGTCCACGGATTTCTTAAATAAAACGGTGCCTAACCTTTCGCAAAGTCCTGTTACATACACTTCATCCAAATCCGATTCTTTGCCCCTTAAGAGGTGGTTGATGTGCACCGCATAAACGGTAAGGCCAAAATCATTTTTAAGCATATTTAAAACATGGAGAAGGCAAACAGAATCAGGACCGCCGGATATGCCCACCAGAACACGGTCTCCTTCACTTAGCAGCATATGTTTTTGAATGGTTCCCAAAACTTTATCTACTACCATACAAATAATCCAAAACCTACCCTCTAAACTTTTCCAGATTGGCAAACTTGGTATATTGACCAAGCCAAGCCAGTTCCACCGTCCCGGTGGCCCCATGCCTGTTCTTTGCCATAATCACTTCTGCAACATTCTTTTTATCTGTTTCCGGATTATAATAGTCATCCCGGTATAAAAACATAACGATATCCGCATCCTGCTCAATAGCACCTGACTCTCTCAAGTCACTCAGCATGGGACGATGGTCCGCTCTTGCTTCAGGTCCACGGCTAAGCTGGGATAGTGTCAATACAGGAACCTGCAATTCCTTTGCCAATATTTTAAGGGACCTGGAAATCTCCGATACTTCCTGTTGTCTGCTTTCTGTCTTTCCTCTTCCCTGCATCAACTGAAGATAATCGATTACGATCATCCCAAGGTTTTTTTCAAGCTTGAGCCTTCTACACTTCGCCCGGATTTCGGTAATGGACGTCCCCGGTGTATCGTCTATAAAAATGGGTGCCTCAGAGAGGGGTCCCAAGGACCTTGCAATTTTTTGCCAGTCGTCATCCTCCAGCTTACCCGTTCTCATTCTCTGGCTGTCCACCATGGCCTCACCGCAAAGAATTCTGTTTACCAACTGATCCTTCGACATTTCAAGGCTGAAGATGGCTACCGGAACATGGGCATGCACTGCAGCATACTGGGCGATATTCAGTACAAATGAAGTTTTACCCATGGCAGGACGTGCCGCAATCAGGATCAAATCGGAATTTTGAAGCCCTGAGGTCTTAAAATCAAGATCGATAAAACCGGTAGGTATTCCCGTAACATGTCCATTGCTGTTATACAGTTCTTCCAGTTTGTTAAACGTCTCAACCAGGACTTCCTTAATGGGTGAAAACCCTTGTGTATTCCTTTTTTGAAGGATATCAAAAATGTTTTTCTCCGCCCGGTCCAAAACAAACGCTACTTCTTCCGAAGCCTCATATCCCATGTTGACAATATCCGAGGAGGCTTTGATAAGCCTTCGAAGCAGTGCCTTTTCCTCAACAATTTTTGCATAATGTCTTGCATTGGCTGTGGTGGGTACCGCAGATGCTATATTTGTAAGATACTCCAATCCCCCCACATTATCCAGACTGCCTCTTAACTTAAGCTGCTCGGAAACGGTTATCAAATCAATAGGTTCTGCCCTGTCAAAAAGATCCATGACTGCTTCGAATATTTCTTTGTGGTCGTCTCTATAAAAGTCTTCACTTTTTAAGATTTCGGTTATTGTAGGAATCACTTCCTTGTCCAAAAGCATGGAACCTAAAACCGATTGTTCCGCTTCAATACTTTGGGGCGGTATCCTACCTAATGAATTGATATCCATGATTCATACTCCTTAAATGATACTACTCCTGCTCTATCTTTACATTTAACTTGGCGCTGACTTCCGGATACAATTTAATCTCGATTTCAAATGTTCCCAAAGATTTAATGGCGTCGGAAAGATTGATTTTTTTCTTATCCACATCAATATTTAAATTGGTTTTGAGCTTTTCTGCGATATCCTTGCTGGTGATGGCACCAAAAAGCTTGCCGTTGTCACCGGCTCTGGCTTTTAACACAAGGTTTGTAGCCTTAAGCTTTTCTGCAAGTGCCTTTGCTTGTGCCAATTCTCTTTCCTTTCTGGACTTTTCCGCTTCCTTTTTTGTATTCATTACGTTAATATTGGATGCGCTCGCTTCTACTGCAAGTCCCTTTGGGAAAAGGAAATTTCTTGCGTAGCCGTCACTTACTTCAACCATACTTTCTTTTTTGCCGAGTCCTTTTACATCCTGCTTTAAAATTACTTTCATAAAAAACCTCCATACTATTTTTGTTCTTTATTTACACTATCCAAATATTCGACAATTGCCTCTTTCAATCTATCTTTCGCTTCTTCGATGGTAATACCCTGCAGCTGTGCACCGGCACCTGTCATGTGTCCTCCGCCTCCGAGTTTCTCCAAAATCATTTGGACATTTACATCACCAAGGGACCTGCCGCTTATGGCTACTTCGTTGCTTCCATAACTTAAAACAAATGCCGCAACCAAGCCTGACAGGTTTAAAAGCTGGTCCGCAGCTTGAGCTGCTATCAATTGAACATTCTTTATATTCTGAGGACATACGGATATGGCAATATTGTCATTAATAATTTCAGCAAACCTTACAACATTGGATATATTAATATAGGTATCCAGGTCATTCTGGAACAAATATTTTACCGAAACCGTATCCACACCCTGCCTTCGTAAGAATGAAGCTGCCTCAAATGTCCGGACTCCGGTTTTGAAGGTAAAGTTCTTTGTATCGATCACAATACCCGCATACAACGCTTCTGCTTCGATGGCATTCAGCTTGATTTTTTCCTCTACATACTGCAAAATTTCGGTAACCAACTCACAAGTGGATGAAGCATAGGTTTCCTGGTAAGTTAATACTGCATCCTGTATAAAGTCTGCCCCCCTGCGGTGATGGTCTATGACTACAACCTGATTTGTATACTTTAATAACTCGGGGCATTCGGTGAAGCTTGGCCTGTGCGTGTCTACCACAATAAGCAGCGTCCGGGCGTTAATCCGGTCAAGGGCCTCACTTCTGGATAAAAACATGCCTTCATATTCCTGGCTTTTTTCAATCTTCGCCACTAGATTATCAATGGTCGGATTAGAGTTATTGAGAACAATAAACGCTTCCTTTTCCCGGTTTTTAACAATCCTATACAGTCCAAGAGCTGCACCCAGTGAGTCGATATCCCCGTTTTCGTGCCCCATGATCATGACAACAGGTGACTGGTCAATTAGCTCCCTCAACGCATACGCAATCACTCTTGCCTTAACCCTTGTCCGCTTTTCAAGCTCCCTGGTCTTGCCGCCATAGAAATTAAACTTGTCTCCATCTTTGATGACAACATGGTCGCCGCCCCTGCCTAATGCGATATCAATCGAAGCACCGGCATATGAAAAGTTTTCAGCCAGCGTCCTGCCGTTAATTCCAAAGCCAAGGCTCAGGGTAACCGGAATTTTATTCCCAATGTTGATTTCCTTGACATTGTCTAAAATTTCAAACTTCTTTTCCTCAAATTCTTTCAGGTATTTAACTTCGCAAGCAAAGATGTACCGGTCTCTCTCATATTTTTTAATAATCCCGTTGGAAAAACTCATCCAACTAATAATTTTCCTATCAATTTCCGCAAGCATTTGAGGACGCCGGAAATCTTCCATACTTTGCATCAGGTCGTCATAGTTGTCTATAACAAGAATCCCTACGGCCGTTTTTTCTTCCACATATCTTTTTTTGATTTCTGCCAGCTCCGTATTGTCGATCAAATAAATCATCAAGATATACTTGCGGTTGTCTATCTTTTCATCTACTTTTACAAAGTTACCCAAAGCAATATAACTTCTGCCGTTGATTTCTATATCCTTGTAAATCCGCTCTACACCTTTAACAAGGTTGCCCGGATGCAAGTCTTCAACAAAGTTATTGATGGTATTTTCCAATAAGTTTTCTCCGTCAAAAATTTCTCTAAAAAAAGAATTATACCAGATAATAGTTCCATCAAGTTCGACTACAACAAGGGGCAGGGGAAAATTTATCAGGGTATCCTTTGTTGCCGAGTCAATATTAAATGTGAGGTTTTCAATATATTTCGTCAGTTCCTTCTGTCTTATATAACTGGATCTAAAGTTATGATATATCAAAAAAATCAAAAGAACATATCCCGGAATTGCTATAAACCAGTTGTATACGGTAATTATAATGACCAGGACAAGTATAATCCATAGATAAAACCTAGCTCTGGGTAATAATAGCCCAAAAAAATTACTGTTATCCATTTTATACTCCTTAAATCATCTCCATCCGAAATTTTATATCACACTGAAAATATACAAATCAAATAATCTCCTAAGGAAATTTTATTTTCTTGCTCTTGAAGAATTCATATGCCTGGCCAACTCAGATAAGTCGCCGTAATATTTTTCCACATCATGATTTTCTACAAGACCCAGTTTAATTTTATTTTCTATTTTCATTTCGACGGAATTGTAGCTAAGTCCCAAACGCCGGCCCAATAAGTAAGATATCAGTATAATATTTGCCAGTGTATCTGAAATAGATTCATGAACCTCTTCCTTCATACCGTTAACCAATGCCTTGAATAGACTGGCAATATCAGTAAGGAGCTCACTTTTTAGCCATTCAATAATTTTAATATTCCTTGTAATATCAATTTCTTTGTCAAATATACCCATAACATCACTCCAATATAAGTCTCAGTATTTCATTATACCATTAAAATACCTCTGCCTTTATAAATTTCCCAAAAAAATTCGGAGTACATGCTTTAGGTTACGATTCTTTATATTCCGGATAGGAGCCTAAAAACTTATAAAAGGAAGATTTTCTTTTTACCATTGTCAGTGCATCTCTCACATCTTCATCATCCTGATGGCCTTTAATATCTACAAAAAATATATATCTTCCCAATTTCCTTTTGGCAGGTCTGGATTCAATCCGTGTCATGTTGATATCCCATAAGTTGAAAATGTCCAGAATTCTATAAAGGCTTCCCGGTTTATTCTCTGTGGAAAATACAATGGAAGTCTTATCATCCCCAGTACGGGCACAAATCCCTTTGGATAGGATAACAAACCTTGTAAAATTGTTGTCTTTATCCTGAATACCCCGTGCCAATACATTGAGACCATAAACTTCGGCTGCTGTCTCGGATCCGATTGCAGCCAACTCATTCCCGCCCGCAGCAACCTCCTCTGCCGCACCTGCGGTGCTATAGGTCACTCTCACCTGAGCCCCCGGAAGTTTATTGTTTAGAAATTTTCTACACTGTCCTATGGGTTGAGGATGGGATAAGACATATCGAATATTGCTTAACTCTGCCCCTTCTTTCGCCAAAAGGTTTTGTTGAACAGGAATCACTAGCTCACCTGTAATGGTTAGATCAACCTCTGTGGCAATCATGTCCATGGTGGCATTAATGGCCCCTTCAATTGAATTTTCCATGGGAACCACCGCCTCGTGGATTTCATCATTTTGTACCGCCAAAAGGATATCTTCGATGGTACTATAATCAATGGCAGAGAAGCATTCCATATTTTTAGTATACTTCAATACTGCTTCATAGGAAAAAGTCCCTTTGGGACCTAAATAACCGACTTTAAGCATAGTGCCCCCTTGATTTTCAGGCATTTAAAGCAAACTCTCTGGCTTTTTCCGCAGCAGAAGCCGCATCCTGGGTATAGGCATCCGCACCGATTTCTTTCGCAAATGCCTCGGTAACAGGAGCTCCTCCCACCATGACCTTTACCTTGTCCCGAAGTCCTGCATCAATAAGTGCTTCAATGACCTTTTTCTGTTCCGGCATGGTTGTCGTAAGCAACGCGGAAAGGCCTACAACATTCGGTTTATGTTCAATAACTGCACTGACAAATCTCTCTGCTGCTACATCCTTCCCTAAATCAATCACATCAAGGCCCGCACCTACCATCATCATTCCAACAAGGTTTTTGCCGATATCATGAAGATCGCCTTTTACAGTGCCTATTACCACTTTACCCAGGGGTTTTACACCCGTTTCCTCCAGTTTAGGCTTTAATACATTGAGGCCAGCCTGCATCGCCCTGGCAGCAATCATGACTTCGGGGACATAGATTTCGTCATTTTTAAATTTTACACCGATCACATTCATCCCCGCAATAAGTCCCTGGACTAAAATCTGGTTGGGCTCCAATCCCTGGTTAATTGCCTCATTGGTCTTCTCGGTTACCGCTTTTGCGTTTCCCTTTTGTAAAGCCTCAGAAATACCCGCTAAAATTGACATCTAAAAAACCTCCTGATATATGTAAATTTATTCATTTCGGTTTGTTATAATTTTTCCTCGCAATTAGTTCTTTAATTTTTATATATAGTGCCTCGTAACGTAATTCTTTTCTAGGGTATGCGAGGCACAAACAGAGGAAGCGCATTTTTAACACTTTGAAAAACTAGAAATTTGTTGTGTTAAAAAGCACTAGATTGCATTAAAAACTTTACATTTGGCAGAGCATTCAGCGAACGATTTCAACGATGATTGCGATAGACAAATGTAAAATGTTTTTGCACCATCTATAAGAAAGTTTAGCCAAAACAACTACGATATATATAATACCATTAACTTAACAGTTTTCCAACTAAGAAAATGGCAGTAGAGCCCTTAAAAATTCTTAACATAAAAAATGGCAAGCTGCGTCCGGTCTCTTAAATTCAGTTTTTCTAAAAGCCCGGTAACATAATTCCGAATGGTTCCCTCGCCTAAAAATAGCTGATCGGCAATCTCCTTATTGGATAGTCCTTCCCCTACAAGCTTTAAAATTTCAAGTTCCCGGGATGTGATATCCAGATGACTCAAATCTATCTTTTTCGCATCCCTCAGCATGGTTGAAATGGTACCGGCCACTTCCTTTTCAAAAACAATATTCCCTTTACCCACCGTCCGCAGGCTTTCTATTATACTGTCCGAGGACTGGTTTTTCAATATATAGCCTTCTGCACCGCTTTTCACTGCTTCCTTAATATATTCATCATCTTTAAAAGTAGTAAGAATAACAACTTTAATATCTTTGAAATGGTCCTTTATAAGCTTTGTTCCTAAAACCCCATCCATCACCGGCATCCGAATATCCATCAAAACAATATCCGGTTTGCTGTCCTTGCACATTTGAAAGGCTTCCTGTCCATTGCACGCAGTCCCAACCACCTCAAAATCATCTTCGATCTCCAGGAGTATCTTCAGGCTGTCCCGGATTAAAGCATCATCGTCAACAATTAGTACCTTCAAAAATTCCGCCTCCTTCTACCCGTTCCATGGGTATTACACATACAATAAGAAATCCATCTTGCGAAGACAGGGAGATGCTGCCTCCCAGGTTCTTCACCCGTTCCTTCATACCGCTGAGGCCAAGACCTTCCTTCATCTTGCTGCAGCCTATGCCGTTATCTTTGATATAAATCCTGACAAAGTTTTCATTAATGTCAACCGAAATATCCATTTTGGTTGCTTTCGAATGCTTTGAGGCATTGGTAAGGGCTTCTTTTATGTTTGAAGTTATCATCTCAACATGTCCGGCAGGCAATAAGCTTAAATCTCCGCTATATCTAAAATCAACAGGGCAAAAGCTAAAGTTCTCTATAACCCCTCTAATATATTCCACTCCCAGTCTTTCGTTTGGTTTAATGTTATGAACGGTGTCACGCAATAATTCCAACGACTTGGAAAGTTCTGAAATAGATTTTTCCACCAGTCCCAATGCTTTTGCCTCGTCCTTTTTAAATAGCTTGTACGATGCTTGAAGCTGAAGCAAAATACCTGCAATCGTATGCCCTACATTGTCGTGAATTTCCCGGGCGATCCTATTTCGTTCCTTTACTTCTGCAATATAGGCTATCTCCTTGGAGGAATTCAAAAGTTTTGCCTTGGACTGCTCCAGTTCATAACGATAGCGTCTTTCCTTATCATATACTTCCTTAAATAAAGCATCTTTGCTGACAAACTTTGAATATCCATATGCATAGAAACCGCACATACCCGTAACAACGAAGTAAATAAGGATTTGCTGCAGCTGAAGCAAATAAACTCCAGCCCAAACAGCAGGAATAACTCCCCAATACTGCTTCTTACAAATGAAATCAAAGGTAGTCACAGCCCCTAAAAATATAAAATTAACGTCTATTTTAAAGGCACCATAGACTATGATTAAAAACTCTAAGGCAATAAGAATGATTGAATTAATGTATTTTTCCCGGTATATATGGGACGCTAAAATCATTAAAACAATAAAAACACTGCTTAAGGTGGCGTTACCGTTTATAGAAAGTTCTGTTATGATAAAAATAAGAAACATTACCTTAAAAAGATATTTCATCACAACACCTCAAATTATTCTTATTCGTTTTTACCTGATCCTCTACTCGATAACGAACTGTAAAAGTAAAATTTCGATTTCTCACACCTAAGTAAACCAAGTATTTCATCTCTCCAATTTACTATGTTTACACTTCGTAATTTTTTATATTACTTCGATCATCATGAATAAAACAAGGGGGTAGAACAATGTTTGCCTGCTCCCTCTTCCAAGCACTATTCAATTATACCTTTTATAGATGCGTTCAATCAAGTGCCGGCGGTAATCCTGAATACCTAATATTTTTTCAGCTTTTTGCTATTTTTTTGTACTATAAAAGGGCCGCCTTCCGGCAGCCCTTTCAATCACATCAAATATTCTTTAAAACTTCCTCCACATTATAGCCACAACATCCGGGGACCATGCTACATTTGAATTGTGTGCAAAGGTACATTCGTAGTTGCTTCCCTTATAGCTCACCTTAGCCCCAACGGCATAATATTTATTATTGGAATCCCACGCTGAATATCCCGTTGTGTTGGTATTTGTATTGGTGTTGGTATTTGTATTGGTGTTCGTATTCGTGTTGGTGTTAGTATTTGTATTGGTGGCTGCACCAATCTTCGACCAAACCCCTGCAATACCTGGTTCTTCACCCTGTGTCCACCATCTTGATTCCCAAACGTTTCCGTTATGCGCTACACGGGTCCCGCCGCCATATGTACCGGTTCGGCTCCATGCTAAATAGGTTGTTCCATCGTTATTGTTTGTCTGAACCGGAGTTGGGGTCGGCGTTGCTGTCGGTGCAGGTGTCGGATTATTATTTGAAGTACCGGAATTAAATTTATTATATATGACATCAGTTAAAACACCATTATCCTGGCTAAGTTCCCACATCATTACGCCGCCGTATCCGTTTGCCGTGATATAATCACACTTATTTCCGATCGACCATTCATCATCATAGGTGTAAAAATTATTATTATATATAAGATACGGCACTTTTCCCGGCTGACTGCTTGCCGGATATTTGGTACCAAGCTTCTCCCATTGTTTTATTACACTGAAAGGCTGCCCGCCCGGGCTTCCCGTATAGCTGGAATAAATGCTGCTTGCTCCGCCGAAGCCATGCGCATAATAGGGAACCCCCATGATGAGCTTGTGTTTATTCCCAGCTCCCACCAAGGTAGTAAGGTAATTCATAACATAATCTGCATTATACTGTGTTTTTGCCGTATAGCCATTTTTATCTGCAGGGTCAGAATACAATGCAGAATGGTTTGCCGCATAAGGGTCTCCAGGCCATGGACCATGGAAATCATAAGTCATTACATTTACCAAATCAACATAGTTGATATATTGTCCCGGAGAAGTTAAATTGATTCTATCCACCGCTGCTGATATTCCAATCGCAACAGTTTTTGTTCCTACCTTATTCTTTAATGCCTGCAGTAAATATGTGAAATTTGTCTTATCTTCGGGTCCCGCAGGGTTTCCCCGGTCATTACCGTCAGGCGCTCTGTACACTCCCGGAAATTCCCAGTCTATATCCACACCACCCAGTTCATATTGTGTTATCCATTGGTAACAGTTATTTGCGAAGGTGATCCTTTTATTATAGTCTGCAGCGATTTCATGAAATTTTTCCGAACGGGTCCATCCCCCAACCGATATCAACACTTTATGTTTTGCACCGGCTACCGCTGCCGCATTTACAAAGTTTGTAAAATTGGTCATCCCTTCATTGGGTATGATATTATAATCGGAAGTGACCTCAAAGAATGCATATATGACATGGGAAAGCTTTGACCAGGGAATATTGCTTGGGGATAGATTACTCCAAGCGGTGTAGTAACCGACAGCATTTTTGGAAAGTGCAGCTTGCGTTGTCGGTGCAGACTCAATAAAAACAAAGGCAGAAATAAATACAAAGCAAAGCACAATTGCAAAAGCTCTTACAACTGTTTTCCTTTTGGATAATGACATCATCATCCTCTCCTTTCACATAAAAAACAAATTACAGCATTTTATCTTTATGACTTTTATTTCTGTAAACCTTGCAGGCATTTTATGTAATCGGAGAAGGATTTAAAATAAAAAACTCTGTTTTAGATTACCAAAACAGAGCTGATGCGTCCTCTCATCTTACACATTTGGTAACCCGGCTGTCATAGTCATCGTTGACCTTAGACCCGTCGTTTTGCGCCCTTACCTTTCAGCAAGTTTGCCTTTTCATTGTGCAATCATTCAGTTGTATTTGTGAGGTAGTGCTATAGTCACATAGGGTATAAGACTTTCAGCCTGCCTCACTCTATAATTTTACAATAAATACCCATTGTTTGCAAAACAGAATTTTACAGTTATATACTTGTTATAGTCCTATTTTTAGTGGTTTTTTTCTACTTTGCAATATCGGTTTTACGCCATGTTCCCAGCAGGAAGAAAATAAGCGTAAATAGAAGGATTACAAGAATTTCATTGGCTACTGTAACAATGGTCCCGCCGTATAGGAGTTTTTCCATGCCCTTTAAGACCCAGGTGGTAGGTACAAAATTTGATATCTTTTGGAGTACCTGAGGCATTATATCTCTTGGCCAAAAGCATCCCCCCAGCATACAAACCGGTGTACTTATCAAGGTCCCGATCGCACTGGCCTGACGTATATCCTTGGATATGCTGCTAATGGCAATCCCCAGCGAAACACAAGCCAGAGAGAATATGACAAGGATTAAAAACATATTGAGCACATTAGGTCCGAAATAAGTATTAAAACCGAAAATCATAATTGCCATGATCAATGCCACCTGAATTAACGATAACACCAGTAAGCTTAATATGGTCTGCAGCATATAACTTCGAAGGGTTACAGGGCTTGAAAACATTCTATAAAAGGTCCTGTTCTGTTTATCTTCCAGAATGATAAGGGGTGCAAAAGTTGAAAGGTAAATCATTCCCATAATGAGGAAACCCATTCCTGAAGCAGTTTTTGAAGCTTTTGTGGATTCCTCGTTTACCGCAGCTACCTTTGATGAAGCATTTCCTTCCTTGTATAGCTTAATCCCTTCATAAAACCTCTCAATATTTCCATTAACTGTTTTTGAAATCAATTTCGCATTATTCACATAGCTTTCCATGCTATATTTTATATGACCCGATAAATTGGCCTCATTTAAGCGAAAGCCCTTTAATTTTACATCCTTACCCTTTAGTATATCCTGCGTAAAACCTTTTTCTATCACGATGGCATAGTCAATGGACATATCCAGAAGCAGCCTTTGTATATCCGCTTCCTTTACATGGGCTATTTTCGCTTTTCCCTCCAGCCCTTTTACCATATCCTGCGTAAACTTGCTACTGTCATGATCAACAATGCCTACTGATATTTGTCCTTCACCCCCTGAAATGTATGTGATAAACGCAATCATAATCACGGGAAATACAATCATAAACAGGACATTTGCCTTTTTCTTTAAGAGCCTTTTTAATGTATTTGAAAAGATAATCAAATTAATCTCCTCCTTCCTGCACTTGAAGCTGCAATAAACATCACTGCAATCATCACCCACATAATGGCCAAACAAAGATAAACCTGTGACATAGATCCCTCATAGATGGTATTGAACATGGATGTTTGTGCAAGATGGTTGGGAAAAATATATCTAATTGTATTAAACACTTCATTATCCGTACTGAACTTTGCATATCCGCCTGATAATAAAGTGGAGATAGGTATGATGACATTTAAAATCCCTGTTGCAGTCATTCCGTTTTTTGTTATGGCACAGAGCATGATTCCAAGAGCAACACTTAAAATGGAAAGGGTAAGCGCAATGGCTAAAACCATTGGAATATTACTTCCCCAGTTTGCTTGGTACACGTACTTGGTAAAAAGAACCAATACAACCATCTGACAAAATATAGTAAGTACCATTCCCAGGGTTTTACCGATCAAATGTTTGTACATTCTAACCGGTGTTCCTTTAAGCCGTCCTCCCATAGCCCCAAAAAAATCCTCTGCCAATCCATGGGTTCCATAGTTAGCACCATAAAGAGCAATGAGAACCAACATGGTTACAGCATAATAGTCCATCGCCCGGGGCATTTTACCTTCGGCTGTTATAGGACTTTCCTCCAAACTCTTTAATCCACTGGGATCTCCCCCCTGTCCCCCAAGCTTCATAATAGCAACATTTACGTTTATTCCGTCTGTTATTCCGCCTGCAATACTCTTCACAATGGTTGGCCTTAGCTCATTTACATTATCCGTTAATATTTCAACATCAGCCTTTGTCCCATTTTTGATTTTCTCCGAAAAACCTTTTTCAATTTTAATCAAAGCAGAAACCTTTTTGTCTTCTACCAGTTTTAATCCTTCTTCGTAGGTTGATACCTTCTTTAGTTCTAGATAATCCTTTATACCGTTACCTTGCAATTTTGCATCAACAATTTCGGATATCTGTCCTTCATCCTGATTAAGGTACGCAACCTCCGTTTTTCCTATGATTTGCGGTTCATACAAGCTGCTTAAAGCCGTACCCAGGATAAGTATCAAAACAATCGGGAATAAAATCATATTGGTCATCGCTTTGATATCCCTTAAATTTCTAATAAACGTATAATAGGCAATATTCAATATCGTCATGATCTTCCCCCGCTTCCTTAATCCCTTAAGGTTCTTCCCGTCAGTGTAAGGAAGACCCCTTCCAGGGTTGGCTTATCGACGTTGAGTGATAAAATTTCTGCATCGGTGCCGGTAATGGCATCAATAATCTTTCCGAGGTTTTTGCTGTTTTTCTTGGAAATAACACTCACTTTATTTTCATGAATCACACATTCCTTGACATCAGGGATCTTTTTAATACTGTCCACGATTGTAAAGTTTAACGCGGACAATTCTATATGCACCTTTTCCTCAAAAGCAATCAAAGCTTTTAACTCCTCCTTATTTCCCTGGGCAATCACACGGCCGTGGTCCATGATGGTAATATTTGTACAAATCTCTTCAACTTCTTCCATGTAGTGGGATGTATAAATAATGGTCGAACCCATTTTGTTAAGTTCTCTCACCGACTGAAGAATGTGATTTCTTGATTGAGGGTCAATTCCCACTGTCGGCTCATCCATAATAATCAGTTTTGGGTGGTGCGCAATGGCACATGCGATGTTTAACCGACGTTTCATCCCACCTGAATACTTTTTGGGATACTCTTTTCTGCGGTCCCAGAGGCCTGTGAAGTTTAAGGCTTCTTCCACTCTCACCTTTAAAAGCCTGTCTTTCAAGCCATACAGTTTTCCGAAAAAAGTTACGTTTTCATAAGCTGTCAGATCTTCAAACACAGCTATATCCTGGGGTACAACACCTATATCCTTTTTAATTTCCTGCTCATGGTCTTTAAAGTTTTTTCCGAAAATCCTGATTTCTCCACCATCCATCCCGGTAAGCCCGGTAATGGTATTGATGGTGGTAGACTTGCCTGCCCCATTGGGCCCCAAAAGGCCAAAAATTTCGCCTTCTTTAATGCTTATATTTACATTGTCGACTGCTAAAAACTCATTGTATCTTTTAACAAGATTTTTAATTTCCACAATCATGATTAATTCCTCCTGTCTTGAATTTTCATCTGATGGTACCATCATACGATAAATCTTACTGTGAAAATAGTGACATGAAGAATAATTTTCATATGACAAATGTCATATTATATTATGAAAATCCAAAGGGATGGAGGAATTCTTAAAGGTATTGTGGAATTAAGTATAAAGAATTGGTTGAATTATGCACACAAAGGAGCTTTCTATGGGAAAGGAAATCGAAAGGAAATTTAGAGTAGTAAGTGACAGCTATAAAAATAATGCCCAAGGTATTCTCTATAAACAGGGTTATCTCAGCAATGCATCCGAAAGAGTTGTCCGTATCCGTGTTTATAACAATAAAGGCTATCTCACTGTTAAGGCCGCTGCTGTTGGCGCTGTACGCCAGGAGTTTGAGTATGAAATTCCATATCATGATGCAGAAGAAATGTTAAATCACCTGTGTCAAAAACCGATCATTGAAAAGCATAGATATAAAATCGATTATTGCGGTTTCACTTGGGAAGTAGATGAATTTCATGGTGAAAATGAAGGGCTTGTGGTTGCAGAAATAGAACTGCAGGATGAAAATCAGCCGTTTCCCCATCCCAGTTGGTTGGGTGAAGAAGTAACCCATGATTATCGTTATCAAAACTCCAATTTAATTACAAACCCATATACAAAATGGTCTCGCCCTTAGTACAGTTTTAATAATACAGGTATCTTTATATCATGCAATTTTTCTTATATTGTTAACCGGCTGCTTTTTTGATAAAATATATTTATACGCTTTAGTGGGGGAATATCTATGTATAAAGGGGTTGTCCTTAGAAGCGAATCACTTGACCCGTCTTATAAGGTAAAATTCAATTTTGAAAATGAAAAATATTGTATCCGTGATGGTGGAGCTACTTTCGTCCGCCAAGCACCTACCCCGGTCGTTATGTTTGATGATTACACGGATTACATCCTTGAAAGGCTTGAGGTAGATACTGTAACGATTCAGAACCTAAAGCTTGAGATTGGGAAAACCGTCTGTGACTATATTTTTAGTACTATGGATTTAAAAAATATGTAAAGTCTGCTTTAGGCAGACTTTACGCAAAAAATATTTCTAATAAATGCTTATTCATCAATATAGAATAAGATCATACCGACCATTCGGCTAAGCATGTAATGCATGTTTTACCGCTTTAACGGTACATAAATAGTCGAACGTTATTTAGATTCATTGCAATTTCTACAGCAGTTTATATTTTCCGAAAGCAATAGAGAACCCGGTGTTTTTAACCCTTACCCTATAGCTGCCGGCCCTTCCTCACCTGTTCTAATACGGTAAACTTGTTCTACCGGCAGTACAAATATTTTTCCATCCCCGATTTTACCCGTTTTTGCTGCGTCCATGATTGCATCTATTGTAGGCTGAACGTATTCTTCATTCACTACAATCTCAAAACGAACTTTATTCAGAAGATTTACATTAACAATTGTTCCCCTATAATTTTCCGTATATCCTTTTTGCTGACCACAGCCCTTTACCTGACTCACAGTCATTTTAAAAATTTCAGCCTTATATAGAGCTTCCTTTACAAGCTCCATCGCTTCAGGCCTAACAACTGCTACAACCATTTTCATGCAAACGCACTCCTTTACATCAGATTATGATACCCAACCAAAAAGTGATTTCCAGCTTACAAACTAATACTTACCACACTAAATTTCATATTGATCACCTTTAGCAGTATAAACAAAGCTCCTGATGATATTATTTGTTCATATTATACTATACATTCCCCTAAATACGCTAAAACAAATTTAAGTATTACATATTTATCCAAAACAATTGGGAAAATATCTTAGCTATGTTATAATAAAGAATATACAATAACAATACCTTTGGTAAAATGATTACTGCTCCGCTCAAAATAGGAATTCATGGTTCTCCGTTAATTGTTGTGCCCCGCTTTAAAGAGCGCATTCTCTATGTCTACTTGTTTGGTATTTTGATAAATACCCGCTTTTTAATAATACAAGTTCCTTATTCCCTTTTAATTTCTGGATGAATTAATCAATAGATATTTCTCTTTCAGTGTGATAAAATACCCGATGGCTTTCACCATCAAAAATAAGGGAGGTAAAAAATATGGGGAAAACAAATTTTAATTATGACGTAATCATTATAGGTGGTGGAACTTCAGGGATTTTCGCCGGTTTCGAACTTACAAAACACAGGCCGGATTTAAAGGTCTTAATGATAGAACAGGGCAACGACATTCACAGCCGGGAGTGCCCTATGATTCACAGTAAAACGGGAGATTGTATCAAATGTAAGTCCTGCAGCATCATGCGCGGCTTTGGTGGCGCGGGTGCTTTTTCAGACGGAAAATTCAATTTTACTACTCAATTTGGCGGCTGGCTTAATGAATACCTTTCGGATAAACAGGTAATGGATCTTATACATTATGTAGATAGTGTGAATGTGGATTTCGGTGCTACGGAGGAAGTTTACTCCACCTTTAGCGAGCAGGCAAAACTCTTGGAGCGCAAGGCCCTGCAAAGTGACCTTCACCTTTTGCAAGCCTCGGTAAAGCATTTAGGCACCGAAAATAACCTGGACATTTTGAAAAAGCTTTACAACCACCTTAAAAACAAGATGGAAATTTGGTGCAACACGTATGTAAGCCAAATTACACTCCTTGAGGATGGTTACCGTTTAGCTTTAGGCAACGGCAGCTTTGCAGAATGCAGCTATTTAATCGCTGCTCCCGGCCGTTCAGGAGCCGAGTGGTTTGTACAGCAGTGCAGGTTCCTTGGTTTAAACCTCATCAATAATCAGGTTGATATCGGAGTCCGTGTTGAACTTCCTGCACAGGTTTTCGAACATATTACCGACGTAGTTTACGAATCCAAGCTGCTTTACAGAACAAAGCAGTACGGTGATATTGTAAGAACCTTCTGTATGAATCCATACGGACATGTTGTTGCCGAAAACGTGGACGGAATTATCACAGTAAACGGACACAGCTATACCGACGACAGCCTGCGAAGTGAAAATACCAATTTTGCCTTGCTTGTCAGCAACCGTTTTACAAAACCCTTTAATGAGCCTTATCAATATGGCAAACGGATCGCTTCCTTATCCAATATGTTAGGCGGAGGCGTATTGGTGCAAAGGTTTGGTGATCTTGTTAAAGGAGTCAGAACCAACGAGCATAGGTTAAATCAGAGCTTTACCAAGCCAACGCTAAAAGCTACTCCGGGAGATTTAAGCCTTGTCCTTACCAAACGTCACCTGGATAATATTATTGAAATGATTCATGCACTGGACAAAATAGCCCCAGGTACAGCAAATTGCGATACACTGCTTTATGGCGTAGAAGTAAAATTTTACAGTGCACGGTTGGAGCTTACAAACGAGCTTGAAACCAAGCTACACAACATGTTCGCCATTGGGGACGGCGCAGGTGTTACAAGAGGGCTTTCCCAGGCGGGTGCCAGCGGCGTGCATGTGGCAAGGGTGATATTAAACCGGCTGGATGGAAATTAAGGTTTCCATATTGACACTAGCAATCAGGTATAAATAAAAAGTCATATATCCTTTTGAACTTATGCTTTAATGGGATATATGACTTTTTTGCAAGCTCATAGGCTTAAGGATCATTCCTTTCAAAAGAAATCTCTATCTGTCATGACATACATACTACCTATTAAAAACGCCTAAAATAAAGTTGTATACTAAAATGCTCACTATTAACGTTGTAAAAGTTTTAGCGGCTATTTCGAAAAATGCCTTTAAGGATACGAGAAACATTTCCGTATAAGGCTGGATTTCAGATTTATTATCCCCGATCATTATTTGCGGTGGATTGAATATCAAGTCATCATAGTACATGTTGATATACAAAGCATAGGAAATTCCTGCGAGAATACTGACTCCAATGATGTATTTTAAAGCTTTTTTTATATCTATTTTTCTAAATTGAATACTCACTAACAACACTCCCCTTAAATCCATTTTTCGAAACATATCCGTCAATCCGAAGGCTTGCATAATAGGTTTATAAATGGTAAAAGCAGCAGTGTTTATCTGCCGCTTTTAACCTATTTATACTTAACGATAAAATTTCATTATCAATCCTTTTTCTTTATGTTGAGGCATTTATAAATTAAAGTAATTGCCTCCGCTCTGGATATGAGCTTATCGGGCTTTAACGTATTATCGCCGTAACCTTTTACAATTGCCATTTCAATAGCCTTAACAATATACTTACGTGCCCATGGAGCAATTCTTTCCGCATCTGCAAAACTTAGAGGCTTATCCGATTGTCCAAAACCAAAGGCCCTCATAAGCATTACAATAACTTCTTGCCTGGAGCACTTATTGGACGCCCCGAATGTAACATCCTCAAATCCCGAAACAATTCCTTTATCTACAGCCACTTGAAGATATCCCTTAACCCAGTCGGGTATTCCGGCATTGTCTTTAAAGTTTAACTTCGGGTTCTTTTCCGGTGTATAACCTAAAGCTGTAACAATCATTTTTACTATTTCGGCCCGGGTAACTTCCGCATCCGGTCTTACCGTACCATCTGTATATCCGCTTACGATCCCCCTCTTAATGAGATCCAGTATACTTTGTTCCGCCCAATGTCCTGTAACATCCTTAAGTCCTCCTCCCCCGGGAATTTCCGAAGTTGGTTCTTCTACAGGCACAGGTGTGCTTGTAGCCGCTGTGGTTGAGGTTGCCGTCGGTGTTGGTGTTTGTGTTGGAACTGCTGTAGCCGTCGGCGTTGGTGAAGAGGTCGGAACCATTGTCGGGGTAGCCGTTGCTGCTGGAGGATTTATTACAGGGTTACTGTTTCCGTTTGTATTCTGGTTTGCTGGCGGAGGTGGCGTTGCTGTTGTTGGAGTCGGTGTTGGAACCGTAGTTTTGCTTTCAAGGGCTGTAAATTGAATCCCCGAAACATCTCCCTTGCTCAGGTCAATCACAGTCCCCTGGAAAGGATCGCTGACAGTTCCCGAAGTATTATAAGTGCCACTAATTTCAGTTGGCCCCTTACTTTCAACATACTGAAGAACGTAATTTTTCACATCTTCACTTGCTTCTACCGGTATTCTAAATACGCAGGAATTTGAACCCTTTTCCATATAAACATTGTTATATAAAAGCGAGGTGTCCATATAGGTGTAATTACTTCCCTCAAGTTTAACCGGCTTGGCCAATACTCCAAATACAAATCCGCTTTCTGGAGCAACCTTACCATCCGGTAGGCAGATTTTCCCTTCCAAAACATTTCCCTCTATAATCTTTAGGTTGACTTCACACGCATCACCGTTTTGAAGATTCACAGAGACTGCTTTTGATTTATTTGTTGTCATACTGCTTCCATTGTAATAACCTCCACGTACATATCGGGTTGTGTAATTGTTATGATTTAATATATAATAGGATACTTTATATTTTAAGCTGCCATCCAAAACCGGAGCAGCCAATGAGTATGTAGTTGAATCTTTACCCTGAGGTATAAAAACGTTATACATCCCTCTCGAATGTTCACCGGTAAGTTTGCCATTTTCATCAACAGCTTCTGCCTTAATAGAAACTACTACCTCTTCCATAGGCGCAACTTGATTATTGGGAAGAGAAATTGTTCCGGAAATTTCCTTTCCTTCTATAATGGTAAATTCTATACCCTTTATATCTCCTTGAGATACATCAATCTTCAAAGCTTTTTCCTTTATGGTTGTAGATTTGTTCCCGCCATAGTAACCTTCCGCAACAATTCGATTTGTATTATATGAAGAATAGTAACTTAATACATATCCATCATTAGGCTCGTTCTTAGGTACTACAATTTCAAACACTGCTGAACCGCTCGAGTCAAGCAAAGCCGTTCCCCATCCACTATACTTCGTATTGCTGCAATAAATCGATATATATCTTCCTCCGGATTGTAGAGTTATTCCATCGGGTAAAGATAACTTCCCAGAGATCCTTTTTCCCTTCATAACTTGTAAATCAATTCCGCTTACATCTCCACTCTTTACAGATATTTGGCTCGCCTCAGTCCGGTCTGCAGTCATCCCTTCTTCACTATAATAACCACCTCTGAAATAGCAATTTAAAGGATCCGAAGAATACAAGTTATACCCTATAGAATATGTATTTTCCTGCACATCGGGCACTGCTACTGTATATTCTGCATAATGGTTACCTGGCAAAATAATTGCAGAATTACTTATCGATTCAATTTTATTTCTTTCTTGAACTTCTATTCTAACCCATATACCTTGTGAAGGTGCTATATTTTCATCCGGCAACGATATTTTTCCTGATATAACCTTTCCTTTTATTAACTGTAGATTGATGTTTGCAATATCTCCATCAGTTGCAGTTATCCTTGATGCCAAACTGGAATATGCCACAGTTCCATTGGCAGCATAATACCCTAAACGCACATACTTATTCGTCTGTGGATCATTAGATGTAATCCTATAACATATAGAATATTTGTCCTCATCCTCTCCTGGCACTGCTAGGAGATATTCTACCGAATCACTACCTGCTGGAATAATAATTTTACTTGATAACTCATCTATCACTAGACCTCTTACATTATTTATAAATACATCTACCTTAATACCTTCTTCAGGCGCTTTCTCACCTGCCGGTAATGAAACTGTTCCTGAGATTAGTTTTCCCTTTATAACCTGCATATTTATATCACTTAAAACAGATTTTTCCGTAAGGTACGTCGCCTTATCCATGTAGGCAGTCATGCCTCCATCCTTAAAATACCCGTTTTTAATATACTTGCTATTTACTCTGCTGTTTGAATCTATAGAATATCCCACAGCATATTCATATCCTTCCTCACTGGCTATTTTTACTGAATACTCCAGATCACGTTGACCTTCTGGAATAGTTAATACACTTGTATAACTAATAGCGTGCGAAATATCTTTTTTCCCAACTACTATTAATTTTATACTTATCCCTCCAACAGGGGCAATATCCTGATCCGGTAATGCTATCTTCCCTGTTATAAGCTTTCCTTTTATAATGCGCAGGTTAATCCCTGCTGCACCGCTAGACACCGGTTTTGCATTATAATAGTCTGAACTCGTTCCTCCATGATTGTAAAAACCCTGAACGACATACTGGGATTGGCTGCTGGAAGGAATAAAGTATTCTATTGTATAGCTGTCATTTTCCGGCACACTTATGGAATAATCCTTTGTACTGGTCCCGGAAGAAATAGTCACCCACGATGAATATGTTTGCTTATTAGAAGTACTGGTGGCTTGGATACCAACTTGAACACCCTCTAAAGGTGCAGTTTCACCATCAGGAAGTGCTATTGTTCCAGATATGGAAGCATTTAAATTGCTTTCCTCAGCGAAAGAAATGTTAAAGGAACCTTGTGAAAATAAAAGACAAAGTACAAGGACGAGTGAAAGAATTTTTTTCAATTGAACAACCCCCTAGATAAAATAATTCATCTCTCTGTGTAAACATTTAAGTATATAAATCTGTTTAAAAATACCTTTTCTCTACAGAATCTTCTTCCCCGGTAAGATTCCTTAATATATACAAATTTATATTTATTTACATAAGACACTTAGTTATATATATTATAACATTCAACTTTAAAGTTTTCAAATATTTTCTACATTATCACAATATCACCTAATTTTAATCCACTTCCTTTTGTATCCGTACCTCCATTTAACTATGCAGCACCTTTCATATTCCATACAAAAAACAAAACCCGTTCAACTTAAGGTGTTTTTGAAGTCGAATCGGGTTTTTAATTCTATTATTTATATAGTATTCTATTTTAAATCGCCTTAGTAAAACGGTCTGCAAAGCTGCTGGCACAAAAGCTGTCCGGTTTTATTTTGGGAACAAAACTGAGCCCTTTGACCATTCCCACCATTTCGCTAATCAGTCCTTTGGTCTGCCCCTTGGTTCCTACATCAATATGAAATTCAAAATCTACAGCTTTTGACCTTTCATTCTTTCCTACGATATTACAAATACGTTTAATCCTGTCGTCATCAAAAAGATATGCCAACTGCAGACTTGCACAAGTTTCCAGATAGATTTTCTCTCTTAAGTTCCTAATCGGCCTTTTCACTTCGCTTTTATGGAGAAATCCTATGGCCCCTTTTCCAATCCGGTGTACATGGATACATGTGACAAAAACGCTGCTGGTTGAAACCTGGGAGTCGGTCCCGACAGATATTTTATACGAACTTTCAGTATCCGCTTTCATAAAATCAAGAATCGCTTCAAAAACGCCTTCAAAAGAAAAAGTTTCATTTTTTAAGTTTCTAAAAGTGGTATTTTCGTCAAAACAAAGCGTATTTCCAAGAACCATGCTTCCACCCCTCCAACCTGTTAATATGATATTAAAATTATTTTTTGCCCAAACAGCATAAGTAATCCATGTAACATTGCCCATAGATGTCTTAAAATTTCTATACATCCATTCCGCTTTGGTGCATTGGAGTTCATAAAACATAAAAAACCCTGTGAAATCACAGGGTTAAACGCAATAGAGTATAGTTGATAAAAAGGGACATGTCTAGAGTACGTTTAAAAAGTAATCTTCGCCGAAAATGCGCACGCATAGACAGTACCTCCGTTAAAAACATATTAACATTATACTAACATAAACAAACGCTCAAATCAATCATATGTCTTTTACAAACATGTTAAATCTTTGTTATTCTTCAATTCTATTTTAACATCGAAGTATCGTTTCTCAGTCCAGCAAGGTATCAATCCGGTCCTTATCAAAACCTACGATAATATTGCCATTGATATCAATAACCGGTACGCCTCTTTGACCTGACTTATTGACCATTTCCGTTGCTGCGTCTCTATTTGCAGATACATCTACATCCTCAAACCGGATCTGCTTTGAACTCAAATAGTCTTTTGCTGTCTTACACCATGGACATGTAGGTGTTGAATAAACTTTTACCGCCATATAGATTCCTCCTAATATTATTTTGTTTTTTTCACATATTCTATAATCCCTCTGCCCGCCAGCGCTCCCTGCCCAACGGCTACAGAAATCTGTTTAAATCCACCGGTACAATCACCGGCTGCAAATAATCCTTCCAGGTTGGTCTGCATGTTTTTATCCACAACAACGGAATTTTCATCAACAATAATCCCCAGCTTCCGTGCAAAATCCACACTGGATGCACTTTCGTAAGCAATAAATAAACCATCCAGCATTTCAAAGGTACCATCCTCAAAATAAATGCTTTCCAGGAATTCCTTCCCTTCCAGCTCCAAAATCGGCTTTCTATTTACTCTAAACATTCTGGAGTCTTCAATGTATTTTTCACTTAATTTTAACTCCTTACCGTTTGTAAAAATGGTTATATCTTTTGTGTAGGTAAGAAGCTCCAATGCTTCATGCACTGCATAATCTTTAAAGCCCAGGACTCCTACTTTCATACTTCGGTAGAAAAATCCGTCACAGGTAGAACAATAGCTGACCCCATTGCCCTCAAACTTGTTTAGATTGCCCACCCGCAGCTTCTTTTGGGGTTGGCCGGTTGCCAGAAGAACAGCTTTGGACAAAAACTTTTGTGTTGATGTGGCTACTTCAAAAAAATCCATTTTATCAATCGAAATAACTTCGTCATCTATTAACTCTACACCAAGTCTTAATGCCTGCTTTTCTCCTTCATGCAAAAGCATGTCTCCCTTAATGGTATCGGCAAATCCGTAATAGTTTTCGATTTTTTCCGCTTTTTTGAGAACACTGTCATTTTTCCCGATAACAAGGGTTTTTAAATTCGCTCTTACTGTGTAAAGGGAGGCTGATATTCCTGCCGGCCCTTTACCAATTATTATTACATCGTACATTGATAATATACCTCACTTTTGCATTCTTTTTTTAGATATTCAAGGTAAACTTGTAAATGCCGGCAATCATAAGAAAGTCCTGCTTCATTCCATACCTTTTACAAAACCACCGCTTTATTTTCCGTTAATAAAACGTTCTACCATAATGCCCGCAATAGTCCCATCTCCTGACGCCGTAGATATCTGTCTAATTTTCTTGTCCCTCACATCTCCTGCTGCAAATACGCCGGGTATATTTGTTCTCATATCCTCGTCTGTCGGAATATACCCATATTCATTCAAACGGATCTGGTTTTTAAAAAGATCGGTTTTAGGCTGCATGCCAATATATACAAAAAGTCCCTCCGTCTCGATTTCGCTTGTTTCCTTTGTCTTTATATTTTCAACGGTTACACCCTTAACAAAGCTTTCCCCGTAGACCTTTCTTACTTCCGAGTTCCATATTACATTGATGTTTGGGTTCTTCAACGCTTCGTCCTGCGCTGCTTTAGATGCCTGGAAGTGGTCAAACTGGTGTACAATGGTTACCTGCTTTGCATACCTGGTAAGAAATACAGCCTCTTCAACAGCAGAATTGCCTCCGCCAACAACCAGGACATTAGCATCCTGGTAGAGGGCACCGTCGCAGGTAGCACAATAGTGAATCCCTCTGCCTCTAAACTCACGCTCGCCTTCTGCCGGTAGTTTTCTCGGTTCGGCCCCTGTAGCAATAATTACGCTCTTGGCATAATAATCCGCATCTTCTGTCTGTACAAATTTTTCCTCACCGGCAAGGTTTACTGCGGTTATTTCTTTTAAATCATCAATTTGTGCGCCAAAGTCCAGCGCTTGCTTCTTCATATTTTCAACCAGGTCCAGCCCTCTTATTACCCCATTGGTTCCAGGGTAATTTGCCACATGATATGTCGTCGAAACCTGGCCCCCGGGAAGCCCCTCATCAATCAGCACCGTAAACAGCTTGGCTCTTGCAGCATAAATTGCTGCAGACAAGCCTGCAGGTCCTGCCCCCAGAATTAATACATCACAGTAAACTTTTTGCCGTTCCTTTAAAATACAGGACCCGCCTATAACACCTTCAATCACTTTTCTAAGTTCGGGCTTATTAATATATCCGTTCAGTCTGGAGCATACTTCCTCTCCCTGATTGAAAAACAGTAGGGTCGGACTGCTTTTAACATTATATTTTTCAGCCAGCTGCCTGTTTTGCTGGCGAAAGATCCTTACAAACTTCATTTGTTCCCCATATATTTCAGCCATACGTTCAAAAATAGGGGCTAATGCCATACAGGGTGCACAATCCTCAGAATAAAAGTCTACCACCACCGGTTTTTCATGTTGCAAGACATCCTTTTCAAAGGTTTCCATATTTGAGTAGATCATTTTGCCGCTCATACAAACACCTCCGTGCATGTGTAGTGTTAAATTATTTGAGTTTGTCTATATAGTCATATATTTCCTCTTCGGAGATCGGCCCTATCATCTGGTCAAAAAGTGTTCCTTCCTTATCAATAATATACGTAGTCGGAATAGAGCTTATGTTATAGGTCTCAGCTACATTTCCTTTTGTATCCAGCAAAACCTTCATGGTGTATCCATTCTGTTCGATAAATCCCTTCGCCGTACCTTCACTCTCTCTTCCAAGGGTTAGGTTTACTGTAAGAATAACCGCATCCTTTCCCTTTTCCAGTTCCTTATGTACTTTTTCCAGATCAGGCATTTCTTCTCTGCATGGCGGACACCAAGAGGCCCAAAAATTCAGAAAGACCACTTTTCCCTTGAAATCCGTAAGACTCACTTCATTCCCCGCTGTATCCCGCAGTGTAAAATCCGGTGCCATCAGCTTATCCGAATCCGGTTCTTCGGTTTCCTTAAAGCTATCATTCCTTTCAGGTGTGGCCACTACATCCGGTTCTTTGGTTTCAACAGTTTTTTCAGTTGGATTTGCTTCTGCGTTTTGGGAGGATGGGCTTTTTGGCTCTTCCTTGAGATTACTGTTTTGCTTGCTGTTAACTACATAAGCCGCTACAAAAAGAAGTACAGTTGCAGTAACCCAAATTATAATCGTGCTGGCTTTTTTCATAAATTCATCTTCCTCTTTTATGATTTTATAATAAGTATATATTAAAAGTTTCCAGTATAAAAAGAATTCCTGCAGCTATTAATACAATTCCCGAAATAACATTTATTATTCTGCTGTATTTTTGTATTTGTTTCAGCATATTTTTAACCTGGTCAAACAATATAGCTGTCAATATAAAAGGTACCCCCAAACCCAGTGAATAAACAAAAAGTTTCATCATACCCTGAAAGACAGTGCTGCTGGTGGCAGCATCCGCTAAAGCAGCCCCTAGAAACCTGCTTGCGCAAGGTGTCCATGCAAATGCAAAAACCATGCCGAAAAGGATTGAAGTATAGAATTTTAAATCCTTGAATTTATAATCTATCCTCTTTTCAAAATCTAAAAATTTAAGCTTAATAACCCCTGCAAAATTCAGGCCAAGGAGGATCATCACCGCACCGCTTACCCTCTTTAAGAGATCCGGGTGGCTTTTAAGAAATGTTCCAAGGGAAGTGGCAGTTGCCCCTAGTGCTACAAACACCAGCGTAAACCCTAAAACAAACCCGATTGAATTTAAAATAAGCCTGTTTCTTCTTATTAGGGATGTACCGGCCGTATCCGCCGACACTCCCGCCAGATAAAAGAAATATATAGGAATCATAGGTAAAATGCAAGGTGACAAAAATGTCAAAACCCCTTCAGTAAACCCAAATAGATAGTTATCAAGCACTCTATATACCTTCCTTTCTTAATGTAATAAAACAACTTCTTCTCTAATTTATATCATAATCCAAACTAACCTCTGTCTCAAGCTTCCTTTAAGCTTCTCCTATTATCTGCCGAACTATTGATATGAATCCTTTTTTTCCATAGGGATTTAGATACAAATATCATACCCCCTATGGGTATTATACCCCTTCCTTTTAGCAATGTCAATGAAACTGCACTTCATCTTTAAATATTTTGTAACTTTTTCTATTTAATTGAATATTATGTCAATATGAAAATAGTTATCATCGCCCCCTTATCATTTTAATACATTTTTATAATGCATAGCGTCTTTACAGCATATTTTATTATTTAGGGGATAAAATTCACTATCATTGAGTGAGGTATTTATGGATAAGGTTCAAAAAAAATCCAATGACAGTCTGCTGTTTTTTATTCTGGTTTTTCTTCTGCTGTTCTACGACAACAGCGCTATAAAAAGATCCACTCAGTACGTTTTAAAGCCCACTGAAAAAAATAATTCCATTTTATATTTTATACTAGTGTATCTCCTTTTATTTTACAAATGACGGTAAATATATATAAAGCCTCTAACAGGGAATATGCCCGAAACTGGCGCTGCTAAAGACTCCGGTGTTTTCGGCATGATTCCTTTAAAAAGTTGTCACATTTCTTTTTCATGCTCCATATTATATAAAGTAAATCTACATCCGGAGGTAAGCCTGTTTATTTATTAATCTGACTGTATATCTCTGCAAGTCGTTGATTCGGCTGCCGTTAACCTGACTGTCATTGACTCAATAACAATTGAAAGGAATGATAATATGAACAATCCTTTAAACAAAAAATTGGCTGAAATGTTATCTAAAATGGATGAAAAGGTACTTAAAGCAAGACTTAATGCAGCGATTGACATGCTTAAAAATGGAAATACTGAGGAATTGGCAAACAAATTGAACAAGTTGGACAAAAATGAACTTCTTACTAAAATCAATGAAGTAGACGCATCAAAATTAGATGAATTAAATATCAATAAATCCGAATTAAAACAGCAAATCAGCAATGCGGATCTTCAAAAATTATCCCAGCTTATTGGCGAAAATGGTGATGAAATTATAAATAAAATTAAAGACATTATTAAATAACCAAATACATATATTTATTATAAGTAGTTCCATTGATAAAAGGGGATCCATTCATCCCCTTATATTCATGATCTGAGGTTTTTATAGGTTGAATACGCTTTAAACAAAAGTTCCCGAACTTTCTGGCTAGAGATAAACGAACTGTAAAGGTACAAATTTCGATTTCTTAAAGACCTCATTTCAATTCTCGAATTTTACTTTGTTTACACCTGTTATCAATAAATTGATGAATCTTTTTGCCAAACTCTTCCCAGGGAGGAAAAACCATGAATGATGATATTAATAAAAAAATAAATCAGATTGCAGAGCTTTTAGGTAAGGACACTGTGCCGGATAACGTAAAGGGGCTTATTTCCCTACTGGCAAACAGTGCATCAAGTGCACCCGCAAAACCTGAACCCACCCCAGTTTATGAGGAACGACCGGTTCCTAAGGAAGAAAAGCTTGTAAAAAATGATCTGGATGAAAGCCTGGATATGTTTAGAAAGGTTAAAACCGTAATGGACCGGATCAATACAAATCATGACCCGAGAATTAATCTTTTAAGTGCAATTAAACCCTTTTTAAACAGCAACCGGCAAAAAAAGCTTTCAAATTGCATCAATATTCTTCGTATGTCCACCCTTGCAAGATACATGGATGAACAAGAGAAGAAAAATCCCTAGAACAGGAGGTAACAAAGATGCTCTACCGAAGAATGAACCAAAAGCCCAGAAAATTTTTACCCCCTAGTGATATTGACCCCATTTCCATACCCATTAAGGAAATTGAGAAAATCCCTCTTCCGACGGAGGATGAAAATACACACCTAAACCAATATGAAAAAAACAACCGGTTTGGCAAAAAATCAAACTCTATTTTAGAGGTTTTGAAAAACAGGATACACGTAGAGGAAATCATTCTTATAGGATTAATCTTTTTAATTCTAGACGAACGTATTGAGGATGAATTTTTACTGATAATCCTCGTATATCTCCTTTTGAATTAAACCTCCATACCTTCTTTAGAAGATAAGAATAGAGACCTTTTAAGGTCTCTATTTCTATTACATACGGGTTATCCTTCTCTTTATTCCACTCCAGAATATGTACGTCCGTCTATTCCGTCAAACAACAATAAAAATACAAGTATAAAGAACAGAATGGAGCAATTATTTTTACCTTTAAAACCTAATAATCCCATTGTAATACCTCCTGAATTTGTGCAATTCAATTACATACTATATAGTATTCCTTCTGTTATTTTTTGTTACAAGGTTTTTTAAATGGACGTTTTGAAGACCAAAATTCTTTTCATTATATTGAACACGGTAAAGCTTTACATGCACTTCAGTTTCCTTGATACCTCATAGTGAAATTCAATTTGTTCATGTAAAACATTTTCACGATTATATAAATACTTTTGCAGGAAGCCTTGTTATGAATATTCTGAAATAAATTACAAAGAATATATATTACCGGAAATTACAATAACTAATTAACCCTTGCCCAAAGGTTTTAAAGAATCTTAACGAATGGTAACAATAGCCTTACAGCAATTAAAACGAAGGAAATTGAATCGCAAAAAATAAAAGAATTAAAACATTTTCGCGTTCAATAAATAAACGGAATGAATTTTGAAGGAGAGAATCTGTTTGAGTAAAAAGGGTATTTTTTTACTAATTACATCCATATTCTTATTATGTTTGCTCATTTGCACATTTATTTTCCAGGATGATATTTCAGGTTATTACGGGTATACCAATAGTATTCAAGCACTTTCGTATTATGGCTCCAGAGGCCAGGAAGTAATTGATATTCAGGCAAAGCTATACCGCTGGGGCTATTATAAAGGGATTGTAGACGGAATCTATGGGTACAGTACCTATCAGGCGGTGCGTTCCTTTCAGGCAAAAAACGGACTTAGAGTTGACGGGGTTGCAGGTTCCCAGACTTTAGCCGCATTAGGACTGCCTACAGGGGTATCCAGAGGTACCACAAGAACAAGCGTTTCTGGTAATAAGGATTTAAATCTCTTAGCCCACCTAATCCATGGAGAAGCCCGTGGCGAGCCCTATACCGGACAGGTAGCCGTTGCTGCGGTGATATTAAACAGGGTGGATGACTCAAGATTCCCTAAAACCATTGCCGGCGTAATCTATCAGCCGGGTGCATTTGATGCGGTTGAAGACGGACAAATTAATTTAGAGCCGGACGCAAACGCTTATAAAGCAGCACGGGATGCATTAAACGGCTGGGATCCTTCCGGAGGCGCGGTCTATTATTTTAATCCCGCTACAGCAACAAGCAAATGGATTTGGACAAGAACAATTATTACACAGATCGGTAAGCATATCTTCGCAAGATAATTCAGACATGTGCAAGAAAAAGCGGGTAAATGATTTTTATACCATTCATTCACCCGCTTTTAATTTATTCAATTTATCCATGCAAAATCATTTTCACGATCTATTAAGTTGCCAATGCTTTTGAGAATACATAGAAAGCAGAATAAATAGATTTCCAAGCTGAATATCTAGGCACTTTCTTTTTCCGTATTCTTCAATTCATTATATTTATAAAACACGGTTGTTAAAAAGAGTGAGAAAAACAACGTTTTAAAAATCCAATCCCCAAGAAATACTCCCGCTTTGAAAGCAGTAATCCCTTCTTGTGCATTGGTTGCATACACCCCAATCATAACGAGAATCTGGGGAATTATAAACAAAACATCAAAAAACAGGAACATTCTAAGAATTTTCCAAAATGCTTTGTCTGCTACCTTTTTCCCCTTTAAGAAAGCCCATTTCCGGCTATTCATGGTTGAAGGGTACCAAAACAGTATATATATCCTGTAAAACATAAAGCCAAAAAATAAAACCATCAATGTAAGAATATCAAAGACTACGGATGCCGCCAAGAGAGAACTCCTCCCACCGTATACCGCTCTTGTCATAACAATAGCCGGAACGGTTGAAACCATCATAAACACGCCAAAAAGTACGCTCGCCATCAATACTACAAAGGATTTTATAGAAAAGGTTAAAAAGTATTTTTTTATACCCTTTGAAATTTCGCGCTTTTCCTTAGGTTCCCGGTTTAATAAACGGTTTAATATATTAGAGTATCCTGCTAAAACAATCCCGGCCAGTAATGCAACCAAAACCAATCCCCCCAATATAACGGGAACCAGAATGTGTGCTTTATGAATGATTGGGTTTACAATATGCTGTATAAAGGAGACAAAACTCTCCAACCCGTTTCCTGCATTAATGGAACCAAACATGGAAAAAAACATACTCAAAACCATATATTCGGCCAAACATATCCCAAATAAAACAAACCCCACCAACAATATGCCGGAGGGCCTGCGGAACATTAATTTCGCTGCTTCCTTTATTGTACTCATAAGTAACCTTCTTTCCTATTCCAATCACAAACCGTGATAATTATAACATACTATCTAAAATGTGTAAACTATAGGCTGCAAAGCCTTTTCCAGCATCTACCGGATAATTTGCGAAAAAATATTGACTACATGCCATATCTGTTATATTATATATATAACAGATATGGCATGTAGATAAGGTGGTGATGTTATTGTTGTTAAAGCTGGACTTTCAATCCGATACTCCAATATACCTTCAGCTAAAAACCCAGATTATTGAAGGTATAGCAACAGGGAAGCTGAGCCCGGGAGAATCGCTTCCATCGGTAAGACAGCTTGCATCCGACTTGGGTATTAACCTTCATACAGTAAATAAAACCTATACCCTTTTAAAGCAAGACGGCTTTTTAATCATTCACCGGCAGAAGGGCGTTGTAGTCAATCCGGATCAAAATGCTATGATTCATGACGAATATCTGTTTGAACTTCATGAAAGCTTAAAGCCACTTATTGCAGAAGCCTTTTGCAGAGGAATGAAAAAAGAGGAGTTCAACAAAATTTGTACTGAAGTCTTTTTAGAATTCGAAAAAAGTAGAGGTGAAAATAGATGAAACTCATTGTTATGATTACATTTTACTTTATTTGCTATATACCAACCCTGGTTCTTTGCACAATCATCCCTTATATAACAAGGAAAACAGAAAGCTTTGGCGTTACCATCACCGAGGAGGCTTATCATACTCCGGAAGTAAGGAAACTGCGCACCTGGTATAGAAACCGTGTTTTGATTTTCGGCAGCATACCTGCCCTTGCCGCTCTCATTCCCATACTAACAATAAAAATGAGTGAGACACATTTCCTTTTTCTGGTATTAGGAACGTTTATCCAGATAGCTGTTGTTTATTTCTTCTATTTCATTGCCCATAAAAGAATGAAGGTCTTAAAAGCAGAGAAGAATTGGGCTGCAGGTAAAACACAGATGGTTATTGCAGATACTTCCTTCAGGAAAAAGAAGGTTTTAGTCTCCCCCCTGTGGTTTATTATCTATTTACTGGTTATTCTTGCTACTGTTATCATTGAGCTGGCCTTTTATGATAAAATTCCGGACAGAATTCCCATGCACTACAATGTTCATGGAGAAATCGACCGCTGGGCGGTAAAATCCTATAAAACGCTTTTATGGCTTCCTCTTTTACAGCTTTTCATAACTTTTATTATGGGTTTTGCTTACTGGACGATCGGAAAGTCCCGTCAGCTGATAGATCCTTCCTCGCCTGAAAAGTCGATTGAACAAAATAGAATCTTCAGGTATCGATGGTCCGCCTTTATTGTATTTTCGGGCCTTGCCCTTATTATTATGTTTTCATTGATTCAATACATGATGATATTTGTAAAAAACTCCTGGCTTACCATTGCACTTCCTCTTGTTTTAGGCCTTGGTATGGTAGCCGCCTCAATTATTTTATCGGCTACGACAGGACAAGGCGGAAGTAAAGCTGCCGTTTTAGTTAATAGCGGAACAAACGGAAAAGACCAGAAAGTAATCAGCCGGGATGAAGATAAGTATTGGAAATTAGGTATATTTTATTACAACCCGGAGGACCCTTCCCTGTTCGTAGAAAAGAGGTTTGGAATCGGTATGACAAATAACTGGGCAAGGCCCATGTCCTGGGTATTGATACTCGGAATTCTTGCCGCAATTATCGGATTTTCAGTACTCAGCTACTTTTTAACAAAATAAATACGATGGCTTCAAAAGTATGGTCACGGTGTGAAGCTCTAAATCAAGCTTAAGCTAAAAAGTTTTACATTTAATGTTATTTTAATCAGACTCTTTGCTTTCAAAACCGTATAACCTTCTGAGTGTAAAATCCTGCTCATACTTTTTTACACATTATCTCTCAAATGAAAGGACGGAAATTACTATGTTAAAAAAACTTTCTACCCTACTTGCTTTATTTTGTTTGTGTCTTAGTTTGTCCATTGCAAGCGCAGCTGCATCCGGTACAGATATCACAGTAAAAATTGACGGTAAAACCATTGTTTTTCCTGATGCTAAACCCTTTATCAATGAAAATTCCCGCACCCTGTGCCCCCTCCGTTTTATAACCGAGGAACTAAGTGCGGAAGTTGAATGGCAAAAGGCATCACAAACAGTAAAAATCTTAAAGGACACGGATACAATCCTTCTTAAGATCGGTGAAACCAAAGCACTGGTAAATGGAAAGGAAGTTTTATTCGATACAAAGGCAATCGTAAAAAATAACCGGACATACGTGCCATTACGCTTTGTAAGCGAAGTTTTTGGGGAAAGAGTTGATTGGGATGGGAAATCAAAGACAGTTAGAATCTTAAAAACCGTATCCGGTAAAAGTGATTTCTATGATCCAAGCACTCTATCGGATGAGGAAAAGAAAATTTCAGCAAATCTTTCCGAATACTTCGATGCCGCTTCAAAATATAAGAATTTCTCCGGTACTGTACTTATTGCCAAAAACGGAAAGGTATTATTTGAAAAGGGTTATGGGTTGGCAGATTCCAGCCAGAAAATAAAAATAACGCCGAAGACTACCTTTGCTATCGGATCAGTAACAAAGCAGTTTACAGCTATGGCCATCATGCAGTTGGAGGAAAAGGGACTTCTTCGTGTAGATGATAAATTATCGAAATATTTCCCTGATTTCCCAAGGGGTGATGATATCACAATCCATCACCTTCTGACACATACCTCCGGTATTTATAATTTCACGGATTTAGAAGATACAGTAAGTGAAAAATTAGAATCTATCTCCATTGATGATATTATCGATGTCCTTAAAACCTTAAAATTGGAGTTTGAACCTGGAGAAAAATGGGACTACAGCAACTCAGGCTACCTGCTCCTTGGCTACATTGTGGAAAAGGTAAGCGGCATTAGCTTTGGTGAATACCTTGAGCAAAATATCTTCGATCCGCTTCAAATGAATGATACTGGTGTATGCTACATAGGTGATGAAAAAATGTATCAGTCAACCGGGCATGTTGGTTTTAAAGAACTTACACCTGTAGATGATGAATTTTTGTTAAAAATCGCTCACGGAGCAGGCAACATGTACTCCACTATAGAGGATTTGTATCGTTGGGACCGGGCCTTATATACTGAAAAGCTTGTAAAAAAGGAAACCCTGGAGAAGATTTTTGCTCCCCATGCCAAAACACCCGCATTGGGTGCCGATTATGGGTATGGCTGGCTTGTTGCAGAAAAGGACGGGGTCAAGGTGGTCACCCACACAGGAGGAACCATTGGTTTTGCATCCGAAATTTTAAGAAATCTCTCCAAAGACATTACGGTTATTGCACTTTCCAACAATGCACAAACGGATTACGGGTCTATCAATACTGCTATTGACGGTATTCTCTCGGGTAAAAAGGTTGACCTTCCGAAAGAGATAAAAATTATCCAGGTTGATCCCAAACTATATGACAGCTACACCGGTGAATTTGAGCTCGTGAAAGGCTTTACACTTACCATAACCAAGGAAAAGGATAAATTATTCCTTCAGGCAACAGGTCAGCCAAAACTTGAACTCTCTCCCCTCTCTGAGACTAAATATACACTGACGGTTGTCGATGCTGCCATTACTTTTATAAAAGATAGCAAAGGCAAGGTACAAGAGTTGGTCCTTCATCAAAACGGCCAGGAGTTAAAAGGGAAAAGAATAAAATAAGAACCCTAAATTGTAAAGCTCACACCAAACCATACAACCTATAAATAAAATAACAACCAATAAGACAGGAGGCGGCTCCTGTCTTATTGATAAGTACACAAATAAATATTATATATCCCTCATGCTGAGTGAAATTCTTTTTCGTACCGCGTCCACTTCAAGAACCTTTACCTTGACAATATCCCCAACCGATACCACTTCCATGGGGTTTCTCACATATCGGTCGCACAGTTGGGATATATGCACAAGCCCATCCTGATGGACTCCGATATCTACAAATGCTCCGAAATCTGCCACGTTTCTGACTGTCCCTGTTAAAACCATTCCAGGCTTTAAATCCTCAATATGGAGCACATCGGTTAAAAGCATCGGCTTAGGCAGTTCGTCTCTGGGGTCCCTCCCCGGCTTTAAAAGCTCATTTACAATATCCCGTAAGGTGGGAATGCCGATTCCGATCTTGGCCGAAATATCCCCGATTCCCTTTTTCTCAAGCTCCTGCTTGAGTGATCCCAGCTTTCCCTTCTTCACATCCTCTAAAGAATATCCCGTGATTTCCAGCAATTTTTCCGCGGCATCATAAGATTCGGGGTGTACAGCCGTATTATCTAAAATATTTTTACCATCCGGGATTCTTAAGAAACCGGCACATTGTTCAAATGCCTTTTCTCCTAGCTTCTTGACCTTTTTTATTTCCGCTCTTTTCTTAAACTTCCCGTTTGTTTCTCTATATTCCACAATATTTTTCGCAACAGTGGCATTAATGCCTGAAACATAGGAGAGCAGCGAAGGAGAGGCAGTATTTAAATCAACCCCCACACTGTTAACCGCATCTTCTACCACTGCCCCAAGAGACTCTCCCAACCGCTTTTGATTCATATCATGCTGGTATTGGCCTACCCCTATAGACTTGGGATCAATTTTTACCAATTCTGCAAGAGGGTCCTGAAGTCTCCTGGCAATAGACACCGCACTCCTAAGTGCAACATCAAAATCCGGGAACTCTTCTGCTCCAAGCTTGGAGGCAGAATATACCGAAGCTCCGGACTCACTGACTACCATATAATATACTTTACGGTCCATATCCTTTAAAAGTTCTGCAATAAATATTTCAGATTCTTTGGATGCTGTACCGTTACCAATGGAAATGATATCCACCTTGTGCTTGCCAATCAAATTTTTAACAACCTTTTTAGCCTCTTCAACCTTATTTTGTGGCGGTGTAGGGTAGATCACCGTAGTCTCTAAAACTTTTCCCGTTTCATCAACGACTGCCAGTTTACACCCCGTCCTGTAAGCCGGATCAAGCCCCAATACCACACTGCCCTTTACAGGAGGCTGCAGCAGCAGATTTTTAAGGTTTTCAGCAAAAACCTTCATGGCTTGTTCCTCTGCAAGCTCTGTCAATTCATTTCTTATCTCCCGTTCAACAGAAGAAAAAATAAGCCTTTCATAGGAATCGTGGGCGGCTCTTTCAACATATTCCGATGTAATAGACCGGGGGGCTTTTACCGTTTTTGATTTCAAATAGCTGATCATTTGTTCGTCAGGCACACTGATCTTTACCTGCAAAAATTCTTCTTTTTCTCCCCGGTTTATAGCAAGTACTCTGTGTCTTGCTATTTTGGAGACAGGTTCCTTAAAGTCATAGTACATGCGGTATACCGAATCTTCTTCCTTTTTGCCCTGTGATATAACGGTTCCGGACCTTATGAACATTTCTCTGACAGCTTTTCTAAACTCAGCGTTGTCCGAAATATCCTCTGCAATAATATCCATCGCTCCGCTTAGCGCATCTTCTATTGTATTTACTTCTTTTTCCGGATTGATAAAAGGCATTACGATTTCCTCAATACGGGAATGTTTTGTTTCCTGCGCAAAAAGGATTTCTGCCAGCGGCTCCAAGCCCTTTTCTTTTGCAATGGTTGCTCTCGTCCTTCTCTTTGGCTTAAATGGCCTGTAAATATCCTCAATTTCCTGGAGGGTTACAGCTTTTTTCAGTGCTTGGGCAATTTCATCGGTAAGTTTGCCTTGTTCGCCGATCAGCCGCTTTACATCCTCCCGCCTGGTCTCCAAATTTCTCAAATACAAAAGCCGTTCATATAATTCCCTGATGACCTGGTCATTCAGCTCGCCTGTCATTTCTTTTCTATATCTGGCTATAAAAGGTACTGTATTTCCATCGTCAATCAGCTTTACGGTATTCTCCACCTGAAAGGGTTTCAAGTTGAATTCCTTGATCAATTGATTTATAATATCCGCCATTTGCTAACCTCCAAGCGCAACACAGATTTTTAATATATCTTACCACGAATTGTATTTTTATATCAACAACCCTAGACCGGAATATAATCAGGGTTTATAAATAAGTTCAAAACCGGATGTCTTACAAAAAATGTTATTATAGTACAAATAATAAGTAAAATATTTCTATTGTAGTCATCCCATTTTCCTATATAATTATAATAAAAATTGTATTTTTTTCAATTTAACCCCCTCAAAATGCATTACAATTACGAATATCTATAATAATCATTGTATACTTCAACATTTCATATCATACTGCATAAAATGATATAACGCGATACCTCATATAAAATAGAGTAGCTATCAATGAAAAAAGGGTATATTATTATACATCATAAATATTTATTTTGTTTATTTATTACATAGGTGGGATTTATATGTCGAACAGCAGAAGAAGTACCATATTACTAATAGATTCGGATTATACCTTAACCGAAAAGCTTGCAAACAGGCTAAGCAGCGTAGGTTTTAATATACTTACCGCAAACACACCGGAGATGGCATCAAAGCTTGCACTCATCAGCAGGCCGGATATCATTCTCCTGGATATTCTTATGAAAAATAAAAAAGGCCAGGACATGCTTGTTGTTATAAAGTCTAACAAAGCAACATTCAATATACCGGTTATTGTCCTTACCTCTGCGGTGGATATTGAATCAAAAGTCTATGGATTCTTATCCGGTGCCAATGACTACATTATTAAACCTTTTAGCTTCGAAGAGGTTTTGGCCCGAATAAATACACAACTCCGGATTCTCAGTATGCAGAAGGAATTGGAAGAAAAGAACCGTGAGCTAACTGAAAAAAACGAAATCCTTCAACAGATCGCTATAACAGACGGCTTAACAGGACTTTATAATAAATCCTACATTATAAGCAGGGCCAGCAATGAAATCCTTCGTGCTTCACGGTTTAAAGAAATGATCTCATTTATTATGATTGATATTGATCATTTTAAAAAGATAAACGATACTTACGGCCACTTAACCGGTGATTTGGTTTTAAAGGAAGTGTCCAAACAATTGAAAAACTCCGTCCGTGATATTGATATTTTAGCAAGGTACGGAGGGGAGGAATTCCTGGTTATTTGCCCGAACACCGATACAAAAGGCGCAAAAGTTCTTGCCGAAAGGATTCGCAGGAACGTTGAGCGCATCAGCTTAAAACTTAACAGCGACTCTATCAACATTACAGCGAGTATCGGTGTCAAAAATGCGGTTCCCACGCAGCCTGCCAAACCGGAACAATTGGCTTTATGCTTCATTGGCGATGCGGATATAGCACTTTATGCCGCAAAAGCAAACGGTCGAAACAGAGTCGAATTTTATGATAATAGCGTTAGCCCGGTTCATGTATGCAACGAGACAACTGTTGCAGATATTACGGTTTCCGACCCCCAGGCAGGAGATAATTATACCCATTAGGAATTTTAAGAATAATGCTTTCCATCATCTGATAAATCAAGCCGCTGACTAAAGTACTTTTTGAGGACCGTTCGCAGCACTTATGAATGAATGCGTATATATAATTTTCCAAATAGGAGTGGTCAAAATGTCAGATAAATTAATTGAAAAGTTATTAAATAGCTACGCTCAACAAATTAGTGAAGGAAAGGCCCTGGATGAAGCAGAAAAATATATCTCCAGTTATTTTAGCAGACTGAGGGAATCCTTAAAAGATGCCATCAAATACTCCGAAGGGGAAATAAAAATAGAGATCCAACAAGGAGAAAACATTGCGGTAATGTACCTTAAGGAAGATTATATCCTGTTTAAAAAGGGTCTTCACTGTATAAGAGTTTGTATGTCCAAACCCCAAAATTTAAACACCGCTGCGCATGAAGAAGAATATGAAGTAGACCGGTTGGTCCCTAGTGATTATACCTGCAAATCAGTCAAGGAGAATTTTATTTTAGACTATTATCTCCTGGATAAGTATATAGACCAGGCATTCAAACTTTAAGCCCCATACGCACATACATTTTTTGATTGCATAATTTGGTCTGGTTATGGTAAAATACTAAAAAAGCTATGAATGAGTCCAGTAGATATGCTATGGTTACATGAAGAGAGTTGCCCGGCCGGTGAAAGGGCTTCAGTACATAGATTATCGAATTACCCTCAGGAGCTTCGCGTTGAAAATATAATTAGACGTTGACGGCCGCCAACCGTTATCATGGTGTTGAATGAGGTATATCTTGTCAATGATGATATACGAATTAAGGTGGTACCACGAGCTTTCTCGTCCTTAAATTTTAAGGATGAAGAAAGCTTTTATTTTTATATACCCATATATGTCCCGATATTCATTAGGATAATCACTAGGAGGAGGTTACAAAATGGCAAGTGTTTTTGAAACATTAAAAGAAAGAGGTTTTATTGCCCAATTAACCCATGAAGATGCGATAAGGGAAATGCTCGAAAAGGAAAAAGTAACATTTTATATAGGGTTTGATCCGACGGCAGACAGTTTACATGTCGGCCACTTTCTTCAAATGATGGTAATGGCGCATATGCAAAGGGCAGGTCACAGACCTATAGCCATCATAGGCGGGGGAACTGCCATGGTTGGAGACCCGACAGGAAAAACGGATATGCGCAAAATGATGACACGGGAAGAAATCCAACACAATGCAAACAATTTTAAAAAGCAGTTGTCCAACTTTATTGACTTTAATGAAGGTAAAGCTTTGATGCTTGATAATGCCGAGTGGCTGCTGGACCTAAATTATGTTACATTTTTGCGTGAAATCGGAGTTCACTTTTCCGTCAACCGGATGCTTACCGCAGAATGCTTTAAATCCAGGTTGGAAAAAGGATTATCCTTTATCGAGTTTAACTACATGCTGATGCAAAGCTATGACTTTTTAAAGCTTTACCAAGATTACAAATGCAATCTTCAATTGGGCGGCGATGACCAATGGTCCAATATCCTGGGCGGCATCGACTTAATCCGGAGAGTTGAAAGTAAGGAATCCTACGGTATGACCTTTACCCTTCTTACAACCAGTGAAGGCAAAAAAATGGGCAAAACCGAAAAAGGTGCTTTATGGCTTGATGCAACGAAGACATCCCCTTATGACTTCTACCAGTATTGGAGAAACATCCACGATGCGGATGTCATTAAATGTCTCAAGCTTTTAACCTTCCTCCCACTCGAGGAAATAGAAAAACTTGCCCAACTGAAAGACAAGGAAATCAATGAAGCTAAAAAGATTCTGGCGTTTGAGGTTACCAAGCTCATTCACGGTGAGGAAGAAGCGGCAAAGGCAAAGCAAGCTGCAGAAGCACTTTTTGAACAAGGCGGTGATTTGGCAAACATGCCAAGTACAGAAATTTCATCCGGTGAACTTGGGGATGGACTCAATGTGCTGGATGTACTGGTAAAAACCGGCTTGGCGCCATCTAAAGGCGAAGGCAGACGCTTAGTCACCCAGGGAGGTATCCAAATCAATAATTACAAAGTAGAAAATATTAATCTTACAGTCACTAAGGGCGATTTTAACAATAATGAACTGATAATCAAAAAAGGAAAGAAAGTTTACCATAGGTTGGTACTGAAATGATTTAAAGGGTGCTGTTCTCAGATGTTAGGACAGCACCCTTTAAAATATCCGGTTGTTTTCTAATCATTTTTCACTTTTTCCTGCAAAACCTCTTTCACAACTTCCGCATATAACTTTCCGTCTACCGAAATCAGCTTTTTAAATATATACCCAATCAGTTCATTGGGGTCTTGAAGCTTGTTTTTGAAGTCTAGCCGGTACTGCTCCAATGCATGGAACGCTTCTTCCCGGCTCTTATAAATAAGCCTATTCACATCATCAGAAAATATGAATTTATTGGCGGATTGACCTTTTAACCGGATCCAAATTCCACCTTTATCACTTTGATCATATTCTAAAAATTTCCCCTCCTGCAAAACCCCATCCGAAAGGTGTATGAAGTAGACCGATTCATTTTTGCTAAACATAACCCTACTCCTTTGCTTTATAACGGTAATACGCTTCACTCCAATTATAATCCATACTTCATAGGAATTATTCCAATTTAAAACAGTATATTGAATTCATTCATATAAGGAAGTATCATAGATATAAGGTTGTGGAAAATATCCTTACTATAAAACGAATTAAAGGAATGATTTAAAATGAAAAAGTATACATATCTTATTTTATTGGTCTTTCTCTGTGCGTTTTTTTCATCCTCTTTTGCAGAAGCAGCGTCTGCCCCCATCTCAGTCCAGCTTGATGGAAAACTTGTGAAATTTGACGTACCGCCGCAAATTTTATATAACCGTACATTGGTTCCCTTTCGTGCAGTTGCGGAAGCCTTAAATGTAAAGGTAACCTGGGACAGCAAAGAAAAAAGTGTCACGGCCCAAAGCAGCAGTTCTACCATAAAGCTTATCATTGGAAGTAAAACAGCGTATAAGAACGGTACCGCTACCTCCCTGGATGTTCCCGCTGCAGTATTAAATGGCCGGACACTGATCCCCCTGCGTTTCTTTTCTGAAGCGTTCGGATGTGAAGTATTTTGGGACAGCAGCGCCAAATTGATACGAATTACATCCCAGGCAAAAAACTTGAATGTACTAGGGTTTTATGCCCACGGCGACAGCTGGATAAACCTGTTTCAAACTAAATATCCTGAAGCCGGCAAGGGAAACACCGACAAAGTAAATGAATTATCTTTTGGATGGTACCAAATAGACAGGGATGGAAACTTTATTCCCAAGGATAAAACCGAATGGCATAAGCCGGATGGATGGGAAAATTTATTCGATGCGTTAAAATTCTATAGCCTAAAAACCGAAATGATGATCTATATCACAGACGGCAAGGGGGACCTAACTGCTCTCTTAGACAATCCGGAATCTTGTAAAAATGCAGTTGATAACATTGTCCAAGAGGCCCAATCCTTTGGTGGTGTGAATCTTGATTTTGAAGGCCTTGGCTTAAGCGGTAACGAAAAAAAGCTTGCAAATATTAAAAACAGTTTCAACCAATTTGTCAATCAACTGGCTCAAAAGCTTAAAGCCGATAAACTGCCCCTTACTTTAACCCTTCATCCTCCAAACGGAGCCTTTAGGGGATACGATTATAAAGCGCTTGGAGAAATTGCAGACAGGATTATTATCATGGCATACGAGTACGGAAATAAGCCTGAGCCGGAAAGTCTCGTGACCCAAGCTGTTGAAATGGCAATAAAACAAGTTCCTGCCGACAAATTGCTCCTAGGCATATCCATACCTAATGAGACACCGGAAAGTTTGCCTAAAAAAATTGCTATCGCCAAGCAATATCAGCTAAACGGTATTGCGCTGTGGAGAGTGGGAACTATATCCGACGAAATGTGGAATGCCCTGGGAAATGTACTTCAAAAGAAATAAGCCCAATAGAAAAATACCTATAAAATCCCCTTGGGCTTTTAAGCTCAAAGGGGATTTTGTTATATCAGGCTCCGGCTCTGGAATTTATGAACATACAATCCCAATCCTCACAAAATTTTGCACCTGCTACATATTTGATTCCACAACTGTTTCGCATTAATTCGTCAATTTCAACCCTTTCCTTATGGTTTAATCCCTCAAACCTAAATCCATATTCAAATCCGTCTCCGATGTCATTTTTTCGGACAATCTGTCCATTTACATTGATAATAACTTCAAATACATATCCGTTAAGCCGGATTCTCATATACTTATTTGTGCCTACCTCAAAAGCTTGGTTTGATCTTACCCGAATCCCGGAGGCTGACATATCCACAATTTGAAATTTTCCCTCTTTTCTAAGGAAACTGCCAAGAAATTCACCTTCTCCCACGATTGTACACCTGGGGTAATGTCTATTCCGATCCATTTAAACCACTCCCCCTTGCTTTAGTAAAAGTCTTTGTATTTATATATACCATTTCACCTTTCGGTATAAACAGCGTAAAGAGTATTACCAATAAGTCCATACCTATCCTATCTTTACTATTCATAACTTTACTCATTCCCTTGGAACTTTTTTCATATTCTTACGTATTTATATATATACTAAGCATTTCTGGCCTTTGAATGTTGATTTTTAAGTTTACGGCTTCGCCTTGCATTTGTTTTATGTAATGTAATTTTTCCATTTTTATTACCGGTTTAGGAGGAGTAAAATATGTGTAACGATTGCATATATAAAGACAGCAGTAAAATCAGAAGTGAAATCCTAAAAAAAGCGGCTCACCGTTTCGGATATTATAAAATGGCTTTAAAAGCCGCCATTGAGAAAAATAACCGTGAGGATATGGAGAAATACGGTTTAATTGTAGAAGTATTAAATGAGATAATTGCCTCAGGCAGGTATTGATACCTGTAGGAATAGCCATGTTTATATCCTTTAGTTTGACTTTGCTAAAACTTCCCTTAATAAATAATCAAACTCAGTAACATTGCATTAAATTTATAGGAAAACATTTACGGTAGAAAAATAAAACTCCTTTGGCTAAGATTAGGTTTGTGTCCCGACCGATACAATCCCAAAATTAGTAAAGGAGCTAACTATGAGATATTATATCAGGA
>JAOABQ010000002.1 GCA_026418275.1 Clostridia bacterium
GGCCTGTCACCTGACTGTCTACGCTTAAACAGTATGATTACTCATAATGCTCCAAGACTCGCTACTGGTTCCACGACTTATGGATTACCAGACAGGATTTCCACCTGTTAAACTATATGTCCTTTCCCGGACGCACCACAAAGTTTTTTACAGGCTTAATCCTCCCAAAGAAAGCTTTTCACCTGTAATAACATTCTTTAAGTTATAAATAGAATTTTTATTGATAAGAATAGATTCTGTGTCCCTCGTCTCGACTGTCTAATCTACTATACAAATGATACAATGCTCACCCTTGAGTTGTATTATTGTCAATCAAGTATCTCTTTAAAAACAGGAATTTATTTTAATTCATATCCGATTGTCTTAATCCAATTTGCGACCTCTTCCGTTGTAACAGTACCATTTACAGCAATGCCTGGTAAAATAATGGATTTCGAGCACTCTTTTGCTATATCATTTTCAATTTGACCAAATCCGCCACCGCCATGAGTGCAAAAAGGGATTATTGTTTTGCCCGAAAAATCGTGCTGTTTAAGGAAACTCATTACCGGGGGAGCTAAAGTTTTAAACCAGTTGGGTGATCCTATAAATATTGTTTGATAATCGTCTATTGGTTCATTTCCAGATACCAATTTGGGGCAAAATCCCCGGGAAATCTGACTTCTTACTTCTTTAGCAGCAGTATTATAGTCAAAGGAGTAATTCCTGTCTGGAATCAATTCTCTTAATGTTCCACCCGTCTGTACTGCTATTTCGAATGCTAAATTCTCTGTAGATTTGAATAGTGAATAATAAACTATCAGTGTATCGTTCATAAATATTGTTTCCTTCGTAAATATAAACTTAACCTCTTTTGTTAATCTCATCCGTTATCAATGACTTTGAAATGTACATTGCTTTTATTATTTTCTTGAAGCGAGTGTGATGAGAGGTTCCCTCTGCAAATTTCAGCTGTGCTTTTTCACATTTACTGATAATTGAAGCTACGGGTCGTAGTGCTTCCATTAATTCTTCTTTTGTATATTTGTCAACAAAATTTTCATCTATCATCAATGATTTTGAGATATACAGTGCCCTTATCCTATTCTTAAGGAGTGTGTGCTGAGATGTACCCTCCACAAATTTAGGCTGTGTTTTTTCACATCTATTGATAGTTGAAGAAACAATTAGTAGGGCTTCTTCCAATTCATTCTTTGTATATGTGTTCATTTTATTTCACCCCGCAAAGTTAACTCATCGGTTAGGTCTTCAGTTCATTTCTTATTCTCTCTTTCCATTTATTAATATTCATAATTGCATTTTGCTCGCCACCTGAATAAATATCTTCAATTGTCATAGACCACAGTCTTAGTTCACGCTTTCTCTCCTTGCTCGGAATAGGGTTTGTTATTTTACCTACTGATTTTACAATTTCTCGGTTTTTCTTGAGAATATATGGTGTATCCCAATCATTATCATAAGCATCAATAAATAGGTTAACTAGATGCTTATATCCTTCTCCTGTATATTTCGAAGGATGTTGTATCATATAACAGGAAACAAGCCAAAAGTGCAAGGCATATAATTCTGGGTCGTTATGTTCCCATACAAGAGGAAAGCTAAACATTTCATAACATGAAAGCCCGTCTGTCTCCCTGGTCCCACATTCTATGCATATTCCTGCTTTCATAACGGTACTGTTATCAACCATTTTTTAAACTCCAATAATAAAATAAGTTCATTATCAGTTTACCCCATAACGTAACGTTAATGTCAATTTCATTTTTTCTTGAGATAAATATTTTTTGAAGCTGACCTGCTCAAAGGCCTACTATAAAGGAATTATCGAGATCTGGCACATGACTTAATCATTTCTCGCGAAGTATTTTATCCATAGATTTTCCTTTTGCCAATTCATCAATCAGCTTATCCAAATATCGAATTTCCTGCATCGTCGGCTCTTTTATTTCTTCTACCCTGACTCCGCAAACTACTCCCTTTATTAGAGCTCTTGACGGGTTTAGGAGCGGAGCATCCTTAAAGAATGTCTCATAGTCTGTTTGCTTTTTTAATTGTTCCTCCAGCTTTTCCTGAGTATATCCGGTCAACCAACGAATAATTTCATCGACTTCTGATTTAGTACGTCCTTTTTTCTCCGCCTTTGAAACTAAAAGAGGATATACACTTGCAAAGCTCATTGAATAGATTCGATGTTTGGACATTGCGCTTCCTCCCAATATTGAATATTTAAAATCCTCTGTTTCCTTTTACTCCTCAACTTCAATAACATAGGATATCATTGATTTTACACAGGAACCTTTGGCTCCGGAGAATTCATATACATCACAAAAAGCGTACTTTCTCCCGTCTTCCATCTTGATCAAACCATTGACAGCACCCTCTCTACCGTGGGTAATAATGCTGCTTATGGTTAGTTCATTCATTATGTAATTTTTCATCTGCTCCAACGCTTCTACAAAATCCTTTTTCCCTTGAATATGCTTGTCCCCAATGATGTTCCATGATATATCTTCACTTACACTATTAATAATAAAAGCGGTATCATTTTCTGCAAAGGCAATATTTAATTGTTTTAGAAATGTTTTTTTGGAGGAATTCCCGCAATCCTCTCCAATTGTAACTTTTGCCATAATATACCTCCCTTAATACAGAGGGCACTGCCTTATATATTTTGTATGGTGTTCATTTTCAAGTGTAACAAAGGCAGGGTTCTGTGCCCCAAAACTCTTTATTTATCTGCAAAACGGTTTGCCCCAGAATTTATACCCTTAGCAAACCACGGAATCCCCTGGCGCCATAGTAAGATTCTGCACCGTTATGATACACGAAGACATGGTCGTAGCGCCGGTCACAAAAGAGAGCGCCGCCGAGTTTTCTAATCTCAGTAGGTGTTTTTATCCAGCTGGATGTTTTAGTGTCAAACTTTCCAATTTCCTGCAAGTTCCGGTATTCTTCTTCCGTTAAAAGTTCAATGCCCATAGCTGCAGCCATATCAATAACGTTGTTTTCCGGACTGTTTTCTTTCCTTGACTCAAGAGCCTCATGGTCGTAGCAAAGGCTTCTGCGGCCTTTAGGACTTTCTGCTGAACAATCATAAAAAATGTATTCACCCGTCGGTTCATCGTAAACAACAACATCTGGTTCGCCCCCTGTGATTTCCATCTCACTGAGTGACCGCAGTTTTTCTGTATTAGTCTCCAGCTTTGCTAGTACTTTAACCCAATCAACACCTTTATGGCGGTTCATATTATTCTCAAATCGCGCTTTCAATATATTAAGTAGTTCTTCGTTTGACATGGCTGTTTCCTCCATATTATTTTAACTCAATAGAGACAAGATTTCCATGTAAATAGAATGTAGGCATATAATGTCTTATCCATTAAATATACCCAATATACTACATAATTAAGCAGTTAGTTTTACTTAATTACCAAGACTGCAGATATCTAATCCTTTTTCTAATGTATCATTCCGGCAAATCAAAGCACATCTCCTTTACATAAAACATATAATAATACCATAAGCTTATGAAAGGAATGAGCACTATGTATCAATACCCTTATAACGCTAATACTCCAATGCGTGACGCATATAATATGTATCAATGTCCTTACTTTGCCAATACCCCAATGTATAACCCGGATTTACGGAACCAGTTTCCTAATCAATATCTTCCTAATATGAATCAAGTCAAGGCCAGCACCCCGATCATATTAAAGGATTACGGACCTTGTCCGTTTGTAGTTGATATTGAGGAAGCTACCAAACAAAATAATAACTTCCGTCTCGCTTTATGGACAGGAAAGCATTTGCAGCTTACCTTGATGAGTATAAATGTTGGAGAAGACATAGGTTTGGAAAACCACCCAAACCTTGATCAATTCATACGTATTGAAGAAGGCCAAGGGATTGTAAAAATGGGTGATACGAAAGACAGGTTGGATTTTCAGGCAAATGTCAGCGATGACTATGCGTTCATCATCCCTGCGGGTAAATGGCACAATCTAATCAATACAGGCAGTACGCCACTGAAATTATATTCTATTTATGCACCACCTCAGCATCCCTTTGGTACGGTTCATAAAACAAAAAAGATGCAGAAGCTGCTGAATAAGGCATGCCCACTAATATCAAAAAACTATTAAAAAGCTTTAGAAGATGTCGATGATCACTTCTAAAGCTTTTTAATATCTCGGACTGGGAGCTGCCTCATTACCCCTTCCTCCATCAATCGGTATATCAATTCAAACAATTTTTCACTTGTCAGAGTCTCTGTTTGTTTAAACCAATAGCTCATAATTCCAATCATAGCGGACAGCGTATATTCCATTATATAGTCCAGTTCCATCAGATCAACATTTGGCTTATCTGCAAACACTTCCATTATAGTCGGCTTGATTGAATTTTTTAGTTTGCTCGCAAATGCAGGGTCTCCATTGTCTCCAAGCAATACAGAATAATACTTGCTATTTTTTTCATAAAGCTTTAGAAACATATCCAATGGCATTCCCAGTGTTCCTGTGGGTGTTGAAATCGGTGGAAGCTCATCAAGCGTCGGGATCAAGGAGTTCTCTATGTTTTCCAGCACATCATACACATCAGTAAAGTATTCATAGAACGTTCCTCTATTGTATCCTGCTTTCTGGGTTATCTCCCTTACTGTAATCTTTTCGATTCTATTCTCACAATAAAGAGACCAAAATGCATCAACCAGGTTTTGTCTGGTCTGCGTAGTGATTTCTGGTTGTTTTTTCATTTTTAAATCTCCCTTAATCCGACATTTACTGCTTGATTGTTGGTTGATAATAATTTTTATCAGCAGTATACTATATATCATACAACAGGTTGTCGGATAAAGCAACCTCTTTAAATAACTTAAAAAATAACTTCATACTAAATCGAATTCGGAAGGCAGGTTAAAATATGATTACGATTCTTTGTTCTGGTTCACGTGGCGATTTTCAACCATATATTGCTCTTGCACAGCAGTTAAAAAAGTTGGGGAAAGATGTTCGCATTACTGGAAGCAAAAGCTTTGAAGGCTTCATTAGAAGTTACGGAATAGATGTCTATCCAATAGAAGCAGATATCGAAACTTTGAATGTTGATCCAAAGCTTTTGAAAGCTGCGGGTTCATCTGATAATCCTTTAAAAATGCTTTTGACTTTCAATAAAATGAAGGAATATGGTATTTATATGGTAAGCGATTACTATTCCGCTTGTGAGGGAAGTGAGCTCATCATCTACCACCCCGGCTGTACTATCGGCTATTTCGCAGCACAGAAATTCGGTATTCCTTCTGTCCTAGCTTCTCCCTTCCCAATGCATAAGACTAAGGAATATTTATCTGTAGTGATGTATGGAAAAACAAAATCCAATATTTTCACAAAAAAAATCAGCTATGCAATGATTCAGGGAATGCTGTGGATGGCCTCAAAAGATTCCGTAAAAGGCTTCTGGAAAAAGCATTTTGGAGAAGTCCCTGACAATTTTGGCTGCCCCTTTGAACGGCATACGGATAAAACACATCCTGCCATTGTCTCATGCAGTAATTTCGTTTTTAAAAGACCTGACGATTGGAACGAAAATATTCACCAGAATGGCTATTGGTTTGTTGAAGAGCCTTGTGACTACAGTCCATCCGATGAGCTTGCAGCTTTCTTAAATGCTGGTGAAAAGCCTGTATATATAGGATTCGGAAGCATGACTTCTTTAGAAAAGCATGAGGGCTTAGCAGAAATGGCTGCGGAAGCAATTAAAAAAAGCGGCAAATGTGGTATAATCTGCGGGATGGGTAAACCAGCAAATCTTCCGAAAAGCATCATTGCAATTGACAGCATTCCTCACTCATGGTTATTTGAAAGAGTTTCAGCTGTATGCCATCATGGCGGGGCAGGCACAACTGCGGCAGGCTTTAAAGCAGGAATTCCCAGCATTATTATACCTTTTTCCAATGATCAGTTTGCATGGGCTCATAGGGCGTATGACTTAGGGGTCGGTGCAAAACCTATTCCAAAAAAGGAATTGTCTGCAGATAAGCTTGCCGATGCAATTAGGTTTGCCTTAACTGATAAAATCGTTGCAAATGCTAAAACCCTCGGCAAAAATATTGCTGCTGAGAACGGAGCTATGGAATGTGCGAAAATCATTGTAAATTGTCTTGAGAGGTAATGATATGAGACAAAATGAGAATTGGAGAAAATCTTTTTTTACAATCTATATAGGTCAGGCATTTTCACTATTAAGTTCGAGTAGCGTACAGTTCTCAATCATCTGGTGGATTACCATGGAAACAGGCTCAGCTTTTGCCTTGACACTATCCAGTGTCATAGGCTTGCTGCCGCAAGCTGTTATTGGTCTATTCGCAGGAGTTTGGATTGACAGGTTCAACCGTAAAAAAATAATGATTATAGCTGACAGTGTAGTAGCATTATCAAGCCTGTTTTTAGGAGTCTTATTTTTCATCGGTATTAAGTCAATTATATTTGTTTATATAGTTCTGTTCATCAGAGCTTTGGGTGAAACTTTTCATAAGCCGGCTCTGCAAGCTGCTATTCCCCAGCTAGTCCCTCCATCAGAACTTACAAAAGCAGGTGGATTCGGTCAAATGATCAACTCAGCGACCTCTATGGTGGGGCCTATGCTTGGGGCATTTTTAATGAGCATAACAACGCTTCAATACGCAATGCTTGTTGATGTTTTGGGAGCTTTTTTGGCAGTATCAACATTATGTTTTGTAAAAATCCCGAAACACATGATAAATCACAGAAGCAAATTAAGCATCATGCAAGACATGAAGCAGGGTATACGAGCATTTAAATCAAACAAAGCATTACTCCGTCTTTCCATTCCCATGCTGATATCAACCATCATTTTCGTTCCTATTGGTACACTGCTTCCACTAATGGTTAAAGGCTATTTTAATGGCACGGCATGGCACAACGGTATTGTACAAACCTTGTTTTCCGGCGGAATGCTTATCGCCGCAATGGTGATTGGCATTACCGGAGGACTCAAAAAACAATTTTTAATGATATCCGTTTCTACGGGTCTATTAGGCATATGTTCACTAATTGGCGGTATCTTACCCACATATATGTTTTGGGTTTTCTGTATCGTTGTGTTTGTTATGGGTACAACGGGTATGGGTTTCAACATTCCCTTTACTTCCTACATTCAAAGGACTGTTCCCGCTGAAAACCTGGGGAAAGTTATTTCTCTTATTTCAAGTGTTATGAGTTTCGCAGCACCTGTAGGAATGTTCATTGCAGGTCCTATATCAGAAATAATAGGAGTAAGCAACTGGATGATCTGTGCAGGAGTGGTTATGATTTTTGTAGGTTTTCTATGTTACTTTCTTACAAGAAAGTTTGATATTCCATTGGATAGTGAGGTTATTTCAAATGAAAAATAAAATTGCCAGAAGTGTTTTAGGTATAATTCTATTGACTATTTCACCATTTTTCCTTTTAACTATTGTTGGTATTTTGTATGTTGCATTTAAAATGACTAGAGGAGCATCGTTTTCGGCAGGAGCTCAGTCATTTATTAATTTCATCTATAG
>JAOABQ010000014.1 GCA_026418275.1 Clostridia bacterium
TTCGGGTACGACTGCCTATAAAAGTTTCCATTAAATTCTAGTAAATATCAAGTTTTCATGTATTGGCTGACTATCCCTAAATTATTGGATATGTCAACCGATGAAATTTTGTAAAAAAGTTTTATGCAACATTATTGATATTTACTTTATTGTATACACCAAGGATGAACACGGCAATGTCACCGGTTCAAATTTACTGCAGGTCGATATTGTGGATAAATCTGCTCCTAAGTCCCGTACCTTTCGCAGTTCATTGGATTATTCCATTCCCCGGGTTTTGTACCAGGGAGATTTTATAAAGTTTGATGACACGGACCCGCAAATTATAAATGGACGAACAATGCTGCCCTTAAGAAACACCTTTAACCTCCTTGGAGCATCTATCGAATGGGATAACTTAACACAAACCATCACTTCAAATAAGGAAGATATAAATATATCACTTCAGGTAGGCAGTAAAACTGCTTATATCAATGGGCAGGAAGTCATACTTGATGCTGAACCCCAGGTAATCGGCGGCAGAACTCTTGTTCCACTTAAGTTTATTGGTGAAGCTTTTGGAAACACCCTAGTGTGGGATGGGCTTGAAAAAGTTGCAATGATAAAGTAAAACCGGCTTTAAGAGTATTGAACACATTCGTTTTTTGGTAGGCACTTCTCACTACCGCTGATAAGAAAAAAACTTTGGGGTAATTCCCCAAAGTTTTTTTAACGGGTTAAAAGTCCGGGCTTTTCTTTTGCCGCCAGCCTTACATCAACATTCTCCACTTTATTACCTTTCACATGCGTTAACCGTACTGTGTCACCCGGATTTTTTGAATAAATATATGTCCTAAGCTGCAACATCGTGCGGATGTCCTGGCCATCTACCTGTGTAATAATACATCCCACATGAATTCCGGACTTTCGTGCAGGCCCTGCCTCATCTACATTTGAAACATAGATCCCTTTATCCAGTTTAAAATTACCATCCAAATAAGGGATTACTTCCCGGTCATATGCAAAGACACCCAAATAAGGTTCATTAAACTCTCCATCCTTTAAAAACTTTTGCAATATGGGAATGGCGACATTAATGGGGATGGCAAAGCCTATAGATTCAGCGCTTGTAACCTTTATGGTGTTAATCCCTACCACTCTGCCCCTGGCATCTAATAGAGGGCCTCCACTGTTGCCGGGGTTGATGCTTGCATCTGTTTGAATGAGGTCCTCCATAAAGTTTGAACCCTGCTCGGTATCAATCTTTATTGTACGGTTTAATGCACTAATAATCCCTGAAGTAACTGTTCTTTGAAATTGCAGTCCTAGAGGGTTACCTATGGCTATAGCCGGATCTCCTACCTGTAAGGTATTGGCGTCCCCTAAGGGAATGGTAGGTAAATTGGTTTGATTTATTTTAACAACAGCCAGATCAAGAACAGGTTCTGCCCATACACATACTCCGTCTATATTCCTTCCATCTGCAAGGGATACAACCAGCCTTTTGCTTTTTCCGCCCGCGACGTGATTATTCGTAAGTATATATCCATTAGGACTGGCAATGACACCTGAGCCGACTCCCCATTTTTCCTGTGCGTTACGGTCAAAAAGTGTGTTCCCATCCACTCTTAAGACAGATATTCCAACTACCCCCGGACTTGCTGACCTTGCTACTGCTGTTGCAACCGATGCAGGGTTAACAATTTGCTCTGAAGCAAGCTGCTGAGGCCTCGGCACATCATTTCCCTGTTGAACCTGCGGTATCTGCTGCCCCGGATTGCTCCTTCGGTCGAATATATTGGTCCCATAATATAACGCCCCGCCTATAAGTAAAACGACAAGAAGAACTGACAATAATGTTTTTGAAAACCTCGGTCTTCTTCTTTCTTCAAACATACCATCATCCTTTAACCATTTAAAATTATTTATTACGTCTTTTTTCATACAAATTCATAGGCATTTATTCTAAAATCTATATAGAATTGTTACTTCTTTATTATTAGAACAAAATATAAAAAGAATACTAGAAAAGAAAAAACAAGGCACATTTAAAATGTACCTTGTTTTCCAATTATACTTCATCGTTGTTTAAATTTGACTTGATAATCTTTTTTACACTTTTTTCGAACTTTGGTCTCGGCAGCATTACCTGATGCAAGCAGCCAAGACATTTAATCCTGAAATCTGCGCCTGTCCTTGTAACTTCCCACTGCTTACTTCCGCAGGGGTGCTCCTTTCGAAGTTCTACTACATCTCCTACACTAAATTTGTCTGCCATGGCCATCCCCTCTTGTATTGCTTTCACTCATCACTAATTTATTTGCATCAAAAAACTCTATTTTTTCCTGATCAAATTTCTCCTTGATCAAAAGCCTTATCTTTCGTTCAACTTCCCACTGCTCATTGGCAATGGTTTTCCCCATAATTCTAAGATTCATATTATCTCTTCCCAAAGAAGTTATCCCAATGACCTGGGGGGCTTCCACAATTGATTCAAACTGTCCGGCAACCTCTTCGCATACACCGTTCGCAGCCTCAACCGCCTTCTGAATATCCGAACTGTATGCAATGGGAATATCCACAATAACCGCTTTATTCCCTCGTGTATGATTGGTAACCCTTTTAATTTCACCATTTGGAACAATATACAAATCACCGTTTATATTGCGGATTTTTGTCACCCGAAGCTCCATTTCCTCTACAGTTCCATTCATTGTGTCAATTGTAATAACATCCCCCACAGCATATTGATCTTCTAAAATAATGAAGAATCCGGAAATGACATCTTTTATAAGACTCTGGGCTCCAAACCCCAGTGCTACACCTCCTATTCCGGCAGCTGCAAGTACGGACTTCAAGTCAAATATATCGGTTAAAATGGTAATGATGGCGACAATATAAATAGCATAACGGAATACACTTACCAATAGTGTAGACATGGTATCTACTTTCCTGCTGTTTATACCATATTTAAAGGATTTCTGCTTTTCAAAAACTTTTTTTATAATGATGCTTCCCATCTTTACAACCAAAATGGAGATAATGATTATGCCAATAATTTTAACTCCAAGCATAAACGGTCTGTAAAAACCCCCCAATGTAGTCGGTAAACTATCCAAAAACTTAAAATTCATAAAGTATCCCTTTCAATTGAATTTTCTTACAAAATTTTAACACAAAAACACCGGATTATAAAGATCAAAAATCATATACGCATTGGATAATACCACCAAATAAAGAATCACGTAAAATATAAAATTTACATAAATTTTACATTAGATCCATTCTCAGGCGCAGAAGCGTTATTTCTACAAAGAATCAACCATAAACTATATTTTTTTGTTAAGTTTATATGTAAACAAAAAGCACCTTTTTTTAAAGGTGCTAATCCCGTCTCTACTCTGGTTACTCCACTATTTTCTCAACTGATCTCTTTAGGGAAGATTAAATAAATTATAGGGGTCATTTTAAGATGCATTACTATTACAGAACTGGATTTATTACTGAGAAAATTGAACCAATGAAATTACTTTTTTAGAGTTTTTGGAACTTTAGGCTGATAGAAAATAATCATGCATGCAGTACTCGCAGCAATAGTTCCGACTAAAACCACCAACGAAGATACGATAACCAACATCTTTTCTTTAATCTGTTTCATTATGTAATTCCCCCTCTTCTACTCTAATGAAATTATTTATTCATTAGAGATTTTTAATAAATCTTCTATATCTAAATATTTATTAAAAATACCATCACAAAACATCCTCTGCTCCTTTTATCTTACTTCTTTTTTTATTGAGTTAAGTATACTCATAACCTCGCTGTAATTTTTAGTTTCCATTAAACAACAAATATAATCAATATTTTGGATAAATTCCTTACCATCTAATTCTCTTTTCATTTCCTCTTCTCTCTGAATGCTTGTACTCATTTTAAATGCACTTCGTATTACAATCAAAGTAAAGACAATAATTACTAAAAAATTTATTGCTAATGCAGCTTTATCCATATATGTCTTAAAATTTTCGATATTTACATAAAATATTTTAAAATTGATCAGAACAATTACCAATGCAAATATCATTTGAAGTACTGTATATCGGACCTTTTGATAATTAAAGTTGTCTATATTTTTGTTATTAAAATTGAAAATTTTTAAATTTTTCTTATATAGAATAAAAGATATTACACCTAAAACTACAAATTCAATATAGGGATATAGAATTTTCAAATAAGATAGAGGGTGTAATTCCTCATAATTTTCCCCATTAATTAAATAACCAACACTAACGATAGTCATTTGTATCGCAGCTACAACAAGATAGGAAATGATTGATCCGATTACTGCCTGAGAAAATCTTAACTTATACATAAAATACAGAATGAATGTAAAGGCTACTGCCTGAACTAATGCAGTTATTTCTAAATAAGGATAAAAAATAATATTAATTGTGAAAGACGAAGACGCTGAAATTGCCCCTACCATAATTACATTTTTAAATCCAATATTTTGTTTCTTCCCCAAAATGAGCCACACAAACGTTGCTACAATAAAAGCTTCAGGAACTGATACAATAAGAAAATATAATAGATTAAACTTGTCCATATTCATCGCCCTTCCCTTTGGGATGTACGACTAAGATTATACTTGAAAAAGACATATCATTCAATAGCTCGTCCAATTTTTATATATTTCGACTTCATTACATGGTTTTCGGCATCAGAAGCAACATTTTGTTGATTTTGTTTGAAAATAAATACTAGTAGGAAGCTTTTTTACATTTTATCATATTCTATTAAGAACTTCAATAACGATAGCCAAAAAGCCTATTTCAGAGATTGCGAGACCGTACCTCAAACTATTATCTCTTAATGTCAAGCCTTAAAACCCTGCCTATCATTATGCTAATCCCTTAAGTGCTCTCATTTTTAATGAATTTAATGCTATTGCCAATTTGACAATTCCCTTACAATATGTTTAATAAAGGCAATTTAGTTGTTTTAAACAATAAATACCTGTAATGGATAAGGGCATAAAGCGCAACGAATCGTTGCGCTTTATGCCCTTTATTTACACATTCAAACATTTATCTACAGCAATTTACAAACGCCTTAAAAAGTTTTAAAAATCTCTCATCTTCCTGCCACATGAGTTCGGGGTGCCACTGAACTCCTACTGCAAAAACGTGGCTTTTATGCTCAATGGATTCAATGATCCCATCCGAAGCAGTGGAGGTTACTTCGAAATCGGCTGCCAAATCCTTGATTGCCTGATGATGGAATGAATTGACACCAATAACCTCTTCTTTAAAACACGTCCATACCTTTGAATTTGGTTTAATGCGAATCTCATGGGTGGGATACCATTTGGGAGCATCTTGTGTATGCTTAACCATCTTCTTTTCCGCATTTTGAGTATAAATATCCTGGTATAAGGTTCCACCCATCGCTACATTCATTACTTGAATTCCCCGGCATATCCCAAATATAGGAATATTCAATTCCACAGCCCTCCGTGCAATATAAAGCTCCATGGCATCGCGATAGGGAGAAATATTGCCGTTATAGGGGGTATTTTCTTCACCAAAAGTTCGCGCATCCACATCCGGTCCTCCTGAAAGAAGGAACCCGTCACACCGGTTCATGAGTTCATTTAAAAACTCTTCATCACTAGACAAAGGCAATAGCACTGCCATGCCACCCGCTTGGTTAATACCCTCACAATAACCCTTTTTGATATAAGTCATCGCATCTTCATAGTTGTACCATGGCGTAATTCCGATTAATGGTCTCAGTTTCGGCATAGTCTCCCCCCAGATCTTATTATCCTCTTAATTATTATATTCTGCAGTCTCTTTAAAAGGTATAGGAACTTTTTAACAGCAGGAAGCCGTTAAAACTTTGAATTGTAAAATTAATAAGAAATATTAAAACTATTAAAACTAGCTTTAAATCTCATAAGCAACAATAATGGCCCGTGCAACCTCTTTCATAGAAACACCTTTATCCATACTTTGTTTTTGGATTCGTTTAAAAGCTTCTTCTTCAGTCAATTTCAAATGCTTCATTAAAATCCCCTTTGCCTTTTCAATTTCCTTACGGGTATTTAAAGCATCCTTCAGATCACTGATTTCCTTTTGTAATCTGTCTACCCTCTTTTTACTTTTTACCATTAAATCTATCGCTGTAATAAAAATTTGTTTATTCAAAGGCTTTGTCAAATAAACAAAGCCGGTTTCATCCTTTAAATCATTTATAAAACTCATTTGTGCATCCGTTACAATAAGAAGCACATCACATATTTTATCTTCCAAAGCTACTTGTGCAACTTCATACCCGGTCAAGAGAGGCAGCTCATAATCTAAAATGATAATATCCGGCTCAAGCATCCTCATTTTGCGAAGACACTCAGGTCCATCCTTGACATGCTCTATTACAATATACCCGCTTTCTGCCAAAATGGAACGTATCTTCATAACAGAAGCATCATTATTCATCGCTATAAGTATTCTGGCAAAATCCATTCAAGCACCTCAATAAAATCTGTTTTTAAAATTTTATCACAATTGTTTTATATGTTAAAGGCATCTGGAAATACTAAATATCAGCATATTTATACTCGGAAGACGTACCAAATAACTCCAAAAAAAATTGTTGCTCCATCCTTACTTGTTACGTGTAAAAGTCCATAGTATAATATTTACATAGTATGATTTACAAAGTGCATTTTTTAAACAATGGAGCATTTGGCAAGGTTCTTAAATAATACTATTGTAATCCTCTATCCCAAGCATTAAATATTTCAAAATATTCTACCAAACAGCATTCCCTCCAAGAAAGGAGAATTTCAATATGGGACGTTCAATTCTGAAAAATAGAGGCCGGGTTTTTTTATTATGTTGCATTATAATGGCACTATTTTGCAGCCAGGCTTATGCCGATTCAAAAGAAAAAATCAAAAAAACCAATTCCTATTCCCATATCATTAACACAGGAGGGTGGAAAACCTATTTCAAGGTCAATCCGGATTCCATCAACCTTTACTGGTTAAAAGGAAACACGAAGGAGAGGCTTACTGCGGACCGCCAAAATGCATATAAACTTGCTAAAATAATAAGAAAAAGCTATTACGCCGATTATAAAAAAAGTTTTCCCATCTCGGAAAATTCTATCGCTTTAGAAATATTATTACATGTAGATCTCCATATTGCAGCAGGATCGGACAAATCAATTTCCACCCGCACCTCGGTCATTGATATTGGAGTTCATGATAAACACCGGAAATATTTTGACTCTATTGGAGATCTTTTTAAATAGGCATTTTAAGTGAGGTCTATTTGTGTTTTATATATTTAATTGCAAAAAATGTAGAATAAAGTAGAATTAATAAATAATCTTCATCAAGCACATTTTAAATATTTAAAGGATTTATGAAGTGACATGTCGAATATAATATAAGTCGTACACAAAATTGTCAGTAGGAAAATGACATCTACCGCTATGAAGAGCTTATCATTTGTTATCTTTACCTAAAACTCTTATAAAAAAATCAATCAATACATTTCATTTCGGAGGGTTTATGACTAAGAAACTTTTAGTGTTTTTTATCATATTATGTGTTTTTCTTCCTATCGGTTGTACGCCGAAATCGAATAATGAAGCAAATGTTTCCGAGGATAGTCCTAAGAAGAACCAGTCCGGTGAGTCCATTTCACTAAAAGTCTGGATTATGCCCAACAGCACTTCCGCCGAAAAGGATTTTATGGAGCTTATAGACCCGTTTTTAAAGGAAAATCCACACATTAAAGTAACACCCACTATACTGACTTGGAATTCCGCATGGGATAAAATAACACTCTCGGTAACAGGGGGAGATGCTCCGGATATCATGCAGCTTGGCAGCACATGGGTTGCCGCTATCGCTTCTACAGGAGGCCTTGCGGATTTAACAGACAAATACCGGAAGGATGATTTTATTCCACAAACCCTTAGGGCAACAGTGATCGAAAATCAAACAAACTCTGCAAGATACGCAATGCCTTGGTTTGTTGACACACGCGCATTGTACTATAGAAAGGACGCCTTACGGAAAGCAGGTGTCAACCCGGAAAAAGATTTTACGAACTGGGAAACCTTTAAAAATGCTTTAAAAAAGCTTAATCAATTAGAAGTAAACGGCAAGAAAATTTCCGCCATGGGAATGCCCGGAAAAAATGACTGGAATGTAGTACATAATTTTTCCTGGTTTATTTGGGGAGCAGGAGGAGATTTCCTATCTCCTGATAATAAAAAATGTACCATTCATTCTCCCCAGTCCTTTGAAGGTATAAAATATTTTATCGATCTCGCAAGTGAAGGACTTATTTCAAGAAAGGCTTTGGAAAGAAGCGCCGGTGAAGTAAATAAAATGTTTAATAATGGAGATTTTGCCACTATGATTTCTAACCCAAGTACAGATGTGACTATCAATGACAACATTGGATTTTCAATTATTCCTAAAGGTCCTAATGGACATTTTTCTTTCCTTGGCGGCAGTATGCTGGCTATACACAAATCCTCCAATCATTTCTCTGAAGCGCTTGCATTACTCAATTTCCTCTCAACTAAGGATGCACAAATTCAATATTCTAAAATGACTTACTACCTTCCCGCAGTACAGTCTGCATATAATGATCCTTATATCACATCAGACCCAGCGTGGTCTGTGTTTAAATCACAAGTGCAGTATGCAAAACCCTATCCGTCTATTTCTTCCTGGGGCCCCATTGAGAATATTTTTAAAAATGGGTTCAGCAGTGTTTGGGATACTGTTTTAAGTGCTGATGGCCCTTATGATGCCAAAAAGATATTAAAAGAACTTTCCGATACTGCTGATAAAGTAGATAAGGAGATTGCTAAAAATTATTGATAGTAATTCTTGTCAATAGACCGATTAACATGAATCAACCAATCGGCAAACATGCAGCCAATGTTTCCATGGTGTCCGGGGTAAACAATTGTTATAGGTTTACTAGGTTTACTAAAACTTCTATAAAAAACTTCAATAAGTGCTGTTAAGATTATCCTAACTTCTACAAGTAGGAGTAAAAAACTATGGGTTCTCCAAAAAAGATACTATATTTGCCTGGAAAATTATTAAAATTTGCACGTGACTACCTTACCTCAACCCGGTTTAAGTTGGAAAGAAAGCTAATACTCCCCTTTACATTGACCATCATTATTTTATTAACGGTTGTAGCTTATGTTGCATTTAAAAGTATTTCCAGCATGATCATATCCAACACAACAATCGGCACACAGGAACTTATTAAACAAACAGCAAAAAACATTGATATTGTTTATTCGGAAATTGACAAGCTCACTCAAAGAATTTCCCGAGACGAGAAAATCACCTCACTCCTTGAGCGTTATAGCCAATTGGATCAATCCACTAAGCTAAAAAACCGCAACTTAATAGAAAGGCTGATGAAAGATTATATAAATACCAATGTTGAATTTGCCGATGTATATATATTCACTGATGAGTATGTTTTCTCCATCAGCGATGGTGTTGGAAACGAGTTTTTTAATTCATATCCAGTTAAAAAGTTTAAGGGAGCCAATCGAAATTCACTTTGGCTGGACACATACGAAAGTGATCACTCCTACACTAAACAGGCTTCACCGAGGGTAATAAGCTTGCTTAAGTCAATGTATACCGCTTCCAGCTTGAAGAGTGTGGGAACGCTTCTTATAAACATAAATGACGTACACCTTTATAACTTATTACAAGATGTTAAAGTAAGCAATAATGGTAAAATACTAATTACCGGTACCAAAGGCACTATCGTTATGGATCCGGAAGATCCCGGTAGAAACGGTCAAGTGCTGACGGACAAATTTTTATCACAAATTCCAAATCAGGAGAGCGGCTACATCAAAACTGAATTCCATAACAGTGAATCACTTATTACGTTCTGTAATTTAAAACGCACAGGCTGGAAGGTTATCGGTATCATTGATGAAGACAACATAACCGAAAATATAAAAAATATCAGCTTTCGAATATTCCTCATTTTAGCAATCTGTTTTATTATCGGTTCCATTCTGTCCGGTATTATAAGCTATAAGACCTCCCGATACTTAGAGCGCCTTGTGGTGGATCGGACAGAGCAGCTTCAGGATGCATTGGAAACAATAAAAAAAGCGCAGCACGAGTTGGTCCAATCTGAAAAGATGGCTTCTTTAGGAATCCTTGTTGCAGGTGTTGCACATGAGATCAATACGCCGGTAGGAGTAGGTGTAACAGCGGCTTCATACCTGAATACAAAAACCAAGGAATTTATTGGGATTTTAAGGGCTAAAACCATTAAAATGAGCGATATTGAAAACTTCTCATCCCTAATGGAAGAAACAGCCGACGTACTTCTAAGGAATTTGCAAAGGGCATCCGAATTGATAAAGAGTTTCAAGCAGGTAGCCGTTGATCAAGCTGTCGAAGAAAAAAGATCCTTCTTCATTAAACAATATATGGATGAAATTATTTTGAGTTTAAAACCGACCATCAAAAAAGCAAATTTGAATTTCATTATTCACTGTGAAGAAAATGTGCAAATAAAAACCTACGCAGGCTCCTTTGCGCAAATCATAACCAACCTTGTCATGAATTCTTTTATTCATGCCTTTGATGGAAGAGAAGGGACCATTACAATCGATGCTTCAATAAAGGAAAGCAAACTTCTTCTCGTGTATTCCGACAATGGAAAAGGTATGGAAAAAGAAACCCTTCATAAAATATTCGACCCCTTTTTCACCACCAAAAGGGGGCAAGGCGGAACCGGCTTGGGAATGTATATTGTTTATAATATTATATCTCAAAAGTTGGGGGGAACAATCGAGTGCCAAAGCCAGCTTGGAAAGGGAACTATATTTACTGTAGAATTTCCGTTTGATAAAGCTTAGCAATATCTGATTACGATAAGAAACAGTAAAAGAATAAACACTTTTGCAAATGAGGGGATTTATATGGCCTATACTATCAAAGATGCAGAAAACCCGGTAAGTGATTTTATTTTTATAGACGACCTGGATCAAAATCACGATTCCGCTAAAATGGCGGAAAAGTGGAAAGTTATGGTTGTTGATGATGATGAAGAAGTTCACTGCATAACAAAGCTGGTTTTAAATAACTTCACTTTTGAAGATAAAGCACTGGACATAATAAGTGCCTACTCCGGAGCAGAAGCGATCCGGCTTATTTGCCAACATCCTGATACTGCAGTCATCTTTTTAGATGTGGTAATGGAAAAAAGCGATTCCGGGCTTGAAGTTGTCAAATATATCAGGGATGCTTTGAAAAATAAAACCGTACGTATTATCATAAGAACCGGGCAACCCGGTGAAACTCCCGAAGAAGACGCTATCTATAATTATGATATAAATGACTATAAAGAGAAAAGCGAACTGACTTCCAAGCGCCTTATCACTTCTGTTATCACCGCACTGCGGTCCTACCGTGATTTTACTGTCCTCGAAAACAGTAAGAAAGGGCTTGAGCAAGTTATATTCTCCTCATCTACCATTTTAAAACAGAAATCTCTGGATACACTATCTAGTGATTTCTTATCCGAGCTGCTTTCTGTCATATGCATAGGGAATATATCGGCAGCACAGAAATTCTCTGGATTTATTGCATCCAATAAAAACGGCACGTTTTATATTTCTTCCGGGCTTGGAACCTTTGCCAGGTGCTCAGATAACAGAATGGATGCTTCCATCTTGGAAGAGGAGTATCGTCTGATCCATAAGGTCATACTTGGAAGAAGTTTTTATTGCCAGAACAATTATTTCATTGCTCCATTAATCAATCACTCGTATTATCAAGATATTATATTTATAAAAAATATACACCCGTTTACAGATTGGGAAAAGGACTTGCTTGCCATATATTACACAAATGTATTTGTTGCATACGATAATCTTGTTCTTACTGAGGAAATTGAATCCACGCAAAAAGAAATCGTATTTACTTTAGGCGGTATTGCAGAAGCCCGCTCACAAGAGACAGGAAACCATGTTAAAAGGGTTGCAGAATTCTCAAAAATACTCGCTTTAGGCTATGGCCTAGCGGAGGAAGAAGCCGAAATACTGCGCCAGGCTTCCCCTATGCATGATATAGGGAAAATTGCAATCCCGGATATCATCTTAAATAAACCTGGAAAACTCACGTCAGAAGAGTTTGATATAATGAAAACCCACTCACAAATCGGATACGACATGTTAAAAAACTCCAAACGGTCTCTTATGAAAGTCGCCTCTACCATTGCTCTTCAGCACCATGAAAAGTATAATGGATCAGGTTATCCCAACGCTTTAAGGGAAGATGAAATTCATATTTACGGCAGAATTACGGCTGTTGCAGATGTATTCGATGCACTGGGCTGCAAAAGGGTGTATAAGGAAGCCTGGGAGCTAGAGCGTATTCTAGCCTTATTTAAAGAAGAACGAGGCAAACATTTCGACCCCAAATTGATTGATGTATTTTTTGAAAACCTGGACACGATTGTGCATATAAAAAACTCCTTTACTGATTAAACACCCCTTACAAATCTGCTTCTATTATGGTATATTAATGAAGTATCTATATTGAACACGGAAAATACTCTACTCCTTTTTATTTTTCGTGCATCAAAACCCTTGATTTTAATTGCGTTAATGAATAGTTTTTATGTTAAACCATTATCACGGTTTATATAGTGCCTCATATCCTAATTCTTTTTTAGGGTATACAAGACACAAACAGAGGAAGTGCATTTTTAACACTTTTAAAAACAAGAATTTTGTTGTTAAAAAGCACTAGATAGGAGAGATAAAAAATGGGACCTGAAATGATACCAATAGTCGCGGTAGTTGTAGGGGGTATTATTGCCGTCACAGCCATCGTAATGAGTCAAGTTGTAAAATATAAGCTCAAGGTTGAACAAATAAAAGCAGACGCAATGGTAAAGGCTGAAGAAATAAGGGCGAAAAATCAACTTGAGTTGGAAAAACTGATTTATAAAAATCAGTCCCAAGAAAACAAAAGTGAAGGACATTTTGACAGCACTTTTACAGAACGACCAAACAGGCAGAAGGAACTCTATTAGTTTCTAATTTACCCATATTTGTGAAAAAACGGCAGCCCGATAAAAGAACTGCCGCTTTTTATATATTTTATTCCTTATTTGTTTAATTTACTTACTTAATTCTTTCTGCTCCAACTCTTTAATATATTTCGCTATGAATTGTTTCGCTGTCTCCATGTCAAGAGTTTTATCCTGCTGGATCGTACTGCAATCAAAAGCAAAATAGTATCTTTTCCCGAATAGCTCCCATGTAATAGCATATAAAAGTTGTATTTCTGAGTTCTTCATCTCCATGATCTCACATGGTACGCCGTTTATTTCTATAAGTTGGATTTTAGTATTTTCAATATCACTCATCCATTTCCGTCCCTCTGATTTACAAATCGTTAACGCTGCACCAAAACCATTTTTTTCGCTCGGATAATGGCAAGAAATATACCGTTGTGGCCTATAATCTTTAATCGAGTCAAAAACCGTATCATCCATTAAAGCTTTATTTAGAGTATCACGTTTTTTTTCAAGCTCGTTAGGATTTCCAAAAGCCATTATAGCCATCATCGTTTCTGTCTTTTTAAAACTCCCATTAATACTTTCCGGCAATATATAATCGAATCCCAACTTTTGCTTGACCAAAGCTTCGTTCTCCGCAGTTACAGGAATCCCTTCGCTTCCAACCATTTTCTCTTCGGAAATAGCCTCAACATTTCCGGTGTTATTCTCGTTCTTATCTACAACATTGCTATCTTCCACCTGTTTTTCTACCCCTAAAACAGCACTTGCAGCCTCATATACTGTTGTCCGTGCCTTTTCCGAAAAGGCCAAGAAGGTTGTTAAAGCAACTGCCAGGCAGCAAACCACTGCAATCGCTGTTCTGCCAGTTTTATAGTGCTTTGTTAATGATGAAACCGCAACGCCTTCATTCTTTGAATATTTCATCCATGTGTTTTCAAATAGATTCTTCGGAGACTTCATATTAATGTGATCTCTAAAAATACTCTTTATTTCTTTATCAAAATCATTATATCTTTTCATAATTCCACTCCTTTCCAATAAGCATATCTAAACATAGACTTTCTTTTTTGCTTTCAATCCTTTGCAGGATGTACTTGATAATTCATACTTCTCTCTTCTATAAGTCCACTCAATTCGCGCTTTAAAGCGTGTCTTCCGTAGTAAAGCCGTGTCTTTACAGTTGCTTTTAAGCTTCCGGTTACTTTTGCTATTTCTTCAACAGACATATCATTAAAATAGTATAAAATCATTACGGTTCTTAGGTTTTTACTAAGTTTACCTACAGCTTCTCTAATCTCTTGTCTTATTTGTGAGCTCTCATAACTTGAGTGCATCTCATAATAGTCATGTTCTCCTTCACTCATCATGTCGGAAGGTATTAATTTCGAATGCTTTTTGGCCATTTTCCATCCGGTTCTGATGAGAGTCTTGTAAAACCAAACTTGAAACGTCTTGACATTTTTTATTTTCTCAATCTCCTTGAAACAGGTTATATAAGCCTCCTGCACAATGTCTTCTGCAATTCCACGACTTCCCGAAATAAGGTAAGCAGTACCCAATGCTTTATTTTCAATACCTGTGAACAGCTCCCTAAAAGCTTCTTTTTCACCCAGCTGGCATCTTCTTATCAATTCATCCATTTCCATGCATTCAACCCCTTTCTTTTTTGGAGCTCCTTTTATTATATAAGAGCATTTCAAAAGAGGTAAGGTTTTGTAATTAAGGAACTTTTTAAATTATTTTTAAAAACATGAAAAAGAACCCTACTTTAAGTTAAAAAGTAAGGTTCTAATCATCTTTTAAAGATCTACTATTTTAAGATTATTTCCTATGTCTTTTCTGTTACTTTGGAAGTGCATCAAAATATGCACGGTAGTTATTTGTGAACTCATAGCCTGCTTTTACATCCCAGTTGACAGACCATGTCATCAGTCCTCTGAACTCAGGATACTTGTTATCCAGCTTATATTTTCCGCCATATGAAACACCCTTAATGATGTAATCTAAAGCTTTTTTCATTTCAGAAGGATTGATATATCCGCCACTTGGAGCTGCCGGGCCTGTCGCAGGAATTCCGATCATAATCTGGTCAGGACGCAGCGGTGGGAACATATTGTTCGGATTATGGGCAATGGGGAATCCTTTTAGAAGCATATCCACCATTGCTACCTGGAAGTCCGCAGTTGCCTGGTTATAGAAATTACCGTCAAGGGCTTCATTGCCGCCTGCATTATAATGCTGAACATGGATGTATGTTAATCTGTCTTTTAATCCGTATATAACCGGCAGGTACCCGCCCCAGTTTCCGCCGTAAGCTGTAATACCGCCTTGTACGTAAGAAACTTCAGGAGCCATAGACAATATGAAATCAGGTCCATACTTTTCACAAAGTGCTTTACATCCTGCAATCAGGTTTACAAGCTGAGGGTTCTTCGGATTTTTAAAGTCCGCATCGGCGCCGCTTACATCCATATGGGAGCCTGACTCTAAGTCGATGTCAATCCCTTGGAATCCATACTTATCAATCAACCTGCTCATGGAATCAATAAACTTTTTCCTTGCTGTTTCATCACCCAAGAGTAATACACCGTTTTGTCCGCCGATGGACAATACAACTTTTTTACCTTTGCTTTTTAAGTACTGTACATCGGATATAAATTCATCATCAGTACAGTTAAAGGGAGAAAACTCAACAACAGCTCTGTCATTTGTCGTCTCACCGAACGCAACGTTGATTACATCCCATTTTAATGATACATCTTTCAATCTCAATACTGAGGATACTTTGTTATCAAAGTTATGCCAGTAACCTACCAGAAGCTTGCTTCCCAACTTTGACGGGGGAATTGAAATTGTAGGTGTAGGAGTCGTTGTAGGCGTGTTTGTATATACCGGTGATGGTAATGGCGTAGTTACAATAATTTCCGGTGCCGGATAATCGGCTGAAGTCAGGTTAAAATGCTGTACAATAATCAAAATATCTGCCATATTCACAGCACCGTCTCCATTGAAATCATACGCTTCATTGTAATTTACTTCACTGGAGGCAGTATTAAATGCTGTTATTAGCTGAACAATATCTGCCATATTTATAGCACCATCTGGACTGATGGATCCACTTTGCGGAAGATCTCCTGCCCACATAACCATCGGGTTGGATGAAGGACCAACAATAACCGAACTTGCATTGCCCGGTACATTGGAAACTGTTCTTGTCAAATAGCATGGTTTTTTCACTGTAAGAGTTTTGTTAGAGCTTGATGCCGGTACATTGTTTATTTCATAATATCCTTTTGTATCTGTTGTTGCAGATAAGCTTGTACCTTGAACCGCTACAACAAACCCAGCCAATACCTTAGAATTAAAATACTGAAAATCCACATTGATATACCCGGAAATCTTGGATCCCTCAGTGGGTACGTTCGTAGTCGGTGTAGGCGTCGAAACCGCTACAGTCGGTACAGGTGTATCTACCGGGCCGCTGTAGGATTTCCACAGGGCAGCTGCATTGGGGGGCTCCCAACCAGGCTGTGAACGGTGAGGTAATGTACATTCGTAAACTTTTGATTCGAAATAAACAACGTTTCCAACAGCATAATCCTTATCAGTCGCCCAGACTGTCGGGGATACTGCACTCGAATTCATAACTCCTGCTGTCATGAATACCGAGAAAAGCATCATCAGACAAAGTGAAAAGGCAACCACCTTTCTTACTGATTTCCTTCCGGATTTGAACATAATTTGCAACCTCCCATAAAATGATTATTATTTATATTATTTATTTAAATACCTTGGATCACGATTATAAACTAAAGGCAAAACAAATAAACTTATCATCATCCAAATTTTTTGTCAGCCTCTACCCACCGACAGGCTAAACATTATTACCTATAACAATAAATAGCAGGCTATAATTATCCTATCCTAATATCATTTTAATAAAAATAGGAAATTGCAACAATTGTGTATCTTGGTTTCTACTGTATTTTCTTGGCTAGCATAGTAAGACGCCTTTAAAAAGGCTTGACACACAAAAAAACCGCCCTTTATTTAAAAGCAGCGGTTAATTTATAATACACTATTAAATTTATTTATTGAGTAAGCCTAACGGTCTGGATAAAGGATATTAATATTTGGTTAGGTATTCATCAACCTCCCAAGTACTGATTTTCGTTCTATACGCATCCCATTCCCCTTCCTTGGCTTCGATGTATTTGTCAAAAACATGATTCCCCAATATTTCCCTTGCAAGATCACTTTTCTTCATCTCATGAATCGCTTCCTCAAGGCTTCCGGGAAGTGAATCAATTCCTTCTGCCGCCCTCTCGGAATCCGTCATCTGGAATATATTTTTATCCGTAGATGGGGGAGGTTGAATTTGATTCTTGATTCCATCAAGCCCTGCTGTTAATATGGCAGCTAATGCCAGGTACGGATTGCATGATGGATCCGGACACCGTAGTTCTACCCTGGTTGATGTGCCCCTTGCAGCAGGAATGCGTATTAAAGGACTTCGATTCCTTGCCGACCACGCTACGTACACCGGTGCTTCATACCCTGGCACCAACCTTTTGTAAGAATTAACAAGGGGATTTGTAATAGCAACAATAGAGCGCATATGCTTCATAATTCCACCGATAAACCAGTAGGCATCCTGGCTTAATTGAAGCAACCCGTTTTCATCGTAAAAAGCATTCTTTCCGTTTTTAAAAAGAGACATATTGGTATGCATACCCGAACCATTGATACCGAAAATAGGTTTCGGCATAAAGGTAGCATGCAACCCATGCCTTTGTGCAATGGTCTTGACTACCAGCTTAAATGTCATGATGCTGTCCGCGGTGGTTAACGCATCACCATATTTAAAATCAATTTCATGCTGTCCCGGTGCTACTTCATGGTGGGAGGCTTCAATCTCGAATCCCATTTCCTCCAAAGCAAGGCACATGTCTCTTCTTGCGTTTTCCCCCAAGTCGACAGGCCCTAAGTCAAAATATCCTGCATTATCGTGTGTAACCGTAGTAGGGTTGCCCTCACTGTCCGTAAGGAATAGGAAGAACTCACACTCCGGTCCTACATTGAAAGTTTCATATCCCATATCACGCGCTTTTTTCAAAGCTCTTTTCAAAACATACCTGGGATCCCCTTCAAAAGGAGTATCATCCGGATTATATACATCGCATATTAATCTTGCAACTTTTCCGGCCTGAGGCCTCCATGAAAATATAACGAAAGAGTTAATATCGGGCCTTAAATACATATCCGACTCCTCAATCCTCACAAACCCCTCAATGGATGAACCGTCGAACATACACTTGTTATCCAGTGCTTTTTCAAGCTGGTCGACAGTGATTGCAACATTTTTCAGCACCCCAAAGATATCTGTAAATTGTAGCCTCACAAATTTTACGTCTTGCTCCCTGACAATCCGTAGGATATCTTCCTTGGTATAATCCGCCATATACAACACTCCTTTTAGTTTGCTTCAATCGAGTTTCAATTGCCACCATGTTCATCGGCATTTAAAAAGCGCACCCCAATAAGGCTTTACGCCTGTAGAGAACGCCATTGTTCCTAGTTTGCACATCATAATATATTCTTTAGTTATATTATTATACCATAATGCTTAAATTATGCAATATGAACATATTTACTCGATTATTTTACACATCTGGGAATGCATCCCTTATGCTTAGAACTTTGTCTAGATTGTCAAAGAACAAATCAACCAGATCCGGGTCAAAATGTTCTCCTCTTTCATTTTTGAAGTACTGAAGAATGTCTTCCAGTTTCCATGCCTTTTTATACACCCTTTCGGTTCCCAGGGCATCAAAAACATCAGCAACTGCAGTTATTCTTCCATAGATGTGAATATCATTGCCTCTTAGACCACATGGATATCCTTTGGAGTTAAATTTCTCATGGTGCTGAAGGGATATAATTGCAGCAGTTTTCATAATGGTTCTGCTAGAGCGCTTCAGCATCTCATACCCTAAAGCAGAATGGCTTTTCATCACTTCAAACTCTTCTACCGTAAGCTTTCCAGGTTTATTTAAAATACTGTCGGGTATGGCCAGTTTACCGATATCATGCATCGGCGCTGCAAGACGGATCATTTCGGCTTCCTCTTCAGGCAAACCGTACTTTAATGCCAAAAGTTTGGAAAACTCTGCAACTCTCTTAACATGGTTGCCGGTTTCCTTTGACCGGGCTTCCGCAATTTCTCCCAAAGTGAATATAATTTCCTTCTGTGTATTCTCAATTTCCTTATTTAGATAGATATTGTCAAATGCAATGGATACGTTGGTACAAAAGATTTCTATCAAGTATTGATCCAATTCGCTTAAGTTATTTAACGCGTCAATATAGACAATATTCTCTGAGCCGGTTTCACATTGAAAATAGAGCACATAATGGTTATCAAAATATATACTTTTTTTACTTTTTCCAAGCTTCATCATTTCTTCATAGATAGCCGGCTGGACCGCTTCTTTTATGTTCCGGTTTATAAATTTATAAAAGTCCCCTGTTCCAGCCAGTATAAAATATTCACCCTCACTCTTTGTTGCTGCGAAGCTGGAAGATTGGTTACTAAAAACACCTTTATTAATATGAAAAATGGAAGTCAGCTGGGTTAATACACCTGTTGCAAATTTTCTCATAGACTGCAGCTTAAATATGGAGGCCGAAGACTTAATTATTTTCTCCAGCCCTTCCTTATTATCATGGATTATGGTTATATCCCGGTAGGACCTTAGCGCTGCCACTAGCGTTGTAAAGAGCCGCTGGGCAGTTAATTCTGTTTTTTCTTTATAATCGTTGATATCATAATCTACAATGATCTTCTTTTCAGGTGCCTGACCCGGCTGTCCTGTTCTTAAAATAATTCTTGCCAGATTATTTTTGAGCTCTTCCCTCACATACTTTACAAACTTTAAGCCGGAGTCCTCTTCTTCCATCACAACATCCAAAAGGATCACTGCTGTATCCGGATGTTTTTTCATGAGCACTTTCGCTTCCTTAAGAGAATGCGCACTAATGAAATCCAATGATTTATTCTCAAATGTAAAATCATTTAAGACAATCTTTGTTATCTGATGAACCTCTTCTTCGTCATCTACAATCATAAGTTTCCACTTGCCATGCTTTTCTTCACCTGACTCAATATCCTTTTTATTTTCAAAAAAGAGCAAGTTACCGTTTTCTTTAATCATGTTCTTTTTCCTTTCAAACAGAGAAGTTGAAGTAGATTCCATCACCCGGCCATACCTGTTCTGCCAGACCATCTTATATTACAAATCACTTCTGCTAAAATTATGTCAACCTCACAAAAATCCCTTTAATGCACCCAAAAAGCATTCATTTGATCATCTGCCAAGAGGCTGATCCTCATCCTTTTCTATATAAATGTTTGACATGTTATAAAACCCCGGCTGCATTGGCTAAAGGTACTTTGATTTCAAATAATACCCCTTCCCCGAGTTTACTTTTACAAACAATCGTTCCTTTTAATTGCTGGGTAACAATATTATATACAATATGAAGCCCAAGTCCTGTGCTTCCCTTATCTCTTTGCGTTGTAAAAAACGGGTCAAATATTTTGTTTATATTTTCTTTAGGAATTCCGGCTCCATTATCGGAATATTTAAATACTAAACTACCTTCTTCAATTTTTGCCTCAAACCGCATATGACCTATAGAATCGTTGTCAAAAGCATACTTCAGAGAATTCATGACAAAATTAGTGATGATATGTGAAAACCCTCCCGGATAGCTTTCCAATTCCAAGTTATCAGGGCAACATACAGACACCTTGTGTTTACCCTTTTTAATCTCCGGCATTAAGTTTGTTAATACTTCATTGATATACTGCTTTAAATTGAACCATCTTTTGTCCTCGCTGGATTGGTCTACAGCAACTTGTTTAAATCCTTTGATGAGTTCCCCTGCTCTAATTAGGTTGGAAAGCAATATTTTACTTGTCTTGTCAATCGTATCAATAAATTCTTCAAAATCCGCTTTGCCGAGAACCCCCTTCTGGTATAATTGCCCTATGTCCTTTACCTTTTCAACCAAATGTGAAGAGGCTGTTATACCAATCCCCACAGGTGTATTTATTTCATGGGCAACCCCTGCAACCAGCAAACCCAGTGCAGACATTTTCTCCGATTCGATCAATTGTTGTTGTGTATCCTTCAATTTTCCTAACGTCTCCAGAATCTCTTTATTCTTGCTTTCCAAACTCTCATTGATCTCGTTTAATTCTCCCACCACCACGTTGATAAGATGTGTTAATGCACGGATCCCAATAGAATTCTTTTGAATACTGTTTTGCTTTTTATTGTTCTTATATTCGGGTTCCTTATAAAAAAATTCCCCCTTGCCTTCATAAATACCGATAATCAACATGGTTATATTTAAAAATAAAAGCGACTTTCCTAAACAAAAATATTCCCCTAGCGTAAAAAGTCCCGTAACCGGAGCAACATTTCTGTACGGCAGGGTTTCTTCTTCAACCATTTCATTTAAGTAAATTTTCCTACAGAAGCAGGAATATAAAAATATTGCTTGGATCGGAAAATTCTTGAGCCTGTCCACAATGTTTTTGGTCCTCTTCATGATGTTATCAATATTACCGTAACCGAAACGCACGATATCTCCCGTATTGATTCCCGCCGAGAATCCAAAAGACCCATCCTTATAATCCTCTTGCAATACCCTTGCAACCAAAACATCTCCTTTTTGGATAAGCAGCGGAAACTCTGAAGCAGAAAAGGGCAAATTACCCGCAACCTCATCACCAAGATATTTTCTATAGACATCCAATAAACCGGTATCATCAATGGAATGAACCCTACTGCTTTCTGTCTTGGTAACAGTCATATATTTACCTATCGGTTCCCAGCTAAAGCTGTAATCGGATACGATATTAAGCTCACTTCCAGTAAGGACTGCACCAACAGCCCCGCTGGTTACGATCCCATTCTCGGTGAAAACCATTGATTCTTGTTCATTAATTCCGTCCCCTGCTTTTCCTCCCATCAAAGGGACGAAGGATCCAATTCCTTCAATTCCTTTTAGAAAAACCTCACCTTCAATATCTGGAGTTGTAAAAGCGAAAATCACTTTAGCCTCGTTTATCTTTAATTCTTCCGCCAACCTGACTCCTAACTGAAAATGACTCCCTTCCGTTTGAATAATCGAGGTTTTCACCTCCGTACACTCAAATATCAAAAACGACATTACGGCAGCATTATTTAAAACCTGTCCATCCAGAATTTCTCCTTTTGTAGTGGCTCCCAATATCTTTGCTTGGGGTAGCAGCTGTAAAAGTCCGCGAGTAAGGTCTGTTATAAAGTCAGCATGACACCGGGATGTAAAAATCTTTATTAATATGCGGCTGCTGTTTGGTATCGCATTAGATTTTATAAAATCACACAGGGAATTAAAATCCTTATAGTATGTATTATAGGTTTTCATAACTCGCTCTACCTTTCTGACTATACTAAGGCCAACTCCAAAAGCAAACAATAGATTTATTTATACGAAGTATTCTGGAAAACAAGATGCAGGTACACATTGAAATGAAAGGTAATTTTTTTACTTCTTATGGTTCTTAGATTCACGGATGAATATATTTTAAAGAAATCAAATTACTGAGAAATTTAGGACTATAACGCTAAAACCTTATATTAATATTATAAGCTACTATTTATAAAAAATCTATATAGAATCCGGATGTAATGGATTTATATTTAGTTTATAAAAATTAAAAAGACTCGGAAAGTACATTCCAAGCCTCTTAATCCCTTAACTGCTTAAATTTCCCGGACTTCATAGATATCAGTCCTTCTATGGGCAAGCAGCGGCAACTCTTTTCGTATCCGGCTCACTTCAGTACGGTTGACATCTGCATAAATAATGCATTCCTTCTCATCCGCCCGACTTATAATATTTCCCCATGGATCAACGATCATTGAATGGCCATATGCTATATAACTGGCCTGATCATTTCTTGCGGCAGACGCGGCAGCAATGTAGACTTGATTATCAATTGCCCTAATCCGGATTAGCGGCTCCCAATGAGCAGGACCTGTCACCATATTAAAATTGGCAGGCACAACAATGAATTCTGCACCCTTTAGAGCCATGATTCTGAATAACTCGGGAAAACGAATGTCATAACATATTGCTACGCCCATTTTTCCAAACTCTGTATCAATGACTGTGATGTTTTCTCCTGACGCTAATGTGTCTGATTCTCTGAAAGTCAATTTTCCCTCGACATGAATGTCAAAAAGATGTATTTTTCTATGTCGGCCCAGTATTTTTCCATCCCTATCAAAAACAATACTGGAATTATAAATTTTATCATGCGCCCTTTCAGGAATCGAACCTGCAACAATATAAACTCCATATAACTTTGCTGCTTCAGAGATTGCCAAAACCGTTTCTCCGTTTGCGGACTCTTCAGCAAAGAAAGAAAATTTACTATTTTCGTAGGGGCAATTAAACATTTCAGGGAGAATGATAATTTGGGCAAAATTTTGTGCTGCAGTTTTTATCATTGCTACAGCACTTTCAATGTTTTTTCTTTTATGTTCTGCTACAGTCATTTGACAAATAGCAATTTTGAATTTATCTTTCATCTTATACGGCTACCTCAAATCTATTTTTCAACGAATGAGACATTAATACTATTTACAAACTCTTCATTATTCTTTGTCTGCATCAGTTTATTGCTGACCATTTCGGTTACTTCCGCCGTTCCCATATTACTCATAGCTTTTCTTATAGCCCAGATACTTTCCAACTCTTTCTGACTGAGTAACAATTCTTCTCTTCTTGTACCTGACTTGTTAATATCAATTGCAGGGAATATACGTCTTTCAGAAAGTCTTCTATCCAAATGAAGCTCCATATTACCGGTTCCCTTGAATTCTTCAAAGATAACATCGTCCATTCTGCTTCCGGTTTCGATCAGTGCGGTAGCTATTATCGTCAAACTTCCGCCAAACTCAATATTTCTGGCAGCACCAAAAAATCTTTTAGGCTTGTGCAATGCACCCGGATCAAGCCCTCCCGACAATGTTCTGCCGGTAGGCGGAATGGTCAGGTTATACGCTCTTGCTAACCGGGTAATACTATCCAACAAAATCACGACATCCCTTTTTTGTTCTACTAAGCGCTGTGCCCTTTCAAGTACCATTTCTGCTACTTTTATATGATGTTCGGGAACTTCATCGAAGGTTGAATAGATTACTTCTCCCCGAATGGACCGCTGCATGTCTGTGACTTCTTCGGGCCTTTCGTCGATGAGAAGCACAATGAGTTCAACTTCGGGAAAATTTGTTGTTATACTATTTGCAATCTTTTTTAACAGAATCGTTTTTCCTGCTTTAGGTGGAGAAACAATCATACCACGCTGTCCCTTACCAATGGGAGCAATCAAATCGATTAACCTTGTAGATAATTCTCTTGGAGAAGTCTCAAGTGTAATCTTTTTATCCGGATATATGGGAGTCAAATATTCGAAAGGAACTCTTTTTGCTGCTACCTCAGGCAAATCTCCATTTACTGTTTGAACATACAGAAGTGCCTGGAATTTTTCCCCTTCTTTAGGTATCCTACCTTTTCCTTTGATTTTATCCCCGGTTTTTAATCCAAACCGCCTTATTTGTGAAGGAGATACATAGACATCTTTTGCACCTGATAAATAATTGTCACTTCTTAAGAACCCGTACCCATCCGGTAAAACCTCTAAAACCCCTTCTACCGGGTCATCGCTTTCGATCTTTTCAAAGTTATTTCCGGTTTGAGTAGGATCTCCTTCTCTTCTTTGTTCCTGAGTTTTTCCGTTTCTATCATCCTGCCTTACGTGCTCCCTGGGAGACCTTGTGTACACCTTTTGATACGGTTTCGTTTCTTCCTTCCGTGTTTCCCTCTGATCATCGCCTCCCTTAGAAGTCTCCATCTTTCCTGCAGTAGCATTTTGCGTCTCTTCCTTAGGCTGTTCTTCCTTGTCGCCGGTTTCAGCATTTTTCTCTGCTGCGGCCGGAATATCTATGGTTTTCTGATTTGTATCAGTTATTAACTCTTCCGTTTTCTCTATTTTAGGCTGCTCTTCAATTTTTGCCGGAGTGTCTGCTTCAGAATTATCCTTTACTTCCTTGGCCGCTTTACTGGGTCTTCCCCTTCTGGATTTTCGAAGTATGATATTTTCTTCAGGTTGGTCAGCAGAAACTTCGTTATTTTTCTTTATATCCTCAGTTTCCTTGACACTCTCATTTTCGGAATTCAAGACCCCAGTCTTCTGCTCGTTCTCTGCTTCCTTAAGAGATTCTTTGGCTTCGGAACTAGTTTTCGGTTCACTTTTGCTTGACTCCATAATTTTTTCTAACAATTCACCTTTTTTATACTTTGAGATGTTTTTTAATCCTAACATTTTAGCAATATATCTCAAATCTTCCAGTGATTTTCCTTCAAGGTTTATATCTTCCATACTCCACCACCTTTATTTTTACATAACATATTTATTACCATTTTTTTGGGAATTAATTCACATAGACCATATACAAAATTACTAAAATTTATAATTTATAGAAATTTTACATATAGGGGAGAGTTTTTGACGCTACTATTAAAAAGCATTATAGCATTTAAAGGGAGCCTTGTCAACGTGATATATCATTTCCCGATGGGCACAACAAAACAGAATGGCCGCTTTAGGCGTGATTGTAGCCATTAATTAATTTACATATTATTACATATATCCAATTAACACCCTTATTTTAAAAGAATAAATTTATTATTTCTGTACTTTATTACTGTAAATCACAGGTAAATCTTGAAGAAGAATATGCTGCCTTTGGAGAATATCTTTCAGGTCCTTATTAAAAGCAGCGTAAATCATTTCACTTCCGGGACATTTCTTGCACTTAAGCTGTATTTTATCAGGAAACAACACAAGTTCAATATCGTTATTCCCACATTCACAGTACAAATTTCCGCCTTCGGCAATGTCATGAATCTTATTCAAAACATCAAACATAACCTGGGTGTTGTTAAAATAACTATCGTACCCCAGCCTGGTTATTAACTCATCAAACTCCTTTTCCAACAAATCGATTTTGGCCCGGACTTCCTCATCAGCACCAATAAAACACTGGGGTATACCCGTCTCAGGACAGTAAAATACATTTAACCTCTTATTAAATAGATCCTTTTTACTCAATAATGAAGTATGTGTACTTCCACATCCTATGCAGGGAATCTCAATTTTAAGATTGCTAAAATTATCTTTAGTGATGATAATAGAAGAATGATTACAATGGCAGCAAAGGAGATACTCTTTTTTATGAACCATGTTGAAAAGAGAAACGCTAAAGAACTTAAAAGACCCACATGATGAACATTTATATGCGATGGTGATACCTGTGTTTACTAACATTTTTCCCACCTCAATAATAATATTCGCCAGTGATAATTAAAATCCTTCTTTGTCCTATCCATATAGCTAAGAAAATTATATCGATTGTAAAAACTATCATCGAATTGACTAAACCGTCAATGAAAAAATTTCTGTTATACCCTTACTATATCTTAAAAATAAACCAAATAACAGTCAATTATCAAATATGCAAACATGCTTCAATAAATATATTTAATTTGTATATTAACTTTTTTAATTTTTATATTGATTTTATTAAGATTGTATTATATTATATTGTTATAAAACACCAATCAATTTGGGAGGAATTAAAATGGATCGTAAAAGCAGTTTAATAGGTTTTATTTTTATCGCAATAGGACTTACTTTTTTATTTAATAATCTGCACATTCTAAATATACATATACGGCTATTTGATATAGGATATTTTTTGGCGAATTTCTGGCCAGCTCTTTTTCTTATCCTTCCCGGACTTATTTTAAACTCCATCTACTTTTCAGGTAAAGTCAGAAACATAGATGTACTTGTTCCAGGAGGATTATTTCTAGGACTTGGACTCACCTGTCAAATTTCCATGTATTTTAATGTATGGAATATTATGTGGCCTGGGTTTATCTTGGCACCTGCAATAGGCCTGTTTGAACTATACTTATTCGGCGGAAGAAACAAAATTCTTCTTATTCCGATATTTATTCTAAGCGGTACATCTTTAGTATTCTTTTACTGCTTCTCCCCAACATTCCATATCCTCGGGTTTAACTTTAAGAGCATGATTATTCCGTTTATACTTATCCTTGCAGGAATTAAAATTTTATCAAAAGATGCACCTGCCAAAAGTATACTCTAGTGCCTCGTAACGTAATTCTTTTCTAGGGTATGCGAGGCACAAATGGAGGAAGTGCATTTTTAACACTTTGAAACTTAAAATTTGTTGTGTAAAAAAGCACTAGTAAATTAATTCCTACAGTAATAAAACCTCTGTTCACACTAGAGCAGGGGTTTTTACTTTATCAGAATAATAAATCCAAATGTAAATGAATATAAGAAAAGCTTTATTTGTTTGGACAGCGGAATCATGATGAGAATCTTTAAATTTTACGGAACAAGACACTTTTAGCCATCATATTATGGAAGAGAGTACCTATCTAGGAGTCCATAGATTATGAATGACGAAAAGCTCATTAAAGAAAAACTCGAAATTATAAAAAATTATGTGTACCATGAACTAAATGGCTTGAAAACGCAGATTGCATTAGAGACTGACGAAGTCAAGAAAAGTTCAACGCCCTCAAGTGATAATAAAAAAACTAAACCCATAAGTAAGTTAGAAAAGCATAAAAAATCCTATAAGAAGCACAACATCTGCTCTAGAATAAAAAAATACATTTAATATATTATTAAAATGTGAGATAAGACAGCACTTTAACCTCTGCTAAATGCAATACGAAATAAATTATATTGAACACAGCGGCAAATAATATACTCAAAGAAATGTTTTCTAAAATACCAATTTAAAAAATCCATGTTTTCATTTATAATAATTGTGGGTAAAATATTGTTAATTCCCAGATGAAGTAATTTCAGCTATAGACTGCATTAAAATTCATATTTGGCACAAGTATTTTATTTAATACTTTTAACATGCATTCTCGTTGTCAAATATTTATTTTTTGCATCTATAAAATTTGTGGTTCTTCATATTATTATTAAAGGAGTGAATAGAATGGATAAGTATATTTGTACTGCTTGTGGATATATTTATGATCCAGAAGTTGGCGATCCGGATAGCGGTATTGCTCCAGGTACTTCCTTTGAAGATATTCCGGAGGATTGGGTCTGTCCTTTATGCGGCGTAGGTAAAGATATGTTTGAAAAAGCTTAATAACCGGCGATTTAAAAAATCCCTGCATTGTCCATGCAGGGATTTTTACCATTTTTAATCTTTTTATTTTTCATTCATTAATTTATGCAGTAAACTTATGCGTTGTATATAGACCGGATTTTTAGAGTACTCACCCAACCCCTGCTTTAAATAAATTCAGCATAGGCAGATGACTACCCTGATATTTTGTTAACATCCAGTTATTAGAAAACGTACTGCTTCAAGGATCCATGAAATTTTTGGCGCCAAATCATTTCATCCCGTATTAATTTTCTGCCAATTGTAAAGCAGCATCCTCCAAGGGAATTTCAAGTAAAGTTCTATTTACCCATTTAGTTCCCTTTTCAAGAAAAATTAATACTTCATCACCTGCGAATGCCAATATCACTACATCTCTGTCAGAAAACCTCACCTTTTTTCCTGTGTATAGCATACTGTCACCCTTTATCCTTTGTTTTGTTAGTAATTATATCGACTAGTTTTACATTCCCCTTTAGTACTTTTTTTTGGTAATACTTTAAAAACAGTAAATTTATTGAACTATAACTTATTATAGTATATAATATACATAGTGAATCAGTCTATATTATTTACACACATTTTATATTTTTTCGTTTCCTAAGGCTTGTGGGTCAAGGATAATGAGGGTTGAAATTTTTTCAAAAAGGTATTCATTCCTTAAAGATTAATACTGAAATTTTATATTCGTTTTGTAATATTTTTTTTATCGTGTTAAAATATTATTAAGGTAAATTTGTTGAAAACTTTCTACAAATAAAATGTCTTAAAAATTGGGGAGGCCTGAAAATGAAAGTTGAAGTTAAGGAGCTAAATGGAATAAAAATCATTAAGTTAATTGGACAAATCAGAATATCCACTCAAAATGATTTCAAGGATTTGTTGGATAACCTTGTTAAAGAGAGCGAAGGACAAACTGTCATTCTTAATATGGAAGGCATTATTTATATGAATAGTATCGGCTTGGGTATTATTATTGATACATATAAAAAGTTTAAGGAAATCAAGGGCAGATTAGTGCTTTGTAACTTACTTCCTGAAATCATGAATCTTTTTGAAGTTACAAGGCTTAATAGATTTATCGAGATTTACGGCAATGAAGCTGAAGCCATGAAAAAAGTAACTTCCTGATCTGACGTATTTCCGCTGTTATATGTTTTAAGCCGCCTAACTTTTCCATTATACTTTATATCATCCGCCTGAAAATGTTCATTTTGTAAAAAAACCCTTGATCTTTTGATCAAGGGTTTACGATTGTTTATATGTATTTTACAACGAACATCATTCATACTAAAAGTTTTGTGGTTTAAGAAACTACTGTAAAAATATTTTACTTCTATAAAAACCACAATCATTTATCCTGTGTTCCCAATAGAATCCACTTCCATATGTGAAACACCATCAGGAAATTTTTAACATTGCAATCCAGTAATCTACTAGATGGAAATGTTATGACGCTTCAAATATTTGCATACTGTAGAGCGTGACACTCCAAGCATTTTGGCTACATTACTCTGTGATCTGTTTTTCAGAAGATCTACAAGTTCCTTGTCTTCAATTACAATCTTTTGCAATGCCTGCCGTTTTCTATCCTTCATTTCCTCTTTTGATATCAGGTTGTATTCTTTTATTTTCTTCTGAACTATACACACAGAAACACCCAACATACTTGCCACTTCACTTTGGGATTTCTTCTGATCAATGTACAAATCCTTCAGAACTTCCTTTTTTATCTCTATCTTAGGCAACCCACGGTTTCTAGTGGGTATATTGAATTTTTTAAGATAATACAATATGGTCGTTGTACCTACACTAAACATTTCCCCTAAATCGTATATCGTTTTTCTTTGATTCGTATAGAGGTCCTCTAGAATGTCTCTGGTAATTTTTTTCTTCATAAGCACTTCACCCTTCAAACTATTATTGGTTATTAACTACTCCCCAAAATTCATCCAACTTCTCTTTATATCTGGTATGATGATAGATTCTAAATTTTTCTATTTTTTTTCAAAATCATTTTAACACATATTTAACTTTTGAAAAAGATATATTTTAAAAAAAAATGAAAAGTTTTATTATTTAATGCAAAAAAAGGTTAAACCGCTTTAAACTCCGACTTCGGTTTATTCATCATACAGAGATATTTGCATGTATAATATTTTCTAAAAAACATATTATAATACTATAATTATTATTAATTTATTTGGATGTGATCAGAGTGAAAAAAAAGCCTAGCGATAATCAACTTGCTACCGAACTCAATAAAAACGATCGGCGTATTCTAGATAAATACAGTAAGTTTTATACAAACTTTATTGAAAGTAATACTGCTCAAAACGACGTACTTGATACCGAGTTCAGCCCGGAAAAAAGATAGTTTGTAACATATATAAATTTAGTTTTTAGTTAAAAAGACAGCATAAAGAGAACTAAATGCCCGAATCATTTTTTATTCTTACAGCCTTTAATATCAAATAACCTACATGAAAATGAAAAGCAAATTATAAATTTATGAATAAGTAAACATTCACAAATTTATATTAAAATTTTGTATAATTTTTTACACATTTGCAATATACTTTTTGCTAAAAACGTGGTAAAATATAATTACCACAGTTAATAACATCTACTTTTTCATTTTTTCCTCTTTGTAAGGTGTTAAGAATTTTTTATCTTACTTTTATTAAAAAGCACTTATTTTATTCGGAATTATTTATAATTTTTATACCTAGTGCTTTATTTTTTTGCCCTTTTTTAAAGCTTGTCATTTAAATTGATCAATAGATACAGTAAAAAATAAAAAATGAAGAGAATGAAAAGAGAAGGTTGACAAACTTACTTTTCTATTCTATAATTATATTCCGTTAATGTATGTCCCCATAGCATAATGGATAGTGCACTGGTTTCCTAAACCAATGATGTAGGTTCGATTCCTACTGGGGATACCACTAGACCAACCGTAACCAACAGTTTCGGTTGGTTTTTTATTTGCAGTAACAGCAAAAATCATCCCGGCTCAATGCATAGACGATTTTTATTTCCCAGTCATTACGTTACAGGCATACTAATAAAAACACCGGCCATAAACTTTAAAAAAGTTAGCCGGCCGGCATCCATTGATATTTCATTTGCATAAAATAAAGGGGACTTGTGGCTTCATTTCCACCTACACCATTGCCTTCATAGCAATATTATTTCCCTGCCTGCTTTTAATCTCAATGGGAAAAACTTTATTTATCAGGGAAATCATATAGATAAACTTGTTTTGCTTCCTGTGTTCCGATATCCCCTCTAATTTTCTTAGTTTATCCTTGTATAGTATAATGCTCTTCGCAATAATACTATTGTCTATATCTTCTATGCTATTTATCTGAGGCCAATATACTTCAAGAATATCCGCCAACTCCTTTGCACAAACCAAATAGTTCATATAGTTGTTTTCATTAAAAGTACATTCCTCGGAGAGACCTGCTATACAAGAATATTTCTTTTCATTCACCATCTTCAAATCATTCACTCTGTACATGAGTATTTCTCTTATTTTCATGTTTAACCTTCCTCCTTAGTTAAACAACACTCTCTTTAAAGCAACACTTTGTTGCTACCCCATAAAGTACAAAAACTGCCGTTGAAGGCAGTTTTTGTACTTTATTTACTTTGCTTATATGGTAACATATGAAAAAAAGTTTGTAAATAGGAAAACTAAACAATTTTAAACTGAAGAGGTATTCATCAAGGGAGCACAAAGTCCAGTGCCACTTAGACGTTCTTTCCTCTTTAAATGCCGTTTTTCTATCATAATTTCATAGGTTTCAAACTATAGCCTGAATTCTATGATTTTACCATTTTTATTATCCTTTAAATGCTGAGAAATAATATCATAGTTTCTTTGCAACTTACTGTCTGCCTGCTGATATTCCATATCTGTAAGTATTCCCTCACTCAGTAAACGCTTTAATATATTACGGCTTATTAAATATAGATCCCTATTTGTATAAACCATATCCATTCACCCTTTACCCATTTTGTATAAAGTATTAAATGTCAAACTAAATAATCCTTTATTTCCCAAGCTTTTATAAATACCATACTTCTACTTTATACCACACTTTCTTTAAAATGTAAATTACATAATATTTGAAATTGTACCTAATGTTAATTCAAAACATAATGAAAGATCAGCAGTTTCTCACACCTACCATCAAATCAAAATTACTGAGTGAATTTTAGGGTAATATATCATAAAGCATAAAAATTTATTACATTTAGCATTTTGAGTCACTCCGTAACCTTGAATGTCCGCTTGACATAATGCAAAAATTTCCATTGTGCTATAGATAAATGTGTATGTTGATTTCTACAATCAATTATAAAACTGTGAATTTATAAAAGGGGAAAAAGTGTATAATATAAGTCAAGAAATATAGGAAGGCAGTGAGAACTTATGACATATCCTTTTGATTGTATCAGCAGCTTTATTTTTGTTGAAACACCCTTGGAAAAAGCAGATGTGCTTCTGATCCCCGGAAGTTACGAAAGGGGACTTATGGAAAAAGCAGCAGAACTTTACCACAATGGCTTGGCTCCTTTGATTCTTCCGTCCGGTGCCCACACCAATGCATCTATGGAATTATCAGAGTGTGAATTTCTTCGCCAAATCGGACTGTCCTTAGGTGTACCAGACCAGGCAATTTTACAGGAAAACCAGGCAAGAAACACCTTCGAAAATGCAATTTTTTCTCTGCAAGTCCTTGAGAAAAAACAATCGGATATAAAAAAGGCCATTATCGTGTGTAAAGGATATCACTCCCGGCGTGCACTTATGACATTCCAGACTGAGTTTCAATCCAATATTAAGTTTATGGCAGCGCCAATAATTGATGAAAGCGGCATAACTAAAAACAACTGGTATTTAAATGATGCGGGTATTCAAACCGTTATGGGTGAAGTCATAAAAATTGGCAGCTACTTTGGGGAGGAAATTCCATTACTATACGAGAAATACAGTATATTTTAATTTAGGCTTCATCTTTAAATTTTTATCGCGGTATTAAGAAATTAAAATAAGCATAATCTCTATCAATTAATTTTTCACCTATTATTGAATGGGAGGTCTATGCAATGAAAAAAGTATTAGCAGCAGCCCTAATCATGATATCTTTATCCGGCTGCGGAAATGGTCAAACAAATAAAACAGTACCTGTAAACTCTCCAAGTATACAAGTTGAGATGGATTCATCCAAATACGAAAGACTTCTTACCGATTTTGATTTAAAAGTGATTAGTATTGATTCTTCCAGTATAAAGACTGCACCTGTATTCAATGTAGAATTTTCAAATGAAATTATGGCGCCTACCAAACCATACTTTAAAAATATTATTTATCAAATAGCCAAGATGAGTCATTTTAAGGACTTTAAACTCCAGGATCAGAAAAAGAATATCGTAATAGAAGTAGATTCCGATCCAGACAGTAACTCCGTTAAGGAAATCAAGGTAAATGGTGATAAGAACATCATTGATGCCTTATCTTTAAATAAGCTTACCGACCAAGAAATCAAAGTACTTGATTTTCTGAATAAAAATGTTCCCGAAATTGAGGGACATAAGAAAATGGTTGAAAAAGCTTCTCAAAAACAAACTACTGTAATCCCCATTATAGAAAGAGAACCGGATGCCTCCGGACCTACCGACTATTATAAGAATTACTATAAGGTGTATGTGGGTGAAATTTCGGATGTATTCAAACAAACAGCCGAATGGAATACCTTCTATGTACATAAGGATTTTAAAGATATTCTGTTTTTAGATCCTAAGTTTGGCAAAATCATCACTGTACAGGAATGGAGAAAACTAAGAGCACAAATGAACAATGAAAGCAAGGAAGACCTATGGGGGGAATAAAATATCCGCATAATAAAAATAATAAAGACATAGTCCATATAAGGAAGTATTTATCCTATATGGACTATGTCTTTAATTTTTATCGCGGAGGTTAAAAGGACCCATGCTTCTTTGGAATATTGAAGAATTGATGTACTTTCCTGCACTGGCTGCAAAAGTAGCTCTTTCAGAGATAAAAAAAAGTACAAGAATTTCTCAGGAAAAACTTTATTATGGGCCGCACCCACAGCAGTATATGCTCCTTTTTTACGATACCGGATCCAAAATACAAAGAAAAAATTCAATTTTCTTTGTACATGGGGGAGCATGGTGCCTTGGTAATCCCACCCTATTTAGGTTCATTGGCAGGTATTTCGCCTCACTTGGATTTCCTGCAATCCTGCCGGGTTACCGGTTGGCGCCAAAACATAAATATCCCGCACAAAACAAAGATATGATAGACGCACTTAAAACAGGGATTGCAGCACTAAAGGAAAGAAAATTATTTAAGGACAGCCTTATCGCTGCGGGCCAATCCGCCGGAGCACAGCTGGCAGGATGCTTGACTTATCAAAGAAATAATTTTCTTAAAAATAGTATCGATCCAAACATAATTAAAGGATTTATCTCTATCAGCGGTCCCTTGGATCTTACCATCCCCAAATCTTCAATTGGCAAAAAGCTTCTTAATGCTTATACTATAAGCAGTGAAAACTGGAGCAAAGTAAGTCCTATAAACTTCATTCAAGGAAATGAAAATATACCTGTTCTCTGTATCCATGGGGATAGAGATCCCATTGTTTCAGTAAGCAATTCAGTGAATATTATTTCAAAAGTAAACCATTCTAAAAACAATCTAGCCAAGCTATACATAGCCAAAGGAACGCATCACTGTGATCTCTGTGTAAATCTTTTCTTAAATAAAGATCAAAATTGCTGCCATGTTCTAAATACATGGCTGGAGGAAAGAGAGCTATAAAGCACTCTTCCCTTTGCAAAATATCTGTTTGATACTAAGGTTATCATCAACAACCAATAGGTCCGCACGCTTTCCGGCTTCGATGCTGCCTGTTTTGTCATAAATGTCTACAGCCTTTGCAGGGTTTGTTGACGCCATTTGAACAGCTTCCTCCAGTGGAATCCCTGCGAAATTCATGATATTTTTTACAGCATTCCACATAGATAAGGTACTACTCGCAAGAGTTCCATCCTCTTTTCTGGCGATTCCCCGGTCTACCTTGATTGTAAAGCCGCCAAAGAAGTATTCTCCATCGCCTAACCCTGCGGCTTGCATCGCATCGGTAACCAATACAATTTTTTCTTTGCCTTTAAGCCGGTATACCATATTCACCATACCGGGATGAACGTGAATTCCATCGCATATCAACTCCACATAAGCATCACTCAAAAGTGCCGTACCCACTCCGCCGGGTTCCCTGTGGTGAAGTCCTTTCAGGCAGTTAAAAAGATGGGTAAAAATATTGGCACCTTGAGCGATGGCTTCTTGAATTGTATCAAAATTCCCATCACTATGACCAATACTAGTACTTCCCCCTTCTCTGCTTACATAATTTATAAATTCCATTGCCCCATCAATTTCAGGTGCCACCGTGATATGAACCTTTAAATCTCCCATAATTTTTTTGTATTTATTGTAGTATTCTGCTTTTGGTGATATCATTTTATCCACTTCATGGCAGCCTTTTTGTTTCGGACTTATAAAAGGCCCTTCAATATGCACACCCTCTATAGACGCACCTATTCCGCACATATCCGCTGCGTTTCTGACATTTCTAACTGCATTTTCAATTTCCTCAAGCTCTGCTGTTATGGTTGTAGGTAAAAAAGCAGTAGTCCCCTCCTTCACAAGATGCTTGGAAATCTTACAAAGCTCCTCACTGCTTGCGGCCATTACATCGTGCCCTACCGCACCGTGAAAATGGATATCTATTAAGCCGGGTACGACTTTCATACAGTCAAGTTCTATTACCTCAAAATTTTCTTCTGTCTTTATGCATTCATGAATGGCAGCTATCTTTTCTCCATCTATGAGAATGTCTCCTTTAACAAATTTACCCTCAGGCGTTAGATATCTGCCGTTTTTCAAAAGAATCACAAACATTCCCCCTGTTTTATAGTTAACGAACATATAAGTAATTTCCCGTTACTTCAAGACTCAAGCAACCAAGGTTTTTCAGCATCAAATTGTACTATGCTTACACTTCGTTATCCCTAATGTTGCAGCAAACCTATTTACAGTATAAATCTTAAAAGCATACTGAATCAATATATTCCACCCTTAATAATTTCTATATACTCCTTTAATTCCTCCATAATTTTATCGGCTTCCTTTAAATAGTGTTCATATAACTTGTCTTTATATAGCTTCTGATATTTATTTCCGATTCCTTCTATCGTAATAACCAATACTTCTATCGCTTTTTGGGGATCAATTCCTTTACGGAATTTTGTCATGTCTATATCCTGTAAAAACTTTGCCATGGTTTCATTATACAGCTTTTGATATCTTTTCCCTATTTCTTGTTTTAGGTCTTCCGGTATATCTGTAAATACATTGATGATAAGCTTAGACATAAGCGGCTCTTCATATGCTACTTTGAGCTTTACCATCGTCCAGTCTATCAGCTTTTGGAAAATATCGTTTGACTCCTGCCTAAATGCAATAAAAAATCTTTCTACCATGTAATCCGTTACATAATCCAATACATAAAGATAAAGGTTCTTTTTATTTCCAAAGTAATGAAATAATATCCCTTTGGAAATCCCGGCTCTTTTTACTATGATATTGGTAGACGCTCTTTCATACCCATTTTCAGCAAACTCTTCAATGCAGGCATCAATGATTTTCTTTTGTTTTTCCTCGGAAATACCTTCAAACTTTTTACTCAATGCCCTTCTCCCCTCGATCGACAAAATATAGAACATGGGAATACAAGCAATTTAACACTTGTATTCCCATTAAGTGTACTTTATACTTTTATTTCCTTTTTGCAATAGAATACGTAAGTACAAATAATTGAGACCACCGCAGCTAAAACGGCAATACTTATATAGACCGGATCCAATCCTTTATTTTCAATAATGTCACTAGCCTCAAAATACTTAAATGGAGCTAAATATTTTAGCCACTTCATGTCCTCACTTATACCAGATATGCCCCCTATAATAAATGTACCAATTACAGTTCCGATAGCAATAGGATAAACCGATTTAGCCTTCACTATAAAGACCGAAATCAACATCCCCACTACCGCAAACATCAGACAGATCAGCAAGGACCCTATAAACATGCTAATTAAATAGTTCATATTAACATCTTTATTTTTATATATTTCAATTAATATAGTGCTGGCTAAAAAGTAAACCACATTTATTAAAACAATATATGTCAAAATACAAAGAAGCTTTGCAGACACAATAGATTTTCTGGTAATCGGCTTTGCTAAAAGAAACTCTATGGTTTTGTCACTTTCTTCTTTTGAAAGGATACTGGCTCCAAGAATCATAGAGTATATACTGGCAGCCAGAGAAAAATATAAAAGCGAGTAAACACCAAAGAAGCTAAGAATATTTGCAAAATCAAGCTGGTCTGCTCCAAAAGCCGATGCCCAGCCTTTCATACTTTTTAAATACTCTTTCATTTGATCTGCCTGCTCCAACATTGTAGGAAACATACTCATGACCATAATACTGTATCCTATTAATATCAATGTCCAAATGATAAATGCCTTTCTATTTCTTTTCATTTCTCTTAGAAAAAGTGTCATCTTAGTTCCCCCCTTTTTCATAATAGTGCATAAATATCTCTTCCAATGATGGTTCCTCTATCCAAAGGTTTTCAAGCTGAAACTCAGACAGTCTCTTAAGTAGTTCTTCAATTCTGCCCCCATAAAGGAATTCCATGCTTCTTTCCTTTATACTTTTATTCATGATTCCATCAATTTGAATTTTACTCACTGCCTCAACTTCTTTAAACTCTACTTTAATTCTCTTATATTTATTGGACCTAAGTTTATCAATATGTTCTACTTTTAAAATTTTCCCTTCTTTGATAATAGCTACCCGGTCACACATTTTCTGCACTTCACTTAGGATATGGGATGAAAAGAAAATAGTTGTTCCCTTTTTATTCTCCTCCCTTAAAACATCAAAAAAGTTATTCTGCATCAACGGGTCCAGTCCACCTGTAGGCTCATCCAAGATGAGAACCCTAGGTTCGTGAATCAATGCCTGGAGAATTCCTACTTTTTTCTTGTTTCCAAAGGACAATGCATCAATTCTTTTATTCAAATCCACCTCAAAAATTTCGCTAAGCTCGCAAATCCTCCGACTGCAATCTTTCCTATAAAATTTTGCAGAATAGTCAAGAAGCTCTTTTACTTTCATATCATCATAATAATTGACCTCAGAAGGAAGGTACCCTATATCCTTTTTAATGCCGGCAGATTCCGCAATACAATCCTTTCCAAGAATCTTCGCACTACCGCTGTTTGGGTAGATAAAAGCTAAAAGCGTCCTTATGGTTGTTGATTTACCTGCTCCGTTAGGCCCTATAAACCCGAATACTTCACCCTCGGGAATATCAAAACTTACGTCGATAATCCCTCTGGATTTTCCATACGACTTGGTTAGGTTTTTGATTTCAATCGCATTCATTGTTTCTCCCTCCTTATATTGACCACATGGTCAATCCATATATTGATTATACTCCTCATTGACCATGTGGTCAATAACTATTTTTACTTTTCCGGTGAAACAATATATATTTGATCAAACTGTGATTATATGCTATAATTTGCTAGCAATCCAACTATTCCCACCAAGGAGCAAGCTATGAATAGGATTAAATTCATTTTTACGGTTACCCTACTTTGTTCTTTCTTATTAGGCTCTTTTACTTTTTTTACATACAATAATTTATATCATTATGCAGGTAACGGTTTTTCAACACCCCTTACCAAAGGGATGATTTTTGTCTCAAACAACTCTAATACTTCTTCTACTATCTTTAAGAATGGAGAAAACTCAATTGAAATCTATTATTCTTTAACCCCAAACAGCCACTTAATCACTAAATTTGTTCGCACCAAATGGGGAACTTGGAATATTGAAGGTTGGTACAAGTCAAATGACAGTAAAATTCCTTCAATGAAACAAGAAAGCCTTGCAAGCGGAGGCACAGACTGGGAGTATGTTTTTAGAGTAAAGGAAACCGCTAATTCGACTTATAAGTTTTCCGGTGGAAACCACGGATTGGAAAGTTTGGAAAGTATAAAATTTATGGATGCCGATTCCGGTAAAGAAATAACACTGATAAATCAAAAGCCGGTTAAGGTAAAAACACTTAAGATCGTCGAAAAGACAGCGCTGTTCTCGGACCCCGAATTGAAACATAAATATGCTTCTGTTGAACGAGTATACTTAGTATTTCCATACAAAATTTTACTAGATACGCATTTAAACTTTATATCGGACATTTATATGGGTACTTCATATGTATGCATGTTTCCGGTATCTAAAAGGAACGGAAGATACGTCCATTTTAAGGATATACGAAAAACTTTCACAACGCCGCCATATGGCCAAACGCTTACAACAAAAATTTTTCCCAATTATATTGGAAAAGAAAGCACTCTTTCCGCTCAAATATGGGGGGATTCCATTTCAAATTTAAAATTTAATATTTGGATTAAAAGCCGGGAGATGGTGGACCATTTTAAAAATGAGCTCAAAGTATTCTATTGGGATGTAAATCCATTTGGAAATAAATTATATTTTTCAAAGTATGATTTTAGGGATTATAAGATCATTACCTCCGGTACCAATTGGCACAATTCATCCGGTTGGGAAATTTCATTCAAATAGCATCAGAATATTTCTGTACAGTAAATTCTGAATTTACTGTACATGCATCAAAAGCCGGTGATTTAACTTCCGGCTTTTGACTTTTCTTTAATCCAACCTATAAACTCGCTTATTCCCTCTCCTGTTCTGCAGGATATTTCAAATATGGGGGCCATTTCATTGAGTGCCCGTATTCCTTTTTTAAAGCTCTCTTTATCAAAATCTATAAAAGGAAGGAGATCAACCTTATTTAAAACAATTACATCAGCGCCTTCAAACATGGAAATGTATTTGTATGGCTTATCATGTCCTTCCGGAACACTTGCAATCACCATCTTTATATTTTCTCCCAGATCAAAGGACGACGGACAAACCAGGTTGCCCACATTTTCAATAAATAAAACTGCATTCTCCGTTAATCCAAGATCAGGAACTACAGTTTTAATCATATTTGCATCCAAATGGCAGCCTCCTCCGGTATTGATTTGTACAACCGGAATGCCCAGCTTATCAATTTTCTCTGCATCAATATTTGACGCTATATCTCCCTCAATAACCCCAATTCCGATTTCATTTTTAAGGTGTTCAATCACCTTCAATATGACACTGGTTTTTCCTGCACCGGGGGATGCCATAATATTGACAGCCGTTATTTTTCTTTCCTTAAATAGGGCTCTGTTTTCATCCGCCAGTTTTTGATTTGCATGCATAATGTTCTTTAGTACTTTAATCTCCATTTTTCTCTTCACTCCTATCCGTCTTCATTACCGATTTTATAGTGGGTAAATTCCAATTAAAATATATGGACACAATCCGTATAAGAAAGACCAGCAAAATACTTATATATAGGTTGATATTTACATCTATCCATTTAAACAAAATATAAAAGCAAAGTGTACCGGAAATAGCGGCAAGTGCATATATTTCCCGTCTGAATATAAGCGGAATATCATTTACCATGATATCCCTTATGATTCCACCCCCTATCCCGGTGATTAAGGAAATAAATATGACCCCAATTACAGGGACATCCAGCAAAATACATTTATATGCCGATAAAACAGTGAAAACCCCAAGACCTGCTGCATCAAATAATTTAATAAGAGAAATCAGCTTATTTAAAAACGGCAGTGCAAAGCACGTTAAAATAGTAGATACAAGGATGATCAAAAAATACCTTGGATTTGTGAAAAACACAGGTAACTCTTTACTAATAATGACATCTCTAATAAACCCTCCGCCGGAAGCAGTAAAAATAGCCAACATTAAGATGCCAAACAAATCAAACCGGTATTTGATGCCGGTAAGAGCACCTGATATGGCAAAAGCTGATGTTCCAATGATATCTAAAATATCAATAAAAAGCATCATTCCACCTCTATGCTTTCAACATAAAATTCCTTGCCTGCCCCCGTTGGAACTCCTAATTCTCCGCACCTTGGACAATCAAAACCCTTTTTGGGTTTATTGAATATGAGATCACATTGCATACACTTGAAATCTGCAGATACCCTTTTAAAAATTAATTCCGCTCCCTTTGCAAGAGTCCCTTCGCTTATTATGTCAAAATACATTTTAACCGATTCGTCGATAATCGTAGACAAATCTCCGATTACAAGCGTTATCTGCGTTATTTTCTGTGCACCGGCATTTTTTGCTTCGTGGGTTACTATATCAATTATACTCTTGGTTACGGCATATTCATGCATATAAACTCAGTCCCCGATATAAAATTTACTTATATCTTACCACAATTGTGGCAACAATAAATATTATAAAATTCTATTGAACATGATCTAGTGCTTTTTAACACAACAAATTTTAAGTTTCAAAGTGTTAAAAATGCACTTCATCTGTTTGTGCCTCGCATGCCCTAGAAAAGAATTACGTTACGAGGCACTAGTGCTTTTAAACACAACAAATTTCTTTTTTCAAAGTGTAAAAATGCACTCCTTCTGCAAGTGCCTCACATGCTCTAGAAAAGAATTACATTACGAGGCACTATATTGATTAAGCATACAACAAGCTCTTTAATAAAACTTATGATCGATTTTGTTTGAATTATCGTGTTGTCTACAAAGCATATTTTAGATAGTATACGCGTTTCATTGCTTCATAATATCCGAATCTCTTTTACGGCCTATTATACTAAAAGCATTTTAATAATAAATACCATGGTTTTATAATTTACACCTTAAAGGAGGAAATCATTATGGATGAAAACACAAAAAGCTATGACAGTGACAATATTGACTCAACACTGGAAGAAGTCTCAAAGGAACTCAAACCCGGTGAAACATTGGTCCTTGACATGGGCAACAGCTCTACATCACAAGCAGACATCATTTACGATACTTTGGTCATGAGAGGATATGATGTCAAAAAGTCAAACAAACGTGGAAGTAACCAGATTTATGTAAATAAGAGAGTTTAGTTCTATAAAGGATAACCAACCGTAAAAGTAAAATTTTAATTCTGAAAGGCTTTAAGTAAGTCATCTATTTCTATGCTGAAATGTTGCGGAGTTTACACGTTGTTAAGGGTTTAGCGATCCTTGACTGGCTGGAAAATAAAAATAAAAGGAAGGGCATTCATTTACCCTTCCTTTATTTGTTACTGTTATCTTATTGTTATCTTATTGCTGTCTTATGCCGGTTTAATACCTCCAAAGTTTCCTACAACAATGAGTAAATCTGCCATATTGACGGCTTCATCCATATTGAAATCAAGATCACTCGTGTACCTTCCATCTCCCTTGGAACTATTGAAGCTTCCGATCAGCAGCACAACATCGCTCATATTGATTGCATTATTCACATCCACGTCCCCAGCCTGGAGAGAAATCCCATGGGACACTGATGAAATCACTGTGTCGCTGATCAGCTGTTGAATCTTAACCCACTCACTTAAATAGCCCTTTTTACTGATTTCCAAGGTATACCCTTGTGTATTCTCCGGAAGATCCATGATTTCAAAATATCCGCTTGCATCGGTTAAAACGGAAGTTCCCGTTTCAATCACCTTAATTTTATAACCCGCTTTTATAAGGCCGGCAACACTTTCATCATAGTAAAAATTCGGTGCGATATAGCCGGAAACCTTATACTTTCCTGCAGATAAACTTTTTGTACCTTTTAAAATTATGCCGTTTCCAACCATAACAGCCGTATTGCCGCTTATTGCTATTCCGTTAATTGTATTTGCAACTCCGGAGGAGACTGAATACCAGCTCATTCCGTCTGTCGATGTGGAAACTCTGCCGTTATATCCGGCTGCAACAAACATTTTCCCATCCCAAACGATACTGCAAAAATTATCTCCGCCACTACTTCTTTTTACCCAGTTTAAGCCGTCATTGGAGGTATAAATTATGCCGTAATTTCCAACTACAGTCATTATGCTGTCATTGCAAGCGGCACCGGTAAACACTGTATAATCTTCAGCAACAATTGTTTTCCAAGTAATGCCGTCTTCGGATGTATTGACTACGCCCCTTAACGCACCGTTAAATCCTGGTGCAATGAAGAACTTTCCGGTCCAAATTACATCGGTTAACCCCTGATCACCCCCCGGAGGAATTGGGAATGTTTTTACTCCTTCCTTTCTCAAAGTCCAGTTTACTGCATCATGAGAGGTAAAAATTTCACCGTACCGACATGCGGCAACATAAATGCCGTTCCCATATTGTATCCCTCTGATTTCTGTACTCAATCCGGATGGAACCGGTGTCCAATTGATTCCGTCCGTTGACTTTAGCACGGTCCCATTTGCCCCTACTGCTAAAAATCTGTTTCCATCCCAAATTACATCATTCAGCCGGGACGCAGTTTTGGAATCTCTTAAACTCCAAAGCGCCCCGTCCAGTGAGGTTTTTATCAATCCATTTTCTCCAACTGCTACATACATGTTATTACCATAGGTAACATCGTTCAAATTTACGGAAGCATCGGCTTCAACTTTGGACCAAGTATACTGTGCCGGACCTCCGGGAATAATTATATCCCCCGGTATAACTGCAAATCCTGCTGCCAAAACGCTCGAAATGATTGTAAGAATAACAACAACCGCTAATAATTTTTTGATATTATCCCCCACTTTCTTTTTTAATTAATGCATGTTCTTTTTTTGCATTTCTCAAAATAATATAACCGCTTATAATTATTCTGTAAATTAATCATAGAACATGCAATAAATGTTTTCAATGTACAATTGTGTTGTTTACTTTACTATTTTGCACATTTACAGCCGTTTTGGATCTTTATCATTTGGCATCCGGAATATAAGCTTTCAGAAACAACAAAAAACGGCTTATTATATTCATTGTCATAAGCCATTTCCACCATATAAAAACTTCATTTTTTATAAAATTGATTTTGTTGATGCATACGACACTTGGATCTTTCTAACTCCAGGCTGCTATAACAGAAACATTATCAGGCCCTCCCCTGAAATTGGCAATTTCAATAAGCTTTTCCGCTAGTTCCTGTGCAGACTTACCACTTTTCATATATTCTTTGACATACTTTTTTAATTCACTTTCATCAAACATGGTATGTAAACCGTCACTGCAAACAAGAAATACTGTTCCTTGATTTAAAAAGCCAAAGGTCCCGTTTATCTCAAGCCCTCTCCTTACCCCCACACACTGGGTAAGTACATTTCTTTGAGGATGAACTTTTGCTTCTGCTTGGGTCATTTTCCCCTGCCTTACCTGTTCACCAACCCACGAATGATCCACTGTAACTACTTTGATTTCATCGTTTTGGATAAAATAAATTCTGCTATCCCCAATATGTTTTGTTATAAAATAATCATGGTATATAAAAATGACTGTAAGTGTGGTTCCAATTTTCTTTTCAACTTGATTTCCAAAGGAGATGATTGTTTCATTGATCAGATTAAACTGTTCATCCAGACTCTCCTGAATTAAAGTAAGCTTTTCATCCGGGCTGTGGGGGGCATGAATGATACTCCCCAAACGTTCATTCCACCAACGCTCAAGTTCCCGCATGCTTATATTGCTGGCTTCTTCTCCTGAGGAAAGTCCTCCCATTCCATCCGCAACGGCAAAGAGCCCAAATTCTCCGAATTCCGGCTCCTCCCCAATCTTAACAAGGATTCTATCCTGATTTATATTCCTTACCTTCCCAACATCACTTGCTCCACCTACTTCAAAATTCCGTTTGATACGCATCACCCTCTATAGTTTTAAAAATTCAAAGTCAACATTGGCAAATAGGATCTTATCCTTGTTGATTAATTTATATTCCTCACCGCTTGTGAGCCTGTTACCATTTAAGAACGTTCCATTTTTTGAGTTTTTATCGATAATGAAATAATCATTTCCCTTAAGAATGATTTCAGCATGAATTCTTCCAATCGGTTTTTCATTGATGACCATATCCGAAACTTCAGGATTCCTTCCAATGATAAACCTTACGCTTTTAATTTCATGTTTCTCGGAAACCCCTTCTCTATCACGCACAAGTACAGCCTCAATCCTATCATTTGAACTTAAGTAAACTGTTTCTTCAATATTTCCCTTAAACTTTGGAATCCTTTGCTCGGATGCGATCTCGGGATTCCGGTCATCCTTTTTAGCTTCAAATGCTGCATTTTGTTCAAATACAGTATGATCAGCGTTCACATCCTTCCCTTGCACAGGTGCTTGTGCACTTTGAGGTTCAATATTGGATATGCTCTTCTTTGACATATTCACCGGGTGAACAGGCCTTTCGATGCTATGCTGCCTTACTTGAGGCTTACTTACACTGTTTTTCATCTTTAAAATAACGTGCTTAAAAAGCAGTAAATCTACCACCAGTACAAACAAGCCTATGATAACATATCTTTTATCCGGTGTCATTCCCTGTCCCTTAAAAATTGTATCCAGCCCCAGTGCTATACTGATAACAAGGAATTGGAAAATTAGGATTACCAATACTTTCTTTTTATCATACCCAAAAATCTTCCCATCCAAACCGGTTGAATTCCTTTCCTCCCTGTTATTTTGCGCCGGGTTATAGGAATGTGCCTGCTCCGCATACTGGGAACTGTCCGGTACTGCAGCAGCGGATGCCTCCCGGGAGGCAGGCGATGCAGCACTTTTGTGATGAACCGGGCTATTTTCACTCTTTATTTCATTCAGAAGTTTATTGAGTCCATCTGTGTTAAACTCAGGCAGCTTTGTAAACTCAATAACCCGCTGCAAATAGTTATCTCCCGGCTGCAGTTCAAAAACTGCAGATTTTGTAATCAAATCAGTGATAAAACCTCTCGTTGCTTCTACATAATCCACACTTAACTCTATTGGAAGGTAGATGAAAGTAAATGTATGAGCCTTTTGGTCAACAAAAATGAATTCATCGTGCAGGATAAAGTTTTTCTCATTTAAAAACAAACTTTTACTTTCAAGGACGATATTGTTTATATCGGTAAGAAGCTCTAAAAATTCCTGTTTGGATACTTTCTTTCCTGCCCAGTATTCCTTAAGTGATACCCTGGCAGCCACATGATAATACAACTTTACTTCCTCATCTTTTCTACGCATTTCCAAGGGTATAATTGAACTTCTGGGGTTATTGGAGATCATTTCAATCTGATAGCCAAACAGGGTTTCCTGAGTTTCCCCGCTTAGGTCAAAGGTAAGAAATCTGCAGTTTGTTTCATTTTCATATTTTACTTTATACTTCTCAAAAAGCTTTGCATACATAAGCTTCACCTAACCTCCAAACAATGTAATCGCTAACTGTGTCAAAGTACCCGGAACAATTGCATAAGACATGCGGAACTTGTCCTTTGCTTCTTTATTTTGAAATTCACTATAATCATTTAAAGCCAATGTAAAAAAACATGTTTTTACATAGTTTAAAAAATATCCAAACCGCTGGGAACTGTTTTTCCACAGGATAAGATAGAATATACCGATTACACCGCCAAACAAAAACGAATATGCCATACTCCACAAAGTGAAGGAGCATCCCATAATCGCGCCAATGGCAGCAAATAATTTAATATCTCCGGCCCCGATCATCCGGGCCAAATATAATATAAACAGCAAAGCAACGGGCGTCAGCCAACCCGCGAGAGAAATTTTCATTCCCATGATCCCGTCCAAATAAAGATTTGTAACCAGCCCCAAAAACGCAAAAGGCAAAGTTATGCTATTTTTTATTTTGTAGCACCGAATATCCCATATGAGGGATAAAAGCATCAGTAAAACAATCTCTGCAGCTTTGATAGTCATATAAAATATTTCCGATCCTTGATGTATATTTTAGAGACAGCAGGAGAGTTCCCCTGCTGTCTCTAACTTTATCAACTACCTATTGATTTTGCCGGTAAAGGACTTGGCTTATTCACCGCGTCTCCCGCATTGCCAAATATCTTTCCAAAGACCTGGTCTACAAAAGCCATAATCTGCTGCCTGAAAACAATTGCCAACCCTACCAGTATGGCAATAATGATTACGATTTCAACAGTTCCGATCCCGTCTTCCTCCTTGAAGAACCTCTTCATCGCTTTAATCATCTCACGACCTCCATTCGTTTTTTAGAAACTGATCTGCATTACCGCCGGCGTTACCATCATCAAAAGAATTGCAACAAAAATTATAATCATCGGTAAAAGAAGCTTTGTCGATGCCTCTTCCCCCAGTTTCCTGGCAATGTTTTTCCGGTTTTCCCAACAAGTATTGGCCTGCACTCTTAAAATCGGAATCAATTCATCGTTCCCTTTTCGTAAGTTCTGAAGCAGCGTCGCAACAAACATGGTTACATCCTGAACCCTGCAGCGTCTTGCAAAATCCTCATAAGCCTGTCCCTCCGGCTTTCCCGCACTGATTTCATTGTTCGCTATACCAAGCTCGGTGTAGAGCGGATTCTCTTTTTTATTGTCTCTAATAATTTTCTGTATGGCGGCAGGTACGGTAAGTCCTGCATCTACAAGGAGGATCAGCTTATTTAAAAACTCAGTGAACTCAATTTGAATATTTCTTCTTCTCTCCTTGATCTGATCATCCAACTGCTTGTCCGTAACGTAAAAAAGAATGGCCAAAAACCCCATGCCGAAAATAATATATGCCGAATCCACCTTAATTTGAGTACCGACAAAGGTAGTAAACAAAAGCGCAAACAGCATGAGTGCAATCTTTTTTGCCATGTGGATTTTCAGGTAGGTATGGGGCATTCTTCCGCCATTTAACTCTGAAAGCCTGGACTCCAACCTTTTTTCATACCTGCTGGCATACTTATGGTTCAATAAATCCATTAGCTTGAGTCCGATAGGCAAGAAGTTTTTAAGCTTTTCCTTTTTTTCATCTAAAAAAGAAATTTCATGGTTATATTTATTTTTTGAAATTAAAAATAAAATGAGAACAAGCAGAATTTCCACAATAAAAGCAATCGTCATAAGCAATCTACACCTTTATATCTACAATTTTTTTACTGATAAAATAAGAAATGACCAAAAGCACTAAAACAATGGACATTACCACATACCCTTTGGGACTGTATAAGGGCTTGATAAACTCAGGTGAGCTGGTTGAAATCATAATGATAAGACCAAAGGGCATTACATTCAGGATTTTTTGACTAAATTTCTGCTCTGCGATTAAAACCTCAATTTCATTTTTGATTTCTATTTTTTGATGAATTACGTTCGAAGTATTCCGGATAACCTCAATAAGATTTCCGCCTGTACTTTTACAAATTGTAAATACGTCTACAAAATTGGTAATATCGTCAATATCAGCCCGGGCTGCAAAATCCGCCAAGGCACTTTCAACAGTCTCATTCATATCAACCCTCCGGTTGATCTGTTCCAACTCCCGGATCATAAAGGCATCCCCTTCCGGGTATAGAATATTGAGATCTGCAACAGCAGCCTTAAATGACCCTTCCACTGACCTTCCGACAGACAGGGATGAGGATATGGAAGCCAGAGCGTCCTTAAATTGAAGGTTTAATTCATGCTTCCTTTTTTGAATGATATCCTTTCTTTTTACTCTTGGGTACAAAAGGGAAAAGCCACAAAGCACAATAGAAATAAATAGGTTATTAAAAAAGATATATCCTACGGCAAAAAGTCCTATGCCTGCTATTAAAATATATTTTGTCCGCTCCAATACCGTCATTTTGTATTCGTTATAGTAAGTAAGCCCGGCTGTATTGTGCCGTACACCGTCAGACCTTGGCCCGGAAACCTGCTGGGCTGCAGGCGGAGTTTTTTCCTTCTTTACTTTGCTTTTCTCCATGATGATAAGAATAACGACTGCAAGAATTGCCACAGCTACACAAATCAATATGATTTGCATTCTTTTTACCCCCGTGGTTTATGACTTGAAACCGCTTATATATATATCGGCTTTTTGATTTTACAGCTTATAGAAAATAACCTAAAAAAGTAAAATTTTGTTTTCGCAGAAAACCCTTAGTAAGCCAGGTATTTAATCTCACAATATTGACTCGTTTATACTTTCATACCCGCCATTTTAAACTTATGCGTATGAAGCATTTCATTTTGGGTGCGCTTTAAAGAACCGATAATCCGGTGATTGGGAGTCTCACCCTCTTCCTCGAAGGTATATAGGGGATTCAATTGAAACTCCCCATTCTTATAGCCTGTGATCTCGGTAATTTCCAGCGTCTTTCTCGACATGTCCCTGAGCCTTCCAAGATGGATGATCACATCAATTGCAGAAGCAATCTGCTGCCGGATAGCTTCCAATGGCAAAACCGCACCGCAAAGAACCATAGTCTCAAGCCTAGAAAGCATATCCCTCGCCGAATTGGCATGCCCTGTGGATAGGGACCCGTCATGGCCTGTGTTCATTGCCTGCAGCATATCCAGTGCCTCAGCGCCCCTTACTTCCCCAACGACGATTCTATCCGGCCTCATTCTCAAGGAAGTTTTTATTAAATCTCTTATGGTCACTTCTCCCTTCCCTTCGGTATTTGCATTTCTCGTTTCCATCCTTACAATATTATCAATACCAAGGATTTGTAATTCTGCAGAATCTTCAATAGTAACAATTCTTTCGTGTTTTGGAATAAAATTGGACAGGGTATTTAAAAAAGTAGTTTTTCCGGAACCGGTTCCTCCACAAATGAATACATTGTACTTTGCAATGATTAGCTTTTGGAGAAATTCCGCAACCTCACCGGTTAAGGAGCCTATTCTGACCAAATCTTTTATTGTATAAGGTTTTTCAGGAAACTTTCTTATGGTAAGAATGGGTCCGTTTAATGCAATAGGTGGAAGTACAACATTCACACGGGATCCGTCTTTTAAACGCGCATCTACAACCGGAGCCGCTTCATTTACTGACCTGTTTACTTTTGATACGATGGATTGGATAATGTTATAGAGTTTCTCAGCACTTTCAAACTTTATATCCGCCTGCGTTATCCTACCCATTCTTTCAACAAAAACAGCATTCGGCCCGTTTACCATAATTTCCGTGATGCCTTTATCGTCAATCAGCGGTTGTAAAACATCATATCGGCGCATGGAATTAAAAACCGTATCTACAATTTCTTTTTTCTGGGAGATACTCATATAGATTTTCTTGCTTCTTTCGAAGACACACTTTTCTATAACCTGAAGTATTTCCTCATCACCATAATCTTTCGTTATATCAATGTTCCGGGAAACTTCATCTTTAATCTCTTTAATCAAATCAACCATAGACATGTTAATAACCCCAAAAATAAAGTTGTTTGTAAATAAAGGATTTTATTTAAACTTTTGCATAATATGTTCTGCAATGTTTTTCATATAGGATTGGATCATACTGCTTTGATTCAAAACATATAACCCATTGTTTAAAAGAAATAAATCATTAAGGAAAGGAATTTGATACATAATGGTTTTACCGCTTATCCCAATATCATCTATAAAAGAATCAGGATTATACTTATTTAATATCATTGTCAATTTAGAATTTAACTCCGTTTCAAGGTCGGGAGAAATCTTCCTTACTTCCGAGAAAAAAGTATCCAGCTTTACTTTAGCTAACAAATCCTGAAGTACAACCAGCAGTACCTCATCACTACTTCCTAATATCCCTATATTTCTTCTATTAAGCATTGTATCCGTATCTACGACAACAACATCAAATTGCCCGATTTCCTTCAATTCGAACAATAATTTATTGATATCCCCATCAGTAACCTCATCCAACTCCAGCGAACAATCAAGGGGCTTAAAATAAGAAATATTAAACAGGGAATCAAAACTTTTTGCCAAATCAATTTTTAACTTTACATTTTTGCCCTTTTCCTTAAGATCAAATAAGATATTGGATAAACCCAACTCATTATTCGATAAATGAATAAAAAAAGGAATTGAGCTTAGAGTCTCCAAATTAAGATATAATGTCTTTAGTCCTCTACTTGCCAAATGGAGGGAAAGGTTTACAGAAAGCAGTGATTTTCCGCTTCCACCCTGAGGCGAAAATACAGAAACAACCGTCGTCTTCCTATCTCCCTTTACCAAAGACTCAACATTTAAGTTTGTCCCTGAGTAAAGCGCAATAACTTCATTTAAAATTTTTTCACCGGGTTGGTATTTTTTAACCCAAGGATATCCGCTAACGCTATCGGATAATCTTCCGTCCGATAACAAAATTGTGGTCCCAACCTTAAAGCCTGCCATATCATCCAAAAGCATTTCCGGACTTATTAGCAGTATATCCACACTTTCATTATTGCTTTTCAGGTAATCTGTTAAAGAAGATTTTTGTGTAAAGACATTTACATTAAACTTAGATGCATAAACGCCTCTGGTAAATTTACTCAATCCTTCAATATACCATGGGTCTGAATCGGCAAGAACTAAATTGAATTTTGGCATAGTCTAACCTCAAAAAAAGTCTTTTGAAAAGATATATGTATATATATATTATATTTTTACTGTAAACTGTTGTCAAACTTTATTATACTCCTTATGCCTTTAACGGGTCTTGAATTCTTTTATATACAACCTATTATTTCCTCTCCTGACTAAAATGATAATAAATGGATTTCCATGCACAGCCTTTGTAAAACTTGATAAATTATCCGGCAAGTAAAGATCATAAAGGGAAAAAAATGTTTATCACTTTGAAGAATAGACGTTTTCTGAACTAATAAGTACTAGGGTGGAAGTCATCCCTACGTGCTATTTTTTTCAGGTATATTCTAAGAATAAAAAGTAAGCCGAATTTCCCTATCAGGAAAATATCGGCTTTGGAGAATAAGATATGCGTATATATTATGATATATGCATAAGCTTTATTTACTTGATTCATGATTTGACATTTCGCTTGACTGAAACATTGCATCTTTATTTTATTAATCCACAAAAGGGGCAATTTCAGTTCTCAAAAGTTAAAACGCTATAACTTTATTATATAATAAAGTTTTTTATAATTCAAGATAAACCTCTCTACTATATTATTTCGACTACATTTAAAAATTTAATGTGGTCTTTTATTAAAAAATCAATTTTTTTAATCTTAAATTAAAACGATTTAACTTATTTTTCCTGTTCATTCTATAAATATTATAAATATTAAACAATGTACAATTATTATAACACATAGTCAAACAAATTCAAATTTCTTATCCTACGGCAAAAATATTCACAATCATTCCTCCACCATAAGGAAATATAAGGAAATATTGAATTTAATCCCCAATCGTGTTACGATACTATCTGGTTACTCCAATATTTTTTCTGTAGATATGGTTAAAAGAGAGAATCTGAATCTGCTTCTCTCTTTTTTTTACTCATTTACTGTCTCATTTAAAATTACTTATCCGTTTTAAAGTACTGATTTATCATAATACTTGCCTTCTCCATATCCGTATTATAATAGATAGATCCTGATTTAAATTTAACTTCGCCCGGCAGTATAAACATATTGAATTCATCCGGCCTGAATTCCGATATATTCTGAGACAATTTCAACGCTTCGCTCATTGTAAGGTTGGTTTCCAGTGCCTGGAAGATTTCACGAAGCAGCTCATCCGTTTTAGTGATATAACGAAGGTTTATTTTCTGCTCTATAATTGCCTTTATCATATTTTGCTGTGCTTCAACCCTTTTCAGATCGCTCCCATCATAAAATTTACTAACAGAATGGTTCATTGCACCCGGTTTTCTAAACCGTAAAAATTCTAAAACTTCCTTGCCATTTAAGTGCTTTTGCCCTTTTTCAAAATGGATATGCAAATCCTGCATAGGATCATCATAGTCCATATCAGCAGGTATATAGTAATCGACTCCGTCAAGTAAATCTATCAACTTTACAACCGTGGAGGTATCCATATAAATATAATACTGTATCTTTACGTTTAAGAGATCACTTACCTCATCAACCGCATGTTTTGCCCCGCCAACAGGATAGGCAGAGTTAATCTTTGCTTCCCCTGAACCTTTTGGGTGAATATACGTGTCCCTTGGAATGGACAGCATATTTAGCTTCGCGGACGCGGGATCGTAGTTTAAGAGGATCATGGCATCGGTGTTCCGATTCACCTTGTCTCCACCCAAAAGCAGGATATTTACAGGCTTTGTATCCGCCTTAAAAGGACCTGTTAAATCCTCTCGAAACACATTTGTCAGATAACTGCCATAAGACAGTGAAAAAAATAAAACCGTACAGATTACAAAGACCGCCAATATCGGTTTTAGTATCTTCTTTAACCTATGTATTCCTATGAGTACACTTATGACATTCCTTTTCCTTTGATATCTTCTCACATCGATGGCACTGAGAACTTTTCCATCAATAGCTTTATCTGCTGTATTTTCTTCTTTTAAAAATTCTTTTGTAAACTGAAGGGTATTATATATTTTTATACACCCTTCACAATCTTTTATATGATTCATCATTTCTTCCCGAGCCTCAATAGATAATACTCCATCTACCAAGTCTGCAATATCCTCAATACCGAATTGACATTTCATGCATTTTCCCTCCTCGTAAAAGTCTTTACAAGTTCCTTTTTTGCTCTAAGAACCCGCATTTTAACATTATCAGGCGACATTTTCAGAATTTCACCGATTTCCTTATATGAAAAACCCTGAACATACTTTAAAATTAACGCAGCCTTCTGATCAACTCTCAAACTGTCGAGCATTTTGATGATTTCCATCTTATTCTCCCTGTTTTCCAATAAAGCTTCCGGGTCTCGGTATAAATAAGCTTGAGATTCATTAAGCATTTCCTCAACCTTGGCCAGATTTCTGTTTTTTCTCTTAATATATTCTGTCTTAAATACATTTACTGCAATCTTATAGATCCAAGTAGAAAAGCACCATTTATTATTATATTGATACAGGTTATTATAAACCCTTATAAAAACCTCCTGGGTTAGATCCTCGGAATCCTCCTTTGATAAGGTCATTTTTAAAAGGAAATTAAATATACGGTTTCTGTACATTGCAATCAAGGTCTCAAAAGAGCCGATATCTCCGTTTAAAATGTTCCTTATCAGAACATTTTCCTTTTCCAATCCAATTACACCACCTTATGCCTTTTTCAATTATCATGATAACATATTGTATACTCGTTAACTTCTGGAAAAGTAACAAAGAAAGAATTATTTTGTTAAGGAATTGGATTTTTGAAAGGGCTGCAAACAAAAAAAGACTTCATATACATAAAGTCCCGCCTAGCGCCAATTCACATTATCATATCATTTTCAAGCTATCAAATTCTATATGATTTCCATTTTCCATATCTGCCTTAAAACCAGCGCAGCTCCCCCTACCCCTACTGCATCCTTCCCGAGCTTTGCAAAGTTGACACAAATTTTGTCCCTGTAATAATTCATGATATAGCTGTAGAAATGTTTTCTGACGGTCATAAGAAATTCGCTTCCATAACCGGTAATATAGCCTCCCAGGATAACCGATTCTACGTTAAGTAAGTTTGATGCGGCAGCTATGGCTTTACCAAGATACTCTGCTTCATAATTTACAACCGCCCGAATCTTTGATTCTCCATTTAAATACCCGCCAATTACTTCAGTAATATTCAGTGTTCTTCCTGTTTGCTTCTTTATCCTCTCAAGTATTCTGGATTGGCCTATAAGAGTCTCAAGACAGCCTACTGCTCCACAACTGCATTTTAAGCCTTTGGAATCCATCATCATATGCCCGATCTCCCCTGAACCATAGAAACCGCCATAATAAATATTTCCGTTAATTATAATACCCGAACCGATTCCTTTGCCTTTGGATAAATAGAAAACATTCCGGAAACCTTTTCCGTTTCCATATTCCTTTTCTGCCCAAGCTGCAGCATTGGACTCATTTTCAATGTAAACGGGAAGTCCGAATTTCTCGGCAATATGCTGTACCAATTGAACTCCCTTTATATCAAAATTTGCACTGAAAAGGACTTCTCCACTTTGAGGATTCACAAGGGCGGCTGCACCGATGCCGATTCCCAGTACTTTTCCGATATGATTTGCTGATTCTAAAAGGTGCATAATAATATCTGCTGCTGCATTAAAAATACTGATATAATTGTTTTCATAGGGATATTCCACCTTCTCTAAAACACAAGCTTCAAGGTTGCATAAATATCCTCTGATAACTTTTTCATCCGCTAAATCAATGCCAATAGCCAAAGACCTGTCCTTTTCCAATTCTAATAGTACAGGCTTCCTTCCTCCGTTGGACTCACCCTCACCAATTTCGCAGATAACTCCTTTTTTCATAAGCTCCTCAACAAGTGATGATACCGTCGCTCTAGTCAGAGAAGTCATTTGAGCAATAGATGCTCTAGATATCGTTTTGTTCTGCCGGATACAATCCAGGACGACTTCCATATTCCTCTTTTTAACAGCCTGCATATCTATTGCTTCTCTTTTCATACCCTATCCTCAATTTCTTAGTTGTTAATGTCTTAAGTAATTTTATCATAAGCCCGATTTTTCTGTAAAGCAATGCGTTTTTGCCTAGTGCCTCGTAACGTATTTCTTTTCTAGGGTATGCGAGGCACAAACAGATGAAGTGCATTTTTAACACTTTGAAACTTAAAATTTGTTGTGTTAAAAAGCACTAGCACAACAATTCATTATTTCAATAGTGTTCAAGATTTATCCGTACACCACAAGTATGGTGCATAAAATGAAAATGAATAAGCCACCGGAATAATAATAACCGGCAGCTTATTCATTTTATGTTATTATGTTAATTAAATAATACCACATCTTTTATATGCTATTCTATATAAGCATAGTGCATGTATACAGTTCCCAGCGGCGAATGGTAAACCCCTTTGAGTGCTGGGTTTTCCAAATGCGCGATTGAACCGAATAAAAGCGGAATCATAGGCATATCATTTAAAAGTATTTTTTCCGCATCATGCATTGCTTTCATTCTTACTTCCTGGTTGTCGGTTTCACTCGCCTGTTTGATCAATTTTTCAAATTCCGTATTGGTATATCCGGTATTATTATTTCCGTTATCCGTAGCAAATAATCCCAGGAAGGTCATCGGGTCCGCATAATCGGCAACCCAGCTTAAACCGGCAAGATCAAAATCATTAGACGCAATTTTAGGCATTAACGAGGTCCATTCCATCGCAGATATTTTCACATTGATTCCCAGATTGGTTTTCCACTGCTGTTGGATTGATTCCATTACCTTCCTGCTTCCTTCCGAGTTATCTACGGAAATTTCTACCGTCGGAAAGCCCTTTCCATCCGGGAAGCCCGCTTCGGTCAGCATTTTTTTTGCCTCATTTACATCGGCTGTTTCTAAAATGTATTTAGAGTTCTCTGCTTCCGACCTAAAATCCTTCCCTATGGATGCACCCGGTACGGAATAAGGCACAAAGCCAACCGCAGGCTTTCCTTCCACTACCCCAACCCTTTTAAGTACGCTCCTATCCAGTGCAAGTCCCAATGCATGTCTTACTTTTAAATTATCAAAGGGCGCTTTCTTCACATTGAGTTGGATATAAGTAGTGGAAAGCAGGGGCTGAGTTTGAGCCTTCCCTGAAGATACTAAACTTTTAATTTCCGAAGAAGGAATCATATCATTTAACAAAGCATCTACTTCGCCAGCATCATAGGCATTGTAAGCCGCATTTTTATCCCCTATCAGCTTCCATTTCAGGTTATTAATCGCGATGTTTTTGCTATCCCAATAGTTTTCGTTTTTTGTCATTTCAATGATGTCTTTATGCTTCCAGTTCACCATTTTATACGCACCGTTACCGATATAGCTATCTCCACTTTGTGTCCATTTGTCACCCTGTTTTTCAATAAGATCCTTCCTGACTGGCATATAAGTCACAAAATTTGTAAGTCCCAGGAAATATGCTACCGGAACATTCAAAGTAACTATAAGGGTGCTCTCATCGGCCGCTTTAACGCCTACCTCATCTGCTTTGCTGTTGCCTTGGTTATACTCTGCCGCATTCTTTATGTAGTACAGCTGGTATGCATAGGGTGATGCCGTTTGAGGGTCCAGCACTCTTTTCCATGCATATTCAAAATCCTGTGCTTTGACGGGCACACCATCCGACCATTTGGCATCCTTTCTAATATGAAAGGTGTAAGTCAATTTATCCTTTGATATTTCCCAGTCCTTCGCGGTTCCCGGAATTGTTTCTCCACTCTTATCTACTTTTGTAAGCCCCTCAAACATATGCGCAACATACGTAATACTATCGGCAGTGGTACACAGAGCCGGGTCAATTGTGTCAGGCTCCGGTCCGATTATCAGGTTTAATGTATCCTTAGAGCTTTTAACGCCTCCACACCCGGAAAGTGCCAATACAAACAATGTTAATATCAGTACTGCACTTAACACTTTTTTAGACATTGCCCTTCCTCCCTCTTCCTTGTTTTCATATCTACAGCAATCTCCGACAATCCAAAATAAACCCATCATTTCATACTGCTTCTCCCCCGCTTTCTCTACCGGCTAACCAACATGCTGCATAATGCCCTTCACCAACACTTTTCAAATGAGGCGCTTTTGTGCAGCATAGATCGAAAGCATCTTTACACCGGGAGTAAAAAACACACCCACCAACGCCAGCAGCCGACTCCCCCTTTCCCTCTTCTATCAGGCATAAATACTTATCCCTCACATCATAACTGAGCATACACCTAACTAGTGCCTTCGTATAAGGATGCTTTGGGCTTCCGAATACATCCTTGCTACTGCCCATTTCCATTATGCTGCCCCCATACATTACAAGCATCCTGCTGCATAAACCTGCTGCAAGCTTCAAATCATGGGTGATAAATAGAATAGACATGTTTGTTTTTTGTTTAATTTCTTTAATTAATTGAATAATTTGAGCTTGAATGGTCATATCCAACGACGAAGTAGGTTCATCGGCAATCAAAAGTTTAGGACCACAAGCCAAAGCAATGGCTATCGCTATCCTTTGACACATGCCTCCGCTTAATTCTGAAGGATATTGCCGCATTCGGTATACAGCATCGTTGATTCCGACAGACTCCAACAATTCTATAGCCTTTTCATTCGCCGTCTGTTTTGAAAATTTCCCATGTTTTATTAAGACTTCCTTTAATTGAGTTCCAATTGTAAGCAAGGGATTCAAAGACGCTTTAGGGTCCTGAAAAATCATTCCGATTTCTGTTCCCCGGATATTCTGCATATCCCTTTCGTTTAACTCAACAATATTTTTCCGATTGAAAAAAATGTCACCCTGGGTTATTTTCCCATTTCCATCCAATACTTTTATCATTGAAAGTGCCGTTACACTTTTGCCGCTTCCCGATTCGCCTACAATGCCTAGAATTTCACCATGTTCCACACTGAATGATATGCCGTTTAATACGGTTATCTCCCCTTCCGGAGTTAAAAAGGATGTTTTTAAATTCCTTACTTGAAGCAGGTTTTCCAAACTACCACCTTCTTTATCATCATCTTGTCGGAACCTCAGTTTATTTCCTTAAAACGCAGGTGATTTGGATCCATAATATTTCTCAACCTGTCACCCAATAAATTAAAAGCGAGCATCATGATGCTTATTGCAGCAATAGGAAATAAGAATAGGTAGAAACTGGACCGCATCTCCTTTACTCCATCTGCCGCAAGTGTCCCAAGACTTGCAGCCGGAGGATCCACCCCCAGCCCGACGAAGCTCAGGAGTGCTTCAGTATAAACGGCAATAGGGATCTGCATTGTTATTGCAACCATGATAGGCCCTATACAATTAGGTATCAAATGCTTAAAAAGGATTCTTAAATTGCTTGCGCCCAAAACTCTCTCTGCCATTACAAACTCGCGTTCTTTCAAGCTTAAAATTTGACCCCGGACAATTCTTGCCATATCCATCCAATATGTAAGTCCCAGTGATAAATAAATACTAAAAAGTCCCGCTCCATTGGTTTTAAATACCGACAGCAGCGGCAGCTCAAATAATGTACTGAGCCTTTCCTTTAAAACTACTGTAAAAAGGATCACATACAGCATCAAAGGAAGACTGTAAACAATATCCACAATCCGCATCATAATACTGTCCGCTCTTTTGCCGTAATACCCTGCTATCCCACCATATATAACACCAATGGTTAAATTGATAAGGCATGTTACAATTCCTACACTCAATGAAATTCTTAATCCGAAAAGAATCCTCACCAACATATCTCTTCCCAAAGCATCCGTTCCCATCGGATGTCTAAAGCTTGGGCCCATTCCCTCTTCACCTGCTATTTGTTCCCAGTAAGCGTATTTTGAAAGTATCGGACCTAAAATGGCTGCCATAAAAACAATCACTATAAAAAAAAGACATAATCCTGCGGTTTTATCTTTCTTTAAACTTTGCCACAAACTTCTTCCGTATATTTTATGACTTAAAGGCCGATCCTTTTGAATACCCAATTGGGTATTTATAAAATTGAAAGACCTTTTAAAAAAACGCATCCAAACACCCCATCAGCTTTTTAATCTAATCCTAGGATCAATCAGTACATAAACAATATCTACCAGAAAATTCATAACGATTAGAAATATTGCATAAAAAACGCTGACACCCATAATAGTTGTATAGTCCCTGCTTAAGATACTGTCAACATAATATCCTCCCAAACCCGGGATGCCAAATATGGTCTCAATGGCAAAGCTTCCTGTTAGTAATCCCGCAGTTAAGGGCCCCATATAAGTTACAACCGGAAGAATGGAATTTTTCAGTGCATGTTTTACTATTACGGTCCTTCTTGATAGTCCTCTGGCTTTGGCCGCTTTTATATAATTTTGCGCTAGAACTTCCATCATACTTGAACTTGTCAATTTCGCTATAAAGGACATAGGCAGCAACGCCAGGGCCAAAGCCGGAAGAACTGCATCCCATATACTTCTCAAACCGAGGACATGAAATAGTCTCAGCTTAACAGCAAAAAAATACTGCAGTAAGGCCGCTAATATAAATGAAGGCACCGCAACCCCGATGGTTGCCAATATGGTCAGTAAATAATCCTGCCACTTTCCACTGTGTAATGCTGAAAAAACCCCCAAAGGAATTCCTATAAATACACAAAAGAATAGAGCCAACAGTCCAACTTTTAAGGAATAAGGAAAGTGTTCAGTAATCATTTCATTTACCGACCGGCCGTCATTTTCTATAGACATGCCGAAATCAAAGCGAATTATGCCTTTAAGGACAATCAGGTACTGCTGTGCCAAAGGTTTGTCCAATCCGTATTTTGCCTTGATATTATTTTCAATGGCTGGCGGCAGTGCCTTTTTGGTTGAATATATATTTCCGGGTATGGAGTGCATGGTAAAAAAGATAATTGTAATAATAACCCAAAGTGTAAATAAGGAGTAAATAAACCTTTTAAATATGTAATATAACAAAAGCTTATACCTCCCGGCAACAAACTCTTTGATGTTTTTTACAAGTGCTTGTTTATACTGATTTGCACTCAATATGCAAGCTCAATAAATCAATTTACGGCATTTAACCTTTTGAAAAATGGTTTGTCAAAGAAAGAGCTATCGTGCCCGGTATATATTTTAATAGATAGTTTACTTTAGTTTTATCGGCTATATAGAGAAAAATAATTACACCAAATACATATCAACTTATCGCTTAATCTTTACCAGTTTTTATCGGGTTAAGGATTTGCACATCCCTTATCCTTCTGTTTTCGGAGGATAAATCCTTTTGGTAATGGCTATAAACACTGCAAGCCATGCCAGCCCGGCTGAGAAACCCGCAAGGACATCGCTTGCATAATGTACGCCCAGATAGATGCGGCTGATACCGATAGCCATCACCAGCAGCCCCAACGCTCCGGCTATGCCGTATTTAGACCGGTCCTTCAAATACTTTAGACATAAAAATATGAAAAAACCGTAAAAACTTATCCCGGCCATAGAATGTCCGCTGGGGAAACTGTATCCGCCAATTTCAACAAACCGCAAAACATTCGGACGGGGACGATGAAACAATAATTTAAAGATTTGATTTAGCAGGACACTCGCCGTTAGATTCGCTAATACCATCCACCCGTAAAAGGAGAATTTTTTATTCTTCCAAAGAACAACAAGGACAATTACAGTTATACCTGCCATCGCCATGCCTGAGCCTAAAAAGGTAATGAATTTCATAAATTCCGTCATATCCTCTGAGATATATTGTATAATGAATCCATAAACCCAATTGTCAAAAACGGATAGTTCCTTCTCTACTAAACCCTCTGCCAAATTGACAAATAAAAGTACCGGAAGTGTAATTGTAAGTATAATCCATTTATATTTGTTTAAATACCTATACACAAGAAATATGAAACCCGTGAGAAATAGTATGGGTATAAGCAAGCGGTGCTGCCCATAGTCAAATGTGAAAGATAGTATATGTTCCTTTATCAAACTGTCCATCCTTTAAAACTTCATTAATTATTTACTATTATTATTTCCAATAAAGACTGATATTCTACCCAGATCATCAGGTATTTTCTTCAATTTAACCAACCCAAATTACGTAAAAATCCCCATCCACCATAAATCATACGGCAACATGGAATATTTCAAGGCACACTTATTGAAGCATCCCGTTTTGGTACACCTTTATGACCTTAAATGATCTACATAAATTTTTCAATACACACCTATCCGGCAGCAGCATATACTATATAACGGAAACATTATTTATTCGATTTTAATATTACAAATCGATTTATAAGTTTTATGAAAGGAACATATTTGATATGAACAATAATGATAGGTGCTCTGGAGGGCCAAATTGTCCTTACACAAATGATTTTGGAAACATTCTATCCTCATGTTTTTTTTCTTTGCCGCCAAAGCAATTTGCATTGTTATCATCATTAATTGGTATTTTACTCGTCGACAATTTGGACATAGATCAACAGAACTCACTTGGCAACTTCATTGTGAACATAGGTCAGGCTATTTTAGCAGCAGCAGCTCAAGGTGAAGTTATTGAGAGCAGCAAGAAAAAAAATGATCACCTTCACCAGCAAATTGAATTATTAAAGAAGCAGATTTGTGCACTTGAACAGGAATTACAATGAAAATAATGTTTTAATATAAAAAGGAAATGCATTTTTAACGCTGTAAATGATTGGAAATTTATGATAAAGAGTGTATAATGGGAAGCTAATCGAGTATCGATTCGCTTCCCATTATAATTTTTATAGGTTTGTACCGTTATCTTTTTAAACATGTTTACGAATATACAAAAATAGTACTGCGCGAAAGCCCGGATTTTTCGCAAAGCTCCTTTATAGTGTACAAATATTTCACCCCCTGAAGCATAGTTTAAAGTATTAAGCTATAGTCAGGTCAAGAATTTTTTAGTAATATGGCTGCTTTTGCTGAATTGTTGGTAAATTAAATCCCTCTCTTACTTTTTCTCCATGTCCGTGGTATAATTCCATTTATGATGTTTCCATTTGTTATTTGTTGCCCAACAAACAGTTCTATAAGACTGTCATCAGAGACACCACTAATTTTAAGAGTTTTATGGGAACTGGATAAAAAATTATGATATAATAAATCGAATCTGTGGAAAAGGCTTGATATTCACAGTCGGATTTTGTTATATAATGAATGCTAGTGCCTCGTAACGTAATTCTTTTCTAGGGTATGCGAGGCACAACAGATGAAGTACATTTTAACACTTTGAAACTTAAAATTTGTTGTGTTAAAAAGCACTGGGTAGATAAATATTCGAAATAAAACAGATTGACATACCTTAATTTTGATTTTTGAAAATGCAGGTATGGACATAGAATTATTTCTTAAAAGATAATTACCTCAATCAGTATAAAAGACCTTGGGACACTCAGGCAGTTGTGTTTGCGGAATGAACCCGATCTTTCAGCGGTTAGGTATGTTAATTTTTAGATGGAAGGAAAGATTGCCATGAATAAAACAGAACTTTTGGGTAGATGGACAAAAGAGAAGTCTGAAGAACTTTACGGCATTAAAAACTGGGGTGCCGATTATTTTACAATCTCCGACAAAGGAGAAGTAATGGTAAATCCATACAAGGATAATCCGTTAGCCGCAATCAGCATTATGGATATTATTTCAGGTGTCCGTGAGCGCGGAATGGACATGCCGGTACTGTTGCGCTTTGAAAATCTGTTGGATTCACAAATTTCCTTTCTCAACAACACTTTTGGTGAGGCGATTAAAAAGTTAAACTACAAGGGTGAATATCGGGGGGTTTACCCTATTAAGGTAAACCAGCAGCAGCAGGTTGTTGAGGAGGTAACCAAATTTGGCCAGCGTTATCATCACGGCCTTGAAGTAGGCAGCAAAGCGGAATTGGTCGCAGCGCTTTCTCTGATGAAAGACAAGGAAGCCTGTCTCATATGCAATGGCTATAAAGATGAAGAATTCATCGATTTGGGGCTTTATGCGGTGAAAATGGGGTATAAGTGCTTTTTTGTTATTGAAATTCCAGGTGAACTTGATATTTTGCTGGAACGTTCACAGGCTCTGGGAGTTAGGCCAAATATCGGCGTTCGCATCAAGCTTTCTGCAAAAGCTGGCGGCCACTGGACCGAATCCGGTGGTGACCGCAGCATTTTTGGTTTGAATGTAAGCCAGGTGATCGCTTTAGTGGATACACTAAAAGAGAAGAATATGCTGGATTCTCTTAAACTCCTTCATTATCACCTAGGTTCTCAGGTGCCCAATATACGCGATATTCGTTCCGCTGTATTGGAAGCAACCCGTGTGTATGCCGAGTTGGTAAAGGAAGGTGCACCGATGGGGTATCTGGATTTAGGCGGGGGTCTTGCGGTGGATTACGACGGATCAAACACCAATTATACCAACAGCCGTAACTATTCGGTAGAAGAATATTGCACCGATATTGTTGAAGCGGTTATGTCCATTTTGGACCCTGGTAATATTCCGCACCCGATCATCGTGACGGAGTCCGGCCGAACTACGGTTGCTTATTATTCTGTACTGCTGTTTAATGTATTGGATGTGGAAAAGTTCGAGGAGTATCAAGTACCTGAAAAACTTGATGACAACATCTCGGAGCAAATTAAAAACCTGTACGATGTTAATAAAAACATTACGCTAAAAAATATTCAGGAATGTTATAATGATGCGCTTTACTACAGAGACGAGATCCGTGACATGTTCAAGCACGGAAGAATCAGCCTGCGTGAGCGCTCTTTATCGGAAAAAATCTTCTGGAATACAATTGGCCAGATTGCAAAGGAGAAGCAGAAGCTTAAAAATGCGCCACCTGATATGGAGGACATCGAAAGCGCCATTGCAGATATCTACTACTGCAATTTCTCCGTGTTTCAGTCTATACCGGACAGTTGGGCTATTGGCCAGTTATTCCCGATTATGCCGGTGCACCGTTTGCTGGAATTACCAAAGCGCAATGCTGTCATCGCCGATATCACCTGTGACTGTGACGGAAAGATTGACCGATTTATAGACCTGCATGATGTTCGGACCACATTGCCTTTGCATGAACTGAAAAACGGCGACGATTATTATTTAGGTGTTTTTCTGGTGGGTGCGTATCAGGAAACTCTGGGAGACCTTCACAACCTCTTTGGAGACACCAATGTTATCAGCGTAAGAATCAATCCGGATGGCAATTATGACCTGGTAAAAGAAATCCACGGGGACAGCGTAGCAGATGTGCTTTCCTATGTAGAATTTGACCCCAAGGACATGCTGGTGCGTTTTCGTGAAACAGCAGAGGAAGCAGTACGCGACGGTCTAATCAGTGCGAGTGAGCGCCGGGAAATCATGCGTGCGTACGATAATGGCCTTCGAGGTTACACTTATTATGAACGTTAGAGTTTGTTTATATCTATTCAAATAGGTTTATTTGATATTAAAAGCTAAGAGGAATCAGAACTCTTAGCTTTTTTACATGGAATCAGCAACTTATAGAATATCGTTATACCTTGAAGGAGTACAGCGTGAATTAGTGATTCATATTATTTATATTATGTTATCAATGCTCCACCGGCTGCCTGTTTTTGTTAAGTGAAAATTGCACTTGTATTCTTTATTATCTTCACTTGTAAAAGAGATAGAGACATTTGCTGTATTGCCATCTTCCTTAATCTCAAAGTTTATTTTATCATCAATTTCCAATATTGTATTGTATACTGCCGCATGCCAAATGTCAGGCGAAAAATCTACGTTTTTTGCTTTACTGTATTTACATAATTCAGATAACCGTTTATCGACTTCCGGAGATTTTACATTTAACACTCTTAAGGATAAGTATTGCATGATTACATCCTTTACATTGTCAGGGTATTCAGGAATACTCACATTTGTGCCTTTTAATATAAAGTCACCGTTATCCCACCGGTAAGTCCGCACCAGTGATAAATACAATACATCATAACTCCACCTGTTTTGCACATACCCATCATATTGGCCATCATTATTAAAGTCTTTTATTTCATCGCTCCCTGCGCCTGTTGCAGAAGCACTGTAGCATAGTGCTGTAGGCTGGTTATTTGAAAGTTCTATGATTTGAAAACCTCTTAAATTGGCACCGTTTGTAAGTCCGCAGTAGATATACTTTTGGGGCGTATTTTGTAAACGGATGAGCTTTACTTCATAAGTACCATACCCTCCTCCGGCAAGGTTATCTCCCAATTGCTCAATTTTCCCATTCTTATCCCTTAAAATGTATAAGCTTGAAATACTGGTTGAATCCGGCTCGCTGCCTAAAGCTCCGGCAGCAATAACAACTTCTTCACTGCCGTCCATATCAATGTCTTCCTTGGCATAGAACAATATGCTTTCATTCCCAGTACCTGTATTTTTCTTCAAAACATAGTCCTTATATTTTTGGGGTACATTCAGAACATCATTATTGCCGTTACCATCCTTTTGCTCTTTTGAATAGTATGCTTCTCCATTTACCATCACTTGGGTAACTTCTCTTAATTTCTTATCGCAGATAACCCGGATATTCAAATTGCTTTCTTCATTGATGAGGGAATAGTCCCAAAAAGCATTTGCCGCGGCAATTTTGTTTAAAATGCTTTTTACGTTTTCCTTATCATCGATGGAAGTCTTGTCCGGATATTTAACAAAGAACCTCGGGTATGTGCCATCCTTGTCAAGTTCCAACTTATGTATTTCGAATGGCTTACCCTCAAGGATCTTTTTAACTGGATGATCCCAACCAGCAATATCTGTAATAACCCTGATGCCATTGTCATCACCTTCTTTTTTAGGAGTTGTAATATTGTAATTATTATCATTTGCCGACGTACTCATTACACTAGTACTAACCTTATTTCCATTCTCCGTCTTTGACGGATTGCTGCATGCCGTAAGGGTAAAAGTTAAGAAAACCGCATATAAGAATATCTGTTTAAATTTCATACTGATACCTCTTTCTTTGAATATTCGGGTACGGGCATCCCTGACACAATGATGGATAAAACGTAAAAACCACTGTATGTCCGGATAAATTTGCATTCACGAAGTGCATACCTAAAGTATCAACATTTCGCCTATTTGCCGATATTTCACAACCGCATAGTAATATGAGAAAGGTTGGAGAACATCCCACCTGCAGACAAGTTAGCTTTGTACCTTAGTATAGATTATAATATATCACTCAAAAATATGAAAGGATTTATCTGCAAAAAACACCTGTGTATAGAAAATTATTTTCCATAAGAATTCCATCCAGATTCTTACCGTTGAAACCCGGAGTGCCTTGTATGACAGCTTACACAATTGCCGAAATTATAAGCATTTCTATTTTGGCATAATTCCAATCATCATTAGCTTATCAAAAAAATATTGAATTTCCAATCATTAATTAACCAAACCTTTTTACTTTAAAGGACTTCAAAAACAGAAGATATTTTATCAAATAATGAGATATTTTTGCGTAAAGCGCTTCAATTTAGTCTCTAATATATAAACGCTTATAATTTGACATTTGCTAAATTCCATTATACTGTATATAATTCTATTATATTCCATGGAATTAAATTCAAGTCGTTTCACCTCAGAAAGATCAATATTTGAACCAATTAAATTACAAAACTCTAGGAGGTAGATCTATGAAAAAGTTAAGTGTCGTGCTCATTTGTCTCATTTTGACTTCGTTATTTTTTTCAATCCCCGTCAGTGCTGCATCAACAAATGGAAATATGTATTTAAAAGTAACCAGCCTTAGTGATTTAAAGGATGGGGATATTGTAAAAATCACCAATTCGAACGGTTTAGGCATTGAATGGTATAAAAGCGGTTATAGGCCACATATTCGATTATCCACTACTCCTGCAGAAGACTACTCAACTTTTAAAGTAAAGAAATTTGGAACCGGGTTATACGGCTTCTATATGTCATGGGCTTATGATTTTGCGGATTACTATTTTACCAGTGATCTTAGCATATCAGACGTAGATATAAACAGATTTGACACTGCAAATGAAGCAGCTTATAAATTTGCCGTTTCAATAAATAATGGATCTGCTGTTATAAGCGATACTAATTCAGGTTTACCAAGAGATTTGCAAGCATACCCAACTTCAACCCAGCCCTTCCTAAGGTACGGTCCTAATCCTCCCGGCTCCTTGGCATCCCGCATCTGGGAAATCAAAAAGCTCGTGCCTTACACTGTAACCTTTGCCAAGACCGGTGATTGGGGAACAAGCTTTAATGCAACTTTCACCATTAAAAACAACGGAAATTCCACAATCCAAAACTGGCAATTGGAATTCGATTTCCCTTATACGATTTCAAGTATATATGATGCTCAGTATGTCAGCCGCTCAGGTGACCACTACATATTAAAAAATGCCGGGTGGAACGCAAATATTGCACCGGGTGCGACTGTTACCTTCGGCATTAGCGGAAATCCTGGAAATGTTACCTCAGATCCGACCGGGTACGTTCTTAGTTCAAATTAATCATAACACTTTAATGAATTTAATATGAAATAATTCTATTATAGCAAAGGGATAGATTCTTCACTTGAACCTTGGTTGAGTTCAGTTGAAGTTCCATCCCTTTTTCTTATCAAAATTCAGATGATGCATCGATGCAGTCAAATAGTAAATAATTTACTTTGTAATGATAATTTTACACAATATTAATCGTATTTTATTGTTTAATATTTAGAATTAACTTTGCCAAGTTAATTATGAAGCGAGCAGTAAGTTTAATGATCATTCTTTCCATTTTAACAGCGTTAGCTGCCAGTTCAGGTGTTTCAGCAACCCCAACCAAAGTACAGGATTTTCAGGTTGAATTGATTTCACCACCGGTTTGCCGATAAGGACAAAATAGACGAATATGCCAAGAAAAACATTGCCGTCCTCGTTAAGAAAGGAATCATTGTAGGAAGTAACGGCTTAATAAGGCCCTATGATTTGGCTGTAAGGGCTGAAGCTGCCGCATTGATACATAGGGTCTATAAACTACTGGCTAAGCGTTAGTATGGTTGTTTAAAAATATTTAAGGCATCCTTTATTGGATATCTCTTTTAATGTAGTGACAAAACTTTTAATTGCTGATTTTTCCAAAACCCCCTATAATTATTATATTCACTGCCTTATATTCGGAAGTTTTCAAAAAAAGTGATTATTAAAGTGCAGAGCGCAGACATTATATATAGTTTACAGTTTTTCTCATATATGAAAGAATGATTTAAATGATAAAATAAAACCTGTTTAAATGTAGGGGTGGGGATTATGAAAAGGGTATTTAAAACAGTGTGGGTACTACTATTTATTTCGATTTTGGCAGGCAGTTCAGTAATTTTAAGCAGTTGTACCCAAGTAGAACAATCCAAAGGCTGGGACTTGTCTACACCTGAAGAACAAGGGATGGATTCGCAAAAGCTTTCTCAAATGTTTAAATTTATTGGAGATTCAACATTTAGCATTCACAATTTGCTTATTGTGAGAAATGGCAAGCTTGTCGTAGACGCTAACTTTTACCCTTATCAGAAAAATGTTAAACATACCCTTGATTTTTGTACTGAAAGTGTAACCTCCGCCTTGATTGGTATTGCGCTTGAAGAAGGCAAGATTAAAAGTATAGATGAAAAGGTTATGGACATCTTGAAAATTAAGGATTTTGAAAATGTTGATGTAAAGAAAAAGAATATATCCATCAAACAGCTCCTTACAATGACTTCCAATATTCAACCAAAGGAATACTGGGAATTTGGACACGAGTGCTACCAGAGTTTGGACCGCAATGGTAAAAAGAGTAAAACTCTCATAGGTTTGGATGATATATATCGAATCTCTAATCAAAAGGAATCAGGATTGCTACTGGCCGCCAATAACAAGGTGGCACAAAAAGGTTACTGGCTGGATTCTAAAACCTTCGTTATTATTTCCAAAAGTTTATCTGGTGAGGACGAATTGGAATACTATTACACCTTCGAAAATGATGAGGTGGAGGTATACACTTCATCAAAGTTTTATAACAGCAGCTACAGGAATCTGAAAGGAAAATTTAAAAAATAAATATGTAACTCCGAAGGGAAAAGCCTCCTTCTATTCATTACAATCTTGGCCTGAACATGCAGTAAACTGTGATATCTCCTATTTTCCTGCTTCCAATTACCTTATATCCAAAACGTTCATAAAGTGCAACATTTTCAGGATTTTCCGTATCCAGTCCTATCCCTGTAGAGGTAGGATCCTGGTCTACCAACCGGTGTATATGGGTTAAGAGCATTTTTCCTACGCCTTTACCCTGATGGTCAGGATCAACTCCAACAAACACCAAATAGTGATGGGGTGCTTTTGGCCGCATAGATGTAGTGAATTGCATATATTGATTGATAAAAGCAAAGGACTTCTTGGGGATTTGAAAAAACAGTTTTATGCCATGATATATAAAAGACGGTTTTAAAAGAAGGCCTGCCCCCTTTATACCGGTTGGAAGTTCAATACTTGCAACCCCTTTTAGTACACCGCTATCGCTGACACCAATAGGCATCTCTCTTAACAAAATGCTTTTATAATATATAAAATTGAAAAAATTCCGAAGATATTTATTACGTGATTCACCGGTAAACAGGTATCGGAACATGGGATCCTCTGAAAAGGCCTTTGGCAGTATTTCCAGTACCTGCCCTCTATGCTCCTTTTCTAAAAGTATTATTTCTCTTTCTATTAAGGCAGCTTTTGCATGATCCATAGCTTACTCCTCCCTCTTTGCATAATGATCCACTGCAAAGCTGAAAACTACCTTTAAAAGGTAAAATAGCAGTGTTATGAAAAGAAACTTGGGAAGGGATGAAAAAAATAGAAAGAGACCGGAAAAACCCATGGTTAGAAAAACAGCAGCAATGGTTCTTTGGGCAGGATGTCTGATCAACGCATTTACTATAAGAGCTGAAATAATAGTGTACCCCCAGACATAAATACATGGTATAAAGTAATTCCATAATAAGTGAGCCAAAATAACCGGCTGCACATGCAGCAATATGAAAACCAAGCGAGCTTTTGGATGTGCCTTATAATGGTTATTTGTCGAGAGTGTAAAATTCGCAATGACTCCGCCATTGATATCCAACGCTAAAAGTACAACGACGATGATTTTCCAGATTTCAAGTTCTTTCCATTCGGAATAGGTACAGGTAAGGAGAAAAATACTCATTCCAACACTGAAGAATATGGTTAAAGCCAGTTCCAATACAGTTGACCGCTTTCCAAATACCTCATGAAAAAATTTTGGTATTGCTACAGTTTTCATAGAATCCCTCCAATATTTTTAATAAACGCTTAAACTGACTATCCTAACGGTCAGTTTTTATAGAAAATAAATATCTCAAACTGGGTAATTATGTTCTAATAAGTGTCGGCAGAGCAATTGCACCTGAAGTCGCCATGCTTGTTCAAAATGATCCCCCTCTTCCTTCAGCAGGTAGTGTAGGCCCATTCCATCTATCATGGATAATAGAAGGGTTGCAACAGATTGGCATGCTTCTTGCGTAACAGAGCCAGGGGTCAATTCAGTAAGCTGTTTGCAGATGATATCCGTAATTTGACTTGTGCAATCCGCTAATACCTTTTGGTATTTCGAGTTAAACATTCCCTCATGATAAAAAGAGAAAAATGCTTTAAATATTTTAAGATATTCCTTGGGAACATGGAATACGGATTGGCCCATAGCATTTAAGAATTCTTCCAAGCTTCCGTGCTTTTGTGACATCGGTGCAAGAAGATCATCGAAAATAATATAGAGCACTCCCATCAGTATTTCATCAACTGACTTAAAATGGTGAAAAATATTGCTTTTACTTACTCCTGTGGCATTTGCCAATTTTGCAGCAGATACTTCCTTAATGCCATTTTCAGCAATAACTGTTATTGCCGCGTTTAATATGCGTGTTCGTGTCTGCTCACCTTTTTCCATACGTTTATCATGTACTTTATGTTCCATCGCGGGTCTCCTTTTATTATCATTATATCACTGACCGATCGCACAGTCAATATTCCTAAGTAAATAATTTGCTCATACATTCATGCCCCCGCAATTTGCAAGATATAAAGAAACCGAATATAATAAGTGTGGGGGTTTTCAGAAAAATAAGCACTTTCTCCAAATATCCATAAAAATAAAGTATATGGAGTAAATTATGAATCTTAATGAAATGCTAAAGCTTCTTCCACAAAAGCCAGGCGTTTATATGATGCTGGACCGACTTGAAAATATAATCTATGTGGGCAAGGCGAAAAAACTTAAAAATAGGGTATCGCAATATTTTAAAAATCAAAAGGACAGGGCGCCAAAAGTCGCTGAAATGATTCATAATATTCATACGTTCAATTATATAGTTACAGATACGGAACTGGATGCATTTATTGAAGAATGCCGGCTTATCAAGGAATTAAAACCTAAATATAACAAGCTGATGAAGAATTATAGAAATTATATTTTTATAAAAGTACCTGCGGAGAAATACCCCAAAATTACAATAGTGTCTGAAAAAGCAGATGATGGGGCATTATATTTTGGCCCTTTTACAAGCCTTCACCGGGTAAAAACTGTAATACAATACCTCCAGGATTTCTATCCTATAAGAAAATGTACCAGCCCGGGATTAGTAACGAGGGCTAGCGGTTGCCTTTTCCATCAACTAGGCACTTGTTTGGGTGTTTGTACCGGACAAGTAAGTCCTGATGAATACAGGACCCAAATCGAAAAAATAAGGCAGCTTTTAAACGGAAATGAAATGGGTACTGTTCAAGAGCTTCTTAAAAGAATGGATACGGCTGTTGAAAACTTAAACTTTGAAAAGGCAGCCCAATATAGAGAATATTACTTGGGACTTCGGCACGTAATCGGAAAACAGCAGTTAGTTCAATCCTCAGATAAAAACAGGAATATTCTTGCGGTAGAATTTATGGACACTAAGCTTATAAAAATGTTCCTTATCAAAGGGAATAAGCTTCTTTACAGGAAAGTCCTTAATATAGAAAGAGAAGATCATTCAACCTTGATGCACTATATAAAGCAGATTATCATAGACACCTATACAACAGTAGATAGGGACATATGCGGATTAACACAATACGATATTGATGAAGCACAGATTATTTACTCGTACCTGAAAAGAAATAGAAAAAGCATCATGAGTTTTTGGATACCCGCTACACGCCTGAATAGAGGAGCATCACTCATAGATGATACTGTCAGCAAGATTATTAACCGGATTACTTCAAGAAATTCATCTGACGGTTTCGCTGTTGATATTCAATAGTGTTCTTGTCAAACCATTCACAGAACATGCTTTTTTATTGGCTCCACCACATGCCCTTGGCAAGTCGAGTGTCACTAAACTTCGGGCTCATTTCAAATGTAGAACACTATCGGATAGATGAAGCAAAAGCTCAATTAGATAGCCTCTAAAGCTGTTATATTTTTTGCCGTCGCACGGTACCGCAAACAGCAGAGAGTTATTGCAAAAACAGTATAATATATATAAAAAAGTATATGGTATTTAATTTCATTCAGTCTAGTATATTGGAAACATAGGTATTGCATACAATTACAAAAAGAAGATGGCTTCCCATTTGGACACTATATCCTAACAGGAAGCCATCTTTTATATATCTTATTTACTTCTTATTCCGTTTAAACCCTGCATCAATGTATTTACAACGGCCTATCATCATACCTGTCCGATATTTTGATCACAGCATATTTTAAAGTTGTAATCGGTTCGTATTAAGGTTTTGATTGGATGGTGTCATAGTACCAGTAATTTCCGGTAGGACGCGGCATCTTCGGTGTGGGAAGATAATGTTGTAAGACCCTCAGCAACGTCAGGTAATCATACCTTACAGAAATAGTGTTTCCTCCCCAGTGCTGAGCAAGAATATTAAACGCCCTGTGAACATCATTCTCCGCCACATTCCATTTATCATCTGTAGGGACGCCATTTCCATAGAACATTCTGATCTTCTTTAGCGTTGTGTCCATATCCGCCCAACTGATTTGCGCATCATAACGGTCGGAGGTATCATTGTTGATAGCTTCACAAATTGCCTTCACCGTGGGTACATGGTTTGCAAAACCGTACAAATTATAAGTAGCGCAGAGGTCAGTCGATGCAAGTGCTTCTGCACGGTTTGCGGGAGAACATACTTTGGTTCCCCACAATGCATTAATTCCCCGGTTGTATCCATAGGTCAATATTTTCATTTCTGCCCAAGGATCGGCGGCTTTAGTGATAAACTCATTAAAATTGCAGCCGGGTGCACCAAAGATGGATTCCCTAGTAACGGTAAGACTTAATGCGGAAGAGATTCCGGCGCTGATCCAGTGGGTATCTTCAGGATCACAGGTAATGGATGTATAATCGTCGTGGTTTGCATCCGCGACCAAAAAGTCGGGGAAATAGTAACGGCAGTTCCAGAAATTATAGGTTTCCTGTTGATAGGGGCCATCCACATGAGCAATCATACCCCAGTTGTATTTCTGACCATCCACCACCAATGGGTTTGCTGTAATTCCGACATCTTCAGGTACGATACCTGCAGCAAAGTTTTCCTTGGTACCTAAGGCAACCATATAATTGGGGTTGATCTTGTACATTTCATATGCGGCGCCAAGGCCCAGAGCCATAAGTCTTGTTGGAATATAAATGCGCACCTTGTCCTGTACACCGTTAACCACGGCTTTGACCGCCTTGGTTTGTCCTATAATAAGCTGTGTGGGATGTACCGGTTTATACACAATAAATTTATCCTGGACAGGTCCTACATCCTTTTTATAATACTCATCAGGATTTGCAATGAGGTCTGCTGCCGTTAGATCCGGTTTATTCTTTTTCCAGCTTGCCGGAAGACCTGCGTACTGCGGATAAATAATATCGCCTCTCAGATAATTGGGTTTAAAATTCGTTGGAATGGGCTTGCTGCCTGCCTTTGTTCCTTCGATGTAAACCTCCACCTTTTTCCCGTAGGTAAATACACTGTCCCATTTCAAGTCAACGGATACAACCTCCCCATTTACTACGGGAGTAAAATTGCCGCCCGCATTATAAGCTTTAACCTGTGAAGTCGTTTCAAATTGAAAGGAGGAAATAACAAAACACGTACCGTTCCATACATAACTACTGTTTGGATTTTCTATCACAAGACGGTACTTAAAGTTTGTATCTGTTTGACTAATGGTCGTTAAAGTCATTTTCAATTCATCTTTTGCCCCATTGGCCGGATAAACAACCGCCGTATTTCCGCCGTCTGTCATTTTCCATAAAACCGGCATGGTATCCGGTGTCCATAGTGGAAATGCCACATGGGTCATCAGACATTTGTATTTAGCACCGTTGTAATATTCTACATCACCTACGTTATACCTTGTACAGGCAGACCATGTGGTACTGCTTCCATTATCAACCTGTTCCCATAGTGTGGGTGTCGTATCCGGCGCCCATGTATCATTTGAAGTATGGGGCATCAAACATTTGTATGTAACTTTTTTATAGGTTACCAAATCGCCCACTTTGTAACTCGTACCTACCGCCCATTCAGCCGCTGCTGCACGGGTGTCCGCCTCCCCACGGAAAGCTGGCCCAGCATACGTCACTGGGGCAATGGCAGGGTAATCTGTCGGAGACTTGTTAAAATGGTTTACTACAATAACTATATCGCTCATATTGATGGCATTATCTTTATTCATATCACAATGTGCATTGAATACGGCATCTCCTGAAACCGAATTAAACACCTGTACGATTGCCATAATATCATTCATGTTGATCGCATCATCCTGAACACCATTTACCGAAATATCTCCTGCCCATAGTTCCACCGGAGCTGTGGCAGTACCGATCTGTCTGTTGCCTGTCATCACAAAATTGGATACCGGCCGGGTCAGATAATCCTCTTTGCTAATCAAAATAGAATATCCTGAACTTGGACTTGCGGGAACATTTCCAATCTCAAAATACCCATTGCTGTCCGTCAGAGCCGCAAGGTGCAGCTCAGGGATTTCAACCCTGATATTTGCGCTGAGGCTTTTATTATCAGAAGTGACATCCGGTTTAATATAACCCGAAAGCTTATACACATTCGTTGTATTGTTCTCATATAAAAATCCACGGAATGCAGTATTACCTGCAGAATATGAAGCTCCGGCAATCTGCCCTTTGTCATTAATGCCATTCGCAAATGAATGCGTTCCCCCAAGAGTACCCAGGTCCTTCATGACTCCGTTCTCCCATAAAAACCCATGTGCCGGTTCATCTCCTGAAACAAACGAACTTCCGACGATTTGTCCGTTTTCATTGATGCTGTTGGCATAGGATGAATTCCCCCCCAGTGTGCCCAGGTCCTTCATGACTCCATTCTCCCATAAAAATGCATGCAGCCTGCTGTCTCCGGTCGTTAAGGATGCCCCGACAACCTGTCCCTTATCATTGATGCCATAAGCAGTTGAGGTACTTCCTCCCAAGGTGCCCAAGTCCTTCATGGTCCCATTTTCCCATAAAAACGCATGTTTCTGACCATTTTGGGTTAGTTCGGAAGTTCCTACAACCTGTCCCTTTCCATTGATACCGTATGCAGCAGAAGTATTTCCTCCCAAGGTGCCTAAGTCCTTCATGGTCCCATTTTCCCATAAAAATGCATGCTTTTGACCATCTTGGGCTAGATCTGAAGTACCTACAATCTGCCCCTTATCATTGATGCCATAAGCAGCTGAAGAGCTTCCTCCCAGCGTACCCAAGTCCTTCATTGCTCCATTTTCCCATAAAAACGCATGGGACAAGGTATCTCCCGTCAGAGCGGAAGCCCCGACAATCTGGCCGTTCTCATTGATACTGTCGGCATAGGAAGAACTTCCTCCCAGGGTACCTAAACCCTTCATAGTCCCATTCTCCGATAAAAAGGCATGTGTTTGGTCCCCAGAAACAAATGAATACCCGACAATTTGCCCTCTCTCATTTACACTATGAGCATAGGATGAACTTCCCCCCAGTGTACCCAAGTCCTTCATGACATTTTCTGCATGAACATTTACGGGCAAAAACTGCATGAAAATCATGCACATTACCAAAAAGCAACCCAACTTTACTCTCTTTAAAGCGAACATTTTAACTCCCCCCTTAAAAAAATTCGTCTAGTGTATATTGAAATATAGATAACCAAAGTTTGGCTTTCAATTTGAGTTTAATTTCTTATTATCTAATTCCTCCTTTCTTTTCCTTACATTGAATCTTCCTCAACTTTGATTACTTATATTCAAATACGTTGTGTGCAAATTTATCCGTTACATGTTTTTATAAAAGCACATTTAAAATTCCAATTGGAAGGGCTTCTTTAGTAGGGTTTAAAACCCCGTAACCTCCCGTAGTTAACATCCGGTTGCCACAAGTGTTGCTTTCCAACACTGCAGCACTTCCCGACAGTTTGATAGAGGTATAGGGGCTGATCCCAATTCCGGTAGTAGGTTTACGACTTAAATAAAATTCTATTATAATAAAAACAGCATGTATCTTTTGATAAGTAAAGAAAGGTTTAATGATTATTGTAATGAAGTTTACTGCATTTGTTTTAAAGAGAACTGTTCAAAAAAGACACCTTAAAGCTATGTATGATACAAATTTGGTATTAATTTGATATTACATTATTCCCCTCTACAAGTAAATATTATATAATAAAAATGGTCAACTGAAAATGAAATCGCTTTAATTTTCTTCCTAAAAGTAAAAGCTTCATTCACGTTCTCAGATATTATTCTTCTCCCATAGATAACAACCCTTTGCCGGTTAGGTTGACAACGCCCCAGGTACTAATCCAGTATAGGCTTCCTTAATCATTTCGTAAATACTTTACATAACAGATAAGGTATATTAAATAAGTATACTTTAGATCACTTGTATATGATAAATCAAATACAAAAAAAGTGCGATAAAACAAATAAAGAACTATTTTCGGGTATATAAAATAGTCCTTATTAGTGCTGTTAAATAAGACACGCAGCCTATCAACCACCGGATAGAGCCTTTAATACTTCTGTACATTCTCTTTAATTCTTATTTAAATTGTCTTAAATACTTTATTTCCATTATGCAAATTGATAATCAAATAATATTGTTTCTTAGTACTCATTTCTCATAGCTTTAATTTCTTATAGACAATACAACATTTATTCAACACTCACTATTCTTTACCTGTAGCTGAATTTGTTGTATCCGGTAACTTTATCTTTTTTTCTATAACAATTATTTTTCCATCCTTATCAAGCACTTGCTCTCTGATAGTATATTCCTTTTCATTTAAATCAGGTATAACTATTTCTTCATTTTCCATTCTGCATACCTCCCAAAGATTTTTTCGCCAATTTGTTTTGATACTGGTCTAGGATTGGGATTATTTCTATACTCAGACCACCCTTCTGCCACAAATTCTTTCACACTTGTAGCACTATAGCCTGATAGGTTCTCCTCAAAACTATTGTTATTTTTCATTAGATTATATAACTTAGTTATTTCAGCGTCATTAGATATGTTCAACATATTATCTAACTGGTGTCCCAGTTCATGATCAACTGTAGCTTTGATCGTATCACAGCCTATTGGCTTCCAATTCTTTTTTACATCGTTTTCCTTAACTTTCTTAAACTTATCATAGTTACTTCCATAATCATTATTGACAGTTATTCCACCGAATTTATTATGCTCCAAAGATTGTGCTATGGTACCTGGGCCTATATCTAACTGAGACATTATTTGCTGTATCTTTTCTTGTACATATGGTTCAAGCTCAGTCCAAGACTTATTTGGATTTGCTTTCATATAGGCATCTTTTAAATCATTTTCTAAAGATTGCCTAATGAAATTGTTTCTTTCTTGGGCAGATCCTATAAAATGCAAGTTGTTTCTCAACTCCGGAAATTGCTGAAGTGTATCTGAAATGGCAGTGTTCCATTCATGAGCAACTCTAGGATCAAGTCCATTATAATTGATATTATCAGCAAGATTATTTATTAGTGCAAAATTTTCTGCATCTTTTGTACTCATTAATGGTTTAAGCGGATTATTTTTATCGCTAAAACCATCAATATCGTTTACCAAACTACTATGGAAAGCTACTTCTTCTTTAAAAACTCTAATTATTCCTATATTATTGTTTTCCTCGTTTTGTATGTTTTGTGATATGGAGTTTGCACATTTCATTTCCTCTCCAGAAAGCTGTCTTATTAATAATGTAAATGTCCCAACCCCTTTGTTACTTGTATAGTTTTCACTGTAGTCTATGATAAAAGCTTTATTAAAAACAACTTTTCTCACTAAAACATCCGCGCGAATTTCTTCTAAAATTACCTCTCTGTAACATTGCGGATCATTTGCTTGTAGTAAAGCCCATTGGTAAAGTTCGCTTATATCTTCGTCAATGCCGATCTTTCCGACCACTTTCATCGAGTTTTTGATATTCATTAATCCATCAATTTGATCATCAGGCGGTGGATTTATCACCAAGGATACAGAACGTACACATTTCTCTAGGATAATGTTACCCCCAATACTTACCTTAAAAGCCATTAAAATCCTCCTTTATTCAATTGTTTACCCAGCCTCCTACTTTTATATATTAGTTACATAAATTGTATAATACTATTTAAGGGATTTCAATAAACCAAGTAAAATTAAGTTTACATTATAAAGTATTTAATTGAGAGAGCAGCTATTTCTCAAGTGTTATGCTAATTTCTGCGGAATACAGAACTCTAAAGAATAAAATAACAAGAAATATAAAACCACCATAATTTCCTTAACATTGAAAAAAGGAACTGCTACAAAACTAACTTACTCTGTTCGTTTGCAGCAGCCCCTTTTGTGTACCTTTTGCGGGGGCCTTATAAAGATATAAAGTTTCAGCAGGAGATTTATGATACGCTAAAAGTGCTAGTAGGCAGCATCTGACCCCAGCTTGCGCCTGAAAGACTGCCACCGATCTGGTATCTTCCTCCACTTCGTAAAAGTCCTTTGGGAATAATAAAACTACCGCCACCCCAAATGATTATTTTGTTATTTGATAGGTCTTTAACCCATAAGCTGTATGGTGCAGTATATGTGTATGGTCCTGCAACAACCTTTACATCTCCATAAGGGACTACTTGACCATTCTGTGGAGTTAATATTCCGGGCTGTCGCAACTGTACACATGTAGGTATGGGAGGAACAGAAGTGTTTGGTGGAGCTATGGTAAACATAACTGTTGATTTAGGGCTTCCATAGCTTGCTCCGGATTTCCAGAGAGAAAGCTGATATTTATTTGAATATTCTAAATACTGAGAATATATTTTAAAAGAGTAACCAATTACAGTTGGTGGTCCGTTAGGATTAGTACGTGTAACAGGGATAAACGTACCTATTTGACCTGAAATTACAGTGTTTGTTGTTAAATTTTTAAGTGAATAACAGTTTGCGTAATCAATTTCGATAGAAGCATTATCTTTCTGGAGCATTTCTCCATCTATTGGCCAATAAATAACTGGTGCAGGCTCAATACTTGCATTTACCACTTGACTAAACATACAAATAAGCATAATGCTAACCATTAGAATTGAAAAGAGTATCTTTCTCATGAATACTTCCTCCTTAGACTAATAAATTTAGAAGTTATCAAACTTTAAGGAAAAGACCCTCGCATGCCATTTACATATTAACACAATAATACACAAATTACAATATTTGTATGATAAATACTGTTGTAAGTTTTGATGCTGGTTTATTAAATTCTATAACAAGAGTGAAAATAAGAACTAGGGAAACTTCTAAGAGCAACCGACGAGAGACTCCCGGGAGTTACAGCCCCTATAGACATCAACAATGGTAACCAATATGCTGCCAGCCGATTTTCCGGAGGCGTGACCTTATTTGATAAATATAGGGTTTTAACCCTTTTTATTGCTTGATATAAAAAACAGTTATAAAAGTTATCTGCAGACGCTTAAGGTTAAAGACAGTGTAGCGGATATTATATTAAAACTCAAGGCAAAGGGCTCTCTCTGGGAATTATTTCGTCAAACGCTCCGGATACAATAGATGCGTTTTTATGAACCTTAGGTTAGAACTATAAAAACTTACTAGATTGAGTCCTATTAAGAGAGAATAGCTATATACTGCTACTCCTTAGTAGGACCTTTCTTTTTGAAAATTAACCTTCTGATGGACTATAAATTATTAATTATTAATAACTCTTCATAAGCCGCCATAGCATTCTATAGGGTAAATCATGCATTAAAAGGGCTGATTAATTTTATTTACTATTACTAATGACTTAAATGCAGAATTAACACTTTACAATTGCATAAAAATGGACATACAATGTTAATATAAATAACCAAATATAATTAAATGTAATAATATTTAACATATCTAGGAGGAGTGATACATGATATATACATATTGTCTTAAGGTAAGGTATCCTGAATGCGACCCAATGGGTGTAGTATATCATGGCAGTTATTTGCCGTGGCTTGAGATTGCAAGAACTGATTTTATAAAAAAATTCGGGTTAACCTATGCGGAAATGGAAAAGCGGGGAATATTCGTTATTGTTAAAGACCTTTATATTGATTACAAAATTCCTGCCACTTATGATGATAATATTGTTATTTTGACAAAAGTAAAAGATATGCAGACCCTTAGGTTTTCTTTTGAGTATGAAGTCTATAAAATTGATTTTGATATCGTCCAAGGTGGTCAACAGTTGACACTGGAAGAGATACAAAATGTAAAGAAATCTCAACTTGTTCTAACTGCAACTACACAGCATATATTTTTAAATGCGGCAAAAAGGCCAGTCCGAATCAACCGTGAAGCCCCTGATATATATGATCTGTTAAAGGCCAACATCCCTGGTAGTTTCTCTAAAAACAGCAAAGAATAGGGGGCGCTTTAGAATGTCCAAGTATTGCTATAGAAGAGAGGATGGAATAGTATATTTTAAATATTTACAAAAGATGACAGTTGCCGAAATAGACGAAGCATATAAAGAGCTTGGTATGGTTATAGCAGAGTCAAGCGAACCATCCAATGTGTTGACGGATGTTTTGGAATTTGACTGGAATTTTGGAAATGATGTTTCAAGAAGGATCGCACAATCACTTCAGAACCCTCATTCAAAGCTTGTCAAAAAGAGTGCAACTGTGGTAAGTTGTGCGGAGCAAAAATTTGTTGCGCAGAATGTATTGACCCTGGCACGTAGGAATGATATCGAGATTTTTTATGATATCGATGAAGCTATCCGGTGGTTACTCGACGATAGTGCTTACTGTAAGAGCAAAACCGAAAAAAATAAAAATATACTTTTGATGGAGCAAACGCAGGACCTGATTATAGAAGATATTCGCACAATTGAAGAACGTCAAAGACAGCTTATTGAAAATGAAAGGCTTATTTCTCTGGGTCAATTAATAGGTGGAATTGCGCATAACTTAAACACACCACTCATGACGTCAGGTGCCGGTGTAGCAATTATTGAAAGAAATATCGAAAAAATAAAGCAATATATAAATGAGTATAACCCCTCTAATCCCATGAATGATGTTTTTAGTGAAATGAAATATTGGCTCGGACTCATTATGGAGAATTTAAAATACATGTCAGACATGATAGCTGCCGTTAAAGGTCAAGCAAAAGAAACGATAACTCCGCAGAATTTTACTATTGAGAAGCTTGTAACATCGATTAAATTACTAATGGAATTCGAACTCAAAAGGTATAAATGCAAACTAGATTTACAAATGGGTAATTGTGATGGAGTTGAAATTAAAGGTGACATTAATTCATTGATACAGGTCTTAAATACAATTATGACCAATGCTTTAGAAGCAAGTACAGGATCAGGCGGAAAAAGAAAAATTATTTTGGGTGTTAGTGTTGAGGAAAAAACAGTAACTTTTTACGTGGAAAATTACGGTAAAGAAATAACTCCTGAAGTAGGAGAAAAGATTTTTAAAAAAATGGTCACAACAAAGGGTAAAAACGGTACTGGAATTGGGCTTTATATTGCAGGAGCAATTGTTAAAGGCCGTTTTGGAGGAGATATATATTTTAATTCTAGGGAAGGAATAACCACCTTTTTTGTAAAAATACCTTTAGAGAAGAGGTGCTCAGATGCGTAGAGGAATAAAGATCTTTATATTAGATGATGAAATCGCAGTTATTCAATCAATTAAAGCTTTTCTAGGCGATAAGTATTATTGTGATGGGTGTACCGGTTCGAGAGAAGGTATAGAAAAACTTAAAAAGGAAAAGTTCGATGTTCTTGTGCTAGATTACCGAATTGATGATCTTAACGGAGAGCAGGTTGTCAATGAAGTAAGAAAATTTGACAGTGATATCTATATAATGTTATTGACCGGACATGCGGATGAGGTGCCTGGATTAAAATCCTTAGACACGTTTAATATCCAAAGCTATTGTGAGAAATCCCATAATATTGAGCAAGCGATAATTAGTATTGAATCTGTTGTCAATAGTATTGAATTCTTTAAAGACCGCAAAAAAACGATAGGCCAAAAAATACGGGAATTAAGAAAAATATATAATTTGAGCCAGGATGATCTAGCAAAACACTTAGATGTTCAAAGGACTTCCATTACACTGTACGAAAACGGAAATGCTATTCCGCCTACATTGACGATAATTAAGCTGGCGAAGTTATTTAATGTTACAACGGACTACATTTTATGCTATGAACTTAGTATTGAACAAAGTGATATCAAGAAGAATTTAAATAGATAAAATAGAAATATAAATACAAAATATGCGAAAAGGAAAATACGATTTCCGACTGCGATCAGAAAATAAAACAAAGGTTTTCACATCAATCTGTGAAACCCTTCATTTTGGCGGAGAGAGTGAGATTCGAACTCACGGTGAGTGTTACCCCACACACGATTTCCAGTCGTGCGCCTTAGACCAGCTCAGCCATCTCTCCATAAAAAGTATTTAATTTGCAACTGCTTTACTATTTTACATTAGATCTTCTTTGTTGTCAATCACCTTATTATAGCAAATATGAAAACTTTTTCGCAGAAAGTTTATTGTAAGAAAGTTGAACAGCAGACAATACATTGTTATAATTTTAGTTAAAGCATTTAAAATATGCACACATATTTAGCAGCAGAAACAGGGGTAATTCCAATGAGCGAAAGAACTATTTTTAAGGAAGAAATAAAGACAGTACTTAAGAAGCCAAAAATGTACCGGGTCATTTTATTAAATGATGATTATACTACCATGGACTTTGTCGTAGAAGTTTTGGTCCATGTATTTCACAAATCCGCTGCAGAAGCTACAAAAATCATGCTGGATGTTCATGAAAAAGGAAAAGGAATTGTAGGAATATACACATATGATATAGCGGCAACCAAGATAGCGCAGGTAGAAGACCTGGCGACAAAGCGGGAGTTTCCGTTAAAAGCGATAATGGAAGAGGAGTAATTATGAAAATAGATTATATTACAGATAAAATTATTATGGCTGCATTTAATGAAGCCAAGCAAAGAAGACATGAATTTTTCACTGCTGAACATATTCTTTATGCAGCTTTGTTTTTTGAAGAGGTTCAGGAAATCATCGAGAGCTGCGACGGGGATATTGAATCTATAAAAAGTGCACTGGACAAGCATCTTCAGGAAGCAATGCCTGAGGTGGATGATGTAGATCCGGTAGGGTCTCTCGGTGTCAACAATATCCTACAGAGTGCAGCAGCCCACTGCATGTCCTCGGGTAAAAATGAAATTAAAATCGGAGACGTCCTTGCAGCCATTTTTACCGAAAAGGAATCCTTTGCCGCTTATATTCTAGAACTAAACGGAATTAAGCGTCTTGATATTTTAAAGTATATTTCCCATGGATCTTCACTTATCCCCAAAGTGGAAAAAGTAGTACCTGAAAAGTTAGGAGAAGACATGGATGAAAACGAAGAACAGCCGAAAGGCAAAAAGGATTTTATAAGCCATTTTACCGTCGAGCTTGTAGAAAAAGCCAAGGCAGGTGAAATTGATCCCTTAATCGGGAGAGAAGATATCTTGCAAAGGACTGTACAAGTACTTTCAAGAAGGCTGAAAAACAATCCCATTCATGTTGGAGATCCGGGAGTCGGAAAAACCGCCATCACAGAGGGGCTTGCCAGAATGATTGCAGAAAACAGGGCACCCACCCCCCTTCAAGGATGCAAGATTTATTCCCTAGATATGGGTTCTCTGCTTGCAGGTACAAAATACCGAGGTGACTTTGAGGAAAGAATTAAGAGGGTTTTAAACGAAATAGAAATTGAGGGGAGAGCCATCGTCTATATTGATGAAATTCATACTGTCGTAGGTGCCGGCTCTGTTTCAGACGGTTCCATGGATGCCTCCAATATTCTAAAGCCATTTCTTTCCTCTGCCAGAATCCGGTTTATCGGTTCTACAACCTACGAGGAATATAAGAAATACTTTGATAAGGATAGAGCCCTTTCCAGAAGGTTTCAGAAAATTGAAGTCCCGGAACCTTCCATTGAGGATACGTACCTCATTCTTGCGGGTTTGAAGGACCGTTATGAGGAATTTCACGGTGTAATCTATAGTGAGACCGCCCTTAAGCATGCTGCAGAGCTTTCAGCGAAATACATCAATGACCGGCATCTTCCGGACAAAGCCATTGATTTGATTGATGAAGCTGGGGCATATGCAAGACTAAATTCGAACCCGGAAGAAGTCATTGAGATTACGGATAAGGATATTGAACGCATCGTTTCCTTTATAGCAAAAATACCCGAAAAAAGCGTTTCCAATAGTGAAATTGAGAAGTTGAAGGATTTGGATAAACAACTAAAAGAAAATATTTTTGGTCAGGATACTGCCATTGACACAGTAGTAAAAGCCATAAAACGTTCCCGGGCAGGATTCAATGAGGGCGAAAAACCTGTTGCTTCCTTACTCTTTGTAGGGCCTACCGGCGTGGGAAAAACAGAGGTTTCAAAGCAGCTTTCATCCACTCTGGGAATTCCTCTGGTTCGCTTTGATATGAGCGAATATCAGGAAAAGCATACTGTGGCTCGGCTCATTGGTGCACCTCCCGGTTATGTAGGCTATGAAGAGGGCGGTCTCCTAACCGATGCTATTCGAAAGACCCCATACTGCGTACTTCTTTTGGATGAAGTGGAAAAGGCACATCCGGATGTATTCAATGTACTGCTGCAAATTATGGATTATGCAACACTTACGGACAATAACGGGAAAAAAGCCGATTTTAGAAATGTAATCCTGATCATGACATCCAATGCAGGTGCCCGGGAAATCGGAAAAACACTTATCGGTTTTGAAAAACGCATTATTGACCGCAGCGCAATTACAAAAGAGGTCGAAAGAATTTTTTCACCCGAGTTTAGAAACAGGCTGGATGAGATTGTAGTGTTCAATCATATTAACGATGAGATGGCACTGCTTATTGCGAAAAAAGCAGTCCGGCAATTTGCCGAAAAGCTGTCTGCAAAGAATATCAAACTCAAGGTTACGGATGCTTGCTACCAGTGGATTGCTGAAAAAGGACTTTCCTCGACTTATGGCGCACGCGAAATCTTAAGGGTTGTTCAGGAAAAGATTAAAACCTATTTTGTTGATGAAGTTTTATTCGGCAGCCTTGCCCACGGCGGGACTGCTGTCATCGATATCCGGAATGGGGAAATTTTTATCACCAATGAGTCCAATTGAGTGAGGATGAACAAGTAATCTACTATTGACTTAAACAGTGTTAAAAAGGTGCCGCGTGGATTATGTCAGCGATCATTCCTGCGGCATCTTCCATTTTCAGATTCTATTTTAAATAAGCAGATGAAACCAAACTTTTGATTCATTTTTACGGCATCAATAAAAAGAATAGTATAACAATCGTTTACCAGGGCGTGAAGTGACACGTTTACAATAAACGCGCTAGAATATTATGAAAGCTTCATCGTACTATTATATTTACTGTTGATCTATTTTAAAGGGGGATATTCGTGGAACTCCAGCAAGATATTACAAAGGCACAAAGTGTCCAAGAAAGACGGCTTGGCGCCTTTCTAAAAAACAACTTTCTTTTAATTGCCATTGTTATCTTAGGAATCACAATAAGAAGCTTTATGTTTGGCAGTATTCCTGCAGGACTAAACCAGGATGAGGCTTCCATCGGTTATGATTCCTATGCGATTTCACATTACGGTATAGACCGGAACGGCAACCATAATCCTATTTACCTTATTTCATGGGGAAGCGGACAAAATGCCCTCTACGCATACCTTTCAATGCCTTTCATTTATATAATGGGATTAAATGTGTTTTCTGTAAGATTCGTAAATTTATTATTTGGAATTATCACTCTTATTGTTTTTTATCTGCTTATTAAAAAAGTCGCAAATCAGAAACTTGCTTTATTATCTGTTTTTCTGCTTTGTATAAGCCCATGGCACATTATGCTTTCCAGGTGGGCATTGGAATCCAACCTGTTCCCCGCCTTTTTCCTTACGGGAACCTATGCCCTTATACTCTCGTTGGAAAGAAAGCTATTCCTTTACATATCGGTTTTCTTATTTGGTTTAAGCCTTTATTCTTATGGTTTGGCCTATTTTGTGGTGCCTTTATTTCTTGTTCTGACGTTTATTTATATGCTGATCCACAAAAAAATAAACTTAAGGGAGCTTATTGCTTCCACACTGCTTTTTACCCTAACAGTATTACCAGTATTCCTTTTTACCTATATAAACATTTATAAAAAAAGTGCCATCAGTACAGGTTTGTTCACAATCCCGCGTCTTATAGGACAGCCACGCTACACCACACAATTAAATTTATTCAGTGACAATTTCCTGGAAAAATCATTTACCAGCCTGAAAGGCTTTTTAAATCTTTTATATACACAAAACGATGGCTTTAATTACAATGCAATCCCGGAGTTTGGTATCATCTATTTGATGAGTTTACCGTTTTTTATCCTTGGCCTGGTAAGAGTAATTTCCTTTACTGCAAAGGGAATCCGTGAAAAAAAATTCAGCAAAAACCTGATACTTTTATTATGGCTATTGTCTGCGCTGATCTTGCCGTTTATTACTTTTGAGCCCAATATCAACAGGTTCAATATTATTTTTATACCTATTATTTTCGTTACTGCAGCAGGAATCCATGCGATTACAAGCAGAATAAAAGAATTTTCAATTCCCACCATTTCACTTTATTTGGTATTTTTTCTCCTGTTTGCATCGAATTATTTCACCCAGTTTCCAAATAAGACAAGTGCCTCCTTCCATGAATCACTTGGAGATGCCATTCATTTTGCAGCAGAGAAAACAAACGGGAATATTTGCGTCACCAATAAAATGAATATGCCCTATATCTTTGTTTTGTTCTATGAAAAAACCGACCCCAGGGTGTTTGTCGATACAGTTAAGTATGCCAATCCGGGCGGAGAATTTCAGGAAGTCAGATCCTTTGACCGTTATTATTTTGGTATTGATAACGGTTATTTAGCTAATGCCAAAGCATTTGTGATTCTAAATGAGGAAAAAACTCAATTTTCCCCGGCTCAATACTCTATAAGAGAATTTAAAAACTACGCAGTTGCAATAAAAAAGTAAAGCATTGAGTATACTTTCTAAACTATAATTCTGTAAGAGGATACATTATTTTAAAGTTGAACAAAACAGATTACCTTGCTATAATCTTAATGTTACAGATACATTGCAATATTGCTGGTAATGTTATAACAGCTTTTTGTACGCATTTACACAAAGGGTATGTGATTCATCCACAAACCTCTTATCACAGGGATTGATTTATGGATGTTTTCCGTATTGAATGCAAGTATGTATTAGGAGGGAGTATATAAATGCCCGTTTTTCGGCTGACAAATGAACTTATATTTCCCAATCCCGAACTTTCAAGGGAAGATGGTATTTTAGCCATAGGGGGAGACCTTTCCGAAGAACGGCTCCTTCTTGCGTACAGCTGCGGGATTTTTCCCTGGTATTCTCAGGAAGACCCTATTTTGTGGTGGTCACCGGATCCAAGATGCATCCTTTTTCCGGAAAATATCCACATTTCCAAATCCATGAAAAAGTTTTTAAAAAAGGGTAAATATCATGTCACCTTTGACAGCTGCTTTGAAGAAGTAATTACAAAGTGTGGGCATTTACGTGCTTCAAATACATGGATTACAAAAGAAATGATAAAGGCATATTTAAGACTTCATAACTTAGGCTTTGCCCACTCTGTAGAAGTGTGGTTCCAGAAATCGTTGGTGGGAGGCCTTTACGGTATTTCACTAGGAAACTGTTTCTTTGGAGAGTCCATGTTTTCTCTAATGGAAAATGCCTCCAAAACAGCTCTGATTACCCTTGCAGACAGATTTGAATTTTCTTTGATTGACTGTCAGGTTTATTCTGATCATTTAGCATCCTTAGGCGCAGTAAATATGCCTCGCAAAGAGTTCTTAAGACTCCTTGAGGATGGACTTCTCTATGAAACTCTGAGGGGTAATTGGGGATTTTTAAACGATACAATGGACTGATTGAATGTAATTAAAGGCTGAAACCCTAGTGTCTTAAAGTTTCAGCCTTTAATTTTATTGAATGATCCACTCTTTATTTATATAAACTCTGCAAAAAACAGCCTAAAGCCATACACAAATACCTTTCCATAGAATTATGGAATCGGGGTCGGCATAGGTGTAGGTGTGGAAGGCAATACCTCCGGGTATGATTGGGATGTTGTATTAAAATGGCTTATAATGATAAGGATATCCTGCATATTGATTGCCTGATCCTGATCGAAATCATAGCCGGAATCATAATTTTCATCACTGGGCGTTGTATTAAAAGCAGCAATGAGTTTAACAATATCCTCCATATTGATTGCACGGTCCTGTGTATTCTCTGTTCCTATATCTCCAGCCCACATTTCAATTGGAGCTGCACTGGTACTAATGACATTAAAGCCACCCTTTCCCACATTCCGTACTTCCCTTGTAAGATAATTGTCCTTACTGATCACTATCGTAGGGAAGACTCCCTGATAATAGTTCATAAGGACTCCCTCCATCTTAAAGTAGCCCTTACTGTCCGTATAGGCGGTAACTTCCTTCCCCCATGAACTTGTGTATACCTTAAAGCCGGATTTCAAGGTTTCTCCCTTGTCAGGATTATACAATAAACCAGGTGCAATATATCCCTCTACCGTAATAGGAGTGGGCCCCGGTCCCATACTGTAAATGCCCACAGTTATAGTGTCTGACGAGACAGTACGGCCTGATTTGGTTATGGCCACAGCTTGAAAATACTCAGTATAGTTCCATGTCCTTCCATGATGGAAGCTGTGGTAATACGTAAATTCATATGGTGCTTCAAAGCGTTCCCCCATTTTAGTGCCATTATGGTATAGCTCTACTTTCTCAACCCCATCAGATGAATATGCTGAAACTTTAACAGGAAAGTTAAATCCGGAATTATAATAAGTTGAGTAATATGATTTATCCAATGGCTCCGTAATACGAACATAGGAATTTGGAGCGGTAGGCACAGGGGTGCTTACCGAAGCTGAATCCGCCGCCATACTGGTAAAAGCAAAAATTGACATTGCAAAAATAAAAGCAAGTAGTAATGAAATCCGTTTTAATGACGTTCTTTTTTCTCTACAATACATAAGCTTAATCCCCCTATAAATTGTTTTAATAGCGATTTATAAACTGCAAATAATTGTTTTTCAGCATTCCCTCCCTTCTTTTAAAGCATCCCGTAAAAATTGCAGCAGGCCCTATCTCTGCTTAAACCAGCTGTATCGTGTTCTTTAATACCTGGCCATTATCTTACTATAGGAAAATAAGTATATTATTTCTACTTCATTTTATAGCACTTTAGAAAATAATGTAAGTGACAAAAGTCACAACTTTTATATAAATAATCTATAATTTTTCTAATGCACCTCGCATATCCAACTTATTCGGACAACTCTGAAGTTCAATAAAAAAAGCCATCATACTCAAATGAGCACTTTGGCTTTTATGTGATACAATATTCTGGTTATCCTTTACTGAATCCGGATATTTCCATTTTGGGTTTCCAAATTTATTTTTATCTTGTCATTCCCCTTAACCTCATCCAAGGTTTGTTTGTTTAACTCCTCTTTTACCTTAAGTTCAAGACCGTTCTTGATAGTCCCGTACTCAGTGAATGCCTTAAATTTTCCTTGCTGCTCTTTCGGAAGTTTTATGGAAATATCCTCAAATGAAGTTTTGATTTCTACGTCTTTTTCCAGCAATTTCTCCGTACTAAAGCTGACTTTTCCGTTTTCGTTGGTGATATTGACAGCTTTATTTGCATTTACCAACTCAATGCCGCCAAACTGGTTTAGAATTTTAACATCCCCATCCATGTTTTTTGCAGTAATATTGCCATTATTCCCTTTTGCTTTTACGCTCCCTTTAATATTGCTTAACACAATTTCAGAATATTCACTATCCAAAATTACGTCGCCGTCAACCTGTTTTATATATATGGGACTATTTGAATTTGATACATCTGCATTGCCTTTGACATCCTCCACCTTCACTTCTCCGAACGCATTCCTTATAAGCAGGCTGCTGCCGATTCTTTTTACTTCAGTACTTCCGTTTTGATTGTTTATTTCTGTTTTTCCTTTTATATTGTCGATCTTTATATTTCCATAAGCATTCTCAACCGAAAGGTCTCCACCCATATACCGGACTTCCACATTTCCATGAGCATTGTTAATTTTAGCAGCGGCTATGATGCCTTCTACATTTAAGTCACCGAATTTGTTTGCAATTTCCAGGTTCATTTTTTCCGGCACCTTGATGATTATATTCATACGGATATTTTGAATTTTATTTTGGTTGTTTGAATATTGCTCCGCTTTTGAAATAAGCCTCAAATCATCACTTTCGTTTAATTCGATGAGAGCATCCGCAACCGTCTTTGCGTAAGCCTCATCGTTATTCTTAATGATGATATTTGCGTCTACTTCAATTTTATTTGACATACCTTTAATAATCTTTATATTTCCCCTGCTGCTGTCGATGACAAATTTGTCCTTTCCGTGTGTATCCAAGATTATGTTCTTTTTAAAAGTGGATTCATACCGGTAGATATGAAAGATCTGAGACAGCATGGGAGCTGACGCTCCGTTCAAGACACTGGTGATTGCATACGCTCCCACGCTGAAAAATATAATAACCGAGACCAGCACAATGCTTAAAATATCAAACTTAACTTTGGGGTTTTCCTGCTTTGAAGCATAAATATATACCAGAATCTCGCCGCCTAAGGTAATTAACAATACCGGCCACCATTTTATGATATGCTGCAAAGCGGAAACACCCGCGAGCTGGGTAGCCAGCATGATAATCCCAAGCACAATAAGAGAGATTCCCATTGAAAAGGTTCCTACCCGCCATTGTCTCATGAGTTGACATCTCCTTCCTTGTCGTTAGACTCTATTTTAGATCCTGCAAGAAGTTTAATTCCCCCCGCAATAAATAAGAAGGCAACAATGGCTGTTTGGATGTAGCTTCTGACTTTACCTTCAATAAATCGCTCCAACTCAGGAAGCACAATCCTTTCAAATAAGAGATAGCAGCCTATTATAATGAGTGCATAAGCAATAAATTTGCCGGTATTTCTGATAAAAGGGGTTTTTCCTGTAAACCACGTAATAAAAATCAAGTTTTGATCCTCTTCCAACTCACTGTTTGAGGCTTTATGCATTGCATCAAACAATCCAAAAAACCATATGATCGGAGCAAAAATAATAAATAGTCCAATACGAAGAAAATCCGTGAGGAAAAAGCAGAGAAAGAAAACGATCATCAATTGAATTCCCTGTCTTTGCAGCCCCAGGTACATATGCCCTGCTCCGGGAATAATGGACAGTACCATGGAAATGACTTTTTTGTTCTGCATCTCCATATCCTTTTTATAAAGCTCAACCAGGTTTTCGTCTTGCCTAAAACCTTGCGCAAATATAAAACGGTTTACCTTTTCTACAAGCACCATGGCATCCACAATGGATGAAAGCCATAAAACGGGGATAAAGAATCCAAGAAACACCACTTCATCCGTATGGAAGATTTCATGTGTAAGTAAGATTAAGGACACCACTAAGACTTGCGCAAAGAAAAAAACGGCTCCTCTGACGCTAAATCCCAGGTAAACATGCCCAAGGCCGGGGAAGAAGGATAGAATAAAGGTTTTAAATTTACTTTTTGCTTTCAACGCAATCACTCCTTTTATTATTTTTTATCTGTTTTACTTGTTGTTTTTTTTTGTTTGAGTCTATCCATCGCAATGACGGCTTCGTTTGTCAAGCGTTCGGACCAGCCGTTTACAAACATTTTCTCAATGGCTCCGGAGCTTTGTGCAATTTGTGAGGAACTTTCGGTAAAACGGCTGTATAGAGAATCAAAGGCTCCGTTGAAGGTAAGAAACAGCGTAATACAGGCAGCAACAACATAATAGAAAAAAATCTGCTTCTTTGAAAAGGTATATGATTTTTTCTCATGCTGAATTTTTTTCATTACATTATCAGTAAATTGGGGGGAGACCATAGCTTCTGTACTTTCCATCCCATTGTCCTCGATCATCCGCAGGTAAATTTCCAGACAGTCATTACATTCCAATAGATGAGATTCCATTTCTGCAGCCGCTTCTTCATCTAAACCGCCCTCAGCATATAATTTCCACTGGCATTCATCAAAATGCTTCAGCATGTTCATCCTCCTCCCATTTTTTCCTTATCGCCTTCTTGGCCCTGTAAAGCCTTGATTCTACTGTCTTAAGACTTATTCCCTCTTCTATGGAGATTTCCTGGTAACTCTTTGACTGCATATAGTATTTCTTAAGTACCGTACTATACATTTCAGGTAATGCTTCAAACATTTTAAACAGCTTTTCCCTGTCTTCTTTTTTTGCCAGATGTTCATACAAGCGGTCTTCCTCATGCATATTCAATACATCTGCATCATCCAGGTAAATCACTTTGTTTAACGTCTCCTGTTTGTGTTTCCTTTTCCAATCAATGGCCTTATTCGTTGCTATTCTTCCGATCCATGTTTTAAAACCTCTTGATTCGTATTTTCCAAGGGAGCGATAGATCTGAATAAATGTTTCCTGGGAAAGGTTTTCTGCTTCTTGGGGATCCCGTGCAATATTCATACAGATCGCAAAAATAAATGATTTATATTTTTCAACAATTTGTCTAAAAGCGTCCTGGCTGCCATTCTGCGCTCTTTTGACCAACAGTTCATCCTGATCCATGGCTCCCCTCCTTTCCTCACACTATAATAGACGATTCATTTTTATAAAACCCTGCAAAGTTTTTAAAAAATTATTTTTTTGTAGAGGGTGGTGAAATATTTATACGGATAAATTGAATTTTCACAAATTCTATCAAGGAAATCGAAGCACGATGTAAAATCTTCACCGCACTCAATATAGTATACCGCTTAAACACCTACTCTTCACTATTAATAATACTTTCCAAGAAGCGCATTTTTCATATACGCTCTCTCGGAAATCAGGAATTTTGTTACAAATTCCTGGGCAGTGGTATTATACAAATCATACTCCTCTATTCAATAAGTATACCGCATAGATCACAATGAGAAAGGACTTAAGGCATGAGAATTTCTGTTATTTTAGGACATCCGAATAAAAAAAGTTTTGTTTATGCAATTGCAGAAACTACTGTTAATGTTTTAAATAAAAATGGACATGATGTACGTTTTCACGATTTGTTTGAGGAAAACTTCGATCCGGTTATCACAGGTAAAGAACTTGTTGAAGACGACTCCTCTGATCCCCTTATCAGGAAACACTGCATGGAAATACAAGAGGCAGAAGGGATTATTATTATCCACCCCAATTGGTGGGGACAGCCTCCAGCTATTTTGAAAGGCTGGATAGACCGGATCATGCGCCCCGGTATAGCCTATACATTTGACCAAGAAAGTCTCGAAGACGGTATCCCACAAGGGCTTCTAAAAGCTGGTGCGGCAGTCGTATTCAACACTTCAAATACTCCTCTTAAAAGAGAATTGGAGGTATTTGGAGATCCCCTTGAAACCATTTGGAAAAACTGTGTATTTGACTTCTGCGGCGTAAAAAACTTCTACCGGAAAAACTTTGGGGTTGTTTCGAAAAGTACACCGGAAGAACGGCAATCCTGGCTAAATCAGGTTGAAACAGCTATAAATCAATATTTTCCCAGGAAATATGAATAGCCTTGAAGCACCAAAAATAAAGAGCTGTTAAGGTTTCTCGGTTTAATACAGACAAAAATAATGTTATAATTTTTAAGCCTTGGATAGGCTTTTTTTATTTTAATGAATATAAAAACATTTTGAACGAACGGTGTACCTCATGCGTCTATAGGATAGAGCAGCTAAAAAGGAGGCGTAAATTTTGGATGAGTTCAACCTTTTCGAAGAGGCAAAGCAGGGTAATAAAAAAGCTTTTGAACAAATCATTACAACATATCACAACCAACTTTATTATACGGCCCTTGGTATTGTGAAATCTCCCTGGGATGCGCTTGATATATGTCAGGATACTTTTCTAAAAGCTTATACATCCTTAAATCATTTAAAGGATGTGTCCAAGTTTAGACCATGGATCAACCGGATCCTTATCAATAAGTGCAATGACTACTTCAGGCAATTCAGAAAAACGGTTACCCTTCAAGAGATTGAAAAAGACTGCCTTACCCAAGAGCTTAGTGAGGACAATATGGACCTTTTAAAATCACTTTCCTCACTAAAACAGGAATTTCGGATTGTACTTGTGCTGCGGTACTTTCAGGACTTACCCATTAAGGATATCGCAATGATTCTGGATTGTCCCGAAGGTACGGTTAAGTCAAGAATCAGCTATGCCCTTAAAGAATTAAGAAAATCAATGCAAACCTTAGACAAGGAGGGAATTCAATGAACTGTGAAAAGGTATTGGAGCTTTTGGAGGAGTACGTTATGAATGAACTTACTTCTACAGAAAACGAGGAAATTCACAGGCATTTACAGCATTGCAAAGCATGTGCTCAGGAATATGCTGAAGTAAAAAATTTGGTCCCCAGACTGCAGGGCTTAAAAACAGCCTTAACTGTAAAGGAAGGTGTATTGGGAATGAATCAAAGAGATATTCTGAAAAAGACATACAAAAAAAGCTTTATACCAAGGTTTTTGCCTGGCGCTGCTGCTTGCTTGTTTTTTGCAGTATCCGTCTTAACCATGTCCATCATCGCGTTTCCTACATTTGCTTCTAAAGTCGCGCCGGAGCTTCCCGTTGTGAAGGAATGGGTACAGGCAAAAGAACAAAATGAACAGGTAAAAAAGGAAGTAGTGCAAATGAAGGAAGATTACAAGCGGTTGGAGATTGAACTCAAAAAGATCAAAGATACTCAGATCAAGGAAATCCGGACAAGTGAAGGAATCTCCCCCGATGAAAATACAGCAGTGCAAGAGTTGGTTATTGATTTTATAAAGGCGCAGTATAAGGGGGATTTGGCCTTTATAAAAAGCATGTGCACCCAAGATTTTAAAGAAAAGATTGAGAAAAGAAAAAGTGATGTTTTAATGGTAAACCAAGGAAGCGTAATTTTCAGCACCATTACGAATGTGGCGAAGGATGGAGACAAGTACCTGGTTTTTGTAAGATTGACCGATACAAGTGAAAAGGAACGGGCAGAATATCAACTTGACTTTGAACTGGTTAAGGAAAACGGTAAATTCCTGGTTGCATTTGTAGGCAAAGACGCATAGTTTCTTTACTGTCATTTAAAAGGGGCTAACATTTGAGTCAGCCCCTTTTGATTTACCACCGGTTCCTGCTTCTGTTTCCAAAAGAGTTCCTCTGCTGTTTGTTCGCTCTTCTGCACTCAGGACAACGTGTGGGTTCATTCACAAATCCCTTCTCCGCATAAAATTGCTGCTCACCTTCCGTAAAAAGGAAATCCGAATTACAATCCTTACAGCTTATGGTTTTATCCGCCATATTCCTACACCTCCTTAATATTTGGATTTAACTGATTTCGGGCTTCTACTCCAAAATATTAAAGAGAGAGGGATCCGAAAAAAGAATTAAATCTCCGTTCTTTATAGTATTAACCGTAAAAAGGAATTTTAAAACTATAAATATGGATTTCTGTTATTGTATAAGCAATTTGCAGTAAAACTTTAGCAATTCATGATTTCTTTTAAATTAATACTGTCATTCTGCTTGTAAGTTTAGTAAAATTATACTATATTGTTTATCATGGGGTGAGTCAAATGGGGTTACTCATTACTATTTTTGCAAGTTTTCTTGGCATGGCTTATTTCTATTTCGGCAAAAAAAGGACAGAATTCAGCTTCCTGATCTTTGGGATTTTATTGATGGTCTATTCCTATTTTACTACCAGCCTTTTTATGAATATAACTGCTGCGATTGTACTAGCGGCTGCCCCCTGGTTTATCCGGAGAATTTTTTAAGGACCTATTCCTTTACCCTTACTAACGCATAAGAATTGGATGAAACCTTATTTGACAAAACAGAAGAACCGTTTTCATAAACCAAGGGTTTTACTTTTTGAAGACTGCTGCCATTTTATAAATTATATACCTTAAGGGCTTATCAAACTATGCTTATAAGAATTTCTAAAAATAATTTAATGAAAAAATTTTTTTCTATCATAATAATATAAGGATGCTTGTATATTTTATTTATCGGCTATAATGAAGTACATAACAAAAGAGAGCATAGGAGGGTTATTGTGTCGAAATTAAAAGTTCTTTTAGCATCATCTGAAGTTGAACCTTTTGCTAAAACAGGCGGATTGGCAGATGTTGCCGGTTCCCTTCCCAAAGCATTTCACAAAATCGGTGACGACGTAAGGGTTGTCATGCCCAAGTACAAAAATATCCCCCAAAGGTACTTGGAAAGTATGGAATATGTAGGGTATGTTTATGTGGATGTAGGCTGGAGGCATCAGTACTGCGGTATTTTTAAGCTGGATTACAACGGGGTGATTGTTTATTTCCTGGATAACGAACAATACTTTGGCAGAGAAGGGCTTTACGGCTACAATGATGATGGGGAACGTTTTACATTTTTTTCTAAGGCAGTTTTACAAATGCTTCCCTGCATTGATTTCAAACCCGATATCCTGCACTGCAATGATTGGCAAACAGGGATTTTAAGTTTGATCCTTCATGCACATTATAAACACCTGGATTTCTATAAGGATATTAAAACCGTATATACCGTGCACAATTTAAAATACCAAGGTGTGTTCCCTAAAGAAATGATGGAACTCTTAAATATTGACTGGGAACATTTCACAGTTAATGGAATTGAGTTTTATGATAAAGTCAATTTCCTAAAGGCAGGTTTATTATATTCGGATATCTTAACAACCGTTAGTCCGACTTATGCAGAAGAAATAAAAACCGATTTCTATGGGGAAAATCTTTCTGAAACCATAAAAAAGCGAGCAGACAGTCTATATGGTATCGTAAATGGAATCGATATGGAAGGGAATGACCCTGCAAATGATTCAAGACTCTTTAGAAACTATGATTCGGATAACCTCGACGGCAAATACGACAATAAAATTAATCTTCAGCAAAGCTTGGGACTTCCAACTAGAAATGATATCCCGTTAATCGGAATTATCTCCAGGATGGTGCCTCAAAAGGGCTTTGACCTTATTTCATTTGTTTTGGACGATATTTTAAGGATGGACCTCCAGGTTGTTATTTTAGGTGCAGGTGAACAGCATTATGAGCATTTATTCAGTAATGCAGCTCATCATCACCCTACCAAGCTTTCAGTAAATCTGAAATATGATCCGGTTTTGGCCCAGCGCATTTATGCAGGTTCGGATATGTTTTTAATGCCATCCTTGTTTGAACCCTGCGGACTTAGCCAGCTATTTTCCCTACGGTACGGGTCTATTCCCATTGTACGGGAAACAGGAGGGCTTAAGGATACTATTCAGCCGCTAAATGAATTGACCGGTCAGGGAAATGGGTTTACATTTACAAGGTACAACGCGCATGACATGCTCTTTGCAATTAAGGAAGCAGTTCATGTATACCACCATCGGTCCATATGGCAAAATCTTGTTAAGAGGGGGATGAATCAAGATTTCAGTTGGTCTAAATCTGCATACCAGTACAGAGATCTGTATAAAAAGTTGAAAACCTAGCCTTAAACTTTATTGATCCACAGCCTGTTCTATGTGAATGCACTAACTCTGGATTTTTTAGTTGTTTCATCAGCAATACCAAATGTTTATATTTGAATAAATAGGGGCTGCCGCACTTTACTCCTTATCCTTGCGGTATGCCTCCTATTTTAAATAAGGCTTCTCGTTCATACTCATTTGCATTGACCTGTTAGAGCAATTCGCAAGCATCAATTAACGCTTCGAAGCTCATAAAACACAAGATACTTTTCTCCAATGGGCTTTTGGTTTACATCCGTATTATACGCAAAACTCCACTCTGCAAAGATCGATTTGCCTTCAAACAAGTAGTCCCTGTATTTTCCCCTAATGATGCGGATGTATTTATCCAACGTGTCCAATTCTTCCTGAACCAAAAAATCTTTATCCCCGATAAACTCTTTCGTCTCCTCTGAAAGAATTAAAGTTACATCCCGTTTTCCATAGGTTACCAGATTCCACAAATCCTTATCCACCGCTTCAATGACCGTCCTGTGGGCACTTATTTCTATAACACCGCTTTTTTTTGCAATAAAGTACGGATAGTAGATAACCATCCCATTGTCTTTATATTTTGAAAGAAGCGATACTCCGTTCCGGTATGCCTCATCAGACCTCACACCCACAAATCTGGGTAAATTTAAGTCATTGCTGTTTTCCACAGCTACCCTGAGTGTCCACAACATATTGCTGTCCAGCGTAGAATGAGTATGAAACTCTTTCCAGGGCACTGTAGGTATATTTATATCTTTCAATTCAAAAAAACCCATATATTTATTCACTTTGAATCCACCTTTTGGCAGTCTGTAATGTTTACATAATTATATCAAATTTTTGTGTAGGGATTAAACAATTTTTCGTACGTTTCCAAAGCAAACCTGTCGGTCATGGATGCAATATAATCACATAAAACCCTGGCCGGCGTTGTAACATATCCATCATAAGAACTTCCCTCACCGCTGGATATACCCGCATTTTCCTTTGTTTTTGATGCTTCAACAAATTTGTGATAAATTTCATCCGGAAGTTGTTCAGGATTTTCCCAATATGTGTCGTAAATTTTTTCGATAAATTTCTCCGCTTTCACGTCCATAATCGATGTCATGGAACTCTTATAAATGTTTTCGGTTACAAATTCCTTCAGTTTTAAAAAAGCATCCCGGTATTTCCCAAGCCGAATAATTCTGCTGTACTCCACAGGCTTGTCCTGTGACTCCTTAAAACATCTTACTTTGTCGGCAGAATCAATATTATATGTCCTTATAATTTCCCAGGAAGTATCTACGATGTCGGTTACCAGTTTATTAATAATCGAACTGACACCGATTCCTTCCTCATATTTCAGGTCAAATTTACTCCATAAATCCTTTAAGTCACTATCAGTAAGAAGTTTGTTTTTGATTTTATTCTGAATAAGTCCTGCATTGATGCCATCATCAAGATCGTGGCAAACGTATGCAACCGTATCCGCCAAACCGACAATTTGACCTTCAATACCGGATGGCATGGCAGGAAGAAGTGAATCATAGATTCCTTCGGTACGGTCACGGGTATGCTTTAAAATCCCCTCCCGAACCTCCCAGGTAAGGTTAAGGCCCTGCTCGATTTCAGGTTTCTTTTCAATGATATCCACAATTCTTACGCTTTGCTCGTTATGATAAAAACCATGTTCATCCTTAAGCTTCCTTGCAAGAAGGGTTTCCACAGCATGTCCAAAAGGCGTATGTCCTAAATCATGGCCTAGCGCTATAGCCTCGGCAAGATCTTCGTTTGCCGCCAGGGAACGTGCGATCCCCCGTGATATTTGTGCAACCTCCAAGCTGTGTGTCATTCTCGTTCTGTAATGGTCACCCTCATGGTTCACAAATACTTGTGTTTTATATAAAAGGCGTCGAAATGCTTTTGAATGGATAATCCGGTCCCTGTCCCGCTGAAATTCACTCCGTGTTTCGGCATTATATCCTTTTCCCACATATCTGCGGCTGTTTTCCTTAGGCCTTTTGGTAGCATAAGGTGCCAGAGACATTTCCTGAATTTTTTCTATTTCATCTTTATATCTTGGAATATGAAAACTGCCTGTTAGGTTCATAAATCCTCCCGGTAAAAATATCCGATTTAACTTGTTTTCTTCCTTCGTGTAAACCCGTGTACCCATAAAACTTTATTTTTCATTATAACAAAAATGAATGCGTTATGACAGTAGCACCCTTAAAAAGGTATAAAACACAGCGAAAAAAGCCCCCCTCTTGGAAGCCTTCTTCGCTCGATGCACTCTATATTTAATCTTTTATTCTATGGCTTAATTTCAGTACCAAGAATGTCTAAAAACTTTGCCAGCCACTCTGGGTGAGCGGGCCATGCCGGAGCGGTAACCAGATTTCTATCTACATAAGCTTTATCGATGGGAATATTGGCATAGATTCCACCCGCAAAACATATATCCGGTTCCAATGCAGGATAGGCAGAACAACACCGGTCTTTCACTGCCCCTGCTGCCAATAGAAGCTGAATTCCGTGACAAATTGCGGCAATCGGTTTATTATGGGACACAAAATGATTTACTACTTCAATCACCTTTTTATTTAAGCGGATATATTCCGGAGCACGTCCGCCCGGTAACACCAATGCATCATACTTTTCATGATCCGTTTCATTGAAAGATGCGTTCAATGTAAAGTTGTGGCCACGTTTTTCACTGTATGTTTGGTCTCCTTCAAAATCATGAATTGCGGTTCTTACGAATTCACCCGTTTTTTTATCCGGGCATACTGCATGAACGGTATGACCTATCATTTGCAAGGATTGAAACGGGACCATCACTTCATAATCCTCTACGTAATCCCCCACGACAATCAATATTTTCTTAGCTGCCATTTGGAGCCCTCCTCTTAGTAGATCAATTTAAGCATAGATTTCATCGCTTAAGGTAACAAAGTGTAAATAAAATGAAATTGGCCTCATATAAGTTACTTTAAAAAATTGTTTTTTCTTTTACGGTTTATTATCTTAAGCTTGTTATTCTTTCCTTTTCTACGTCTTTAGTGCCCAAAGGAAAAAATCACTCATCTATTTATACTAAAAAGGACTCTAAAATATGAATAGACATGGGCAATTATGGATTCAAAAGCAGAATATGTTTATTAAATATAATATAAATTCACTTAAAACAATTATATTAATCCGATACACTAAAATGTTCATAATTTATTAATAATTTTTTAATTATTTTTACACAATTATCAATTATAATAAAATCATAGTTAATTTACCCCCTCTTCCTCTTTTTATATAGCAGCCTAGCTCTTTTGAGTTGGGCTGCAAATTATTTGTGGGAAATAAATAGTTGGAGTCGGTCACATCCGCTAATAATGTGCTAGTGCCTCGTAACGTAATCTTTTCTAGGAGTATGCGAGGCACAAACAGAGGAAATGCATTTTTAACACTTTGAAACTTAAAATTTGTTGTGTTAAAAAGCACTAGCTCAATAACGGCTCCTTTCGAAAAATGCTTCGTTTATATTATGTTTTACTATATTGTGTTAAGCTGGAATTTATGTTAATATACAGCTAACCCATTATTATTTATTTTATGCACATAAAAGGGGAGAAGGCTTGGTACTTCTCTCTTTTTATTTTGCTTTTTTAGGGTGAAAAATTACCCTGTTTAAAAGTAAAAAACTTACCCAAGTTAACCATAATCTTTTTGAGTACATAAATCAAAAAAGTCAAGATGCCGTTCGTCACAATTTTAACCAGAAAACTTGTGACTTTTGAATACAAAAGAAGTGACTATTTACACTATGGAAAACATGTTAAATGTTATAAAATATTAATTGTAACAGCAATGAATACAATCTATCAAAACAAGTAAGGGAGATGATAAATAGACAATAAAATAGAATGGGTGTAGATATGAGCTTAAATTTTTAAAAATTCAAGCTTTTGATGATAGGGTGTTGAGCGGAGATATGATAAACACTTTTCATCAACACAAGCAGGTTCATACAATTTAATAATTCCAGCAAACAAAATCACAAAACAAAATTACTACTTTTTACCGATAACAATAAACCCCTCTGAGTTTTAATAAAGGACGGTTCAGCCGTCCTTTATTTTTATAAGGATTGCTTCCCTTTTAACGCATTTTCTATTGCCTTTAAAATAATTTTGCTGCTATTGGTAGCGCCGGAAACCGTATCAACATTTAAAGACTGGGATTCTACCACTTTTCCCGGGATAACTTCCGCATTTTCCCCTCTTCCGTTTGCATGTTTCAGTAATTCAATTTTTTCTACCTTTCCTCCTTTTACAAAGACCTTCACCTTTGCATATACCAGTTTTGCATCACACTCCCCGATATAGGTACCATCCTTCACTGCTGAAAAGTTAATATTGTCAATAGCAAGTGAAGAAGTGACTCTCTTATACTCTTTAAAAGTCAGGTAATACTTTATTCCGATATATACACCCAAAACACCTATGATACACAGAACTAAAACAATCATTTTTTTTCTCATACAAAGCCTCCTTCTTTTTGTCCTTAACCTATTTTACGGTTCAGATGGAAAAAAGTCTTATAAATATTTACTGCTTATTTATTTTAACTATATTGTAATCTTCCGGAAGTTGTGTTAGTATACTATATGTTCCAATATTTTACACTGGAGACTTCGGGAGAGAACTTTTCTCTCCTCTTTTTTTACCCAAAATCGTCCTACACTTTGGCCTCATAAATAATATTATAATACTTTCAATAGAATGCGATCCTATAACGATAAGAAGAAAACGAAAATAGGCAAAAAGGTTAAAGAATATTCTTTTTGGTGCTGATGTAAATATGGACAATGCCTCTTGGCAAGTGCACAAAACATATATTTGTGGTACAATTTAGCTATTCTATTGTTAGGGGGAAATACACTTGAAGAAGATACTTTTAATTTTTATTTTTGTTATGTTGGTAGGCTGTTCTAGTAAGGAAGACCAAGCTATACAACAAGAAATTCCATCAAATAGCCCAAAATATACTGCCTCACCTGAAAAAGTTTCAAAGCAGATAAACACACCTGAGCCAGAGAAAAAGCAAGAAAAGCCATTAATGTATCAAGAATTTAATTCAAGAAAACTAAAATGGGGTATGGGCAAGGAAAATGTTGAAAAAACTTTAAATAATACTTTATCAGTATTAGAAATCTCCGGGGAAAATTATTATTATCATCAGGGAGAATCATTTGGGTTAAAATCTGAAGTTTATTATGATTTTATAAATAATAAATTAAGTAGGGTAACTGAAAGAATCAATGATATCATTCCTACTAGTCAGGGGTATTTAGACGTGTATAAGGATCTTAAGAATAAGCTTAAAAAAATATATGGTAAACCTAAAGCTGAGAGATTGCAATGGAAAGTAGACACTTATAAAAATCAACCACAGAAATATGAAGAAGCACTTGTAAAGGAACATGTCACCTTCATTGATGGATGGGAGAAATCTGATACAATTATTTTATTAGTTTTTGGATTTGAGGATGGGTCTCCTAATGTCCAGGTTTCTTATGAGAGTAAAAGAAAATGAAGCAGTTTTCGCTACTAAGCCAATTTATTTTCAATTTTTTCACATAAGCAAAAGGGCCTAAATAAAGGCTCTTTTTATTTATGTGTGTCCTACGAAGCTGGAGCACACTTGCTCTTGTAAGTTCAGCACGAGACACTACCAAGAAGCCTGTTAGGGGTGGTGTAAACTCAAGTACCGTTAATGACAAATACCCTCTTTTTGACATAGGCTCATTATAAATTATGGTTACCCAATAAGCATAAGTTTCCCATCTCACTGATTTATTTCAGGTTATATTTTCTATTTTATGGCAAAACTTAGAATGAAAAAACATTAGTGAGGGGATCAAACAAATGCATCAAAAGGAACTAAAAGCAATTTCGTTAATCATGGTATATCTTTTTATCATGCTTGGAAGTGTTTATGTTTTCAGTAAGAATCTCGAAAACAGCAAGGCTCTCAAGATACGGCCTGCGGCAGTTAATATTATTAAAACCACACCATCTGCCAAGACAGTATTAAAAGAAAAAGCTTTTCCGACTCCAAACAAAATAAGTGATATGCCTAAGAGGAAAGCACATTTATACAATATCTGCCTGGATGAAAAATGGCAAAAGCTTATTCATAAGCTTTGTACTAAGAACAATCTGGATGAAAAACTGGTACTTGCTTTATTCGACTACGAGAGTGAAGGATATCAGCTGGATTTAATCAGTTACAACCGTGACAGTCATGATATGGGAATTGCCCAAATCAATTCAAAGGTATTGAATTTTTATAAAAATTTAGGCGTTAAATACTGTGATTTAGACCCTAATGTAAATTTTGATCCTTTAAACCCGGATCATGGAATAAGAGCGGGAATCGGAGGGCTGGTTTATTACCGTAATGAATGGCAGGGGAAAGTACCGGAAGAGGACCTTGCATACTATATAATGAATTCCTACAATATGGGTATGGGTAGTTACAAGAGGTATATCGAAAGAACCGGTAAACTAAGCAGGGGCTATGACCGTGAAGTGTTTAAAAGGGTTCGTAAGCTAAAAAGCAAGGATTGATTCCATTTTTTAACCGTTCTCTTACGCTGTTATGTATAGTTAAATTCATTTGCTGTGATAGTGCCTCGTAATGTAATTCTTTTCTTGGCTATGCGAGGCACAAACACAGGAAGTTTATTTTTTAACACTTTGAAAAACAGGATAAAAAGTATTGGATCTTGGAACCAGATAAATCTGGCACAACAGATTAAAATGATCCTTGTACGGGAATTTCAATATAAATATTAAACCCATTTTCCGTATCCGATCCAAAGGTAACCGTTCCCTGCAAATTTTTGACCCTTTCCTCCATGCCGCTTAGGCCAAATCCTTTTTGGATAACTTTACAGCCCTTTCCGTTGTCTACAATCAAAAGTTTTATCTTATCTTCATTGAACCGTAGAACAATATCCACCTTTTTTGCATTTCCATGCTTTAGTGAATTTGTAATGGACTCCTTACAGATTTTATAAATTGTATCCGAGATGTTGCCCAACCAACTTCCCACTGAGATTTTTTTGTAGTATTCCTCTCCGTACAGGGAAAACTCAACATCAATACCGGATTTTGTAGAAAACTCGGCAAGCCGCCCCAATGCTTCAATGAGATCCTCATACTTGCTTTTATCCTCCACAAGGCCTTCTATCGAAACCCTTAACTCCCGCAGTCCTTCTCTGGAAATTTCAATTGCCTCTTTTAGCTTTTTGGATGCGTGCGCTGCATTATTCCTTTCACATTCAATCCTTCCTACCTCCATTAAGGAAGTTATCACCGTAAGGGTGTGCCCCAATGTATCGTGTATTTCCCTTGCAAGCCGGTTTCTTTCCTTTAAAACCGCCAACTCTTCCACTGTATCCAAATATCCTACCAATCTTTCGTTTGTCTCCTGAAGATCTTGATTCATTGAAGAAAGTTCGGTGTTTTTCTCATTGATTTCGCCTAGAAGTTCCTTATATTTTGTTATATCATTGAAGCAGATAATCCTGCCGTTTGCTTCCTTGCGCTTATCGAATAACGGCCGTATGTTTACAAGGTAATACCGATCTTTAGGACCCTTTAGCTTAAGTTCCGCGGTAATATTTTTGCATGATTCATTTAATATGGCATCAAAGAGATTGTATACTTCTATGCTATGCTCTGATTTTACTTTTAAGAGTTTTATCAGGGAAACCATGTTTTCTCTGTCTTTTAAAGCAGAATACTCAGGAAATTCATTTAAAAATGCCTGATTGCAGTCAATAATTTTATTCATTTTATCAACAACAATCATCGCCTCAACCACATTCTGGTAAATTTCCCTAAGGGCAAAAGGCATAATATTTAAAAAACGGTATTTAAACGTGGCCACAGCAACCAATGTCAGCGATACAGGAAAAGCGAGGGGGGTCGGATCAAATCCCGGATCAAATTTCTTTGAAGAATTAAAAATGACATTAACAAAGACAGGTATGATGCAGGCAAGGATAACAATCATATTTCTTCTTGCATAATATAAAGCTTTAAATGAGTAGCCTAAAATAAGGATTGTGCCCCCCAAAACATAACTGTATGTCATCCCTTGATGCAGCCAAAAGAAAACACCGTTTTGGATCTCATTGTTTTTCAGTCCAAAGTGCGTAAAGAAAAGTCTGTGCCAGTTGTTTGTCAATAGTAAAGCATACATCAAACAAGGAGGTATGAATAGAAAAGCTATTATTCTTTTTCTTTTTAGGATAGTCTGATTCTCCGTATAACAAAATGCAAAAACCAACCACGCCAAGCCGATAAAACTAAGGCTGAAGTATTTTATTTGAATATTGACCCACCGGGCCTCCGCGTTTGGGACAAAAATTTCAACAAACTCCAACACCAGCCAAAGAAGCCCCATACTTTGAAACCATAAGAAAGTAAACAGCAATGGTGACCTTTTACCTTTAAAGTATGAAAACAAAAGCAAAACCAATAATAGTATAATTGAAAAAGATAACAATAGTACTCTTAAGCTTAATAAGTTCCCCATAATACCTTATTCACCTTGTTATTCAGTATGTTTCATTCATTAGTATAGAATTTGCTCCAAAGTTCACCTATTTACTATACCAGGTTGTTTTTTAATGCAAAAACTGCAAGCTGGGTTCGGTCTTTTAATTGAAGTTTTGTAAGTAAAGTAGAAATTATATTCCTGACACTTCCTTCTGCCAGAAACATCTGGTTCGCAATTTCTTTGTTACTCTTTCCGTTCATGATTTCTTTAATGATTTCCTTTTCCCGCTCTGATAAACATAGCCTGTTTTGCCGTTCATCCCTTTTAAATTGAATAGACTTATAGCTGTTCTTGATCCGGCTAAAAACACTTTGCTGAACAACGCTCAATCCTTTGGCAGTACTTTGAATCGCACTTCGTAATTCCTCATCGCCGATTCCTTTTAAAATATACCCGTCAGCGCCATATTCCAATGCTTTCTCAATATACTCGTCATCATTAAATGTGGTTAAAATAATTACCTTGATAAAAGCATCTTTTTCTTTGATGAGCCTTGTACCCTCTACTCCATCACAAATAGGCATACGGATATCCATAAGAACTATATCCGGCTTGTTTGTACAGCAAAATTGGTATGCTTCCATCCCATCAGCAGCACAGCCGATTACTTTTATCGTTTTATCCTGCTCTAGAATTGTCTTCAAATTATTTCTCAAGATCCTGCTGTCATCAGCAATCATTAATTTAATCATTCATACCTTCACCTCACCTGGTTAATTTACTGCATTCAGCCAACATACTCCATAAATATAACCGTTAGATCATAGTATCTACACGTTATAAGTGATTGGAAAATTTAATTTTTTAAACTGATGCAGTGATTATAAGGTAAGGCAGCTTCTCTTTTAATTGCCTTTTTATCTTTCTTTTCCGGCAGGCTCCCTTTTCTTTTAAAAACTTGATATCCATGAATAGAGTACGTATCGTTTTATCACCTAGTGCTTTTTAACACAACAAATTTTAAAGTTTTAAAAGTGTTAAAAATGCACTTCATCTGTTTGTGCTTCGCATACCCTAGAAAAGAATTACGTTACAAGGCACTAGTAGTCTGTAACTCTTAAATTTTAGGGTACAGACTTTTCAATTTTATTCTTGCATCTTCTGTCGTAAATTGCCACTTCACAGTAGCTCCCTGCAAGTTTCTATGAAATTGCCATGTAGCAACTTCCCTTCTCATTTT
>JAOABQ010000003.1 GCA_026418275.1 Clostridia bacterium
GAATAACCTTTTTTGCAGTATCCTTCTTTTGGTTTTTGATTTTCATTTTAATTAAATCTGAAAATTTCATTATAAACACCCCCGATTTTTTACAATTTATTTTGCACAATATATTTACACCATTATACGACTTTTGTAACATATTTCATAGACACAATTTTGCATTATTCTTTATTTTATTTATATATGATACTTAAGAGTTAAAAGTTAATCCCATAACAAACCAACTTTTTCACCCATGCCAACACCAGAACCCCTTCTACGCACTATGTCTGTGGCGTATGGGTTCTTCTTTGTTTTGATACTTTTGAATATTTGATAAAGTCGCATAACTACTGACTTTGTGATTATTTCTCCATAGTTCATGTTGCAGCACGGAACGAACTGTTTCAATGGACGGGGTTTGCGAAGAACGGGTTCTTAACCATACAGTAAATTTGCCCCAAACCATATTTGGAAACTGGAGAGAGATTATAGTCAGGATTCCCATAGCAATACAGCTCATGAACGAGAATACCTCAACTGCACGTATTGTTGATACAATTTTTTCACGGTCCCTTTTTTCAGTCACTTTTGAAAGATCAACGCATGTTTTGAATCTTGATAGTTTAGGCATTGCAGCTGTCCAAAAATGATAGCAGAAGCCTCCAATGACATGCTTTAGCATCTTGAAGGATACTTCAATTTTAAACCGATAACTGTAAGCAACAATAATCCGTTCAGGATGCATATAAAGGTCTGAGCAAGCCAAAATCATGCACTTTTCATTAGTCTTTACCAATACGAACCGCAGTTTACGTCCAAAAGGCTTCCATATCAGATCCATGCAAATATACTTGACCGTTTCCTCTTTCCCATACAATATCAAGGTGGCTGTCTGGAAAGTATCGACCATTTCATTGAACACATTCTTGAAAGTGATCTTTTTCCCATACTTTTTGGGGCGCCCCCGTCCTCTCTTTATTGTAACATCCGGCTCCTCATACGCAACTGTATTGGCTTTTGCACGTGTGATTAAAACGACATCCTGAGCACCCAGTTCTTGGTTTGTTTGCTCAACAGCATCAAAAGCATCTCCGCTTGTAAAGAAGGCATCCAGCAGAACTATAGCTTTTTGACCTTTTCCCCTTACAAAACGCCTTGCCATTTGAATCATTTTCATGATGCTGTTGTTTTCGTCTTTCAATTTCTTCAATGCTGAATCAGTAACCTCTGCATCATCTTTCAGGCAGGTGATTTCATCAATTCCGTCCTGTAGTTCGATGTCTAGCGGGATACATTGATAGGTTTTGCTGTCGGCAAGGATGCCCAGCATACCATGCTGATGCCCGAATATATACTCCGCTTTTCCGGCGTTTTCTGAATCATGATGAAGTTTCTTTACACCCGGCATATGCCGTGCTTCCTTGGATACCTTGATATGATCACCTACCAGTATCGCATAACCGTCCATCATGACTGGCTCAATATATTCAAGGACAATACTCTGCCATTTGCTTTTGATATATTTCAAATCATAAGCTTTTGACCGGAAAAAGTGCAGCATTGTCTCATAGCAACCCGATTCAAGGTATAGAGTTCCTATAATCGTTGAGATTCCTCTCATCTCCGTTCTGAGCAACATACCAAACACAATAATCACAAACCAGTTAAATGTTTCCTCCCTCTTGAAACATATGCGAAATTGATGTAAAATTCCGTCTATAAGCTTGAACAATGGCATTGACCCCCTAAAGTTTTTTATGTCTTTTCAACATTAATTTACTATAGGTCGCTCATTGCCTCAAGCTTATTACATATGTAAGTTCTGGTAAGAACTTTTAACTCTCAAGTATGATATATCTCTTTCTTATAATGTAAATAATAAGCTACAGAAAATGATTGTGTTTTGATATAATAGTTTTGAGGCAAAAAGAGCTGTAAATGCTTAACGCTAAGACATACAAAGGCAAAATCGCCATCACTGTTATGGAAGACGCCTTGATGTTGATTATGGCAAGGTTTAAAAAAAATAAAGGAAGCACACATTTATTATTTGAAAGGGGTAAGTTATGCAATTCAACTCTTCAACTATACAAAACATAAACAATGTTTTAAATCTGGCATGCCAGGACGGAAGAAATACACTTTACGAATATGAGGTTTATCGCATTCTAAAAGAAGTTGGGCTTGAAGTGCCAAGGTTTGAGGTTGTGGCAAATCCCGGGGAAGTTGACAGCAAGATGCTTGAAACCTTCGGTGAAGAGAT
>JAOABQ010000078.1 GCA_026418275.1 Clostridia bacterium
CCTTAAATGAATTTAAAAGCTCTGTTTTAACACCTGTATGGAATTTACTCTTTCAAAAAGATGGAATTAAGTCTTGCAAAAAATGTATAATGAAGTATGATTATCTGCCTGTCCAAGGAGGTATTTTTATGACTCAGGACGATAGGTATCAGAAACATCTTTCCCTGCAGGACAGATATGACATAGAGGACGGATTGAATCATGGTTATACAATAAAAAAGATAGCTGACAAAGTATGCAAAGACAGCACTACAATATCAAAGGAGATCAGAAAGCACAGAATTGGCGATGAAAGCTACAGCAAACACAGTAACGACTGCATGTATCGACACTACTGTCAAAAACAGTCTATGTGTCCGGATTGTGAAAAAAACAAAAGATGCTGTACTTGTAGGAAGAACGACTGCAGATCCTTCTGTCAGGATTACCGTTCGGATATGTGCAGAAATACCACGCGTGCCCCATATGTGTGCAATGGGTGCCAGTGCATCTATGACTGCCGCAAACCTCACTTTTTCTACCGAGCCAATGTAGCATATGATACGTATAAGGCTCTACTAAAAGATACACGGGAAGGAATATCACTGTCACGCCAACAACTGTATGAGTTGGATCGTTTACTGACACCGCTTCTTAAGAGGGGACAATCCATCTCCCACATTTATACCTCTCATAAAGAAGAAATACCATGTTCAATGAAATCTCTTTACAATTATATCGACCAGGGGATTTTTACGGCCAGAAATATTGATCTTCCCAAAAAAGTAAAGTATAAGTCACGTAAAAAGAAAAGGAAGGAGCCGACTGTTGACTTTGCCTATAGGGAAGGCAGGACATACAAGGATTTTCAAGCATTCATGCAGGAGCATCCCGAATCAAATGTGATTGAGATGGATACGGTACATGGAAGTAACAAGATGGGAAAGGTCATGCTGACACTTCTGTTTCGCAACTGCAACCTGATGCTTATTTTTCTGATGCCGGATTGTACGGAGGAATGTGTGAAGAATATTTTCGATAGGTTTGAAGAGGCTCTAGGGCTTGAAACTTTCAAAAACACATTCCCATTAATTTTAACAGATAACGGACCGGAATTCAAAAGGCCGGAAGCTGTCGAGAAAAGCTGCAGCAAAGGCGAAAGAACAAAAGTGTTTTTCTGTGACCCATTGGCATCCTGGCAGAAAGCCAAGCTGGAAAAGAATCATACATACATTCGCAAGGTAATACCAAAAGGTACAACGCTTATAGGCTTTGAACAGGAAGACATGACGATAATTGCAAATCACATAAACAGTACAGCAAGAGCCAGCTTAAATGGCCGAACCCCATTTGAACTGGCTCAATTACTGCTTGATAAAAAGCTGTTTCATGCAGCGAGACTAAAATCCATACCAGCTGATGAAATCATGCTAAAACAATCCTTGTTAAAACATTGATTAACAACTGAAACTAAGAAACAGGCAGATATCATTCCATGAAAACGTAAATTCAGTGTGTGGAATTTACTTTTACACCGCATTTTCCAGATGCTTGTTTATTATGCACAAAAATCAGTTGAAAACAACATTCATACCTTTATTATAGCTGTTATTTCTAAAATGTAAATGAAATAGAATATGCAAAAATCAAGACAAGTAGAGGTTTTATTTTCAAAAAGCTGCTTGTACATCAAGTAGAATTTAGTTTTTCATTCAAGGA
>JAOABQ010000018.1 GCA_026418275.1 Clostridia bacterium
CCCTTTGAAAAGATCTCGCATCTTTGGAGAACCTGCTCCCTAACCTGCTCAGGTGTGCCAAAAGGCAATATCTTTTGTGTGTCTACGCCCCCACCCCAAAATGTCAGGCTGTCTCCGTATTTTGATTTTATCAAGTCCGGCTCCATGCCTTGAGCCGAACATTGCACAGGATTAATGATGTCAAACCCTGATTCAATAAACAATCCCATGAATGATTCAATTGCTCCGCAGCAGTGCTTGAAGGTTTTCCAGTTGGTATTGGTATGAATCCAATTGTTCATTTTCTTATAGTATGGCATATACAATTCTTTAAAAGTATCCTTTGAACAAAAAGTCCCTATTTGCGTACCAAAATCTGTTCCACAAATAAAAACAACATCGATGAGGTCACCTGCAGCTTCATTAAGTTTCTTAAAATTCTCTACAGCAATATCCGTCTGTCTGTCAAAAACTTCATGAAGGTAATCCTTACGTATAGCAGTGGACATATACCATTCAGCAATATCGCGTATACCTTTGGGATGTTTCATAAAGGGTCCCGGTACTAATGCCACATCTCCCAGTCCGGTGCCGCCAAAGTTGGCAAGTACACCTCTTCCGGTTTTCGCAGCCACCTCCAGGTTTGTTTTAAAGTATTGAATTTCCTCATCGCTAACAGGTTTGAATTCCTCAAGGTTATCTTCAGGATTTAAATTGTCCTCGTCTATTTCTTCCTGTCTCACAATAGCATCAAAATAATATCCGTTTTTGGGCATACGTCCGCTAGGTGCTGCGCTTGTATCCCCTTCCGGATATATATAATGATTTCCATCATTGTCTTTTGTAACTTTGAATTCCTCCGATACCAATACCTCCAGACCGTTATCCAGTCTCCACTCTTTCCAATTGTCGTTGGGAAATCCAAAAATAGTATTCCTTGGATTTACAGCTTCTACATCTACACCTATAACCTGCTTCAAATCCTCCTCAATCAGGCCAAGCATCTGAAAGGGTTCATTAACCTTAACAAGTCTTTTTTCCAGCCCGTAATAATCTCTTAAGGCTGCAACACAGGTTACATGCATACCCGAGCAAAGTGTACCCCCAAAATCGACAGCCATCTTGTCAGGTTGTTTATGGTTTAATGTCGCTTGAAGTCTTTCTCTTGAATTCATAATAAATATCCCCTTTTTATTTAATTATGGCATGTAATTAAACAAGCTCAATTTCCTGCAGCACAAGGCCATAATGACTGCCTGGAGGGTTTTCTACAATATTAATGCCATTCCAGCCGTTTACAAAGTTACCCGAATAGCACATCCACATCTTTTTCCCATCCTCGGATATGAACTTTGATGGGAAGTTAACAAAATATGCCTGTTCACCGAAATCCTTCATATATGTTATAAGCTTCCACGGGCCTGTTATCTGATCGGCTTCAAGAATATAGGTATTCATTTTTGCACAAGTGTTTTCCCCGTCAGTTACTGCCATTATATATTTCTTCAAAGGAGCATTGTATGTAACAGTAACACAGCCCATATTGTCCTGCCATTCCAATAAAGGTTGTATCTCATTGAAACTTTTGCTCCACACTGCTTCTCCGTTGCTGTCATAGCCTGCAAAGAATTCATAAGCTTCCGGATTATTTATGTTTTCAGGTGTCGGTGTAACCCTTAACAGGTATATTTGATCACCGGTAATCCAGCTTAAGTGGGTAAAATTCTTTACAGGATAAAATTTCAAATCAGATCCATGTGCAACCAAGTAAGCTTTTCCATCAGGAGAGTGTTCCATATTCTTTCCAAAATCTACAAAATGAGGCGATCCGATTTTTACCGGATATCCGCAAAACCCTGTTTCATTGAATATGTTCTTTTCAGGTGTATAGGGACATTCCTCCCATGTTTTTCCCTTATCCCTCGATATGCTAAATCCGACAAATGGTCCCATCCACGGCCAGTTATACTGCATATTACCATACCAGGTCTGCCCGAATGGTGAAAGGCAGTAAGTGCCGTAGTACCAAATTCCATTATGCATCAAGGAACCGCAAGGATATCTTCCCCCATAAGGAAACGGATCACCTTCTAGCGTTCCTATTGGTATAATCTCAAGGTTTAAAGGGTCATCTCCTTTTAAAGCCCCCTGGCCTGTTGTAGATTTCCTTTGAAAAGTACTCCATTCTCTTTTCTCCACCGGTTTGTCAAGATAGAATCTGTCTGATATGGAAGTTACACCCATAGTCGTCCCATCTGTGAACGGAGAGTAAAGAACATCATCTTCTCCCCAGGTAGGATACCAGGTATCCGCAACATTATAATCACTGCATCTTCCAAGGAACCTGATTCCTTTAAATTCTTCCGACTGTTTAAAAGGCATTGTTTCCGGCGGGCATGAGTCCCATATAAATGGCTTAAAACTTATCATTTAGACCACTCCTTTTGTTCATAATCATGTTTTTAATTTAT
>JAOABQ010000087.1 GCA_026418275.1 Clostridia bacterium
AATACAATTGATCGTCTTCCAATAAAAACAAATCTTACATTATCTAGTTTTGAGGGTGCAAACCCTAAAATTTTCTGGTGGTTATTACGAGAAGGTCACACCCGTTCCCATCCCGAACACGGCAGTTAAGCTTCTCTGTGCAGGTGATACTTGGCTGGACACGGCCCGGGAAAGTAGGGCTCCGCCAGATTTATTCCAAAGCCTTATGGTCAATAACCATAAGGCTTTGTTCCGTTTTAGTATAAAATATTAAAAAAATATAAAAAAAAGCTTGAAAATTTGTACATATTGTATTACAATATTGAATGTTGTGACATGACATACGATGAAGTGGGAGATTGCTATTCGTCGAAATAGGGAACTTCCATGGAGAATGTCCGATTCAAGAAACCGGGCGACAAGTCACTGTACATTTTGCAGAATACACAGGTTGTGTATCCTTTCCGTAAGTACGGCCCAGGTTGAAAACATGCCCAAAAGGCATAGTTCGAATCTGGGTTTTTATATAACTGAATAAGAAACACCCGGCATAGTGTACAGATAACCTTGTTGTACGAAGTAAAATTAAGGAGGTTAATGTATGGCAAACAAACAAAAAATCAGAATCAGGTTAAAAGCGTTCGATCATCAGGTCCTTGATCAGTCTGCAGAGAAGATTGTAGATACAGCAAAGAGAACTGGTGCTAAGGTATCCGGTCCTGTACCGCTACCTACAGAAAAGGAAATTATCACTATCTTAAGAGCTCCTCATAAATATAAGGACTCGCGTGAGCAGTTTGAAATGAGAACACATAAAAGACTAATCGATATATTGCTGCCTACACCTAAAACTGTAGATGCATTGATGAGATTAGACTTACCAGCAGGTGTTGATATCGAAATCAAACTGTAAGGTAGGATGAAACAATAAAGGTCATGTTCATGAAAATCATGAACCAATAACCAGGGAGGAATTGAAAGTGAAAAAATTTATAATTGGCAAAAAAATTGGAATGACACAAATTTTTAACGACGAGGGATTATCCATACCTGTAACTGTAATTGAAGCAGGTCCCTGTACGGTAGTGCAGAAAAAAACCTTGGAATCGGACGGTTATAATGCAATAAAGATCGGTTACCAAGATGTTGAAGCAAAAAAGAAAATTTACAAGAAGGATAACCCGAAAAAAGAGTTAAGGCAAAAAGATGCTTTAAACAAAGCAGAATCCGGTGTATTTTCAAAGCTTAAATTAGAGCCTAAAAAATACCTTAGAGAAATGAGAACTGAAGAGATTGAAAAATATGAAGTAGGTCAGGAAATTAAAATCCAAGATATGTTCCAATCCGGAGATAAAGTGGATGTTAGCGGTATCTCAAAAGGTAAAGGATTCCAGGGAACAATTAAAAGATACGGTCAGTCCGGTGGTAATGAAACACATGGTTCCATGTATCATAGAAGAGTAGGTTCCATGAGTGCAAATACAAACCCTGCAAGGGTATTTAAAGGAAAGAAATTGCCAGGTCATATGGGATTGGAAAATGTTACAGTACAAAACCTTGATGTGGTTCGGGTTGATGGAGATAGAAACCTTTTATTAATTAAAGGTGCTGTTCCAGGACCAAAGGGTGGCGTAATTGTTATTAAAGGCACAGTGAAATCTGGCAAATAAAGTTCATGAAAGGAGGATGCAAGATGCCAAAGGTTGATGTATATAACATGAACGGCGATGTTGTTGGAGACATCCAATTAAACGATAATATATTTGGCGTTGAAGTAAACAAGGATGTACTGCACCGTGCAGTATTAAACCAGTTAGCAAACAGAAGGCAAGGTACTCAGTCTACAAAAACAAAAAGTGAAGTGCGTGGCGGCGGTATCAAGCCGTGGAGACAAAAAGGAACAGGTAGGGCAAGACAAGGTAGTATAAGGTCTGCACAGTGGATTAAAGGTGGAATTGTATTAGGTCCGAAACCGAGAAGCTACAAATATACGTTGCCAAAGAAAGTAAAGAGGCTTGCATTAAAGTCTGCATTAGCTTCAAAGGTAAACGAAAATGAAATTTATGTACTGGATAGCTTAACACTTGATGAAATTAAAACAAATAAGTTTGCAAAAATTTTAGGGAATTTAAAAATCGATTCAAGTGCATTGGTGGTTATTGCAGGTAAAGACGATAAAGTTGAAAAGTCAGCTAGAAATATTGCTGGAGTGAAAGTGAATCTTGTAAATACAATCAATGTTTTTGATATCTTAAAGTATAACAAGTTTATTATCACAAAGGATGCAGTAGCAAAGGTTGAGGAGGTGTACGCATAATGAGGAGTCCAGAGGATATTATAAAGAAACCTTACGTAACTGAAAAAAGTAACGCTGAGATTGCTGCCGGAAAGTACACCTTTATTGTTGATCCCAAAGCTACAAAGACAGAAATAAGGATTGCAGTAGAAAAATTATTTCAGGTAAAAGTTCTTCAAGTGAACACAGCAAATTATGAAGGAAAAGAAAAAAGAATGGGCGTTCACGTAGGAAACAGGCCGGATTGGAAAAAAGCGATTGTAAAAATCGATATGGATCCTAAGGTTGTCGAATACCAAGCAAAAGGTGGTAAGACAACTACAAGCGGTAAGAAGTATAAGACTTCTATAGAAGAATTTGGGGCTACACAGTAATTATAGTTTTGTATAAAGGAGTGAGAAGACATGGCAGTAAAAAAGTTTAATCCTACTTCTCCAGCCAGAAGATTCATGACAGTATCAACTTTTGAAGATATAACCAAAAAGGAACCGGAAAAGTCATTACTGGAACCATTGAGCAAAAAAGGCGGAAGAAACTCATACGGTAGGATCACAGTTCGCCACCAAGGTGGGGGAGCAAAACAAAAGTATAGAGTTATAGATTTTAAAAGAGACAAAGATGGAATCAAAGCAAAGGTTGCAGCGATTGAGTATGATCCAAACAGGACTGCAAATATAGCACTTTTGAATTATGTAGATGGTGAAAAAAGATACATTATTGCACCTGTTGGCTTAAAGGTTGGAGATTTTGTAGAGTCTGGCGAAAATGCAGATATCAAACCGGGAAATACACTTCCACTTGCCAATATCCCAGTAGGTACAACCATTCACAATATTGAATTGAAACCGGGAAAAGGCGCACAGCTTGTAAGGTCTGCAGGAAATGCAGCACAGCTTATGGCAAAAGAAGGGGACTACGTTCAGGTTAGACTTCCCTCCGGAGAAGTAAGAATGATTAGAACCTCATGCAAAGCCTCTATCGGACAGGTTAGCAATATTGATCATGAAAATATTTCAATTGGTAAGGCTGGAAGAAAGAGATGGATGGGAATAAGGCCAACAGTTCGTGGTGTGGTAATGAACCCTGTTGATCACCCCCATGGTGGTGGAGAAGGTAAATCACCGATCGGAAGACCTAGTCCTGTTACTCCTTGGGGTAAACCGACACTCGGTCTTAAGACAAGAAAGAAAAATCATAAGACTGACAAGTTTATTGTTAAGAGAAGAAATAGTAAGTAATTAAGTGCGGATAGCACTAAAAGGTTATATGATAAACGAATTGAATCCATGCATATAACCAACGCTCGAGCGTGCAGAAAGGAGGATAATGATACATGAGCAGATCGTTAAAAAAAGGACCGTTTGTAGATGCAAAACTTCTTAAAAGAATTGAGGATATGAATAAAGTCAATGATAAGAAAGTTTTGAAATCATGGTCAAGAGCGTCCACAATTTTTCCTCAAATGGTTGGACATACAATCGCAGTACATGATGGAAGAAAACATGTGCCGGTTTATATAACTGAAGAAATGGTTGGACACAAATTGGGAGAATTTGCTCCCACCAGGACGTTTAAAGGACATGGAGGACATACCGAAAGGTCCACATCGTTGAAATAGCCTTGAATCGTTATTGAAAGGAGGAGTTCGGATTGGATTCAAAAGAAATGGTCAAAGATGAAGTGTTTGAAAAAAAAGCTGCATCACATAGAAAATTCAACAAGCCTGCGACTCTAACCAAAAAGGAAAGAAAAGAGCAGGGAATTGGAAAAGATGAAGGTAGAGCGGAACTCAAATATGCGCGTATATCTTCAAGAAAAGTAAAAATTGTTCTTGATTTAATTAAAAACAAGCAGTTGGATGATGCGTATGCAATCTTGAAATATACACCGAAAGCTGCTTCAGAGGTATTATACAAACTGGTTAAATCGGCTGAAGCCAATGCTTCAAACAATAATAATCTGAATAGAGATGAGTTATATGTTGCAGCGGCATATGCAAACCAGGGACCTACCTTAAAAAGAATTATGCCGAGAGCCCAAGGTAGAGCAAATCGGATTAGAAAAAGAACATGTCACGTAACAGTTATATTAAAAGAAAAGAAATAACGAAAAAGGAGGTTGAAGAATGGGCCAGAAGGTAAATCCACACGGATTGAGAATTGGAATAATTAAAGACTGGGATACAAAATGGTATGCAAACGACGCAAACTTTAGCGAGTTCTTGGTTGAAGACGTTAAGGTAAGAAATTATATAAAGAAAAAACTTTATATTTCCGGGATTGCTCGTATTGAAATTGAAAGGGCAGCCAACAAACTTAAGATTAACGTACACACAGCGAAACCAGGTTTGGTTATCGGTAAAAACGGTACAGGAATTGAAGAATTAAGGAAAGATGTTGAAAAGCTTACCCAAAAAAGTGTTTTAATTAACGTAACAGAAATTAAGACTCCAGAAATGAATGCGCAATTGGTTTCTGAAAACATTGCTTCACAATTGGAGAAGAGAATATCTTTTAGAAGAGCGATGAAACAAGCAATGTCAAAGGCGATGAAGCTTGGAGCAAAGGGTATTAAGACAGCAGTTGGCGGAAGACTTGGCGGTGCCGAAATTGCTAGAAGTGAACATTATCATGAAGGAACCATTCCCCTTCAGACTTTAAGGGCAGACATTGATTACGGATTTGCTGAAGCAAATACGACTTATGGAAAAATAGGTGTAAAGGTTTGGATATATAAGGGTGAAGTTCTTCCAGCTGTTAAGAAGGAAAAGAAGGCGGAAGGAGGAGAACGCTAATGTTAATGCCAAAAAGAGTTAAACGCAGAAAACAGTTTAGAGGCAGACTTACTGGACTTGCAACAAGGGGAAACGTTGTTTCCAACGGTGAGTTCGGATTACAGGCTATGGAGCCGGCATGGATCACGAGTAATCAGATTGAAGCTGCCAGAATAGCAATGACGCGTTTTATAAAAAGAGGTGGACAGGTTTGGATTAAAATATTCCCTGATAAGCCTGTAACAGAAAAACCTGCTGAAACCCGTATGGGTAGCGGTAAAGGATCACCAGAATATTGGGTAGCGGTTGTAAAGCCGGGTAGAGTATTATTTGAGATCGCGGGTGTTCCGGAAGAAACTGCAAGAGAGGCTATGAGGCTCGCAATGCATAAACTTCCTATCAAATGTAAGTTTATTACCCGTGGCGAAGAAATGGGTGGTGAAGCGAATGAAGGCTAGTGAAATCAGAGAAAAATCAATTATAGAGCTTGAGAAGGAAGAAAAAGAATTAAAAGCTGAACTTTTTAAGTTAAGATTCCAGCATGCTACAAGTCAGCTTGAAAACCCCATGAAACTGAATGAGATCAAAAAGTCGATCGCTCGCGTAAAAACAATCATGAGGGAAAAAGAACTTAAGGGAATGAGTAAATAGGATACCCTGAAAGGAGGTAGTCGTAAGTGGTAGAAAGAGCTCTAAGAAAAACAAGGGTTGGAAAAGTAGTTAGCGATAAAATGGACAAAACAATTGTTGTTGCGATAGAGACAAGTGTAAAGCACCCGTTATACGGAAAAATCGTGAAAAGAACATACAAGTTGAAAGCTCACGATGAAAAGAACGAGTGCAAGATCGGAGATAGGGTAAAAGTTATGGAAACTCGCCCTCTCAGTAAGGAAAAAAGATGGAGATTGGTAGAAATCGTTGAAAAAGCACAGTAAAATTGTAAGGAAGGGAGGTTATCTGTATGATTCAAGTCCAATCGAGGATGAAAGTTGCAGATAATACAGGAGCCAAGGAATTAATGTGTATTAAAGTGCTTGGCGGTTCATGGAGAAAATACGCTAACATTGGAGATATCATTGTAGCTTCGGTTAAATCGGCAACACCCGGGGGTGTTGTAAAAAAAGGTGACGTTGTGAAATGTGTCATTGTCCGCTCAAAAAGGGGAATGAGACGTCAGGACGGCTCATATATAAAGTTTGATGAAAACGCAGCAGTAATCATTAAGGAAGATAAAAACCCGAGAGGAACACGTATTTTCGGGCCTGTTGCAAGAGAACTAAGGGATAAGGATTTTATGAAAATTTTGTCCCTCGCACCAGAAGTACTTTAAGGGAGGAGGCGGCTTAAACTTATGAGTAAGGTTCACGTTAAAACGGGAGATACCGTAATAGTTCTTTCCGGAAAAGACAGTTACAGGGCTACAAAGAAAAAAGGTAAAGTATTGAAAGTAATTCCGGAAGATAGCATGGTGCTTGTAGAAGGTGTAAATATACGTACAAAGCATAGAAAGCCAAGGGGAAGGTACCAACAAGGCGGTATTATTCACCAGGAATCCCCGATCCATAGTTCAAAAGTAATGCTTGTATGCCCAAGATGCAGCGAGCCGACAAGAATTGCGAAACAGATCAATAAAGATGGATCCAAGGAAAGATTATGTAAAAAGTGTAAAGGTAATATCGATTAGTAAAACTCTTATCGAAAGGAGGTTTAAAAATGCCAAGGCTAAAAGATAAATTTGTAAAAGATGTTATTCCGGCATTGCAAACAAAATTTAAATATAAAAGTGTAATGGAAATACCGAAACTTGAAAAAGTAATTATAAATATGGGTGTTGGAGATGTAAAAGAAAACCCGAAGGCAATGGATTCAGCTGTAAGTGATTTAGCGCTTATTAGCGGACAGAAGCCGATTATAACAAAGGCAAAGAAATCGGTTGCCGCTTTTAAACTTAGACAGGGAATGAACATAGGTTGTAAAGTAACACTCCGTGGAGAAAGAATGTATGAGTTTGTTGATAAACTATTCAGTGTCACTCTTCCGAGAGTTAGAGACTTTAGAGGGTTATCCAACAATTCCTTCGACGGAAGAGGTAATTATTCAATGGGTCTCAAGGAACAGCTGATCTTCCCGGAAATCGAATACGATAAAGTTGAGAAGGTTAGAGGAATGGATATTACTTTTGTTACAACAGCCAAATCAGACGAAGAGGCAAAAGAGTTGTTGAAACTCTTAGGAATGCCATTTAGCCAGAGCTAATAAGGAGGGAATAACGCGTGGCAAAAAAATCGATGATTTTAAAGCAGCAAAGAACACCAAAATTCAGTACCAGAGCATACAACCGGTGTAAACTTTGTGGAAGACCACATGCATATATCAGAAAGTTTGGAATTTGCCGTTTGTGCTTCAGAGTATTAGCTTATAAGGGGCAAATACCTGGGGTTAAAAAAGCGAGTTGGTAATTATAATTGGAAGGAGGTTTAACATATGCAAATCACTGACGCTATCGCCGATATGTTAACCAGAATTAGAAATGCAAGTTCTGCTAAACATGAATCCGTAGATATTCCGTCTTCAAACATCAAGAGGTCTATTGCTAAAATTTTGTTGGAAGAAGGTTATGTAAGGAACGTAGAAGAAATTAATGACGGTAAACAAGGCGTGTTAAGAGTAGTTTTAAAATATACAGGTAATAAACAAGGTGTTATTACAGGGATCAAAAGAATCAGTAAACCGGGTTTGAGGGTTTATGCAGGTAAGGATGAACTTCCAAAGGTTTTGGGTGGATTAGGTATTGCGGTACTTTCCACATCCAGAGGAATTATGACTGATAAAACAGCAAGAACTGAAGGCGTAGGTGGAGAAGTACTTGCTTTTGTTTGGTAAGTAAAATAAAATAGAATAGATAATGTATCTGAAAAGGGCACAGATGTGCTCACAATGTTAAGAGCAGGAGGATAATAAAATGTCAAGAATAGGCAGAATGCCGATTGATTTACCAAAAGGCGTAGATGTAAAAATTGACTCAAATAATGTAGTAACCGTAAAGGGCCAAAAAGGAACTTTGACAAAAGAGATTCATAAAGATATGATCATTAAGGTTGAAGATGGCAAGGTGATGGTTGAAAGACCTTCCGAACAAAAAATCCACAAGTCTCTTCATGGTCTGTCAAGAACTCTTATAAACAATATGGTTTTGGGTGTAACAGCCGGATTTGAAAAGACTCTGGAAATTAACGGTGTAGGATATAGGGCTCAAAAGCAGGGTAAGAAAATTGTTCTGACTTTAGGGTATTCACACCCAGTTGAAATGGAGGAACCTGCAGGAATTACTGTAGATGTTCCGGCACCAAACAAAATCATTGTAAAAGGTATGGACAAACAGGCAGTGGGTGAGTTTGCTGCTAAGATCAGAGGTAAGAGAGAACCTGAAGTTTATAAGGGTAAAGGTATTAAGTACGAAACTGAAGTGATTAGACGTAAAGAAGGTAAGACTGGCGGAAAAGGTAAGAAGTAGGAAGGAGTGAGATAGATGATAACAAAACTCAACAAAAATAAAGTTAGAGTCAGAAAACACCTTAGAGTTCGTAAAAAAGTCAAAGGTACTGGAGAACGCCCAAGATTAAATGTATTTAGAAGCTTAAATCACATTTATGCTCAAGTGATTGACGATACTGCAGGAGTTACTTTGGCTGCGGCTTCAACGCTGGACGAGGGTATTAAAGGAAAGATTGCTTTCGGCGGAAATAAGGAAGCAGCAAAAATGGTTGGCCAACTCGTAGCGAAGAAAGCAATCGATAAGGGAATTAAACAAGTTGTTTTTGACAGAGGCGGATATATTTATCACGGAAGAGTAAAAGAACTTGCGGATGCTGCTAGAGAAGCAGGATTGGAATTTTAGAAAAAGGAGGGATAAAATTGCAACATCAACGTATAGATGCTAGTACATTAGACCTTAAAGAGAAGGTAGTAAATATAGGCCGTGTAACGAAGGTTGTTAAGGGTGGTAGAAACTTCCGATTTAGTGCACTTGTAGTCGTAGGAGATGAAAACGGATATGTTGGAAGCGGAATGGGAAAGGCAGCTGAAATTCCGGACGCAATCAGAAAAGGAATTGAAGATGCAAAGAAAAATCTCATTAAAGTTCCGTTGGTTGAAACTTCAATACCACATGAAGTGACTGGCGAATATGGAGCAGGCAGAGTATTGCTTAAGCCGGCTGGCGCTGGTACCGGTGTTATCGCTGGTGGACCTGTAAGAGCAGTTCTTGAACTTGCTGGAATACGCGATATCAGAACAAAGTCACTTGGTTCAAATAATCCGATTAATATGGTGAATGCGACTATTGAAGGACTTGCACAGTTGAAAACTGTTGAGGAAGTGGCTAAACTCCGCGGAAAAACACCAGAAGAAATATTGGGTTAGGAGGGACTTCTCGTGGCAAAGTTAAAAATTACACTCGTAAAGAGTACAAATAAAGCAAGAGAAAATCAAGTAGCGAATGTGAAAGCGCTTGGACTAAAAAAGATTAGAAGTGTTGTAGAACATGAAGATACTCCACAAATAAGAGGAATGATCAATAAAGTTTCTCATCTTGTATCAGTAGAAGAAATATAAAGGGAGGTGTAATCCGTGAAACTGTTTGAATTACAACCTACACCAGGCTCAAGTGAACTTCCTAGGAGAAAGGGAAGAGGTCCGGGCTCTGGAAACGGAAAAACTGCAGGAAAAGGGCATAAAGGTCAGAATGCACGTGCCGGGGGCGGTGTAAGACCAGGTTTTGAAGGTGGACAGATGCCTCTCTATAGAAGGGTTCCGAAGAGAGGATTTAATAACAGCTTATTTGCAAAAAAATATGCTGAAATAAACGTATCCGATTTAAATGCTTTTGAAAATGGTGCAACCATTACGCAGGATATGTTAAAGGAAAAAGGGTTAGTAAAAAAAGTATATGATGGAGTTGCTGTTTTGGGAAATGGAGAAATTTCCAAAAAGCTCACTGTACAGGCAGCTAAGTTTACAAAGGCAGCTTCCAGCAAAATAGAGGCTGCGGGGGGAAAGGTCGAGGTGGTATAATATGGGCAGTATGTTTGAAACATTGAGGAATGCCTTAAAAATTCGTGATCTGCGAAAAAAAGTATTATTTACCATTGCAATGTTACTTGTGTTTAGGATCGGTTCACACATCCCTGTTCCAGGGATGGATCCTACGGCAATTGAAAATATGTTTAAGCAAGGAGCACTCTTCGGATTTCTTGATATTGTTTCCGGAGGTGCTTTCAAAGGATTAACTATTTTTGCAATGAGCATTACTCCCTATATTAATGCCTCGATTATTATGCAGTTATTGACAATTGCGATACCGAGATTGGAACAGCTCTCAAAAGAGGGTGAAGAAGGAAGAAAGATTATCGGACAGTATATCAGATATGGAACTGTGGTGCTCGGTTTCATGCAAGCAGTTGGATACTATGTTGGACTTAAGGGTGCCGTGTTGGATAGAGGTGTATTATCGTTCTTTACAATCACATTAACCTTTACCGCAGGTACTGCGTTCCTGATGTGGCTTGGAGAACAGATTACCGAGTATGGTATTGGAAACGGAATATCCATCATTATTTTTGCGGGTATTGTTTCCAGAGCGCCATCAGGATTACAAGCACTTCAAACAACCTATGTGAACGCAAGTTCAAAATACTCACCATTGATTGCAGTTCTTCAAATCGTATTGATTGTTGCCGTGTTTATAGCGATTGTTGCAGCAGTCGTGTGGGTATCGCAAGCTGAGCGGCGGATACCTGTCCAGTACGCGAAGAGAGTAGTCGGACGTAAAATGTATGGTGGTCAGAGTACACATATTCCAATCAAGGTAAACTTGGCTGGGGTTATTCCGATCATCTTTGCTATGTCTATTATGATGTTCCCGTCTACCGTAGTGGGGATTTTCGCCGGAAACTCTTCAGGAGCGATTGCTACTTTCTTTAAAAACTGGCCGCAGCATATCAGTTATTCAATTGTAAATGCATTACTGGTTATGTTCTTTACATTTTTCTATACAGTCATTGTGTTTAACCCGATTGAGGTTGCAAATACAATGAAAAAGAATGGTGGTTTTATACCAGGGATCAGACCTGGTAAGCCGACTTCCGATTATATTGCTAAAGTACTCAACAGGATTACATGGTTTGGTGCGTTGTTCTTGGCTTTAGTTACAATACTGCCAAGCTTGCTCCAGTACTTTACAAATATGCAGAATGTATGGTTTGGAGGTACTGCAGTGCTAATTCTTGTTGGTGTTGCTATGGATACAGTAAAACAAATCGAATCCCAGATGTTAATGAGACACTATAAAGGTTTCTTGGAGTAAAACATCAATCGCAAGATGGAGAGGGTTATATGAGATTAGTATTACTTGGGGCACCAGGTGCCGGAAAAGGAACACAGGCTACTGTTATATCTGAAAAGTTTAAAATTCCGCACATATCCACTGGAGATATCTTTAGAAGTAATATTAAGAACGGAACAGAGCTGGGCAAAAAAGCAAAGGAGTACATTGACGAAGGACTTTTGGTTCCTGACGAACTTACCATAGATATTGTAAAAGACCGGTTAAAGCAGGATGACTGTAAAAACGGTTTTATTCTGGATGGCTTTCCTAGAACCATTCCACAAGCTGAGTACCTTGATAAAGCATTGGATAGTATGGAAGTCAATCTGGATTGCGCACTCAATATTTATGTTAGTGATGAAGAAATCATAAAGAGAATGTCAGGTAGAAGACTTTGCTCCGGTTGTGGAAAGGGCTATCATACCATCTACATCCCTACAAGGGTGAGTGGAATCTGTGATAGCTGTGGAGCAGCCGTTATACAAAGGGAAGACGATAAGGAAGAAACTGTGCTGAGCAGGCTTAAAACTTATCATGAACAGACTGAACCTCTGATTGATTATTATGAAAGAAAAGGAAAACTAGTGACTGTTGAGGGCAAAAAAAATGTTGAAGATACAAAAAAAGCAGTTTTGGAAGCTTTAGGTGCAAAATAAATGTATTATAAGTCAAAATCAGAAATAGAATTAATGAAGAAGTCCGGAGAGATCCTCGCTCTTGCCCTCGAAAAAGTAAGTGAGAATGTGAAACCAGGGGTTACTACACTGGAACTGGACAGAATCGTTGAAGAATTTATTCGATCCAAAGGTGCTATTCCTTCGTTTAAAGGTTACAAAGCTCCGTACCCCGGAGTTCAGGATTTTCCGGCAAGTATCTGTGCTTCTGTGAATGATGAAGTGGTGCATGGAATTCCGGGTTTAAGAACGCTAAAAGATGGCGATATTATAAGTATTGATATCGGTGTTTATCTCAATAGCTTTCATGCAGATGCAGCCCGGACCCTTCCTGTAGGGAAAATATCGGAGGAAGTAGAGCGGTTGATCCGTGTTACGAGAGAAAGCTTTTATGAGGGAATTAAGTTTGCTGTAACGGGTTACAGAATAAACGATATTTCCTCAGCAATTCAAAATCATGTAGAAAAAAACGGCTATGCTGTTGTAAGGGAATTTGTAGGCCACGGTATTGGAAAAGAAATGCACGAAGAACCTCAAATCCCTAACTACAATTCAAGAATTAAGGGAAAAAGGCTTGAACCCGGTATGACGCTTGCAATAGAGCCGATGGTTAATGAAGGAACATATAAAGTGAAAATACTTGATAACAAGTGGACTGTTGTAACTGCTGACGGTAAATTATCGGCACATTATGAGAATACCATTGCAATCACAGAAAATGAGCCAATGATTTTAACAAAGCTAGACTAAAGTGCAGTTATCAGAGGTGAATTCTTTGGACATAAAATTAGGTCAGGTTGTGCGTTCTAAGGCAGGAAGAGACTCTGGTAAAATATTTATAATATTGGAAGTTGTAGATGAATCATACGTTCATATATCGGACGGAGACCTTAGAAGAATTGAGAAACCTAAAAAAAAGAAAATAAAGCATTTGGAGTTTACGAATGAAATTATCGAATCTCTAAATGAAAAACTTGAAAAGAAACAAAAGATAATAAATTCAGAAATTAGAAAAGCCCTAAAAGTGATTGAAAATGCTTTTAAGGACATAAATTAGATAATTACAAGAGTTGTATAAGGAGGTTTTGGATTTTGTCTAAGGATGATGTAATTGAAGTTGAAGGCACCGTAGTTGAGGCACTGCCGAATGCAATGTTTCAGGTAGAACTTGATAATGGACATAAGGTACTAGCACATATATCAGGAAAATTGAGGATGAATTTCATACGGATTTTACCAGGAGACAAGGTTACAATTGAGCTTTCTCCATATGATTTGACTCGTGGTAGAATTACATGGAGAGCGAAGTAGTCGAAGGAGGGTTAGAGATGAAGGTTAAACCATCTGTCAAAACGATATGTGAAAAATGCAAGATCATCAGAAGAAAAGGCAGAGTTATGGTGATCTGCGAAAATCCTAAGCATAAACAAAAGCAAGGTTAGTGAGAGTAGATTTAGATAAGCTTGAAGTTATTCCATTTACGTGAAGTACTATCAAAGTGCGGCTGCATGACAAGTTGTCATGATCTTTGATGCTTTATTTAATAAATTAATGGTGCTGTTGAAAAGGAATTCATATGGAGGTGTAAAAAAAAATGGCGCGTATTGCCGGAGTTGACTTACCAAGAGAGAAAAGAGTAGAAGTTGGACTTACTTATATCTTTGGTATAGGAAGAGCAGTGTCCAACGAAATCTTATCTAAAACCGGTATCAATCCTGATACAAGAGTCAGAGACCTGACGGATGATGAGATTAGCAAACTTAGAGAATTAATAGATAAGGACTTTAAAGTAGAGGGTGATCTCAGAAGAGAAATCGCTCTTAACATCAAGAGACTTATTGAAATTGGTTGTTACAGAGGTAGAAGACATAGAATGGGTCTTCCTGTTAGAGGACAGAAAACCAAAACAAATGCGAGAACAAGAAAAGGTCCGAAAAAGACTGTTGGTGTTCAAAGAAAGAAATAGTAAAAGGAGGTTGGAGATTTAGATGGCAACGAAAGCTGCTGGAGCAAAAAGAGCTACCAGAAAAAGAAGAGAACGTAAAAATATTGAGCGTGGAGCTGCTCATATCCGCTCAACGTTTAATAATACAATTGTGACCATTACAGATACAGCTGGAAACGCTTTATCCTGGGCTAGCGCCGGTGGATTGGGCTTTAGAGGGTCAAGGAAAAGCACACCCTTTGCTGCTCAGTCGGCTGCAGAAACAGCTGCAAAATCAGCAATGGAACACGGCTTAAAAAGTGTTGAGGTTTACGTTAAAGGACCAGGCGCAGGTAGAGAAGCAGCAATAAGGGCGCTGCAGGCTGCAGGCTTGGAAGTTAGCCTCATTAAGGATGTAACTCCAATACCGCACAACGGTTGTAGACCACCGAAGAGAAGAAGAGTATAAAAGAGGAATATTTTAATTCAATTTGGGAAATACAAGAGAAGTATAGTGAATATAAGTAAAATTACTCGATAAATCGTCGGAATCCTGTCAATACTTTATTAAGAACGATACTATTGACAGCAGTAAAAAGTGGAGGTGTTAAATTAGATGGCAAGATATACGGGCGCATCTTGTAGATTATGCCGTAGAGAAGGTGAAAAACTCTATCTCAAAGGCGAAAGATGCTATACAGATAAATGTTCGGTTGCTAAAAGAGTATACGCTCCCGGGCAGCACGGCCAGCAAAAAAAGAAATTATCGGAATATGGAATACAGCTTCGTGAAAAACAAAAGGCAAGAAGATTTTATGGTATCCTTGAAAGCCAATTCAGAAAATACTTTGATATGGCTGCTAAGAAAAAAGGTATCACTGGTGAAAACTTGCTGAAGATTTTAGAAAGCAGATTGGACAATATTGTATTTAGATTGGGTCTTGCTACTTCCAGACCAGAAGCTAGGCAGTTGGTAAGACACGGACATTTTACCGTAAATGGTAATAAGGTTAATATTCCTTCCTATTTGCTCAAAGCAGGTGATGTTATCTCGGTACGTGAAAAGAGCAGAACTTCCCCCAAAATTAAAGCTTTGGCGGATAATGCAGGAACCAAAAAGCCTGCATGGCTTGAATACAATGCAGATAATATGACAGGAAAGCTTGTTTCATTACCTGCAAGAGAAGATATTGACGTAAATATCAAAGAACACCTTATCGTTGAGTTATATTCTAAGTAATCCGTTCTTTTGTTAAAGTACAATAAAAGAATTGTTTGAGGACTAGAGATGAGTCATTTAAGAAATTTGACCAAAAGGAAGCAAATTGAATCAGTTGCCCTCAAGAATGAAAAAAACTTTAAAAAGGAGGGTTTTTAGTGATCGAAATAGAGAAGCCAAAAATTGAATGTGTTGCGATGAGCGAAGATAATACCTATGGAAAGTTTGTTGTAGAGCCTCTAGAGAGGGGATACGGTACAACACTTGGGAACTCTTTGAGAAGGATTCTTCTTTCCTCGCTGCCAGGCGTAGCAGTAACCTCAATTAAAGTAGATGGCGTACTTCACGAGTTTTCCACTATTCCTGGAGTTGTTGAGGATGTTACCGAAATAATCCTCAATATAAAGGGATTATCCCTGAAACTCCATGGGGAAGGCCAAAAAGTAGTATACATTGATGCGGATGGAGAAGGGCCTGTAACTGCTGGAAACATTAAAGCGGATGCAGATGTTGAAATCCTGAATCCGGACTTGCATATTGCTACCTTAAACGGTGATCACAGGTTATATATGGAGATGACCCTGAATAAGGGAAGAGGTTATATACCTGCTGAGAAAAACAAGCAAAGTGGCCAGCCTATCGGTGTTATACCGGTTGACTCTATATACACTCCTGTAAGGAAAGTGAATTATACAGTCGAAAATACCCGTGTTGGACAGGTTACTGACTATGACAAACTAACCATCGAAGTATGGACGAATGGAAGCATTAAGCCGGATGAAGCGATCAGTTTGGGAGCAAAAATTCTAAATGAACATCTTAATCTCTTCATAGATCTGTCAGACAATGCAAAGCATACAGAAATCATGGTAGAAAAGGAAGAGACTAAGAAGGAAAAAGTTCTTGAAATGACCATTGAAGAACTTGACTTATCTGTAAGGTCCTATAACTGCTTAAAACGTGCAGGCATCAATACGGTTGAAGATTTGACCAATAGGACTGAAGAAGATATGATGAAAGTTAGAAATCTAGGAAGAAAATCTTTAGAAGAGGTTTTACAAAAGCTTCAAGCCCTTGGCTTAAGCTTGGCACCAAGTGAAGATTAAGCTCCGGAGAAGCCAACCGTGCCAAATGTTGAGACGAAGAAACGCACATAAAAATTACTAACTCGATAGACATAATGGTTAGAAGTTTAATCCAAATGGTTTGAATAGATAGGTAAAGGAGGTATAAAAAACATGGCGCTGCAGAGAAAGCTTGGACGCGCTACCGATCAGAGAAAGGCTGTGTTGAAGAGTCTTGTAACTGCCTTAATCAATAACGGTAAAATTGAAACTACCGAAGCAAGAGCGAAGGAAGTTAAAAATATTGCTGAAAAATTAATAACCCTTGCTGTTAGAGAAGCGGATAATTTTACTTCAAAAGAAGTTACTGTTTCTAGTGCAAAGCTGGACAGCAAAGGAAATAAAATAACAGTTGCAAAGACATCAAAAAGTGGTAATTCTTACTCGGTGGTAGAAAGAGAAACAAAAAAGGTTATGAAGCGTGTGGATAATCCATCAAAGCTTCATGCAAGAAGGCAAATCATGAATTGGTTATACAAAGCAAAGGATGAGAATGGAAAAAATTCCAACCTTGCTGAAAAACTATTTACAGATATTGCTGATAAATATAAAGATAAAAGAAACGGCGGCTATACCAGGATGTATAAATTAGGCCCTAGAAGAGGCGATGCTGCTGAAATGGTTATATTGGAATTGATCAACGAATAAATCACGGTCATTTTAAATTAAATCTTGAACAAAATTAAGGGATAAGTTAAAATTTTAGCTTGATCCCTAATTTTATATCTACGGATATTTTTTAGAGTAATCAAAAGAACCTACTAATGGATGTTCGTGAATTGTTGAACAAAGAGTATCAATAAAAAGAGCTGCCAACTTTTAAAATAAGAATAGGAAGTAAGCGGTATGAGTGAATTACTTATCAATGTAGAGGATGTATCATTTAGTTATGGGGAGAATTTGAATGGTTCAGGGCATCATAAAGCGGTTAACAGCATCAACCTAAGCATTGAGAAAGGCGACTTTCTTGTAGTTCTTGGGAGAAACGGATCAGGGAAATCAACCCTGGCAAGGCTTATGAATACTTTGCTGCTGCCCACAGACGGTACGATTTTGATAAAAGGCATGAATACAAAGGATGGAAAGTATCTTTGGGAGATAAGAAGGACTTGCGGCATGGTATTTCAAAACCCGGATAATCAAATATTGGGGACCAGCGTTGAGGAAGATGTAGCTTTTGGTCCGGAAAACCTTGGAGTACCTCCTGATGAAATTAGAAAAAGAGTTGACGAATCTCTAAAAACTGTAGGTATTTTAGAATATGCCAAGGTTTCACCCGGGTATTTGTCAGGAGGGCAAAAACAGCGGGTCGCAATAGCGGGAATTCTTGCAATGAGACCGGAGTGTATCATATTAGATGAAGCAACGGCCATGCTTGATCCCATTGGAAGAAGAGATGTAATGAAAATTGTGAAACAGTTAAATCAAGAGGAAAAAATTACGGTTATTCACATAACCCACCATATGGATGAAGCAAGTAAGGGAGATAAAGTGATTGTAGTGGATAAGGGTGAGGTCGTTCTGCAGGGAACACCAAGAGAAGTATTTTCTGAGGTTGAAAGGATCAAGGAACTGGGGCTGGATACGCCACAGGTTACCGAATTATTCCATGAGCTTAAAAAAGAGGGTTTTGAGATGCCGGAGGATGTACTTACCCTGGATGAGGCGGAAAAGTTTTTATTAGAAATGCTAAAGAACCAAGTATAGACAAATAAGTATCAAATGAGTGATTGAAGTGGCTGCAAGTAAAACGCAGACTAATTGTGTTGAAAAGAAGCAATACAAAAAGCAATACAAAAAGCAATACTATAGACACTGATTATCAAAGAAAAAGGGTTTTGGAGGAACAATGTCAATTGAAATCATGGATCTTTCATATGTTTATATGAAAGGGACACCCTATGAAAAACATGCTTTAAAAGAGATTAATATAAAGATTGAAAAGGGAGAATTTGTTGGAATTATCGGGCACACAGGGTCGGGAAAGTCTACTCTGATCCAGCACTTAAACGGAATCTTAAAGCCAGCCGCCGGAAACGTTACGGTCAATGGCATCAGTGTAGGTCAGTCAAACTTAAAAACCTTAAGGCAGCAAGTAGGTATTGTATTTCAATACCCGGAGCATCAGTTATTTGAAGAGACAGTCTATAAGGACATTGGATTTGCACTGGTAAAACAGGGAATGGACAGCGAAAAGGCAGATAAAAAAATTAAAGAGGCCATAAAGGCAGTGGGCCTTGATGAAGAAGTGTTAAGTAAATCTCCTTATGCGTTGTCAGGTGGACAAAAGAGGAGAGCTGCCATTGCAGGAGTTTTGGTGATGGATCCTCAGGTTTTAGTGTTGGATGAGCCTGCCGCGGGGTTGGACCCTAAAGGAAGGGATGAAATATACTCTTTTATTAAAGAGCTGCATAAGAAAACAGGGGCAACCGTTATTTTGGTGTCCCACAGTATGGAGGATATAGCAAAGCTTGTGGAGCGGGTTATTGTTATGAACGAGGGGGCCATTTACATGGACGGAACTCCCAAGGATATATTCAGATTCCCTGAAAAGCTGGAGGAAATAGGACTATCTGCACCACAAATAACTTACCTGATGAAAAGGATGAAAAATTTTATACCCGGTATAGACGAAACCATTATTACCGTAGCCCAGGCAAAGGAAAATATAAAGAAAATTCTCGGAGGGAAAAAGGTTGATTAAGGATATTACCATAGGACAATATTTCCAGGGGGATTCTTTATTACATAGATCGGATCCAAGGGTTAAAATTTTATTAACGCTTGTCTTTTTAATTGTTGCTTTTACTGTTAATACATACATTGCATTGGGGATATTATTAATATTTACCGGTGCAATTATAAAAGGGTCAAAGATTTCTATCCGGTATGCCCTAAAAGGTCTAAGACCTGTATTTTTTATTTTGGTGATTACTTCGCTTTTTAATATATTTACCGTAGAGGGCACGGTTATATGGAAATATGGGTATCTTAGAGTAACCATGGAGGGAATTGAAGCATCAATCAAACTAATTTTAAGAATCAGTATTATGATTACAGGATCGTCGCTGCTTACGTTTACAACAACCCCCATTGCACTGACTGACGGTATGGAGAAGCTTTTAAGCCCTCTAAAGCGTATCAGGCTTCCTGTACATGAAATTGCCATGATGATGACCATTGCGATTCGCTTTATTCCTACTTTACTTGAGGAAACGGAAAAAATCATGAAAGCCCAAGCTTCCAGAGGAGCAGATTTTGAGTCTGGCAATATAGTAAAAAGAGCGAAAAGCTTTATCCCTGTTTTGATTCCGCTTTTTGTCAGTGCATTCAGAAGGGCGGATGATCTTGCTGTAGCAATGGAAGCCAGATGTTACAGGGGAGATATTGGAAGGACAAGAATGAAACAATTAAAGCTTGGCTGGCCGGATCTTATAAGTTCAGCCATCCTCATTGTTTTTGTCTTAGGCATAGCAGTACTAAACGCATTTTTATAAATTGCCATGACCATTTTATATGGAATCCCTCTTTACTCTGATAAATGAAAGGCAAATCGCAGTACAAAAAAATAAACAAATGTTAAGTAATTTTCGCTTTTCATATATATAAAAGTTAATAATTTGTTTATAATTACTTTATACGAAATCAATAAGTATCATATAAAATTAAAATGAAGGAAGTGCTTCCTTATACACTTCAAAAAAAGGAGATGTGAAAAATGAAAAGAAATAAGAAAGCGATTATGGCTTTGAGTTTTTGTGTCGGAGCCGCCATGTTTGTTACCACCGCTTTCGCCGATATCACATCCAAAACAGGATATGACCAGTTAAAGGATGCGATTAAGACTACTGCGGAAAACTGTACGGAAAAGCTTCAAAACTATACCCTTGACGGTACCATAACCCTTAAGGATAACGGTAATGTGCTGGTAACCACAAGTACAACCACTAAGTTTGACAGGGCAAGTGAGAAAGTAGAGGATATTACTACTACCGAATATGCCGATGGAAAAAAGGAAAGCGGCTATAACTATAGGGATAGTAAAAACAGTATTTACTATAACCAACAAAATGATACCTATTATGTGACCGAGTTTACAAACAAAAATTATGTGCGTGATTTTAAAAACCCCTTCAGGGAAGATGTAGCAGGAGATGTAGAAAAAATATTTGATGCTGTGGTAGGCAATTTGAAAGATTATGTCATTGTCAATGAGAAAGAAGACGGAAGCAAGGAACTTACAGGATCCTTAAACGAAGCCCAGATTCCGGTTTTGGTTAACGCGGTTTCCTCTTTTATCTTTAAACAGGCTATTCATGATCAGGCACGCCTTCATGTAGGTGCAAATGATCCAATCAAATTTCCCCAGATTACTGACGGGATTTTTGTGAAGAAGGTTAAAGGAAAAGCGGATGTCAATAAAGATGGTATTATAGAGAGTATGCTGGCTTCGGGAATCTTATCCGGTAAGGATAAGGACGGAAACCTCCATGAGTTAGAGTTGGAGATACTCGGAAAAGTAATGGATATTAACGCAACGACTGTAACAAAGCCTGACCTTACCGGTAAAAAAGTAGAAAAGAGTACCGACAGAGGTATGGAAGAGAAAGTAATATCAAAGAAATTCATCGGTAAGTATAAAAATGATATTGTCATTCAAAAAGACGAAAAGTTTATTAAAATCGGTGAAAGATTTGTAGAAATTGTTGGTATTGATGACAAGCATGTAACCGGCCGTTACTATGAACAATACAAACAAGGATATGAAAATTACGAAAATAAAATGAATGAATTCAAATTTGACGCCGAAATTATGGATCCATACCGTGCTGAGTTTAATGCTCCAACTGATACAGAGGAAAAATTTGAAGGGAAAAATGGTATTCATTTTGACTCCTCATCGGGGAATATTATGATGTATGGTTCATTCAAGGGACCTTTCAAAAGTGAATTCAACAGAGTTTTTGAAAACTAATCAGTGAAATATGAGAGTTACCAGGGAGACCCGGTAACTCTCATATTGATATACTTGAATCTTGCTAATCAGAAGACCAAATTTTGGGGGAATTTGAATGGAAAAAGTGATTGAAATTATTGGACTAAATAAGGTATATAAGAATGGCAGGGGAATTAGAGATATTAATTTGGATATCTTCAGGGGAGATATTTTTGGATTTTTGGGCCCGAATGGGGCGGGCAAGACCACCGCAATGAAGATCATGGTAGGTCTAATGAAAGCCGATAGCGGGGATATCAAGATATTTGGCCATAGTATAGAAACCGAATTTGAAAAGGCAATGGAGAAAGTAGGTTCAATTATAGAAACTGCCGAATCCTTTTCATATATGACTGCATACGAAAACCTAAAACAGTTTGCAAGGTATTATAAAAATGTGGATAATAAAAGAATTGACGAGGTGCTTGAAATTACAGGCATTTTTAAATATAAAAATGAGAGAGCAAGAAACTTCTCACTAGGGATGAAACAGCGGCTCGGAATTGCAGCGGCGATTCTTTCAAAACCTGAACTGGTGATTCTTGATGAGCCTTTAAACGGTCTGGATGTTGAAGGAATGATCGATATGAGAAATCTGATCAAGAGAATGGCTGAAACCGAAAAGACAACATTTTTTATTTCCAGCCATTTAATTCATGATGTGGAGCTAACCTGCAACCGGATCGGAATTGTATTTAACGGTAAAATACTAAGTGTGGATACTACCGAAAATATCCTGGCCAATTATGATTCACTTGAAAACTATTTTATAAGTGAGGTAGACAGAAATGGAAAGTTATAAGGCAGCTTACATAAATGAAATAGAGAAAATGCTTAAGAGAAAAAAGGCGATTGTAGTCCTCATTATTTCTCTTGTGGTGATTGTATTGGGAGAGCTCATTGTACTGGGAGGGAAAAGCGGATTTAAAATACAGATTGCCAATATGTATCAATTCCCAAGAATGGTGCTGTCAGGTTTTGTGAATACCATACTGCCGTTATTTACAACACTGGTTGCCATCGATGTTTTTGCAGGGGAATTTTCCCAGAACACCATGAAGATCTCCCTAACCCGCCCTGTTACCAGGCTGAAGTTATTTTCGGCCAAAGTTACGGCGATTGCATCCTTTGTATTGGCAAATCTTTTAATCGTAATGGTTTTATCTTTAATAACAGGTTTGATTTTTAATTCAGGATCAACTTCCATATCAATCATAGAGATCCTAAAGGTCGTTGTATCGTACCTGGTAACTTTGGTGCCGATCTTAACTTTTGCATTGATGATAGTGTTTTTTTCAAATATCTTTAGAAGCGGGGCTGCTGTATTTTTCCTTGCCATTGTTTTGTTTATTGCCTTTTATGTTCTTTCCTTTGTATACAGCACCTACTCAAGTTTGTTTGTAACAAGCTACCTGGGCTGGTTTAACAAGTGGATGATCGAACCCTTTCCTGTAATGACAATAATAAGGCAATTTTTTATTATGGCCGGATGTGCTATAATGTTTTTTACAGCAGGTTTTTACCTGTTTGATAAAAAAGATCTCTAAAAGGTGGGACCATGAGTCTACAAAGACGTTTAATTATTTCAAATGCTGCAATTGTTGTCATTCCCATTTTGATAACCCTTGCGGCATCTTTTGCGTTTATTTACATTTCCATGCGTTTTTTCGATACCCCCATTAGCTATAATGGCTATAAAAAGCATGCAGAAACGAGATATGAGCTTTTTAGGGACGGGGAGGATGTCCTTCGGAAGAATCCGGAAATCCTTTTTGAAAAAGAATTTGCCCAGTATCTAAAAGCAAGGTTTTCATCCATCGATGCAGAAATTGTAATATTTAAAAAATCTGAAATCCTGTCCTCTACCCTCAAAATGAGTAAAATAGATTTGGAAAAGTGCCTGGAAACGGAAAAGACAAATTTCGATGATAATACGGTAGAGATTGATAGAAGAACTTATATTGTCAAGGTCTATACGGCTTCCTTACAGGATAAAGTGAGGGCGGGAGCTGTTATACTTGCGCCCGTCGGAAAGGAAGGAACTACTTCCGAGGCATTCATTTTCTTTGTAGTGGCCGTATTTATTGTTTCATTTATAGCAGCCAATGTAGTGCTTTCGTTTATTTTATCCAAAAGCATTGCAAAGCCATTGGAAAGGCTGCAGGGGGCGGCTGGTGAAATAAGCAACGGAAATCTTGATTACGAAGTGATTGAGGAAGGGGAAGGTGAAATCAGGGATTTATGTCTTTCCTTTGAAAACATGCGGCTCAAGTTGAAGGAGTCGGTGCATACCCAAATGAAGTATGATGACAATAGAAAAATGCTGGTATCCAGCATTTCGCATGATTTAAAAACTCCCATTACCTCAATAAAGGGGTATATCGAGGGAATCATGGAGGGAGTAGCCAATACCCCGGAAAAGACCGAAAAATATTTAAAAACCATTTACTCTAAAGCCATACAGGTAGATGCTATGATCGACGATTTACTTCTTTATTCAAAGCTGGACTTAAACCAGATTCCTTTCCATTTCGAAAAAACAGAAATATTAAGTTATTTTAAGGATTGTGTAACAGAAATGGAGCCTGAATTGGAAAAAGTAAATATTAAAATTGGTATCCGCAATGAGTTAAAAGAAAGTTCCTATGTGATGGTGGACAGGGACCGGGTCAGAAGAGTGGTCATTAATATTATTGACAATGCGAGAAAATACATGAACAAGGAAACGGGAGAAATCAATATCATTCTTAGAGAGGCAGTTTCCAAGGTCATTATTGAGATACAGGATAATGGGAGAGGAATTACAAAGGCCGCCTTACCGCATATTTTTGACAGGTTTTACAGGGAAGATGCTGCCCGGAGCAAGGTGAGCGGGAGCGGACTTGGACTTGCAATCGCCAAACAGATTATAGAGGGGCATGAAGGCAGGATTTGGGCTAAAAGCCGGGAGAATGAAGGAACCAGTATTATGATTTCACTGAAAAAATTGTAGAAATGACTTCTTACTTTGGAGGTAGACTTGGCTATGAAAAAAGTTTTGATTATTGAGGACGATGACAGTATCGCCGAACTGCAAAAGGATTATCTTGAAATGAGCGGGTTTTCTGTTGAGATTTGCGGTGACGGATTGAAAGGACTTAAGCTGATTGAGGATGGAGATTTTGATCTTCTGATTTTGGATATTATGCTGCCAGGAATGGACGGGCTGGAAATTCTAAGGCGCATCCGGAATACAAAGGATATCCCCGTACTTCTGGTATCCGCAAAGAAAGAGGAGATCGACAAGATCCGGGGGTTTGGACTTGGGGCGGATGATTATATTACAAAACCCTTTAGCCCGGCAGAGCTTGTGGCAAGGGTAAATGCCCATTTGGCGAAGTATGAAAGGCTGAAAAGCAAATACGCTAATGGAGATAAAAGCGTGGTGCTAACTGTGCGCGGCTTGGAAGTGCAAAAGAATTCAAGACGGGTATTTGTAAACGGTAAGGAAGTGAACTTAGCCCAGAAGGAATTTGAACTTTTATTATTTTTAATTCAGAATCCCAACAGGGTTTTTGGAAGAGAGGAATTGTTCGAAAGGATCTGGGGCTTGGATGCATTGGGGGATGCTTCTACCGTGACGGTTCATATTGCAAGGGTACGGGAAAAAATAGAATCAGACCCGTCAAATCCCCAGTATATTGAAACCGTATGGGGGGCGGGTTATAGATTTAGGGTATAGGCTGCCCAGAGATATGAAAGAGGATTTCAACCACGATGAGGAAGGTCAGCTGATATGAAAAAAACTATGATTTTTATATCCCTATTTCTTATTGCTTTGGCAATGACAAGTATATTTATAATAAAAAATACATCCTACTCAACAAATGATATTTCTGAAAATCCGGAATTCTCAAGGAAATTGGCTCAATTAATAGAATCAAAAAAGCCTGGGGAAAGAATAAATATGAAAGATATCTGCGATTTTGATTGGGACACATTATACATATATTTTCCCTATTCAAATCCTGAAAAAGCCAGCAAGAAGGAATATACGTGGAATAAGTCCATAAAGACGACGATAGAAACCAGCGATGGCATCAATCTGCTTGTTTTCACATTGAATAAAAAGGTTGTTGCCTATATTAATTTTCCAAGGGATAAGGGTGATTTTGTAAATAGCATAGAAAAACTCAAAAATGGAAATAGAGAATTCTTTTTACCCGAAGAAACAGTTTTTGAAATAAAGCGTGAAAATAATTGGACAAGTCTGGAGTGGGTAAAATAACAATCCCTTTTCTTATATAATATTGAAGGGAAATGATAATAGCCGGCAAAGGGCTCTCTAGCCTGTAGAAATTTTATAGGACATGTGTTATAAAGTTTGTAGTTTGGTTTATTGGATATTTTGAGTTAAAATATTGTAGGGGGTCAAAAAAATGGAAAAGAAAACGATTGCATCCATGATCGATCATGCTGTGCTGAAGCCGGAGGCAAGTGATAAAGATTTAAAAAGAGAGTGTGAGATAGCAGCCAGGTATAAAGTGGCGTCCGTATGTGTAAAGCCCAGCCATGTGACTTTGGCAGGTGAATGTCTAAAAGGTACGGGGGTCAAAGTCAGCACTGTCATCGGATTTCCCCATGGATCGGCTACTACCTTCTGTAAAGCGGCAGAAGCCCGGGAATCCATCCAAAACGGTGCAGAGGAACTGGATATGGTCATCAACATCGGAAAGCTTTTATCCGGGGATTTTGATTACGTAAGGCAGGATATAAAAGAAGTGGTGGATATAGCCCATGAAAAGGGTGCACTTCTAAAGGTAATTATTGAAACTTCTCTTCTAAGTGATGAGATGAAGGTTACAGCTTGTAAATTGGCTGAGGAGGCAGGAGCGGATTATGTAAAGACATCCACCGGCTTTAACGGGGGCGGAGCAACCTTGGAGGATGTATTACTCATGAGAAAATCCGTGAGCGATAAAGTGAAGGTAAAAGCCTCCGGCGGGATCAAAAACTTTGACCAAGCGGCGGCATTTATCGATGCCGGATGCCTAAGACTGGGTACCAGTGCGACAGAACAGATTTTATCCGGCTTTTCTGCGGGGATGAATCTAGGACAGGATGCATATTGAGTATTTACCTATTCTTGGACAAAATTTTTTGATACCTAGAATACTGAGAACACTGTCCGCATAAAAATATCGTATAATAAATTTTATACGAGGTGGCGGTAGATGAAGAAGCTTTTAAGTATTCTTATTACAGTATGTCTGGTGACTGCGGTGTTATCCGGCTGTAGTTTATTCCAAAAGATAGGTGGGGGAGAGGATGATGAAGCAGCTCCTGTTAGCAGCATTGCAATGGGGGAGGAAGATGCAAGCAAAATCTCCGATAAAGTGCCGATTCACCTGTACTTTGCAAATGACGACAATACAAAATTAAAACTGGAAGTCAGGTATGTACCACTCAGTGAAGCCAAAAAGAGTGTGAATAATCTTGCATCGATTGTTGTAAATGAATTAATCAAAGGACCAAGCGGGAATACCGGGTTCAAGCCGACAATTCCTGAAGGGACGAAGCTTCGTTCACCCATCAATATAAAAGCAGGTATTGCTACGGTTGATTTCTCTAAAGACTTTTTAGAAAAGCACCCCGGCGGAAAGAATATGGAACAGCTAACCATTTACTCAGTAGCAAATTCACTGACAGAACTAAAAGAGATTCATAAAGTGAAATTCCTGATCAATGGGAAGACGCAGAAGGAATATAAAGGGAACTTCCAGTTTGATACCCCGTTCCCAAGAAGTGCTTCCTTGATTAGCAAAGAGGTAACTACTGCAAGTGAAGTGGAAAAAGAATCGAAAGAAAAAGAATCAAAAGAAAAAGACTCGAAAGAAAAAGACTCGAAAGAAAAAGACCAGGAAAAGAGTGCTGAAGATAAGAGTAAAGAACCCTCGGATTCAAAGGATGGTGCAGGAAAGGCAACTGCTAAACCGACAAGTCTGAGTGATTTGGAGGATGAAGAGGCAGCAAGCACTGAAGGCTTGGATATAGATACCGAAGAAACCCTTGAAATATTGGAATAATTAATAAAGACATTGATTAATCGGGCTGTTGACCAAAGGTTCAACAGCTGATTATGTTTTTAGGACCTTTTCGGATGAAATGTTTTTTCGTTAATCAGAGAGGATTTTTTAAGTAGATGTAGAATATTTCAAAGGAAGAAATGATATTGTTTGAAGAGCTGCCTGTATTGTATTCTGTATAAGCGGAAATAATACCGATTTTTAATTAAAAGGTCTATGAACCATCCTAAAAAGGTATGTTTTGAGACAGTTTGTTTATAAATTAATCTGTTGTGCTAGATTTATTAGGTTCCAAGAACTATGATGCTCCGATCCTTAAGAGCATGTAAATTCAGCTCGGGCAAATCCAAACTCGCTTCGCTTCAAACAGTGGATTCTAATTTCCTCGCTCGGATTAACATGCTGTAAAGTCTCTACGCTTACGTTCTTTTCACCTAATAAACCTAGGTAGCACAACGAGTTAAATTAACTGCATTGAATGCGAGCAAGTATTACATATATCTTGTCAAATAAAGAAAATCCGGCCTTGTTAACGCCTATTTTTGTGCGGTCATTTTCTTGATACTTACTTTCATTGGATTTACTGGTCCCTCGTAACGTAATTCTTTTCTAGGGTATGCGCGGCACAAACAGATGAAGTGCATTTTTAACACTTTTAAACTTAAAATTTGTTGTGTTAAAAAGCACTAGTATCCCATAAAGCGAATTACTGCGACCGGTGTTTTTGAGGAATGGCAATAAACCTTTTAATACAAGTGAATAGGAGATAGTAATTTTGTTGACCATAGATATCGTGGAGGTTATGGCATGCTCAATTTTATTGGTATTGGAAGTGCTTTTAATACTGCACTGGGTAACAACAGTGCTTTTATAAAGGAAAAGGACAGCATCTTGATTCTTGACTGCGGCGGATCGGTATTTGGAAGACTTATGGAGCTGAACCTTCTGGAGAAAGTGCAAAATGTTTATATACTTATAACCCATACACACCCGGATCATGTGGGGAGCTTGGGGGAACTTTTGTTTTATTCCTACTATGCGTTGGGACAAAAGCCTACCGTATTCTTCCCCAACGGGGACATTTTAATGAAACTGCTTCAAATCATGGGCGTCGGGAATGAAATGTATCAAGTGGAAAGTAAAAAATCCTTTTTGCTAAAAGATCCGTCCATCGGTGAAATGGAAATAGAGTTTGTAGCTACGTCACACACTGACTTGATTCCCTCCTATGCAATCATACTGAAGTCCGGGGGGAGATCCATATACTATAGCGGAGACTCAAACCAAATCAGTGAAAGCATCTTGGAACGCCTGGAGAATGGAGAAATTGAGGTCGTTTACCAGGATACCTGTGGTTTGGATTATGAGGGAAACCTGCACTTATCCCTAAGAAGGTTGAAGGAGATTGTAAAGCCGCACTTGCGGAAAAAGGTATTTTGCATGCATCTGGATAATTTTTTTAAAAAAGATGAGGCTAGAGAAAACGGATTTCAGGTTGTAGAAATTTACAGATAGCTTTGGAAAAAAATTTTGTGGGAGGAAAAACATGCAGTACAGAAAGGGAAACATAGGAAGAGTTTTTATTGTAAAGGTAGAACATGGAGATGACCTTTTGGAAAGTATCAAGGAAATAGCTCAAAAGGAAAATATAGAAGCAGCCACTTTATTTATGCTTGGTGCGATGAAGGAAGCTTCCCTGGTTGTGGGACCGAAAGAGGCGGTTTTGCCACCCGACCCATCTTGGACGGAATTTCAGGATGGGCGGGAGATCGTAGGAATTGGGACCCTCTTTAAGGACGGAACCGACCCTGCTCTTCATATCCACATAGGGGTAGGAAGAGGGGAAGAGACACTGATAGGGTGTATTAGAAAGAATGGGGAAGTCTATATTGTTGTAGAACTGATTATTATGGAGATTACAGGCATTGAGGTGGAAAAAGTTCCGGACGAAAAAATGGGACTCAAAATGCTCAAATTTTTAAAGTAGAGTCATAATTTTAAGTATCTCCAGGGATGAAAGCTTCTGTTCCCTGGAGATCACAGTGTGAAATTATCCGTGATGACAGCCGCCGCCGCATTTGTGAATATTCGGACAGTCGGCTTCACCGGATTTTCTGGAGGATGTAATATTTACAGTTTTAAAAATTGCACTTAAGTCGTTGTTACCGCATTTCGGACATTTGATCTTCTTTTGTTCCCGGTCACTCATTTTTGCCATTATATTAAACTCTTCCTGGCAAGTATTGCATCTTAAATCGTAGAACGGCATTTGACCTACCTCCTTAAAGAAAATTTACCAATGTATATATTATAGCATTCAAAAATAATTTTAAAAGCTTTGCTATTTTAATATATATAGATTGCATTAAAAACTTTACATTTGGCAGAGCATTCAGCGAACGATTTTAACGATGATTGCGATAGACAAATGTAAAATGTTTTTTGCATCATCTATAGATACCGAATTGTAAACATAGTAAAATTCGAGAGATGAAATACCTGGTTTACTTAGGTGTCAGAAATCTAAATTCTACTTTTACAGTTCGTTTTCTATAAAAATATTCTTCACATATTTTACACCCGCCCATTTCCCTAAAAAACTTGAAGTTGCAGTACTTAAATAGTAGAATTAAAGGTATATATTTAAGTCGCAGCAAATACAATATTATACTGATAGTTTGTAGCGCATCTATTTTTAAGTTCTTTCCATGCGTTATGGATCTATCGCCTTGGTGTTGTGGTCTGTTACCCTCCAAATTCGTTACAGGCCATAAGGTTCATCAGAAATAAATTTAGTTTATATTCTAAAATAAAGGGGAGATTTGAGTGGCTGATAAGAGAAGGGTTGCCGTAATTTTCGGCGGCCAATCCTCCGAACACGAAGTGTCCAGGGTGTCCGCGGAATCTGTAATAAGAAATATCGATAGAAATAAATTTGATGTAGCCATGATCGGCATTACAAAAGAGGGAAGATGGCTTCCTTATGATGGGCCTGTCGAACTTCTTGGTTCCGGTGAATGGGAAGCTTACGCAAAGCAAAAGTATCTTGCAAAAAGCCAGGTTCTGGCGTCCAGCGGAGAAAATTCCGTAAGCTTGATTTTGAAAACCTCTATGCCTGAAGATGGTGGGATTGATGTGGTTTTTCCGGTTCTTCACGGCTGTAACGGTGAAGATGGCACGATTCAGGGACTTTTTGAATTGGCAGGGATTCCTTATGTAGGTTCGGGTGTTTTGGGGTCAGCCCTTGGCATGGATAAGGCCTATGCAAAAATTATTTTTGAAAAAGCCGGAATTCCCCAGGGAAAATACCTGACCTTTAACAAAAAGCAATTTCAGCAAAGTAAGGAACAGGTGATCAGCCAGGTTGAAAAAGAATTAACCTATCCTTGTTTTATCAAACCCTCTAATGCGGGCTCCTCGGTAGGGGTAAGCAAAGCGCATAACAGAGAGGAACTCATTGCTGCCTTTGAATTGGCTGCAAAACATGACAGGAGAATTCTGGTAGAGGAATTTATCAACGGCAGGGAAGTGGAATGTGCTGTTTTAGGGAATGAAGACCCCATTGCGTCAACGGTGGGAGAAGTTATTCCATGCAACGAATTTTATGATTATCAAGCAAAATATATCGATAATAATTCACAAATAAAGATTCCTGCAGATTTGCCCAAAGATACGGTAGAGGAAGTAAGGGAATACGCTGTAAAAGCTTATAAGGCACTGGACTGTGCCGGACTTTCCCGGGTAGACTTTTTTGTGCATAAGGAAACGGGTAAAGTATATATCAATGAAATCAATACCCTTCCCGGATTTACCAGTATCAGCATGTACCCAAAGCTTTGGGAGGCTTCCGGAATTCCATACCAGGAATTGATTGAACGGCTTATTGACCTTGCAATAGAGAGGTATGAGGATAATAAGAGAAACATGGAATAACAAAAAAGGCGGCAGTTCTTAGCGTAGGGTTCTGCCGCCTCAATTCATTAACTCGGATGCTTTTATAAGTTTATTTTAACAATACTGGGGGATATAATAAACATATGGATAATAGACCTATTGGTGTTTTTGATTCGGGCCTTGGCGGTCTTACCGTATTAAAGAAGATGATGGAACTTTTTCCGGGCGAAAGCCTTGTATATTTTGGGGATAACGGAAGAGCTCCCTATGGGACAAAGTCCAAGGAAACCGTGACGAAATTTACCTTTCAGGATGTGCGGTTTTTACTAAACCAAGATATAAAAATGATGGTCATTGCCTGTAATACGGCAAGTGCCTGTAGTTATGAGGCTGTTACCCAGGCATTCGATTTTCCCATCGTTGAAGTTGTCCGGCCGGGCGCTTTGGCGGCAGTAAAGGAAACCAGGAACAAAAAAGTCGGTGTAATCGGGACGGTTGCTACCGTAGGAAGCGGGGTATATGAAAAGGCGATCCACAAGTTGGATAGTACCATTCAAATTTACCAAAGGGCATGCCCTCTTTTTGTTCCCTTAGCGGAGGAGGGATGGTGGGAAAACGACATAGCAGAGCGGGTAGCTCAGGAATACCTCATTCCTTTAAAGGAAGAGGGAATAGACACTTTGGTGTTGGGGTGCACCCATTATCCAATATTGGAAAAAACCATTTCAAAAGTGATGGGGGATGAAGTTAAGCTTGTCAATTCAGCTTTTGAAGTGGCGAAGCTGGTTAACGAAATCACCGAAAGCAACTGTATGAAGAGAGATGAAAATGTTAAACCTGTATACAGGTATTATACCAGTGACAGTGTTGAGAAGTTCGAGTCCCTTGGCAGTGCGTTTTTAGGTGAAAAAATATATTCTGTAGAAAAAGTGGACATTGAAAGATATTGATTTATAGTGTAAGAGGCCTTAAACTGTATAAAGATAATCCAAGTGCTTTCAACAATAGGGTATTCCTAATAGGAACCGGCTTAATTTAAACTGGGTTGTCTATTGTGTACAAAGAAGCGGTGCAGTACCGGAGTCTGGGATATAGGTTTTACGTTTCTAATAGGGAGTTTACCGTCATACCTAAGGTAGGCTTGCAGTTGAAACAGGATAATGCCAGTAACTCAAAGTGAAAAATGGTTTTTACTTTAAACCCATCGAAAACAGGAGGTGTGCTGCCATGAACAAGAATGTGATTATTTCGGTGAAGGGGACTCAAACTGCAGACAGTAAAGAGGTCAATAAGCTTGAACTTGTTACGGAAGGTAAGTATTATAAAAAGGGAGAGGCATACTATGTAACCTATAAGGAAAGTGAAGTTACAGGTATGGAAGGGACAACCACAACGCTGAAGCTGTTAAACGGGATCGTCACTTTAACACGGTTCGGATCGGTAAACACGCAGTTTATATTTGAAAGCGGAAAAAAGCATGTTTCCTATTATGATACAACCTATGGCGCATTTACTGTCGGTATCCTTGCGAATGAAGTCAATATCGATATTAATGAAAGAGGCGGCGAAGTACGGGTTGACTATGAACTGGAAGTAGATAATAATAAAACTGGAGAAAATGATTTTTATATGTTAATTAGGGAGGCAGGACAGTTAGATGTCAAACATGATCGAAAACTTGAGACAGGAAATTAAAAAAAGCGTAATGGAATCCATTCAAAAAGCAGTACAAAATGCCGAGCTTCCGGAGGTTGAAATTCAGGATGTTGCGGTGGAAATACCGAGGGAAAAGGGGCATGGGGATTTCTCAACCAATACGGCGATGCAAATTACAAAGCAGGCTAAAAAAGCGCCCAGGCAGGTCGCGGAAATTATCATAAAGAATCTTAGCTTAAAAGGAACCTATATCGAAAAGGTGGAGTGTGCAGGGCCCGGATTTATAAACTTTCATTTAAAAAATGACTGGCTGTATGATAGTCTTAAAATCATACAAAAGAAAAAAAATGATTTTGGAAAAATAGACCTTGGAAAAGGGCAAAAGGTTATGGTGGAATTTGTGAGTGCAAATCCTACCGGGCCTCTTCACATGGGGAATGCGAGAGGCGGCGCACTGGGGGATTGTATCGCGAGTGTCCTGGAAGCGGCGGGATATGACGTAACCCGTGAGTTTTATATCAATGATGCGGGAAACCAGATAGAAAAGTTCGGGATTTCCCTGGAAGCAAGGTATTTGCAGTTTTTAAAAGGAGAAGACGCGGTAGAATTCCCTGAGGACGGTTATCATGGAGAGGATATTAAGGACCACATGAAGGACTATATTGAAATTTATGGGGACAAGCTCTTAAACGCAGAACCGGTGGAAAGAAGGAATGCTTTGGTTGAGTTTGCCCTTCCAAGAAACCTGGAAAGAATTAAAAATGGGCTCCAAAGCTATGGTATAAAATATGATGTGTGGTTTTCAGAACAGTCTTTATATGACAGTGGAGAGATTGATGAAGTAATATCCATCCTTAAAGACAAGGGTTATACCCTTGAAAAGGAAGGTGCAGTATGGTTTAAGGCTTCGGAATTTGGTGCAGAGAAGGATGAAGTTATTGTAAGGAACAATGGCTTGCCTACATATTTTGCTTCGGATATCGCGTATCATAGAAATAAATTTTTGAGCCGCAAATTTGATCGGGTGATAAACCTTCTTGGAGCGGACCATCACGGCCATGCGGCAAGGATGAAAAGTGCAGTGAGTGCCATGGGGATTGATCCGGACAAGCTGGATATTGTAATATTCCAGTTGGTGCGCCTATACCGGAACGGTGAGATTGCCAGGATGTCCAAAAGAACCGGAAGGACCATTTCCCTTACCGATCTTTTAGAAGAAGTAGGACGGGACGCTGCAAGGTTTTTCTTCAACACAAAGGCATCGGGAAGCCATCTGGATTTTGATCTGGATTTGGCGGTGCAGCAGTCCAATGACAATCCTGTTTTCTACGTCCAGTATGCCCATGCCAGAATTTGCAGTATGCTGAAGGTTTTGGAGTCGGATGGAGCGTACGTTCCGGAAGTAGATAAAGTGGATCTTTCAGTGCTCAACAAAAAGGAGGAACTGGAACTTATCAAGCGGCTTTCTGAATATCCGGAGGAAATAAGGCTTGCGGCCCAGTCCCTTGAACCAAGCAGACTTACCCGGTATGTACTGGATGTTGCCGGGCTTTTCCACAGTTTTTATAACGCATGCAGGGTGAGAGGCTCTGAAGAAAGTGTGCTGAAAGCACGGCTGCTCATTGTAGACAGCACCAGAATCGTTATAAAAAATGTGCTGGACCTTTTAAGCATTTCGGCACCTGAAAGAATGGAAAAATTGGAAGAAGATAATAAAGAATAAAAGGAAGAACGAAATATAAAAGTTGTCTCTAGTAAAACCGGAGTTATAGAAATCGAAGAAGGGCTGCTTCAAAACAACCGGGTGATTGTTTTAAATTACAAATAGTTGAAATTAAGCTAGGGATATTTATAAGGGACATTGGGGTGCTTTTATGCTCCAATGTCTTTTTTAGTTGAACTTAGGATTAAAAGCGGTTATAGAATTGTGCAATATTGTAGAATAAATACCAAAAATAACAATAGAAAAAAACTATGTAAAATATGTAAAATATAAAATGAAAAGGCAGAATTTAAATGTAAATTTGTAGGAATACAGGTATGGGTAAAAAGGTTTTTCTCCAGGGTGTTTTAGTAGAAGTTAGAAATCCAGAGAGATTTGTAGGAAAGAGAGATGAAAAATAAGTTTATTTTAGGAGGGAAGTTAAGTGAAGAAGAAAATTTTAAAGAGAATTGCCGTTACGATGGCATGGGTGTTTATTCTTACGAGCATTTCGTGTTTCAATGTTTCAAATGCAGCAGGTGCTGGTCCCAAAAAGGTTGTAGGTACTTTTACAGAGTGGAGTGTTTATGCGGCACACAATCAATATAAACCATCCGATATACCTTGGGATAAGATTACCCACCTAAACTATGCTTATGCCAAAACATCTTTTGGAAAGATTGCAATATTTGATGAATGGGCTGCGACGGGGATAGCCTTTGGAGAATCCTTGGATTCCCCGTATACGGGGACCTATGGACAAATCAGGAAATTGAAAAGCCAGCATCCCAATGTACCGGTTCTCATTTCTGTAGGTGGATTGACAGCGTCCGGGGATTTTCATGCCATTTCTGCAACAGAATTGGGGAGGACTACCTTTGCAGACAGCTGTGTGGATTTTATAAGAAAATATTCCTTTGATGGGGTGGACATTGACTGGCAGTATCCCGGTGTTTTCAGAGAACCGGACAAAATTAGCTGTGCAAATGACACTGGAAACCCTGCAGGACCGGAAGACAGACACAATTTCACCCTGCTTCTTCAGAAGATAAGGGGGAAACTGGATGCGGCAGCGGCTGTAGACGGAAAAAAATATCTATTGTCTGCCCATATCCCGGTCTTATACTATGCGACACCTTACCAGGAAGCAGGCCTTTATCAGCAGTATTTAGACTACGTAAATTTGGACGCATTTGACATGCATGGCCACTGGGACAACTTGTACGGGCATTCAAATCAGTATTCGATCGATAATATTATAAGAAATGCGGGCCATCATGCCCCGCTTTTTAAGAATTCAAATGAACCGGACTGGGACAAGACAGATTCTGCGGCAAAAGAGAAAATGAATATACACTGGGCTGTAAATGAATACAGGCAGCTTGGCATACCGGCAACAAAAATTGTAATGGGTATTTCCTTGGTGTCGAGAGGTTGGTCTGGAGTTGAGGCTGGAACCGGACAAAATCGCGGACTTTTTATGCCTACTTCGGGAGGCGCCCCCGGTATATGGGATGGTGGATATGCAGCCGGATTGAACCCCTATTACCATACAAAGGCAAACATAGGGACAAACCCTGCCTTTAGCAGGTGTTGGGATATAGAGTCCAATGCCGCCTACCTTTATAGTGAATCCTTAAAACAGTTATATACATATGAAGATGAGACATCTATCGGTGCCAAACTAAATTATATACGCCAGAATTCGCTGGGGGGCGCAAATATCTGGGAGTTAAGTGCAGACTACCCCAGTAAGGGGAGCACTTTAACCCAGCAGATTTATAAAGGATTAGAGATGGATTTTCCTTTGCCCATTTGTGTAACCGGATTTATCAAGCCGGATCATCTCTATGCAGAGCAAAGCGCATCAAAAGTGTTGTCCGGATTTGAAGTGAAAATCAGAGGTGATTATACCATAGATTATGGAACCAATAAGTTACCCGGGACGGATGTACAAACGGCATATACCAATGAAAAAGGTCAGTTTACGTTGTATCTCCGGGGTGGTATCAGCAAGATTGAAGTATCTAAGCCCAACTATTTAAAAAGAACGATTATTACACCCAATATGCCAAAAAACCCTTACGAAACAAGGGTTGGCTTTATGCAAATTAAAACACCGATTGAAATATGGGTGGGTGATATGGAAGGAAGCAGTACCAAGGATGGAGCGATCAATATGTCCGACCTTATGGCGGTTGTGGAATTTTATAACACTGCATTAGGGGACGGTAAGTATAATGAAAGCGCTGATCTGGACAAAGATAATGCCATCAATATGCAAGATATATTGGTCATTGTAAACCACTTCAATACAACAAGCGAAAGTTATCCCCCATTCACTGTTCAATAGAACATAGGATAAGTCAAATTGCCTATGAGAATATTGTACATTTAAATGGGTATCTGCAAACAGAAATGTTTTTTAAGAACTCGAAATACTAGAAAAAAGTTAAAAAAAGTCAGCAGGGTAAGAAAAATACCTGCTGACTTTTTTCTATCCGGTTTTAGATGAGGGCTCCCGCCTTAAAAGTACTCACAGGTACCAAGAAATATGCAATTTTAGCCAATATTGTAAAGTAAATGCCAAATCAAACAATATAAAACAGTGTATTGCTATTATAAAATGAAAGGTGAATCTTAAATCAACTGTAATTTATTGTAAAGGAGGGCTTGTACTTCTTTTAAGTAAGTTGATACAATAGAATGATTTTTGCTGCAGGGTTGAATCGGTAAGGGCATAAGATATAGAGAGGAAGTCGGGCAGAATTTGAAGATGCTTTGTAGCTTAGAAAAATTTAGAAAGCACATGTTTAGAATGGAGGGACATAAATGAAATCAAAAATGATTAAGAAAATCATTGTTTTTATTATGCTTTTGGCAATGGTAAACAGTACAATATGGACAGTTCAGGCATCGCAGGGCAGGAATGATGAAGGACGAGTCCCCCGAAGTATAGTAGGTACCTTTCTTGAATGGAGTGTCTATACAGCGCATAACAACTATGCTCCGGCGGATATTCCGTGGAAAAAGCTTACCCATATCAATTATGATTTTGCAGTAATTAAAAACGGAAGGGCCTCAATTTTTGATGATTGGGCTGCGACAGGAATTTCTTTTGGAGAGGCTTGGGATTCTCCCTTTAAGGGGACATTTGGACAATTTAAAAAGCTTAAAGCGCAAAATCCCTATGTAAAAGTTTTAATTACAGTCGGACAATCCATACAATACAATGGATTTCATAATGCTGCTCTAACCGAGGAAAGCAGAAATGTTTTTGCAGACAGTTGTGTAGAGTTTATACGGAAATATGGTTTTGACGGAGTGAATCTCGACTGGGAGTACCCTTGTGTTCCGAAAGACTACGGAGGAACACCTGTGGACTGTGGTTCAGGGGTAGATTGTATTGAAATTTCTGCAGGTCCTGAAGATAAGCATAACTATACACTGCTTCTTCAAAAAGTCCGTGAGAAGCTTGATACTGCGAGTTTGAAAGACAGCAAACAGTATGTTTTAACTGCAGAAGCACCTGCACATTACAATTTTATAGCACTACAAGAACCTGATTTATTTTATCCCTATCTGGACTTTATCAATGTATCTACATACGGGTATCACGAGAGTGTAAAGGGAAATTCCGTGACCGGGCATAGTGCACCACTTTATGCCAACCCGGATGAACCTCAATGGGGAGGCACGCCTCTATCCAACGGGAAATTGAATATCGACTGGGCAATCAATGAGTATAGAAGGTTAGGAGTGCCTACCTTCAAGCTTAATTTGGGAGTTCAATTTTATTCATATGGCTGGAGCGGGGTGGAGTCAGGGGTTAATCCTTCGCAGCCCGGACTTTTCATGCCTGCGACAGGAAGTCCGAAGGGTATTTGGGACGGCATGGCGCAAAAGGGATGCAACCCATTTTATTTTATCAAAGCAAACATGGAGACAAATCCTGCTTATAAAAAATACCGGGATGACCGTTCGGGCGGAGTGCCTTACCTTTACAGCGAATCCTTAAAGGAGTTTTATTCCTATGAAGATGAGACATCCATATTACTAAAGAAGAATTATGCTTTCAACAATAAAGGATTGGGAGGCATGACGGTATATCCCTTAAGCGCAGATTATCCATCAAAGGGAAGTACATTGGTTGATATAATTTGCTGGGGAGAGATTTCCCCAACCCCTTTACCTACAATCACCCCATTCCCCACAGTGACGCCGACCCCGGCACGGTTGGAAGCTATTGGATATTTTGCTCCGGATTTTGATTATGCAGCAGCTTCCGAAAAGGTATTATCCGGTTTTGAAGTTGGGGTAACAGATGGGATCCATGATGCTGTGTGGTTTGCAAAAACGGATTCGGAGGGAAGGTTTAAGGTAAGTCTACCGCCGGGATATCCGCCTTACAGCTTTACAGTTAGAAAAGCAAATTATTTAACAAGATATTTCTCCTTAAATCAAAATACTGCCAGTGAGGCTGTGGTTTCTACCAAGGAATCTCCCATTGACTTGTGGGCAGGGGATATGAGTATCAACGGATTGCAGGATCATGCCATCAATATGGCGGATATTGTAGAGCATATTAAATATTTCAACAGCAGCGCAGGGGAAGGAAAGTACAGTGCAGATGCGGACTTCAATCAGGATGGAGCCATTAACATGACAGATATATTAATCATTGTGAAGAATTTTAACAAATCCGGTTCGGATTATCCGAAGATCATAAGCTAATATTACCTTTGTAACATAATCGTAATTAAAAAAGGCAGAAGCAGCGTAAAAAAATTAGCAATAATAGCCGATAAAATATAAGCGGCTATTATTTTTTTATACAGGTATTGGCCAAAAACAACCCATAGTCTCTATTAGTAAATCTTATTCAAAGCTTCGCTGTGTACCAAAAAATCTTAATACGTTTAACGAATATATATTATACAAAGATGTTTGAACAGATACCATAATCTAAGCATTGTACAGGGAGGTCGGCTTATGAGGTATAAAACAAAATTGGGGAAGCTAATTGCTCTTTTTTTAACGTTCACGATGACCGGCACCTGCCTTCCTTCACATGCGGCATCCAATGAGGTTCCGGAAGCCGTATACTCAGGGATTGGAAATGCGGCAGTGATTTTAAATAACATGGACTACTCGGATGTAAAGAACTCCAATGCATGGTCCAAAGAAGCCATCTATGAAACCAGTGCCATGGATATCATGAAAGGATATGGAGATAAGCGGTTTGGAAGGACCAACCCGGTTTCAAAGGAACAGGCCATCGCAATTGCATACCGGATTGCCGGAAAGGAAGCGGACGCGCAGAAAGCCGGGGAAGCACTGGATAATGCAAGAAAGCTGGAGGAAAAAAAGAAAAACTCTTTGAGTATATGGAGTGATGGGTATTTGCAGTTGGCTGGAAATGAAGGCCTAATCTCCCAGCAGGATTTAACGGATGCTTTTGCAGTAGACACAGAAGAGGCTGATGATGAGGAGGAAGCCCAACCCAAATTTGAGCGTGCTGCTCCGGCTACAAGACAGGAAATGGCCTTTTGGCTAGCAAAAGCTTTTAACCTGCCGCCGGTTTATGGTCAGCAAGAGATATTTAACAGCTATAAAGACTGGAAAGATGCCGATCCTTTAAAAGTCCCGTATATTGAGGCTGTGCTGCAGAATAATATCATGAATGGGGACGGCACAGGATCATTTCGCCCAAACCAGCCGGTTACCAGGGAGCAGGCAGCCCAAATTGTGAAAAACGCAGGGAGCATTGTTCTTCCTTTAAGAAATTATGAGAAACAACTGGGTACCATCGAAGATGTTGTTTTTTCCAGGGATTTGTCCCAGGGGAAGAATGTAACGAAAAAGACCTTTCAAGTAAGAAATAGTAACGGAAAACTTCATCAAATCCTAACCGTATCCATGGACGATCCATCGGTTCCCTATAAAAACGAGCAAAGCGGCAAAAAGGAATCTGTACCGGGAATGGAGCTGGTTGTTTATAAAAACGGAAAGGTAGGAAAAAACAGTCTCCTAAGTAAGGGGGACCGGATTGAATATATTGCAGGACCCGATAAAACCGTGAAATTTACCAAAGTATTGTCCAGTGTCAATGATACGAAATATATTGCAGCACAGATTGATGGGATCGATACCGGAAATTTGCTCTTGGACGCCTATCATATCTTTAAAATGGATTATCCGGATATGGGCACAAACCCATCCTTTAATATGTCCGGGGATAAAATCAACACGACTTACAGGTATAGTAATGATGTAGATGTTATGGTAGATGGCAAAAAAAGCGATATCGGCAGCATTAAACCGAACTCTGATGCAATTCTTACAATCCGGGACGATATTGTAGTGGGGATCAAGATTATCGATTTGAGTGTTAAGCCCAGTGAGTCCAAGGGAGAAACAAATGTGGTAAAGGGAATTGTAGAAGATAATAATCCCAAGTTGGGCTACATAACCCTTTACAACGAAAACGGTACAGGCATCGGTTCGGGCAATATGAAGCCTGTGGTAAACTTGAGAAACTACAATTATGTAAATCCATCCAATATGGAGGCCTTTAGAAACCATAAAAGTGTCAAGCCCGATGATGTTAAAGTGGGGGATACTGTTTTCTTAAAACTGGACGATAAAGGAAACGTAATATCCCTCAGTGCAGTGGAAAACTATCTGGTAAAGTATGGTAGGGTAATATCTAAAAAGCCCAAAAGCCTTGTTATAGAATATACCAACGGAACACAACAGGTTCTGGATATTGAAGAGGGCATTTCGGTCATTATGGATAAAAAAGTGACGGATTACGCGAGCTTGAAGGACGGTGACCGGGTTCGTCTGATGCTTTGGTCTACAAATAAATTTGTGAAAGTTAAGGAAATTGCGATTGAGGGAGACGAACACTTCATTACAAATATTTACAAGGGTCTGATTTCTTATATTGACGATACATCGGGCAAAATTGTCGCATTAAACCTGGAGGTATTGGACCGGGGAAAATGGAGGAAAGTGGATAAGAAAGGTATTTCGGATATCAAACTATCGCCGCAGGCAGTGGCTTTTTCGGGAAACATGAAGCTGGATATGGAGACTGCTAAAAACCAATATAAGAACCATACAGCGTATATTGCAGTTGAGAACGACTATGGCGGCAGCGAGAGCGCGGTTTTCATATCCTTTAGAAACCCGGATGATACAGAGGTGGTTTACGACGATACAGTTTCCAATGCACCATTGGGAACGGATGAAGTTTCAATTAGCAAAGAAGCCAATGTTTTTAAGTATGGGCCTGGGACTATCATTGTGAAAGAGGGAAGGCTTGTACTGGGAAACAGCCTGGCGAAGGAAGATCTGGCTTATGTTGTTGCCAACCGGGATTATAATAATGGAAGCTATAAGGCCGGGATTATTCAGATTAATAAGGGCTTGGAAACCAATACACTCCAGATTTACAGGGCAAGAATCAAGGAAATTAACGAAGGAAGAGATTTTTCAGTAGATTCCTTTTCGGAATTAAATGGAATGAGTTGGGAATTTAAGAATTCACCAAAGACCTTTTTGATCACAAATGAGACCAGGATTATGGACAGCGGCGGAATTGTAAACCCCAGAGACTTTAAAGGGTATGGCACTGAAAGCTTTGTCGACCGGGTCGTTTATATTGTTGCAAAGGACCTAAACACACTTCTTATAAGTACTGCACCTTACGGTGTATATCAGGCAAGAGGGGATGTTTATGAAGTTACGGGCGGATCAGTTGGAGAGGATGGCGTAAGGCTAACCGAACCCACAGGTCTTAAGGTTTGGAAGGTAAAAAGCTATGATTCGGCAGCACATCTATGGGGAGGCGGAAAAGACTTAACCCTAAATATTTTAAAAGAGAGCATTCTCATCAAAAACAATAAGATTATAAAACCTTCGGAGCTTCGAAAGGGAGATCAAATCCGGGTTATTAAAAAAGATGGAAGCGAAACGGGAGATGCTTATATCGTATTTGTCGAGGGTTAGCTTTGAAATAAGCTCTTTTTGAGGAGGGGCAGCCAATGGAAAAAAGGATTGTTTTAATGGTATGCTTGGCAGTATTTCTGATATTTTCAGATCCCCTGAGGTCTTATGCAAGGCAGGGGGACTCCGGATACGAGGGAGGAATTTCCTCCGGTGAAGTACCGAACAAGACCCAATACGATTATCAGGAGGTTTGCTTTATTACCGGTGAACCGGTCCTGTTTAAAGGAACGCTGAGTGTCAAAAAGTCCGCAAAGCAGGATTCTGTTTCATCTACATACATATATACCTTGAAGAACGCGGATAAGGCTGCAACCTTGACAAGAACGCTTTCTTATACCACAAAGCTTGCGGATAAAGATAATAAGCAGACTGTGGAGGAAACCGCACTGGCTGGGAAAGCGGTTGAAAGCATTAAGATTGGCAGTACAACATATACCCTAACGAATTATGATTTCACACGTTCAAACCTGGTAGACCACAAATCGGCCATTGATTACTTTGCAGGAAATACTTGGGGGAAAAAGGTATACCAAATAGGTGCCTCCGGTGGAGGAACGGCCAACGGCGGCACAGTTACGGTAGAAATTACGGGAAACTTCTACGGATACAATCAGTATTGGGGAACAACCGAGGCACAAGCCCTAACTTATATTATAAACAGTGAGAAGAAAAACGGTGACAAAACGGATAAATGGGGGGGGACCGTAGATGTTAATCTTTCCTCCAATACCGAGAAACAGATCAAGTATGTTGAAAATTTACCTGACGAGATCAGCTTTAAAGGGGGATATGTAGAGACTCAGTATAACAACAGTGTTTTAGAATATAAATCCAACTTGCCGGAATTTGATAAAAACGGTACTGCAACTGACCGTATGGTGGAAACAAAGAACAGTATGAAGCTGGAAACCTTTCCGGTTTGGAAGAGGCTGCCTGTGCCTCACTTAGAGCATTTAAGAGGCCATTGGGCGGAAAAGGATATCAAGAGCCTCTATAGTCTGGAGGTTTTGAAGGGGAATGACTCCATTTTTAAACCGGAGGAATATATGACCCGGGCCGAATATGCAAAAGCCATTGTAAATGCGGCAAAGGAAGTTCCGGCAGACCCTGCATTGGCAAGCAAAACAGCCGCTAAGCGTACGGCTGCCTCAAACAGTGCAAAAAAGGAAACTGCTCCCACGTTTAAAGACGTTTCGACGGAAAACCTTTATTATGACAACATTGAAATTGCTTTTAAGAGGGGACTGATTAACGGGGTTGGTAATAACTTGTTTGAACCGGATAGAGCTTTAAATGTGGCGGATGCGGTTACCATTCTCGTTCGTGCTTTGGGCCTTGAAAATTTGGCACCAAATCCCAAACCTGTGACTACCTTCAGAGATAACGACAAAATACCGCTTTACGCAAGAAACGCAGTATTTGTTGCTGAAAAAATCGGTTTAATTCAGGGGGATGACAAGGGATATCTAAAGCCTATGGATAAGCTTACCAAAGCGAGGGCGGCTGCCCTCATCAACCGGTTTATTCAATACATGCGGGATGGAATCCGGAAAGATTATAAAGATGGAATTGTTAATTATTAATGAATTCCATATATTTCTATGTATAATATCTGCACTTTGCTTTTGATTGTGTTAAAATAGAATCGGTAAAAAGGATATGTTTACATCCAATTATAAAAATAAAGGAAATAGGTGACACGAATGAAAAAAGCAAGGGTTCTTTTAACAACACTCTTTGTCATTTGCGTCTTGTTTTCTCAAAATGGGTATACTGAGGATGCGGGTGCAGTGGGGCAAAGCAGCATGGAATATCTTAAAAGTGTGATGGACATGGCAAAGGAAAAGTACAAAGGGGATATCAGTGACGAAAAACTTATGGAAGGTGCCTTAAAAGGGATCTTCGCAAGTATGGATCAATATACCGAATACTATACAAAGGAAGAAGCAGAAACATTTTTTAATGATATTCACGGGTCCTATGAGGGGATCGGAATTATGGTAGCTAAAGTAGGAGAGTTTGTTGAGATTATAAAAGTATTTCCTGCATCACCTGCGGAAAAGGCAGGTATTTCGTCGGGGGATAAAATTGTGGAAGTGGAAGGCAAAAATATGGTCGGTGCTTCAACCGATGAGGTTGTGAGCCTGATTAAGGGAGAAGCGGGAACGAAAGTTACCATCGGTATTGTAAAAAAAGGCCAGACAAAAGTTTCTAAATTACAGGTGGCGAGAGAACAGATCAAAATCAATCCTGTTACCCATGAAATAAAGGGAGATACAGGATACATCAAACTTGAGGTTTTTAATTCAAATGCTGACGAGTATATGACAAAGGCTTTGGATGAGATGGATAAAAACAACATCAGGAAAATTATCCTTGACTTACGGGATAATCCCGGCGGGGAAGTTGGCCAAGCGGTGGCCATTGCACGGAAGTTTGTACCCGAAGGACTTATTACAAAGCTGGACTTTAAATCGGAAGATATAAAAGATGAGGAATACTTTTCTTATCTCAAAAAGACAAAATACAAGCTTGTAGTACTGGTGAACAAAAATAGTGCAAGTGCCTCCGAAATTTTGGCTGGGGCGATACAAGATACAAAAGCGGGTACCCTGGTAGGAACGAAAACCTTCGGTAAGGCAAAGGTACAAAATCTATTGCCCCTCTTAACGCCTGAAGCATACAAGAAATATGAGGAGAAGTTGGGTGTAAAAATAGTCGCCGGAGATGATCTCGGAAAGTATGGCATCCAGCCAACAGAAAGTGAAATCATAGGTTGGGCTAAAATCACCACAGGGCTGTATACGACACCCAAAGGAAGAATGATAGACTTAGAGGGCTTAAAGCCGGATATCTCTGTAAATGATCCTGAAATTTCAGGTGGAGTGGATATCAACAGTATCCAAAAGGTCTCAAAAACCTCCAAAATCACTTTAAAAAGTGAAGGAAATGATGTATACAACGCGGAAAAAATATTAAAAAGTTTGGGGTATGATGTAGGAACACCGGATATGAAGTATGATGACAAAACCCTTTATCAAGTTGCAAGATTCCAAAAGGATAACAAGTTGTTTCCATATGGCGTTCTGGACCTAACTACACAAAAACTGTTAAATGAGAAGCTGGATAAGCTTGTTGCAGAGAAGGACAAGCAGTATGCCAAAGCTTTGGAACTGCTGAGAAAATAGAAAGTATGATAGAAAAGATAGTCTTCTTCCTAAAGAAGACTATCTTTTCTTATGGTAAAAAAATACTATGAAAAATAGGGAATGTGTATCATGCCCTTAAACTGCAATGCATAGTAAAATGTAATTGGGGAGTTTAAGAGGTGATGGGATATGATTTTTAGAGTTTTAAAAAACAATAAAGGCTCATCCATGATTTTATTTACGGTCCTGCTTGTTGTATTGGTGGGGTGCCTTTCGGTTGTTGTGGATATCGGAGTGGTTATAAATGAAAAATCCAAAATATCCAGAGCCACTGATTCGGCAACATTAGCGGGAGCGCAGGAATTAATCAATCGTAAAGAGGATGCCAAAAGGATTGCACAAATTTACCTCCAGAAGAATGGGGTTCGGCTTCAAGATGCTAAAGTAGAATTATCTCCCGATGGGAAAAGAATCCGTGTATCCAGTAAAAGGGAAGTAGAGTATTTTTTTGCAAGGGTACTTGGCTACCAAAAAGGACAGGTAAATGCTGAAGCGGAAGCCAGGGCCTTGCCAGTATCTAAGGTTTATGCGGGTGTCAGGCCCTTTGCATTGGAGGACCAAACCTTACTCTATGGCCAAAGCTATATTTTAAAGGATGGGGCCGGGGATGGATATCATGGGAATTATGGCTTGCTTGCGTTGGGGGGGACCGGTGCAAGTAATGTAAGAAGTAATATTTTAAATGGTTATAATGGTCCTTTAGAGGTAGGGGGATGGGTTGATACCGAACCTGGAAATAAGGTGAGTATTTTATCGTCGGTTCAGGCGCTGATCAATGGCTGCAAACATTGTCCAAGGTGTACCTATGACAGTTTTCAGCCGGGCTGTTCAAGAGTGATTACGATTGTCATTGTAGAATCATTGGATGTAAATGGAAGAAAATCTGTCAAGATTTCGGGATTTGCCTCTTTCTTTTTGGAAAACATTGCTGAAAACAAAGGGAAAGGGCATACCGAAATAACCGGAAGGTTTATCAAAATGGCTGTTCCGGGGGAAGGGAAGGAGACACAAAAAAACTATGGATTGGAAACCATAGAATTGGTACGATGAAGTTTGTTTGTACCTAAAAAAAAACAAGGCATTTAAAACCTGGAATCCCCTAACTTTAAAAGATTACGGGGTTTTAGGTTTTTTATAAATTAATTGTCGATTACTATTGACACTCTATAATGTCGAAGATAAAATAAAGAGTGTGTTTTTTTTTGAAATAATACAATTTATATATACAATAAACAAAAAACTGCGCAAGCTGTTTTTTGGGGAGGAAAATTTATGCCTGTGAAGTACATATTCGTAACTGGTGGGGTTGTATCCGGTCTGGGAAAAGGGATTACGGCGGCTTCTCTTGGAAGGCTTTTGAAAGCAAGAGGCCTGCGTGTTACAATTCAAAAATTTGATCCGTATATTAATGTAGACCCGGGTACGATGAGCCCATATCAACATGGTGAGGTTTTTGTTACCGATGATGGCGCAGAAACAGACCTTGATTTGGGACATTATGAGCGGTTTATTGATGAAAACCTGAATAAGAACAGTAATGTGACAACCGGGAAAATTTATTGGTCTATCATCAGTAAAGAGCGCAAAGGAGATTTCCTTGGAGGTACTGTACAGGTTGTCCCGCATGTAACCAACGAAATAAAGGAAAGAATCTATAGGGTAGGGAAGTCCGATCATACGGATGTGGTAATTACCGAAATCGGGGGAACCGTAGGAGATATAGAGAGCTTGCCGTTTTTGGAAGCAATCCGGCAAGTTACTACAGAGGTAGGAAGGGAAAATGTAATGTACATTCACGTTACTTTGGTTCCTTACCTCGGCAAATCCGGAGAACTTAAGACAAAACCGACGCAGCACAGCGTTAAGGAACTTAGAAGCATTGGGATACAACCGGATGTCATTGTTTGCAGAACAGAAAAGCATTTATCCAAGGATATGAAAGAAAAGATCGGCTTATTTTGCAATATTCCAGGAGATTGGGTTATACAGAACCTGGATGCGGAAGTTTTGTATGAAGTGCCACTAATGCTTGAAAAGGAAGGATTGGCAGGTATTGTATGCAAAAGGTTGAACATGACTTGCAAGGAGCCGGACTTAACGGAATGGCAGGAAATGGTTGAACGGCAGAAAAATCTTGCTGAAACGGTAACCATTGCGCTGGTTGGGAAGTATGTAGAGCTTCACGACGCCTACTTGAGTGTTGTGGAAGCATTAAAACACGGAGGGATCGCAAACGATTCCGATGTTAGGATTAAGTGGGTCAATTCAGAGCATCTGGACAGCGAAAATGTTAAGAACCACCTTTTAAAGGCAGATGGTATATTGGTTCCGGGTGGATTTGGAGATAGAGGAATTGAAGGAAAGATTCAAGCTGCGAAGTTTGCACGGGAAAATAAAATTCCATACCTTGGAATTTGTTTGGGAATGCAAATGGCAGTTGTAGAGTTTGCAAGAAGTATAGCCGGCTTGGAAAATGCAAACAGTTCGGAGTTTGATAGTGAAACCAAATACCCTGTCATAGACTTAATGCCGGAACAAAGAGATATTGACGAAAAAGGCGGGACCATGCGTCTTGGACTTTATCCCTGCAAGGTAAAAGAGGGTTCAAGAGCTTTCGAAGTATATAAAGAAGGCCTTATTTATGAGAGACACCGCCACCGTTATGAGTTCAGCAATGAATTTAAAGATGTACTCACTGAAAACGGACTTGTTTTGTCCGGGGTCTCACCCAGTGAAAGGTTGGTAGAAATTATTGAACTTAAGGATCATCCATGGTTTGTCGGCGTACAGTTCCATCCGGAGTTCAAATCAAGACCCAACAGGCCCCACCCCTTATTTAAGGAATTTATCAAAGCATCACTTTTAAAACAGCAAAAGAAATAAAATTTTTATTGGGAACGTGAAAAACGTTCCCTTTTAAGTATATAAAAATAGGCCGCTTTCTAATTTAGATAACTTTATATCACTTTATAAAACCTCTTTGTTTTCTGATAAAGAAAATATTCTATGTTTAGTATATTCTCTCAAAAAATTGACAATACTTATAATAAATATTAAATATTTCTTTTCTTAAGTAAATTTACATAAGAAAATTTGGGGGGATTTTTATGGGTGGTATAAGAGAGATGTACATGGGTTTTTCAAAAGAGAAAGGACGCCGAAAATTAGTTAAAGTGGTAATTACATGTGCATTATTTGCTTTATTTATTACCGGTGTGGTTTTTGCGTCTTATTCCGAGGATGTGAACGAAGGACTTGCGGATAGTTTGATTCGCTTGCATGTTTTGGCGAATAGTGATTCTAAGGAAGATCAACAGCTTAAAAGAGATGTCCGGGACAGAGTCATACAGTATATGAAGGAGCAGCTTAAGGATTCGAAGGACATAGAACAAACAAAGAATATTATTAACAAAAATTTAAATAGAATAGAAGAGATATCAAGGGAAGTTATTACGAAACAAAATAAAAAATACCCTGTGAAGGCAATGCTGGGCAGCTTTCCATTTCCAACTAAGCTGTATGGAGATATTGCCTTACCGGCAGGGTATTATCAAGCACTGCGGGTTGTAATCGGAGAGGGTGAGGGTGCCAATTGGTGGTGTGTTCTATTTCCGCCGCTATGTTTTGTAGATGCAACCCATGGAACAGTCCCCGATTCCGTAAAACAGGATTTAAAGGCAACCTTGTCGAATGAGGAATATGCGCTCATCACAGCGGAGGATACCGAGGAAGATATTCCTGTTAAGGTTAAGTTTAAAGTTGTAGAACTCTTTCAAAACTCCCGGATTAAATTTACCGGGATGGTGAGTAGGATTTTTAAATAAAAAATATTCAAAAAATAAAACATCTCCCTCAAAAGCTTGAGGGAGATGTTTTATTTTTAAATGTATTTATTGTGCTGGAGGTGGAGGTGGCGAAGGAGGAACTGTGCCATCAGGCGGAGGTGGCGGAGTAGGATTCATACCGTCTTTAGGAGGTAAATAGCCGCCCGGAGCAGGATTCATACCGTCATTGGGAGGCATATAACCGCCCGGAGGTGGCGGAGTAGGATTCATTCCATCATTGGGAGGCATATAACCGCCCGGAGGTGGAGGAGGATTCATACCATCTTTAGGAGGCATATAACCGCCCGGAGGTGGAGGAGGATTCATACCGCCATTAGGAGGCATATAATCGCCTGGAGGTGGAGTAGGATTCATACCATCCTTAGGAGGCATATAACCGCCCGGAGGAGGGTTCTTTCCGCCATTAGGGGGCATGTAGCCGCCCGGAGGAGGGTTCTTTCCGCCATTAGGGGGCATGTAACCGCCTGGAGGAGGGGTCTTTCCGCCATTAGGGGGCATGTAACCACCCGGAGGAGGGTTCTTTCCACCTTGAGGAGGCATATTACCACCTTGGGGAGGGTTATTCCCGCCTTGAGGAGGCATCATTCCGTTAGGTCCAAATTGTGATGCATCGCCATCCCATGATTTCGCTTTGAAACCATCAATTTTGAAAGCAGGGGTATTTTGATCTGCTTTTTTGTTTTCCTGTTTAAACTTGTTGAGGTATTCAAATACGTTAGGTTCCTCATTTTCTGCTGCTTCGGGGTTTTCTTCAATACTTTCTACAATTACTACATCTTCTTCATAGCCATTTATGATATCCCTAGTTACTTTACCCTTTACGATTACTTCTCTATCTATAAACTCAGTTACTTTTTCCATCATAGAACTGTTTGCTCTAATATAGAAGTTGCTGACCCTTCCCCCAAAGTCTGCTTCAATAATATAGTTTGGACTGTCGGGGTCACTGGAAAATACATTTCCATCTCCGCTTAGCATACCGCTTATTTCAATAGGAACTTGCTGTTTTGCAAATAATTCGGTTACAATCAAATCATAGGTTTTATTATTTAAATAACCGCCGATTTTTATATTTTGACCGGAGTACTTTTCTAATTCTTGCTGAACGATTGAGTCAATTCCTTTAAGATATACTGCTTTTTCATAATAGCTTCTGCCATTAAATTCATCCTTTAGCAACAGGCTTCTGTCTACAGGAATTTTACCCTTATCCTTCTTGGGGTCCACATAGATTCTTACCGTTGTATTAAGGCCTTTATCATCTTTTTCCACCATACCTGAAACCATCAACATATTATAGAATCTTTCTATAGGAACTGGGGCAGTTAGTTTTTGAATGTCCTTTACTACTTTGCCCAACACATCTTTCGGTGCGGATTTGGCAGAGATAATCCCTTTTTCGTCCTTTATGCTAATAGCATTTTTGGAAAAGGAGCCCATAACAAGAACTTCCTTATTAACGAGCTTTCTGAAAGAACCTGCAAACTTTGCGTCAAATTTTAGCTGGAACCAGCCTTTTTGAAACAAATCTAAGCTAAACACTTTTTTCCCGCTGTCATACCGTAAGTACCCTTTTAATACGACATCCTGAGAAGCTGCTTCCTGCATCCCGTTAACCGCAGCAGCGATAAACTGCTTTGTATTCCCGTCTGCAAAAACCAACCCATCCACCCCTACGCTTTTACCAGCAAGTTTTAGAAGTTGATTTTGAACGTTTTCATCGATCCCTTTAAGAGAAATTTTCTCTTTTTGGTAATTAACGACTAAACCTGTACCGCTTTTAATTAGCGTAATTTTGGGTACCGCACCGCTCATGTAGCGATTAACGAGTGGTGTTTCTTGTCCTATTAACTTGTGCAGCTCTTCAAGTGGATCACCGCCATATTCTTCACCATACTCATCGCTGAATTCATCCTCTTCATCATAATTTGCACCTTCATCAAAATCAGCTTCTGGGTATTCTTCATCTGCATAAGCTACGGTTACAAATGAGCTGGTAAGAATGAGAAATACAGCCATCAAAAGAGGTAACAGCCTTTTTGACATAATAAATTCCTCCTTATTCTTTTGCGATTTTCTAGTACTCATGAGAAGGTTAAGATGTAAGTAAGAACTATCCTGATATTAGATAATAGAAAGGTTTTTTAAAAAAGAGAAACAAAAAAACAACCCATATCCGGTAGCCTGGCAATCATAGCTTGCGCTTTAGACCCAATGGCTTTGCGTCTCCAACTTTCGTTGGATTTGCCTTTATCAAATCAAGTTGTTACCTACAAATATGATTATAACATTGTACTAAAATAAATGCAAGAGTTTTCTTATAAATAATGAAATGTATTCCAAATACAAGAGTAAATTGGATGAAAACCAAATTGAATGTGGATGGGTAAAGCACATTAAGGTGAAATGTTTTCACCTGACAGGAAAAAATCCTTATCAACTTCAAAAGACTTACCGATGTATCATGTATAGGAGTTGGCACAATGCAAGATTTTAGTGTACTGCATACCGAAATAAGAAATTTTACTATAGTACGCGAAGCTTTTCGTCTTCATATAATGAACTTAACCTTGTAAATTGATTGCTATTGCCTCGTAACGTAATTGTTTTCTAGGGTATGCGAGGCACAAACAGATGAAGTGCATTTTTAACACTTTGAAAAACTAGAAATATGTTGTATTAAAAAGCACTAGATTACATTGGATAATATATGAGAAACGTTAGAATTGGAGGGATAGAATGGGTGATTTGGGTATATTCACAATAGATACAATCGAGTTTTACCTCATTCTTACACTGCGGCTTTTTCTGGCGTGTATTTTGGGGGGAATCATTGGGTATGAAAGGGAAAGCATGAACCGTCCGGCCGGATTTAGAACCCATATTCTAGTTTGTGTAGGTGCTGCACTTGTCATGGTGACTTCCGAATTTATCTACAAAAGGTACGTAGGAAATGTAAACCTGGATCCGGCAAGGCTGGGTGCACAGGTAATAAGCGGAATCGGTTTTCTTGGTGCCGGCACGATTATCCGTGAGGGTTTTAATGTAAGAGGATTAACGACGGCTGCGAGCCTTTGGGCTGTTTCTTGTGTAGGAATTGCAGCGGGGATTGGTTTTTATGAAGGGGCAGTTGTTGCTACAATCCTGATCTATTTAACATTAATTTTTTTAAAAAGGCTGGAAGGACATTTTTCAAGAAAAAATCAGTATAGAGTATTATATGTACAAACCGTCAATGTTCCGGGACAGATTGGTGCCATTGGGCATACATTTGGTAAACATGATGTATTGATTAAAAATATTGAATTTTTAAGGAATGAAGAAGATCAGTGTGTGTTAATGAAGTTTCTGGTGAAAATACCCCATGATTTTGTAAAAGAAACGATTATCAAGGAGTTACATGACATCGAGGGTGTACAGAAAGTTTATGAGGATTGAACACCGGATTTTAGGTTTTGAATCATGAATAAAGGAAGGATAAAAAGGGTCCTGTTCCATAAGTTTGGAGCAGGGCTCTTTTTAGTGTGCACAGCATGAGGCAATCGAATGGGGAAAAGTCTTTAGTACATCCCGGAGTTATCAACAAATCTTCAGAAATGCCAGAGAGATCAGAATGACTCCAGGCATGAGGGAAAGTGCTTTTTTATTTATTTTCCCGGTCATTAGAAATTTTTTGCCTAAATACGTACCTGCATATAAGAAGGTAAACTGAAACAACCCGACTGCAAGGGGCATTGCCATGGACTGAAAGCCGGCCAGGGCACTGCCAATTCCGGCACCGATCGCATCTACCGAAAGTGCCAAACCTAAAAGCAAGGCTTCCCTTTTATCGATCGTTCCTGACCTGTCAATATCGCCTTTGGCGGGGTTTTTAATCACTTGGATGGTAATGCCGAGGGATTTTATGGCAATTTTAATCAGGGTCCCGTCACTTACCTTGACAGGGGCTTCTGCTACAGGAGTATTGTCTTTGCGCAAAAGGGATTGCAGTATAATCCATATCCCCATTAACAGCAGGATTGAGATCCCGATCATTTTTGAGCTAAAGGGTGTTAAGACAGAAGATAGGGAGCTTCCGATGAATAATGCAAAAACCGAATAAATAATGGAAAATATGCATATAATTATTTTAGGGATCAGAGGAATTTTGATTTCTCTTAGCCCATAGGAAATGCCTACTCCCAGGGCGTCTATGCTTAAAGAAGTTGCAAGTAATATAATGGATAGTATCATTCTTAAACATCTCCACTTACTCAAATTCAGGCAAGAATCCATTTCTGTTTTTAGGCGCTAAAGGACAGAGTGTCTATCAAAAACACCAAATTCCCCAGCGTCCGAATTAAGATTTAAACCTCCTACCCATGAAGGCGTATGATTGGATGATAAGAGCTTCTCAATGCTTATGTTTGATCAGTAAGTATAAATTTACAATAATACGAAGTAAAAGTATCCATATGCTGCATAAAAGTGTTTTATAAGTTGACCAAACCGGCAGCGTACTGAAAATAAATATGTATTTTGGGGCCTTCAAGCAAGTTCATTCAATTTGTTTAATAATTTCTAAACATTCTCACCTGGAAAATGAGTTAACAAAATAGTGCCTTTTAAATTATATGAAGCAACATAATAAATTGTTATACGTTTTAGGTATACTCATTGAAAAAAAATAAACAATATCTCTCTTCTCTTTTTGTAAAGTGGCTAATCATAAATGGAAGATGTGTAGATAATACCCTGATCCAGTGATAAAGATTTTTGAAAAATCTATACCTCAGCAGATTTACAATTTGTTATATCAAAACAATGCGTTATAGGTCTATTTAAGGGATCAAATGAATATTTATAGACAAATGAAAGAGAAGTCAAAAAAGGATACAGTGAGATTAAGCGAAAGTAAGCCCGGATTGCGGATGTTGTTTGGCTAACCCCTATGAAACCCGGCTTATGCCTGCTTAAATTTACTTTAGGAGGTAAAAGGAGTGATATACTTTGGGTGTTTTTGAGGCGGCAGCGAGGAAGACTGGCATTGAAAAAAACCATTACACCGGGTTAAACGCAAAGGAGGTTAAGCAAAGGTTAGATAAGTATGGATATAATGTCCTTGAACAAAAGAAAAAAATCAACCCGTTTAAGATTCTGTTTGATCAATTTACTGACTTTATGGTTTTAATCCTTCTGGCTTCCACGGCAATTTCAGCTTTTATGGGAGAGGTTACCGAGGCGGTAACGATCGTAACCATTGTCGTAATCAATGCAATCTTGGGCTTTATCCAGGAATACAAAACCGAAAGAACCATGGAAGCATTAAAAGGGCTGGCTGCTCCAACGGCAAACGTAATAAGGAACGGCGAAAGCTGCAGTATACCGGCGGAGGAAATTGTACCTGATGATCTTATGCTGCTTGAGGCAGGAGACCGGGTCCCGGCGGATGCATATTTAATCGAAGCCAATAGTCTTTATGTAGATGAATCTCTGCTTACAGGAGAATCCATTCCCGTTGAAAAAAGTATTCCCAAAGACAGCAAAAAAGCAGCCGACAAAAAGGTTAACGTATACATGGGAACGATTGTAACAGCAGGGAGGGCGAAAGCAGTCGTAGACTCAACAGGGATGTCTACAGAGATGGGGAAAATAGCCAACATGATCCAGAATATTGAGAGTGATGAAACTCCGCTTCAAAAAAGACTGGATCACCTTGGAAAGTATATTGTTTTCGGATGTCTGATTATTTGTGCCATTGTATCTCTTACAGGAATTTTGAGAGGAGAAGAACTGTTCACCATGCTTTTAGCAGGGATCAGCCTTGCTGTGGCTGCCGTTCCTGAGGGTCTTCCTGCCATTGTAACCATTGCGCTTGCGCTGGGTGTTCAAAGGATGCTGAAGAGAAATGCCCTCATTAGAAAACTGCCCGCGGTGGAAACTCTGGGTTGTGCCAGTGTGATTTGCTCGGATAAAACGGGGACATTGACAGAAAACAGGATGACGGTAAGAAGAATTTTTGCAGGAGAAAAACTGGTGGATGTCCAAGGAAGCGGTATAAAAGCAGAGGGTGCTTTTATAAGCAATGGCAAGGAAATTGATCCGCAGAAAAATAACATTTTAAGGCTTGCACTGGAAATAGGACAGCTTTGTAATAATGCCTCCTTAATAAAAAGCAGTTCAGATAACGGTGGGGCCTTTGGAAAAATTAAATCGCTATTTGTAAAAAGTGACAAATGGGAAATCAATGGGGACCCGACAGAAGGGGCACTTTTAGTGGTTGCGCAAAAAGGAGGGATTTTCAAAGAGTCCTTGGAAAAGGAATATATAAGAGTGGATGAACTGCCATTTGATTCAGACCGGAAATGCATGTCGGTAATTTGCCAGAATACAAGGAAGGATCTATTCGTATTTACCAAAGGGGCACCCGATGTGATCATTGATAAATGCACCAAAATATACACTGAGCGGGGAATTACCGAACTTTCTCCGGTAGTAAAAAACCGGGTGCTCAAAATAAACGACAGTATGGCCGGTGAAGCGTTAAGGGTTATCGGAGTTGCCTATAAAAATATACATGGCAGATATAGTAAAAATATTGAAGAAGAATTGATTTTTGTCGGTTTGGTGGGAATGATCGATCCGCCTAGAAAGGAAGCTGTTGAAGCTGTTCAAAAATGTAAACTTGCAGGCATCAAAACGGTTATGATAACCGGGGACCATAAAGTGACGGCTACGGCAGTTGCCAAAGAACTCAATATTTACTCCCCAGGTGACCGGGTTTTGACAGGTACGGATCTGGAAGAAATGAGTGAGGCACAACTGGAAAAAATGGAAGACAATGTATCTGTCTATGCAAGGGTTGCGCCTAAGCACAAACTGATGATTGTAAGAGCACTGAAAAAACGGGGCCATATTGTAGCCATGACAGGGGACGGGGTTAATGATGCTCCGGCGGTAAAGGAAGCGGACATCGGGGTGTCGATGGGCGTTACAGGCACCGATGTTACCAAGGAAGCTTCCTCCATGATTCTCCTGGATGATAACTTTGCTACCATTGTTGCGGCGGTGGAGGAAGGTCGAGTAATCTACAATAATATAAGGAAGTTTATCCGGTATATGCTGTCCTGCAATATTGGCGAAGTGCTTACCATGTTCCTGGGAATGCTCATGGGACTGCCCCTTCCACTGCTTCCTATACAAATCCTATGGGTTAACCTTGTTACCGACGGCTTGCCAGCCATCGCACTGGGATTGGACCCCCCGGAAAAGGATATAATGATGCGGCCGCCAAGAGGGGCGAAGGAACATATCTTCTCCAGCGGTTTGCTGAACTTAATCCTCTTTAGAGGCGCGATTATCGGCTTGAGTACACTGGCTGTTTTCATCAGTGTGCTCTACTTCACCGGGATGGTGGAAACTGCCAGAACGGCAGCGTTTATGACCCTTGTAATGACCCAGCTGATCCATGTTTTCGAGTGCAAATCCGAAAGAAAGAATATATTTGAAATTCCTCTGTTTAATAACCTTGCGCTGATTATATCGGTGGTATGTTCGGTTGTTATGATTTTAGGTGTTGTATATATTCCATTCTTCCAAGGTGTATTTAAAACTGTACCCTTGTCCTTTAACGACTGGGTGCTTGTAATGGGATTCTCTGCTTTGGGGCCTGTTATATCCAGCTTCTTTAAAGTAAACAGGAAATACATATCCTAATGCTTGGCAAAGAGTATATTTATGATAAACAAATAGCTTAATGACATCCCATGCTGTGGAGATAAACTGTACGTTTGGTGCGTGCGGTTTATTTTTTTTATGTACCGTGTTAAGATAATCAAAAAGGAGGGCAAGCAATGAAGCGGAAATGGGTCTGGAGGGTGTTGGTTTTTCTTTGGTGTGCCATGATATTTTATCAATCTGGGAAAATTGCGGAAGTATCCAGTGAAGAAAGCTCCAATATCATGACCATTGTAAACAGCGGCATCCAAAAGCTTACCGGATCCGCTCAGTTTGGTGTCTCTGAAAGGTTCATAAGAAAGGCGGGACATTTCCTTGAGTATTTGATTCTCGGTGTTTTCCTATATGGGGCTATTTCTAGCCCAACCCGGAAGGCTAAAGGACTATGGCTTCCCTTTTCAACGGGAGTCCTATATGCTGCAACCGATGAGCTGCACCAATACTTTGTGCCTGGAAGGTCTATGCGGATTTTTGATTTGGGTATTGATGCTTTAGGGCTTTTGGCAGGTGTAATTTTGGCCTGTTTTCTGATAAAGCGTGTTAAGCCCCTTTGAATTATTTTGGAAGCAAATTAAAACTTGAAAACTACACTTAAAAACTATATAATGATCGGGGCTAGAGGTGAATCAAGTATAATTTGAACCCTGTTAACATTCGTTACAATTTGTTCATAATTTATTCAAAACTATTTAGCATAATGAAAATGGTATTTTGTCTTTTTAACATCGGCTTTAATAAAAATTGAGTATACACAGGTAGGGGGAATAAGATGATAGAAGTACAAAACTTGTCCAAGAGTTACGGAAAAATCAAAGCTGTAAAGAATCTTAACTTTACCATTCAAAAGGGGGAAATTTTAGGTTTTTTAGGACCCAATGGAGCAGGAAAATCCACGACCATGAACATGATTACGGGATTTTTGTCGTCCACCGAAGGATCGATTAAGGTCTGCGGTTATGATGTTCTTGAAAACCCCAAGGAAGTCAAAAAGCGTATCGGATATCTTCCCGAGCAGCCTCCCCTTTATATGGATATGACGGTAAATGAGTATTTAAACTTTGTGAGTGAGCTGAAAACAGTAGACAGGAAAATAAGAAAAAGCCAGATTGATGATATTTTGGAGCTTGTAAAAATTACCGATGTGAGGAAAAGACTGATTAAAAACCTTTCCAAAGGTTACAAGCAGAGGGTTGGATTGGCCCAAGCCCTGGTGGGAAGCCCTGAGGTGCTGATTCTGGACGAGCCGACTGTAGGGCTTGACCCGAAGCAGATTATTGAGATTCGAAAGCTCATTAAAGCCTTAGGCAAGGAGCATACCATTATTTTAAGCTCTCATATATTGCCTGAAGTCAGTGCGGTTTGTGAGCGCGTTATTATCATTAATAAGGGACAAATTGCGGCGATTGATACGCCGGAAAACCTGTCAAAATCCTTCAAATCCACCTCCAAGCTTTCCATAAGGATTGCCGGACCGATGAATGGGGTGCATGAGCTCTTGAAATCTGTTGAAGGGATTCAGTATGTAGAGCCGGGAACAGAAAAAGAAAAGGATGTATATGATTATGTAATTGAAGCCGTAAAGGATGTGGATATCCGCAGGCCTATATTCTTTGCACTGGCGAAAGCCGGTTACCCGATTTTGGAGCTAAAATCCATGGATTTATCACTGGAAGATATATTTCTACAGGTTACTACCTTGGAAAATATTAATACCCCGGAGGTTATGACAGAAGGGGTGGAACCTGATAGAACGATAATTGACCTGGCTAAAGAGGAGGGGGGAGAATAATGCTTGCAATATTTAAAAGAGAAGTGAGAGCGTATTTTTATTCACCGATTGCATATGTTCTGATTAGTTTATTTTTTGTGTTTATGTCTATATTGTTTAACGATTTCTTAAAAAATGGATACCCAGATATAAGTTTAATGTTCACACATTTACTAATCATTATACTAGTTGATATTATAGTAGCAATTTTAACCATGCGTGTTTTTGCAGAGGATAGGAGAAACGGTACGGAGGTATTACTTGTTACTTCGCCGATTAAAGTAAGAGATATTGTTTTGGGTAAGTATTTTGCAGCACTGCTTGTTTACCTGCTGATGGTAGTTGTTACGATGATTTACCCTTTGATCATGTCTTTTTATGGTGAACTTCCTGTTGCTAAGATTATTGTAGCGTATGTTGGCTTTACACTTTTGGGAGCAACTTTTATTTCAGTAGGTGTATTTGCTTCGTCCCTCACTGAAAATCAGGTTGTATCGGCTGTTATTAGCTTTATTACACTTTTGGTTCTTTCCATTATCGGAGAAGTTGCCAAAGAAATCGGTGGAGTCATTTCCAAAATATCCAACTGGTTTTCTCCCTTATCAAGGCTAGATGAATTCGGTATGGGGATTTTAAACTTTAGTCCGGTTATATATTATTTGAGTTTCATATTTGTATTTTTGTTCTTCACGATATTGATAGTAGAAAAAAGACGTTGGAGTCAGGGGTGATAATATGTCGAATAATGCATTTATAAATAAAAAAAGCTTGAAGTATGGTTCTTTATCCCTTGTATTGGTTGCTTTGGTTTTAGCAGTTGCTTTGGTTGTAAACCTTATTATTGGAGATTTGATTGAGAAGGGAAAAATAAATTTAAAGTGGGATTTAACAACAAATAAGATGTATTCTTTGGGGGACACTTCCAAGGAAATCTTAAATAAACTCAATAAGGATGTTACAATCTACGGGTTATTCGATGACGCAGCAAACATACCCAGTGATTATAAGGATGTTGTTGAATTTTTAAAGCAATATGCAACGTATCCTCATATAAAAGTAGAATATATAAATTTGGATAAAAACCCTAGTTTTGTTAAAGAGGTTGACCCACAAAACACACAGAATATCACAAAAGGTGAATTTATCGTTAAATCGGGTAAAAAATTTAAAAAGTTAGGCTATGATCATCTTGTCGGCAATGGCGGCCAACAGGGCGAACAAAAATTCAGTTTTGCAGAATCAAGTATTTCCGGTGCGATCAAGTTTGTAGCTGCTGACAAAACGCCAACAGTTTTATTCTTGGAAGGGCACGGTGAGGCTCAGCTCGATAAGGATTACACCTACTTGAAATCTGTTTTGGAATCCATGAATTATGAAGTTAAAAGCTTGAATTTATCTTCAGAGGAAAAGGTGTCCAGCGATGCAGAGGCCGTTTTTGTAGTGTCACCTAAAAGTGATTTAAAAGCGGCTGAAGCTCAAAAATTGAATGATTACTTCAAGAACGGTGGGAAAGCAGTATTTTTATTCGATGCCTTAATGCCCGATCAAAAACTTTCCAACTTTGAAGAAGTTTTAAAGAACTATAATATTGCGTTAAACTATGATGTGGTTAATGAAATAGCAGATAGACGCTTTTCAAAAAATGAGAGTGATATCATGGTAGCGTTGGAACAGAACCAAATCAACAATCCGGCAAATAATTTTGCAATCTATATGCCCCGTTCAAGAAGTTTGAATGTTCTTAAAAACCAGAAACAATTCCTTACTGTGACATCACTCATTAAAACCAGTAAGGATGCAGTTGGAGTACAGATTGATAAGTCCAGAGGAAATGACAATAAAGGGCCTTTGGATCTTGCGGTTGCTGCTGAGTATACCGGAGGAATGGTGCCTTCCAGAGTGGTGGTTGCCGGTAACGCCCTGTTCATAAGCGATGCGGCTATACAGTACTTTGGGGAACCCGGGATGCGTTTTGTTCTGGATTCAATGAAATGGGCGTTCAATAAAAAGGATGATCTTACCATTATGCCCAAGAGTTATAACTTGCCGAGGTTAACTTTGGATGATCAAGCGGCAAGGCTTTACTCCATCGTGTTAATCTTTGTCTTACCGATCCTCTTGCTTGGATCAGGTATGTTTGTGTGGTTAAGGAGGAGACATTTATGAGACCCGTTAGAACAGCCCTTATACTATTTGTTGTATTGGGACTTTTGATTGGAGCTTATGTATGGGTAAGTACTTCGGGAACTACGCCGGAAAATCCGCCGCAAGATGCCAATGCGGAAAAAATCAAAATATTCAGTCCGGAAAAGGATAAAGTGAAAAGCATAACCATTGATCATAAGGGTGAAAAGTTTGATTTTGAGAAGAAGGGGGAGGACTGGGTTTATGTCAATGCAAACGGAATGAAATACGATAAATCCCAGATTACTTCCATTGTTTCCAGTGCAACCGAAATGTATGCGGCAAAGGTGATTGATGAAGATGCGGCGGACTTGACCCAATATGGATTTGACAAGCCGGTTACGGTGACGGTTAAACTTACCGACGGGACCTTAAAGGTGTTGGAACTGGGCGAGGAAACTGCTGCTAAAGATGGCTGCTATGTAAGGGAAAAAGATAGTAAAAAGATATATACCATTGATGCTTATGCTGCAAACACGCTCAAAACAAGTAAAAATACACTGAGGGACAAGGCCATTTTTGCGGTAAAGCCTGAGGAAGTAAAATCCTTTACACTGGAAAGAGGGGGCAAGCTGGCATTTAACCTGAAGGCGGTAAATAAAGGTGAATGGAAGCTGGCTGCGCCTTTCGAAGGAGAAATAAACAGTGATACGGTGCAGCCGATGATCAATGGGGCATCATCGGTTTATGCAATGAATTATATTGAGGAAAATGCGTCCGATCTTAAAAAATACGGATTGGAAAAACCCCTGTATGCTTTTGAGGTCGAAACCGCGTCGGGAAAAACAAAGATCCTCATTGGTGACGAAAAGGAGAAGGGCGTTGAAGTATATGCAAAGCTCTCCAATAGCAATTCAGTCTTTACAGTGGGAGCAGAAAGTGTAAATTTTCTGGATACCCCGTTAAAGCAGATCATGAACCAGCTTGTATATCTTACTAAAATAGAGGATGTATCCAACGTCTCGGTAACTATGGATGGAAAGACTGTAAATTCCTCCATCCAGTTAGACCCTAACGGGGATAAGGAGAAAGACCGGTTTGCCGTGGACGGTAAGGAAGCCAATGGGAAAAATGAAAATGGTTATTTTGTTTACAGGAAGTATTTCCAATCCCTTATAAGCATTATGGTAAGCGATGTGGATGTGGATACGGAGCCTCAAGGAAAGCCGGAGATAACCATTGAATATACGCTTAAAAAAGCTCCCGGAAAAATGAAGATTGATTTCATCTCGAAAGATAGTAAATACTATTACGCAATGAGAAATGGAAAATATACAGGAATTTTAGTACTGAAGGAAGATTTTGACAAACTGGATGGCGTAAGGGATTCCTATAAAAAAATGATGGATTCCATGAATAAAAAGTAATTGGGGCTATCCATATTCAAGGTATGATCAAACAACCTCCGACATAGAATGTTAGTAAATATACTACAGTCGGGGGTTGTATTTATTTTGCAGAGCGATATCAGAAATATCATTAAAGTAGCATGTATCTATATAACAACGGTGATTGGAGCAGGATTTGCATCCGGACAGGAAATCCTCAAGTTTTTTTCCACGTATAATCAAGGTGGTTTTTATGGAATTATTATGGCAGGAGTACTCTTTGCGTTTATTGGCGGAACTGTTTTAGACCGGGTTTACCGGGAAAGGATTTTAAATTATGATGAGTTTCTCTATCCTGCAGTTGGATATTTTCTAGGGCGTATTATGGAAGTGATTGTAATTCTCTTTATGTTTTGTGTTTTTTCCATTATGATTGCTGGGGCTGGAAATATTTTAATGGAAACACTGGGGATTCCTTTTGAAGTAGGAGTTATCATTATGTCCTTCATATGTATGATACTTATTCTGACAGATGTAAAAGGAATTGTAACACTAAGTACCATTGTTACACCCATCCTGATTACAGGGATCATTACCATTGGATTCTACATCATTGCCTGCAAGGATACATCAGTATTTAATACATACGGCTATTTCAATAAGTTAACCCAAAATTGGCTATCTTCTACTCTAATTTATGTTAGCTACAACAGTATCATGGCCATTGTTGTGATGACCAGCCTATATCCCTATTTAAAAAGCAGGAAGGTTGGAATTATCGGGGGAATCGCAGGCGGTTTTGCAATTGGAATTATTGCCTTTATCTTAAACATTGCAATTACGCTGTTTTATCCCGAAGTGCTGGGAGATGAACTGCCGGTGCTTAATATTGTAGAGCGGTACAGCGATGTACTAAAAGTTATCTATGCCTTTATTTTGTGGCTTGCCATGTTTGTTTCGGCGGTAACCTCCGGGTATTTTTTTGCCGACCGGATGAAAAACAAAGTCAGGTTGAATGTTAAAGTGATAACGATTGCCAGCTGCTTATTGGTGATACCTTTATCCAGATTTGGTTTTTCCAATCTCATCGTAAAAATATATCCGGTGTTTGGGTATGCGGGGCTTTTTATGGTATTTATTCTTTTGCTGCAAGGTATCAATGCGATCCCTGTGTGGAAGGTAAGCAAAGCAAAATAGAATGTGTATATTCAAATTTCCCAGGTGTAAATATTGCTTTTGTATGATAAAATTAAAAATGTCAAAAAGAAGATATATAACGCACTAAATATCTCATATTATGCCAAGCAGGCATCCGATGCTTTTGGGGATGCCTTAAGAAGGCAGAGGGGTAATAGATTTTTTGTGTTGTATAGTATACTAAAGATAAACTTGGGGTGTTTTGAGTGGCTCGATCTAAAGTAAATTCAAGCTCTGACAAAAAAAATAAACTATTGAGCATTGCACTATGCATCATTCTGTTTTTGGCAGTTTTGGGAGTGGCTTTTTTTGTATACCTTAAAAGTCAAAATATCAATATCCATGATGTAAGCTTAAAAGAGTTAGTGCAGCATGTTTTTTCAGAGAATAAAAGCGGGACAAGTACCGAGAAAGTTGTTGAGATACCTTTTGATGCGGGCGAACATCCTGTCTTTACAATACTGAATGGGGATATTGTAAAATGCAATAAAGACAGCATCCGGGGCCTTGACAAAAGTGGACAGGAAAAATGGGTAGTGCCTATTTTCGCAAACAAACCTATTGTGAAAGAGGCCGGTGCATACCTGGTTGTCGCAGATATGGGCGGAAGAGATATTGCGGTACTTAAGGGGAAAGAGAAAAGGTGGAACAAAAAAGTTGAAAATAACATTATAAATGTTGATGTTAATAAAAACGGCTATGTTAGTGTTGTACAGGAGGAAAAGGGGTCAAAGGGTGCGGTAACTGTTTACGACCCTGCGGGGAATGAAGTTTTTATCAGAGGCAAGGCAGAAAACTATATTTTAAGTGCCTTGGTGTCTTCCGATAGGCAGGTATTGATTAATTGCATTGATGCTTCCGGAATTACCATCAATACCAATTTCGAATTTACCGATATTTTTGGTAAACCCTTTGCCAACATTCAAAAGGAAAATATGATTTATCCTTCTATTTGGTATATGGGGGAAGGCTTCTTTGCAGTCAACGACACGTCCATTTCCTATTTTGACAAGGATAGAAATGAAAAATGGAAGAAGGAGCACAAGGAAATTTATACATCCACCACTGTTTTAGATAAATATGCTGTGATTGCAGTCAAAGATCAGGAGAAAAAAGGCCTTTTCAAAAGCAAGACAAAAGTAATTGTGTATACGGCGGATGGAGAAGAGAAGGCAAGCCAATGGGTGGATGAACCGGTGAAGAACATGTATGCATATGATGATCTGATTGCAGTCAATACCGGTAGAGAAGCTGTATTTATGAGTTCCAAGGGTTCGATGAAAGGAAAATACACTAGTAAATCGGATATAACCGATGTCAGGCTTCTTAACAAAAGTGAGGCATTGATTGTCACAAGAAGCAGTATTCTCGTTGTGCCGGTCAGTTAACGAAGGTGCGTATTTTTGGTGAAGAATATCCTGCATGCCTCTATAGACAGTGAAATGCAAACAGAGTAAATTGGAGAGATGAAATATCCGGGTTTAAAAACAAGTATGCTTCTTTGATAGTACATTGTTACCAAATTGATTGAAAATTTTTGGACCAAAATTTAATCTCAAGGGGGTGAGATAATGAACTGGACAGATTTGCTGGTGATAGGCATCATCGGTGGTTTTGCCATACTGGGGTTTGTAAACGGATTTTTATTATCGGCTTTTAGGATTGTTTCTTTCTTTATCGCTGCTATTTTAGCAGTAAAACTTTATCCGCTGGTATCCAATGTTTTGCTGGAAACGCCGCTGTTTACCAACATAAAAGAAGCCATAGTGAAAGGCCTGCAGGGACCGGAGTCGGCTGAAATCGGAAATAAAGGTGCCGCGGCAGCGGTGGATACTTTAAATGTTCCAGGCTTCCTAAAGCCCATGCTGACCGAGGAAGTGCAAAAACAAATGAATAACGGCAAAACACAAATATTGGAAGTTGTAAGCGCGGAACTGGCAAAAGTCGTTATTGCGATCATTGGTGTGGTAGTGTTATACATATTAATCCGGGTTGGGCTTATCTTTGTAAGATTCCTCTTAAAAAGCATATCCGAGCTTCCTGTGTTCAAACAGGTAAATAAGGTTGGGGGAGTGGGTTTTGGTGCATTAGAAGGGCTTTTTTCGGTGTATATTGTATTTGCCTTTTTAATGCTCTTTAATTCAGTGCCTGCTTTTAAAGGATTCTTTACAGCGGTGGACTCTTCACTTTTGGCAAAATACTTCTATGAGAATAACTTTATTGTAAATTGGATGTTTTAAGGAGTCTAAAAAGGGTATATAGTGGGTGCATCAAATAGATGGAAGAATTACTTCACCGGATAAATTTGTACCCAACACAAAAAGAAAGGATGGACAGGATTGATTACACATATTGTATTTTTTAAATTGAAAGACCGAAGCAAAGAAAGTATTGAGAAGGCCTATGATGTTTTAAACAGCCTGCAGGGTAAAATTCCTGAACTCCTATCCCTGGAAATCGGAATGGATCTTCTGCATACAGAACGCTCGTATGATCTGGCGCTCACTGCAAAATTCAATTCATTGGAGGATTTGCAAGCTTACCAGGTACACCCCGTACATGTTGAAGTTGCAAACTATATTGCCTCTGTTAGAGAATCGGTTGTAGCAGTGGATTATGAAACCGTTTATAAGGAGATAGTATAAATTTTTCGATCAAAATACTGGACATTTATACTGGAAAAGTAGTAAAATAACTTTAAAATAAATAGCCGGGAAAACCCGGCTATTCTTGTAGGCAAAACATGTTTATTGTATACAATGATATAAATGTATTTTAGAAAGAGAGGATATGAATATGAGAAGTGATATTGTAAAAAAGGGTGTTGAAAGGGCACCGCACAGGTCTTTGTTTAAGGCAATGGGCTATACGGATGAGGAAATCAAAAGACCTTTGATCGGCGTTGTAAACTCTAAAAATGAAATTGTTCCCGGCCATATTCACCTAAATACCATTACCGAGGCGGTGAAGGCGGGAATACGGATGGCTGGAGGAACTCCTGTTGAGTTTGGTGCTATTGGGGTTTGTGACGGTATTGCCATGGGGCATATGGGCATGAAGTATTCACTCGCAACCCGTGAATTGATTGCGGATTCCTGTGAGGCCATGGGGCTTGCGCACAGCTTTGACGGAATGGTATTTATACCAAACTGTGACAAAATTGTACCCGGAATGCTGATGGCGGCCGCAAGAATCAACGTCCCTTCCATATTTATCAGTGGAGGACCCATGCTTTCCTTAAAAAGGAACGGGAGATATTTGGATTTGAATAGTGTTTTTGAAGCGGTAGGAGCCTTTAAGGCGGGCAAAATGACAGAGGAAGAAGTGTGTGATTATGAGGATCATGCTTGTCCCGGTTGTGGGTCTTGTTCAGGCATGTTTACAGCCAACTCCATGAACTGTTTGACAGAAGTGCTGGGACTTGGGCTTCCCGGAAACGGTACGGTACCTGCTGTGTATGCTGAAAGAATCCGGCTTGCAAAAATGGCGGGTATGAAAGTGATGGAATTGGTCGAAAAGGATATAAAGCCTTCAGATATATTAAACTCAAGAACCTTTGAAAATGCTCTTGCAATGGATATGGCGCTGGGATGCTCCACCAATTCGATCCTGCATCTCCCTGCAATCGCCAATGAAGCAGGGGTAGAGATCAATTTGGACATTGTCAATGAAATCAGCAACAAGGTTCCGAACCTTTGCAAGCTGGCCCCAGCGGGAGACCACCACGTACAGGACTTATATGCTGCCGGGGGTGTACAAGCAGTCATGAAGGAACTGTCTAAGAAAGGACTTCTGCACCTTGATTTGATTACGGTTACAGGAAAGACAGTAGGGGAAAACATTGAAAACGCAAAGGTGCTGGACAAAGAGGTTATTAGAGATATTGACAATCCGTACAGCCCGACAGGTGGGATTGCGGTACTCCGCGGCAATATTGCACCGGATGGTGCTGTGGTTAAAAGGGCTGCCGTCGCGCCTGAAATGCTTGTTCATAAGGGGCCGGCAAGAGTATTCGACTCCGAAGATGCTGCCATTGAAGCCATTTACAACGGAAAGATTGTTAAGGGTGATGTTGTCATTATCCGCTATGAAGGGCCGAAGGGCGGACCTGGAATGAGAGAAATGCTCGGGCCTACTTCTGCCATTGCAGGAATGGGATTGGATAAGGACGTTGCACTGATTACCGATGGACGTTTTTCAGGTGCAACAAGGGGGGCATCCATCGGGCATGCGTCACCTGAAGCGATGGAGGGCGGACCGATTGCCGCTGTCAGAGAAGGTGATATCGTCAGTATAGATATTCCCAACGGAAAACTGGATGTGGATGTAACGGCAGAAGAATTGAAGAATAGACTCACGGAATGGAAGGCACCTTCTCCCAAGATTACAAAAGGATATCTTGGAAGGTATGCCAAATTGGTATCTTCTGCAAGTACCGGAGCAGTGCTCAATAAGAACAGTTAAGTAAGAAACGTTTTGATTTGGTGCGGATGGGCCGGGAAGGAACTTCTTGGCTGATCCTTATTTAGGAGGATTTTATGAAATTAACAGGTGCGGAAATATTAATTGAATGTCTGAAAGAGCAAGGTGTGGATACTGTTTTCGGATTCCCAGGGGGAGCTGTACTATATATATATGATGCACTTTACAAAGCGAAGGATGATATAAAACATGTACTGACATCTCATGAACAAGGAGCGTCCCATGCGGCTGACGGTTATGCAAGGGCTACGGGTAAAGTAGGCGTTTGCATTGCAACTTCAGGCCCTGGAGCAACAAACCTTGTTACAGGAATTGCAACGGCATATATGGATTCGGTTCCTATGGTGGCCATCACCGGACAGGTTCCTACATCCTTGTTGGGAAAAGATTCGTTCCAGGAAGTAGATATTACCGGAATTACAATGCCTGTTACAAAGCACAATTATATTGTGAAGGATGTAACCAAGCTTGCGGATGTAATACGTGAAGCCTTTTTAATTGCCCAGGAAGGAAGGCCGGGACCGGTTCTGGTGGACATCTGCAAGGATGTAACCGCTGCCCTCGCGGACTTTGAGCATAAGTCTTTGAAAAAACCCCACAGCATACCGTTGGGGGTTAGCGAAAGTGAAATTGAAGAAGCGGCGGAGGTTATCAACAATGCCAAAAGGCCGGTCATATTGTCAGGCGGCGGAGTGTCTATTGCCGGGGCTAATGAAGAAGTATTAGAACTTGCAAACAAGGCCAAGATTCCTGTGACCACTACCCTGATGGGAATGGGATCATTTCCGGGAACCCATGATTTGTTTATGGGAATGATCGGTATGCATGGCCATAAAGCAACCAACCTGGCTGTATCGGATGCCGATCTCTTTATAGCCATCGGAGCCAGATTTAGCGACAGGGTCATCAGCAACGTTAAAAAATTTGCACCCGATGCTAAAATTATGCATATTGACATTGATGCAGCAGAAATTGGGAAGAATATCTTGGTACATTACCCCTTAGTGGGCAATATAAAAAAGATTTTGAAGCATATCAACGCGAAAGTAGATAAAAGGAAGAGCGGCGAGTGGAACAAGAAGGTTGACGAGTGGAAAACGCTGTATCCTTTAAAATATCCTCAGGATGGGGTTTTACGGCCTCATTATGTCATTGAAAGAATTTATGAACTGACAAAAGGGGATGCAGTGATTACGACCGAAGTAGGCCAGCACCAGATGTGGGCTGCCCAATTTTACAAGTATTCCACGCCCAGACAGTTTATTTCATCCGGTGGACTCGGCACCATGGGATTTGGATTGGGTGCCTGTATCGGAGCCCAATTAGGTAGGCCGGATAAGAAAGTAATCAATATCGCCGGGGACGGAAGTTTTAGAATGAATCTGACCGAACTGGCTACGGCTGTAGAGTATAAACTTCCTGTAATCATAGCGCTGATGAACAATCATGTGCTTGGAATGGTACGGCAGTGGCAGGAACTTTTCTACGATGGAAGGTATTCATCCACAACCATAGACAGGTCAACCAATTTTGTAGCATTGGCAGAAGCTTTTGGAGCTGTTGGAATTCAGGTAACAAAACCCGAAGAGGTGGATGCGGCAGTACTAAAGGCATTAGAGTCTAAAGACCGGCCGGTGGTGATCAATTTTGAAATTGACAGAGATGACAAGGTATTTCCGATGGTCCCCCCTGGAGCTGCCATTAATGAACTCATTGAGGAGTGATAAAAGATAGTCCTGGCTGTATAAGGATAAAAAAAGCTTATACAGCCGGAATTATCCTATGAATGGGATTAACCAGGAAATGAGAACCAATAAAAATAATTTCTTGACTTTGTATAAAAAATATGTTAGATTAAATATTGCTTCGCAAAGTAGTTCTTTTTTTTTATGTCTAAAATAAAACTTTAAATATATTGGTATTTATCGTTAGCTGGAGGTGCTAAAAATGAGAGTTAAAATAACGTTGGCATGTACAGAATGCAAACAGAGGAATTACAACTCAATGAAAAACAAGAAAAATGATCCGGACAGAATCGAAATGAACAAGTTCTGCAAATTTTGCCGCAAACACACAGCACATAAAGAAACAAAATAATCTTTTGCCTATGCAGTTCTAGTCATAGGACTTGATTTTGGCAGGAGAAGACATACGAAAGAGAAATGATTTGTTTGTACTTAAGGAATTTATACACAGGCATTGGCAATAATAAAAACGAGGATTAAGGGAAATCGAGGGGCATATTCGTACAAGCTTAAAACACTTTTTCAATACGGAGTATGTGTTTCCTTTAATTTAAATGCCCCCGGACCAAAATTTTCGGATTAAATACAGAAAAACGGAGTGTATAGGTTATGGCGGATGAGGTAAAGGATTTAAAAGAGGTAAAGGAACCTAAAAAGGAAATTAAAAAGGAATCAAAACCAAAAAACTTACAGAAAAATTTTGCGAAGTTCTTTAAGGAAGTCAAAGCGGAACTGAAAAAGGTTATTTGGCCCACCATGACTCAATTAAGGAATAATACTTTAACAGTACTTCTGTTTTGTGTAATTATTGGTTTCATTATTTGGGCCGTTGATATCGGGCTGAATGAAGTTATAGTGAGATTCCTTAAAAAGCAATAATTCTTAACAAAGCAATAAAGGAGGCCATAGGGCTTAATGCATCTTAATGATATGTCTGAAAGTGCGAAATGGTATGTAGTACACACCTATTCCGGCTATGAAAACAAAGTAAAGGCCAACCTTGAAAAAATAGTCGAGAATAGAGGAATGCAAGACTACATACTTGATATAGTCGTGCCTATGGAAGAACAAATAGAGATTAAGGATGGCAAAAAGAAAGCTACCTTAAGGAAAGTGTTTCCCGGCTATGTCCTGGTTAAAATGATTATGTCGGATGAATCCTGGTATGTTGTCAGAAATACCAGAGGTGTTACGGGGTTTGTCGGACCGGGTTCCAAACCTGTTCATTTGACCGATGAGGAAGTACGCACAATGGGAGTGGAAGAGTTTGCTCCGATTGTGGATTATAGCGTAGGGGATAACGTTAGAGTTGTTTCCGGCCCATTGGAGAACTTTATAGGCACTGTTGAGGAAATTAACCTTGAAAAGAGGAAGGTAAGGGTATCCGTTTCCATGTTTGGAAGGGAAACTCCTGTCGAATTGGAACTTGTGCAAATCAATAAGATATAACCTATCTTGTTTTTGATAAAGTGTTTAATTTTAAGTTTTAGGTTGTCATCGATAAGGCAGAAAGCTGCCCTAAAGATAAATATAATTCAATGAGTTAAATTGGGAGGTGGAACTAATGGCAAAGAAAATTACTGGCTATGTAAAACTTCAAATTCCTGCGGGGAAGGCAACTCCGGCTCCACCGGTTGGACCAGCTTTAGGACAACATGGCGTTAACATTATGGGATTTTGTAAGGAGTTTAATGAAAGAACAGCAAAGGAAGTAGGTCTTATTATACCTGTTGTTATTACTGTTTATGCGGACAGATCCTTTTCGTTTATAACAAAAACTCCTCCGGCTTCTGTATTGTTGAAGAAGGCATGTAAGATTGAGAGCGGTTCAGGTAAGCCGAACAAGGAAAAAGTTGCGAAAATATCCAAGGACGAAGTTAGAAAGATTGCTGAACTCAAGATGCCTGATCTAAATGCAGCAAGCGTTGAAGCAGCTATGAGCATGATTGCAGGTACTGCTAGAAGTATGGGAATTGTTGTAACCGACTAAGGTTATGCTGATAACAATGCCTGATCATCAATGGATGCAAATATGTGGGAGGAAACAATTTAGAAGTTTCCGGAAAACTACCACGAAGGAGAGTGAATAAATTGAAAAGAGGAAAGAAATACAACGAAAGTGCGAAACTTGTCGATAGATTAAAATTATATGATCCTGCAGAAGCTTTGGATTTAACACAAAAAACAGCGAAAGCGAAATTTGACGAAACAGTTGAAGCGCACATTAAGCTTGGGGTTGACTCAAGACATGCGGATCAACAGGTTAGAGGTGCGGTTGTACTCCCTCACGGAACAGGTAAGAAGGTAAGAGTACTTGTTTTCGCTAAAGGCGATAAGGCAAAAGAAGCAGAACAAGGTGGCGCTGAGTATGTAGGCGCAGAAGATATGGTAGCAAAAATCCAGAATGAAAACTGGTTTGACTTTGACGTTGTTGTTGCTACACCTGACATGATGGGTGTTGTTGGTCGTTTAGGTAAGGTTTTGGGTCCGAAAGGATTAATGCCCAACCCGAAGGCTGGTACGGTTACAATGGATGTTGCAAAGGCAATTGCCGATATCAAGGCCGGTAAGATTGAGTACAGATTGGATAAAACAAATATTATCCACTGTCCAATCGGTAAAGTTTCTTTTGGTACAGAAAAGCTGGTAGACAACTTCCGTACATTGCTGGAAGCGGTTGTGAAGGCGAAGCCTGCAGCAGCAAAAGGCCAATATTTAAAGAGTGTTGTTGTTACTTCGACAATGGGACCTGGTATCAAGGTAAACCCACAAAAAGTATCAGAATAGTCTTTACAATTGAGAATAGATGTTGTAGTATAATTAAGGACTAATTAAATAAAGTTTTGCCATAGACAGTAGGTGCGGAACGCATAATGGATGAATATCCTCCTACCGAGGTACATGTAATATCTTAAAAAGATAATTAACCTCTCTTTGTCTATGTGCAAAGAGAGGTTTTGTTTATTTATACCGTGCTTAATTTTATTAAATATATCAAGGTAATGTAAGGAGGTGTTAGTTGTGCCAAGTGCAAAGATTCTTGAACAGAAAAAAGAGGTTGTTAAAAATCTGGCGGAGAAGGTAAAAGCGGCTAAGACAATCGTACTTGCTGATTACAGAGGCCTTACCGTTGAGCAGGATACTGAGCTTAGAAATGCTTTAAGAAAAGAAGGTGTTGAATATAAGGTTTATAAAAACACCTTAACCAAGTTCGCAATGAACGAAAACGGCATCAGTGGTTTGGATACCCACTTAAACGGGCCTACTGCCATTGCAATGAGCGAAAATGATCTTGTAGCTCCTGCAAAGGTTTTGGTTGAATTCTCCAAAAAATATGACAAGCTCGAGCTTAAAGCCGGTGTTGTTGAAGGTAAAGTAATCAATGTAGACCAAGTCAAGGCTCTCGCTGAGCTTCCGCCAAGAGAAGTTCTTATTGCAAGAGTTCTGGGTGGATTCAACGCTCCGATTTCCGGTTTGGTCAATGTATTGAACGGAAATATCAGGGGATTGGCGGTTGCATTAAATGCAATTGCAGAAAAGAAGGGTGCCAACGCATAAGACATGCGTGCTGAATATCAAAAAAAATAAATTATAAATATATGGAGGTATTTTACAATGGCTAGTGAAAAAGTTACAAAATTGATTGAAGATGTTAAGGCGTTAACCGTATTGGAATTATCAGAATTGGTAAAAGCTTTGGAAGAAGAATTCGGAGTATCCGCTGCAGCTCCTGCTATGACTATGGTAGCTGGTCCTGCACCAACAGCAGCTCCTGCTGAAGAAAAAACTGAGTTCAACGTAATCTTAAAGGATGTTGGCGCAGACAAGATCAAAGTTATCAAGGTAGTTAGAGAAATCACAGGTCTTGGCTTGAAAGAAGCAAAAGACATGGTTGATGGAGCACCAAAAACAGTTAAAGAAAATGTATCCAAGGAAGAAGCTGCTTCCATGGAAGCTAAATTTAAAGAAGTTGGCGCAACTGTTGAAATTAAATAATAGTCGCTATAAATTAAAAGAGGCACTGGTTATCCAGTGTCTCTTTTAATTTATAGCAAAATAAAAAAATATTGACAATTAAATATATGTATGTTAGAATTATAAACTGCGTTGTAATCTGGACTTTCATACAAAAAACTATGATATGATTATAACATGTTAGAATAAATAAGACAATAATTGTTAATAATATTTTAATGTTGCAATACATATGTAGTTAGTATATGTATTTTGGATAAAAATATACGGTCAAAAGTGAGGGGTTCCATACTCCTTCATAATAATAAAATTTTTAAAACCTTATTTACAAAGCCTTTAATTTAAAGCTTTGATGATCTATAGAATGATTGGTAAAAGGTATACTTACGATTTACAAAGCCTCGGGCTTTTCTTGGAAATGCGTGTTTTCAAAGGGCTTAGGGCAAAAGTTTAGGAAAATATTCAAGATACAAGTCATAACTTATGAGGTGATATTTAATGGTACATCCCGTTCGTATGGGCAGAAATACTAGAATGAGTTACTCAAAGATCGATGAAGTTCTCGACATGCCAAATCTTATTGAAGTCCAGAAAAATTCATACAAATGGTTCCTGGAAGAGGGTTTAAGGGAGGTTTTCAGGGATGTCTCCCCTATTACCGACTATACGGGAAATCTGGTTTTGGATTTCGTAGATTACTCCTTGGATGATACGCCAAAGTACAGCGTCGAAGAGTGTAAAGAACGAGATACAACTTATTCTGCTCCCCTAAAGGTAAAGGTACGCTTAATCAACAAGGAAACTGGTGAAGTTAAAGAGCAGGAAATCTTTATGGGGGATTTTCCCTTAATGACTGATAACGGTACCTTTATTATTAATGGTGCTGAGAGAGTTATCGTTAGCCAGTTGGTTCGCTCACCCGGTATTTATTATTCCATGAAATTTGACAAAACAGGGAAAAAGCTTTTTTCAAATACCGTAATTCCTAACAGAGGGGCTTGGCTTGAATATGAAACGGATTCAAACGATGTACTTTCTGTAAGAATCGATAGGACGAGAAAGCTTCCGATTACAGTACTCTTAAGGGCTTTGGGCTATGGTACGGACTTAGAAATTACTGAGCTTTTAGGTGAAGATGAAAGAGTTATTGCGACCATCCAGAAAGACAATGCGAAGTCAGTGGATGAAGGTCTTTTGGAAATATACAAAAGGCTGAGGCCGGGAGAACCGCCCACAGTGGATAGCGCTCGGAGTTTATTAAACGGCTTGTTCTTCGACCCGAAAAGATATGATTTGGCGAAAGTCGGCCGGTTCAAATTCAGTAAGAAACTGTCCATCGCTTCAAGAATTTTCGGATTTATTGCTGCTCAAAGCATTGTAGATCCTCGTACTGGGGAAATATTGGTTGAAGAAAATGAAAGAATCAGCAGAGAAAAAGCACAGGAAGTTCAAAATGCGGGAGTCAATTCCGTGTTTGTCGATATAGAAGGTAAAGCGGTAAAGGTAATTGGCAACAATACTGTTGATATCCGTGCTTTTATAGATTTTGATGTTGCAGATATCGGAATCACAGAAAAAGTGAAATTTGATGTATTAATGAAGATTTTAGATGAGAATAAAGGTGAAGATGAAATTAAAAAAGCTTTAAAAGAGAATATTGATGAGCTTATTCCAAAGAATATCACCGTAGAAGATATCATCGCTTCCATTAACTACATAATTAATTTGGGTTATGGTATTGGAACGGTAGATGATATTGATCACCTTGGAAACAGAAGACTGCGTTCGGTGGGTGAACTTTTGCAAAACCAGTTTAGAATCGGTTTAGCCAGAATGGAAAGGGTGGTCAGGGAAAGAATGACCATTCAGGATATTGATATTGTTACACCCCAGGCGCTCATTAACATCCGCCCTGTTGCTGCGGCAATCAAAGAATTCTTTGGAAGCAGCCAGTTGTCACAGTTCATGGACCAAACCAATCCGTTAGCGGAGCTGACGCATAAAAGAAGACTGAGTGCATTGGGACCTGGCGGTCTGAGCAGAGAAAGAGCGGGCTTCGAAGTCCGTGACGTTCACCACTCCCACTATGGCCGTATGTGTCCTATAGAAACACCTGAAGGTCCGAATATCGGTTTGATCGGTTCCTTGAGTACCTATGCGAGAATCAACGAATATGGGTTTATTGAAGCACCTTACCGGAAGGTGGACAAGGAAAAAGGACTTGTTACGCAGGAAATTATATACCTCACTGCAGATGAGGAAGATGCATATATGGTTGCACAAGCCAATGAGCCTTTGGATGAAGATGGCAGGTTTGTGAACAAAAAGCTGGCTTGTAGATATAAGGAAGAAATTTTGGAAGTAGAAAGCAATAAAATCGATTTCATGGATGTTTCTCCAAAACAGCTTGTATCCGTTGCGACAGCCATGATCCCATTCCTTGAGAATGATGACGCGAACCGTGCGCTCATGGGTTCAAACATGCAGCGTCAGGCGGTACCTCTTATTAAAGCGGATGCCCCCATTATCGGAACCGGAATTGAATACAAAGCCGCAAGAGATTCAGGCGTTGTGCTTCTTTCCAGAAATGCAGGGGTTGTTGAGAAGGTAAGTGCCAATGAAATTGTTATAAAGACAGACACCGGCAAAAAGGATGTATATAAGCTGCTTAAATATATGCGTTCAAACCAGGGAACCTGTATTAACCAAAGACCGATCGTTAGAAGAGGTGACCGGGTTGAGAAGGCGGAAGTCATTGCTGACGGACCATCCACAGACATGGGGGAAATCGGGTTGGGTAAGAATATCCTGATCGGATTTATGACATGGGAAGGTTATAACTACGAAGATGCTATTTTGATTAGTGAAAAACTGGTGAGGGAAGATGTATTCACTTCCATTCACATTGAGGAATATGAAGCAGAGTCCAGAGATACAAAACTTGGGCCTGAAGAAATCACAAGGGATATACCCAATGTGAGTGAAGAAGCCCTGAAAGATCTGGATGACAGAGGAATTATCCGTATCGGTGCAGAAGTCAGATCGGGAGATATCCTGGTAGGTAAGGTTACACCAAAAGGGGAAACCGAACTTACCGCAGAAGAAAGACTTCTAAGAGCGATCTTCGGAGAGAAGGCAAGAGAAGTAAGAGATACTTCCTTGAGGGTACCTCACGGTGAATCCGGAATTATTGTAGATGTAAAAGTATTTACCAGGGAAAACGGAGATGAACTGCCGCCTGGAGTAAACCAATTGGTTAGGGTGTATATTGCACAGAAAAGAAAAATCTCGGTTGGGGATAAGATGGCTGGAAGACACGGAAATAAGGGGGTTATTTCAAGAATCCTCCCTGAAGAAGATATGCCGTTCCTTCCGGACGGAACACCATTGGAGATTGTATTGAACCCTCTGGGCGTTCCTTCACGTATGAATATCGGACAGGTGTTGGAAGTGCATTTAGGATATGCTGCCAAAGCGTTAGGCTGGGAAATTGCTACGCCTGTTTTTGATGGAGCAACCGAAGAAGATATCAAAGAAACATTGAAAAAAGCAGGACTGGATCCCGACGGAAAAACCGTTCTTTATGACGGAAGGACAGGACAGCCCTTTGACAACAGAGTAACGGTTGGATACATGTATATATTGAAACTGGCTCACCTTGTTGACGACAAGATCCATGCCCGTTCCACAGGACCATACTCATTGGTTACACAGCAGCCGTTGGGTGGTAAGGCACAGTTTGGTGGACAGAGATTCGGGGAAATGGAAGTTTGGGCCCTTGAGGCCTATGGGGCTGCGTATACACTGCAGGAAATCCTGACAGTTAAGTCGGATGATGTGGTAGGTAGGGTAAAGACCTACGAAGCCATTGTAAAAGGAGAAAATGTTCCGGAGCCTGGTATACCTGAGTCATTCAAGGTTCTTATCAAGGAACTGCAGAGTTTGGCACTGGATGTTAAGGTGTACTCCGAAGAGCAAGAGGAAATTGCAATCAAAGAATCGGTTGAAGATGAACTGGAAGAATTGAACGTAAACATCGAAGGAAGAGAAGATGAAGTTCCGTTGGCTGATTATGATGAACTCGGAGAAGAGGAACTGGATGACGAATTGGAAATTGACGATTTCGAACTGGGAGATTTAAGTGCCGGTGAAAACCTTGATGAAGGTCTCTCCGATGACCTTTTTGCAGAAGACGAAGAATTCGAAGAAAGCTTTGAAGAAGAGATTTAAGGAAGGGAGATAAAGCCGTGTTTGAACTTAACAACTTTGATTCAATAAAAATTGGTTTAGCTTCTCCGGAGAAAATCAGAGAATGGTCCAGGGGTGAAGTAAAAAAGCCTGAAACCATCAATTACAGAACATTAAAGCCAGAAAGAGACGGGCTCTTTTGTGAAAGGATCTTCGGGCCTCAAAAGGACTGGGAGTGTCACTGCGGTAAATATAAAAGAATTCGTTATAAAGGAATTGTTTGTGACCGCTGCGGTGTTGAAGTAACCCGCGCGAAAGTAAGAAGAGAAAGAATGGGGCACATCGAATTGGCTGCGCCTGTATCTCACATCTGGTATTTTAAAGGAATTCCCAGCCGGATGGGATTGATCCTGGATATGTCCCCGAGAGCGTTGGAAAAGGTATTGTATTTTGCGGCTTATGTTGTCATCGATCCGGGACAAACGCCGCTGTCCAAAAAGCAGATTCTGTCTGAAAAAGAGTTTAGAGACAGTTTGGATAAATTCGGCCCCAAATTTAAGGCTGAAATGGGTGCGGAAGCCATTAAAGAACTCCTTATGGAGATTGATCTTGAAAAGCTCTCCAGAGAACTTAGAGGAGATTTGGACGATACTTCCGGCCAAAAGAGAATTAGAACCATCAAAAGGCTGGAAGTTGTAGAAGCATTCCGCTTATCAGGCAATCGGCCTGAGTGGATGATTCTTGATGTTGTGCCTGTTATTCCACCCGAGCTTCGTCCTATGGTACAGCTGGATGGTGGAAGATTTGCAACATCCGACTTAAACGATTTATACCGTAGGGTTATCAACAGAAACAACCGTCTTAAAAGGCTTTTGGATCTGGGTGCACCGGATATTATCGTAAGAAACGAAAAGAGAATGCTCCAGGAAGCAGTGGATGCATTAATTGATAACGGCAGAAGGGGAAGACCGGTAACCGGACCTGGAAACAGACCTTTGAAATCTCTTTCAGATATGTTGAAGGGTAAGCAGGGCCGATTCAGACAAAATCTTCTTGGAAAGCGTGTTGACTATTCAGGACGTTCTGTTATCGTTGTAGGCCCCGAGCTTAAGATATTCCAGTGCGGTTTGCCTAAAGAAATGGCATTGGAGCTATTCAAGCCCTTTGTAATGAAAAAGCTTGTAAATGATGGTCTGGCACATAATATAAAAAGTGCAAAGAGAATGGTTGAAAGAGTTAGAAATGAAGTATGGGACGTATTGGAAGGTGTTATTAAAGAGCATCCTGTCCTTCTAAATCGTGCCCCAACTCTCCATAGATTGGGTATCCAGGCATTTGAGCCGGTACTGGTAGAAGGTAGAGCGTTAAAGCTCCATCCTCTGGTTTGTACGGCGTATAACGCCGACTTTGACGGTGACCAGATGGCGGTTCACGTTCCGCTTTCTGCAGAGGCGCAAGCGGAAGCGAGATTTCTCATGCTTTCTGCAAATAACCTCTTAAAGCCGCAGGATGGAAGCCCGGTTACTGTTCCCACACAGGACATGGTATTGGGAAGTTATTACCTTACGATTGAGCGTGAGGGTGAAAAAGGAGAAGGCAATATTTATTCCAGTCCTGCAGAGGCCATTATGGCCTATGACAATGGCTATTTGGGGCTGCATGCAAGAATAAAGGTAAGAGTGAAAAAGGAAGTTGAAGGCAGAAAGGTTAGCAAACTGATCTCTGTCACAGTGGGACGTTTGATATTTAATGAGGCTATCCCGCAAGATATTGGCTTTGTCGACAGATCCAATCCGGAGACTGCCTTTGATATAGAAGTTGACTTCCTGGTTGGAAAAAAGGAACTTAGAAAAATTATTGATAAATGTATTAAAACGCATGGAACCACCGAAACGGCTATTGTGCTTGACAAAATTAAAGCATTGGGATTCAAATTCTCAACCAGAGGCGCAATTACCATCAGTGTTTCGGACATGGTAATACCTGAAGTTAAAAAGCGGTACCTGGTAGAAACTGAGGAAAAAATCGAAAAAATCATCAAGCAGTATAAGAGAGGACTTATTTCAGACGAAGAAAGGTACAATTCAGTTATTTCTGCATGGACTGAAGCGTCTGAAAATATTACAAAAGCCCTCATCAGCAACCTTGATCGGTTCAATCCGGTGTACATGATGTCACAGTCCGGAGCCAGAGGTAATATAAACCAGATTAAACAGCTTGCCGGAATGAGAGGTTTGATGGCGGATACATCCGGTAAAACCATTGAGATTCCGATTAAGGCCAACTTCCGTGAAGGGTTAAACGTATTGGAGTTCTTTATATCCACTCACGGAGCTAGAAAAGGTCTTGCGGATACTGCGCTTAGAACCGCCGACTCAGGGTACTTGACCCGCCGTCTTGTTGACGTTAGTCAGGATGTAATCGTAAGAGAAATCGATTGTGGTACCAGAAAGGGTATAGAAGTCTTTGATATTAAGGATGGCAACGAAATTATCGAAGGGCTAGCCGAAAGATTGGTCGGAAGGTATTCTTCAGAAAATATTATACACCCCGAAACCAATGAACTTATTATTGGTGCAAATAAAATGTATACCGATGCAACAGCAGAAAAGGTGGCAAAGTCCGGTATCAAAAAGGTAAGAATAAGATCTGTTCTCACCTGTCATTCGGAGTATGGGGTATGTGCAAAGTGTTATGGCGCAAACCTTGCAACGGGTGAAGATTGCAATGTGGGTGAAGCGGTTGGTATTATAGCTGCTCAGTCTATTGGAGAGCCGGGAACCCAGCTTACCATGAGAACCTTCCATACCGGTGGGGTTGCGGGTGATGATATCACACAGGGTCTCCCCCGTGTCGAGGAATTATTCGAAGCCAGAAAGCCAAAGGGACTTGCAATCGTATCCGAAATTAAAGGTACTGTAAAGATCAATGAATCAAAGAAGAAAAGAGAAGTTGTTATTACATCCGATGAGGGTGAGGCAAAGAACTACCTGATTCCATACGGCTCAAGGATCAAAGTCACAGAAGGTGATTTTGTGGAAGCAGGGGATGAACTTACTGAAGGTTCGGTAAACCCCCATGATGTTTTAAAAATTAAGGGAGTCAATGCGGTACAGGCATACCTTTTGCAGGAAGTACAGCGGGTTTACAGGCTGCAGGGCGTTGATATCAATGATAAGCATATTGAAGTTATCGTAAGACAGATGATGAGAAAAATAAAAACAGAAGATGCCGGGGACACCAATTTGCTGCCTGGTGGGCTTGTGGATGTATTTGATTTTGATGAAGAAAATGCAAAAGCAATTGCAGAAGGAAAAAGGCCGTCTGTTGGAAAGAGAACGCTCTTAGGGATTACCAAAGCGTCTCTTGCGACCGAATCGTTCTTATCCGCTGCTTCATTCCAGGAAACTACAAGGGTTCTGACCGAAGCTGCAATCAAAGGCAAAGTGGATCCGTTGGTTGGCCTCAAAGAAAACGTAATTATCGGTAAACTCATTCCTGCGGGTACCGGAATGAGCCGCTATAAGGATATCAACATCAGTACGGTGATAGAATAAAACTTTTATAGTTAAAAAAGTTTTTATCCGGGGACATATATTGGCTGCAAAATTTGTAGACAAATGTCCCCGATATTTATATTGACAAAATAAACTTTACGGTGATAAAATATTGCAGTGTGTAAAATCGGGATTATTGTTTATCTTATTGAGATATTGATATTATTCTGACGTTTATGCACTAAGTGCTTGATGAATGCATATAGTGGCTCCGTTTAGATTTTCAAGGGTTTAAGATAATGGGCAATTCATATCAAAGTGAAAGTCCGTATATGCAGGAGGTTAACAGCATGCTGGATAGTTTAAAAAGCGGCAGTAAAGCAGTAGGTGTCAAGCAATCGGTCAAGGCAATTGAAGGTGGACGTGTAAAAACTGTCTATATTGCAAAAGATGCAGACGAAAAGGTGGTTTCCAACATTAAGGAATTGTGCAAAATGAAGTCTATAGAGGTCATATATGTAGATAATATGAAAATGTTGGGGAAAGCCTGCGGAATTGATGTAGGAGCAGCTGTAGCATGTCTTGTAAAGTAAATTGATAATAATGAAAATGAGGCAGCAGGTCTGCTTGATTTTCATGTTATATAAAACGAGTAAATGATGAAAGGAGGTGTACAGATGCCGACATTTAACCAGTTGGTAAGAAAAGGCAGAGAAGTTCAAGAAAAGAAATCTACTGCTCCGGCTATGCAAAAAGGTTTTAACTCTTTAAAGAAGCAACCGATCGACATGAGTTGTCCACAAAAACGTGGGGTTTGTACTGTTGTTAAAACAACAACACCAAAAAAACCAAACTCAGCCCTTAGAAAAGTTGCCAGGGTTCGTTTGACAAACGGGATAGAAGTAACAGCTTATATTCCGGGTATAGGACACAACCTTCAAGAGCATAGTGTAGTTTTGATCAGGGGTGGTAGGGTTAAAGACTTGCCTGGTGTTAGATACCATATTGTTAGAGGAACTCTTGATACTGCGGGTGTTGCAAAAAGAATGCAGAGCCGTTCCAAATATGGTGCTAAGAGACCAAAAGCAGGTGCAGCGAAGAAATAAGAGCGTACGATGTGCTGTGCACGAAGTATGTGAAATGAATAGTGCTAAGTACGTTGTGTTAATATATATATAATTAATATAGCTAGTACTGGATGCACTGACGATGGCTTGAAGCCACGAGTACCGATGATGTTAAATCATCTAAAAGGAGGGAAGAAAAGTGCCAAGAAAAGGACATATACCAAAAAGAGACGTTTTAGCGGATCCGCTTTACAATGATAAGGTAGTAACAAAGCTTATCAACAATATCATGTTGGATGGTAAGAAGGGTGTAGCTCAAAACGTATGTTATGATGCTTTTGATATCATTAAGAATAAAACAGGAAAAGATCCTTTGGAAGTTTTCGAACAGGCATTGAATAATATTATGCCTGTGTTGGAAGTTAAAGCAAGAAGGGTTGGGGGGGCAACTTATCAGGTTCCTATGGAAGTTAGACCTGAAAGAAGGCAGGCCCTCGGTTTAAGGTGGTTAGTAAACTACTCACGCCAAAGAGGCGAACGTACCATGAAAGAAAGGCTTGCTGCTGAAATTCTTGATGCGACAAACAGCCTTGGTGGAGCGTACAAGAAGAAAGAAGATACACATAAAATGGCGGAAGCAAACAAAGCTTTTGCACATTACAGATGGTAAAATAGAAGAGTTCATGGTGATACGGTCAAATCAACCAAATAGAATGAACGAACTATCGTGCAAATGAAAGGAGGGTGACCATGCCCAGGCAATATAAACTGGAAAACACAAGAAATATAGGAATAATGGCTCACATAGACGCTGGAAAAACCACAACAACTGAACGTATCCTTTTCTATACCGGAAGAGTTCATAAAATTGGTGAAGTACACGAAGGTGCAGCAACAATGGACTGGATGGAGCAGGAGCAGGAAAGAGGTATTACAATTACTTCCGCTGCTACCACTGCAGAATGGAAAGGTAACAGGATCAATATTATTGATACGCCGGGGCACGTTGACTTCACGGTCGAAGTTGAAAGATCTCTTCGTGTTCTCGATGGTTCAGTGACACTTTTCTGTGCAAAGGGAGGCGTTGAGCCGCAGTCTGAAACGGTTTGGAGACAGGCCGACAGATACGGTGTTCCTCGTATTGCATATGTAAATAAAATGGATATAATGGGAGCAGATTTCTATAATTGTATAAAAATGATGAAGGACAGGTTGCAAGCCAACGCTGTTCCGATTCAATTACCGATAGGTAAAGAAGATCACTTTCAAGGTATCGTAGACCTTGTTACATTAAAAGCTTATTTTTATAAGGACGACTTGGGAAAAGTGATTGAAGAAGGTCCAATCCCGGATGACATGAAAGATGTTGTAGAAGAATATCGAAACATTTTACTTGAAGCTGTTGCTGAACAAGACGAAGAAACAATGATGAAGTATCTTGAGGGAGAAGAATTGACCGAAGAAGAGATACGTGCAGGTATTAGAAAAGCTACGATTTCAGTTAAAATCATTCCTGTAGCATGCGGATCATCTTATAAGAATAAAGGTGTTCAGCAGTTATTGGATGCTGTAATCGATTATATGCCGTCACCACTTGACATCCCTGCGATTAAAGGGGTTGCCATGGATGGAGATGGAGAGGAAGAAATTGAAAGGCCTGCAAATGATGATGGTCCGTTTGCAGCTCTTGCATTTAAAATTATGACTGACCCTTATGTAGGAAAACTCTGTTTCTTTAGGGTTTATTCAGGAAAATTGAACTCCGGTTCATATGTATTGAACTCTACAAAGAATAAGAGGGAGAGAATTGGTAGAATACTGCAGATGCATGCAAACCATAGAGAGGAAATCGATATGGTTTACTCCGGGGATATCGCGGCTGCTGTAGGTCTTAAAGATACTACAACAGGAGATACCTTGTGTGATGACTCAAGTCCGGTTATTCTGGAATCTATGGAATTCCCGGAACCTGTTATTTCTGTAGCGATTGAGCCAAAATCAAAAGCAGGCCAGGATAAAATGGGGATTGCTCTCCAGAAGCTTGCTGAAGAAGATCCGACATTTAGGACCTTCACCGACAAGGATACGGGGCAAACAATTATTGAAGGGATGGGAGAATTACATCTTGAAATCATTGTTGACCGTATGATGAGAGAGTTTAAGGTTGAAGCGAATGTCGGTAACCCTCAGGTTGCCTACAAGGAAACCATTAGAAAAGCTGTTAAGGCTGAAGGTAAGTTTGTAAGACAGTCCGGCGGTAGAGGACAATATGGTCATTGCTGGCTTGAAATTGAGCCAAGAGAACCCGGTTCAGGATATGAGTTTGTCAATAAAATTGTAGGGGGAGCTATTCCTAAGGAATATATCCCGGCAATTGATGCGGGGATCCAGGATGCAATGAATAATGGTGTATTGGGCGGTTACCAGGTTGTTGACGTTAAAGTTACGCTGGTTGACGGATCCTACCATGAAGTTGACTCTTCCGAAATGGCGTTTAAATTTGCCGGATCCATGGGCTTCAAAGATGGTTGTAAGAAGGCAAATCCTGTGCTTCTTGAACCGATTATGAGAGTGGATGTTTTCGTTCCTGAAGAGTACATGGGAGATGTTATGGGAGACTTGAACTCAAGAAGGGGAAGAATTGAAGGTATGGAAGCCAGAAATGGTGTACAGAATATTAAATCTCACGTACCGCTTTCCGAGATGTTTGGATATGCGACGACCCTGCGTTCAAGAACTCAAGGTAGAGGAACATTCTCAATGCAAATGAGCCACTTTGAAGAAGTTCCGAAAAACATACAGGAAAATGTGTTAAAAGGAAGAGAAGCAAAGTAATTTGTGATGAGATAAAATCTCATAGGCATATTGCATCCGAGAAGAGTTCAGTATAAAATATTCATTAAATGGGTAAAAGAACACCAAACGGATAATTTTAAATGTAAGGGATGAATTTATTAAATATTTCCTTACGTTAAAACCAATAAATTAATATATCAGTATTTTACTGAATAAAGGAGGAGAATTAATAATGGCAAAAGCTAAATTTGAAAGAACAAAACCCCACGTTAATGTTGGAACAATAGGTCACGTTGACCACGGAAAGACTTCATTAACGGCTGCAATAACAAAAGTATTAGGTTTCTTGGGAAAAGCTGAATATAAAGCATATGATCAGATTGATGCAGCTCCGGAAGAAAGAGAAAGAGGTATCACCATTTCAACAGCTCACGTTGAATATGAAACTGACGCAAGACACTATGCACACGTTGACTGCCCAGGCCATGCTGACTATGTTAAAAACATGATCACAGGTGCTGCTCAGATGGACGGTGCAATCCTCGTTGTTTCTGCTGCTGACGGCCCAATGCCTCAGACAAGAGAACATATTCTCTTATCCCGTCAGGTTGGCGTTCCTTATATCGTTGTGTTCCTTAACAAGTGCGATATGGTAGATGACGAAGAATTGATCGAGCTCGTTGAAATGGAATTAAGAGAACTCTTAACAACTTACGAGTTCCCAGGTGATGATATTCCGATCGTTAGAGGTTCTGCGTTAGTAGCCCTCGAATCATCCTCAAAGGATGTTACTGCTCCTGAATATGCACCGATTATGAAGTTGATGTCAGAAGTTGACAGATATATCCCAACTCCTGAAAGACCAACTGATAAGCCTTTCATCATGCCTGTGGAAGACGTTTTCTCCATCACAGGTCGTGGTACAGTTGCTACCGGTAGGGTTGAAAGAGGTATGATCAAAGTTGGTGAAGAAGTTGAAATCGTTGGACTTGCTGAAGCTCCAAAGAAGACCGTTGTTACTGGGGTTGAAATGTTCAGAAAGCTCCTTGACCAAGCGCAAGCCGGTGATAATATCGGTGCTCTCTTAAGAGGTGTGCAAAGAAATGAAATTGAAAGAGGACAGGTTTTAGCTAAACCCGGTTCCATCAAACCGCACACTCACTTTAAAGGTCAAGTTTACGTTCTTTCAAAAGAAGAAGGTGGAAGACATACTCCATTCTTCAATAACTACAGACCTCAGTTCTACTTCAGAACTACTGACGTTACAGGTGTAATTGAATTGCCGGAAGGAACAGAAATGTGTATGCCTGGCGATAACATTACAATGACAATCAAGTTGATCACTTCTATCGCGATCGAAGATGGTTTAAGATTTGCGATTCGTGAAGGTGGTAGAACCGTTGGATCTGGAGTTGTTACAGCAATTTTGGCTTAATTTCGGATTTTTAAAAAAAGGACCTGCGTGCTAATCGCAGGTCCTTTTTAGATTCCAAGATAAATAATCTATCTAAATATTGATCGCATCTTTTAAAAGGTGATATAATTACAAAAAGAATTCAATAAGGTAGAATTCCATCCATTAATCCGTTAGTATGGTTTTTGGGATGGCTCATAAGAAGTGGTATTGTTTATAAACAAAAAGAATGAAGAGAGTTAAAAAGGGGAAGGTTTTATGTCAAAAGAGGTAAAGTCGAGGGAATCAAGAGATCTTCGCTTGAAAAGAGAAGAAGTCAACCAAAATCCCACTGTTAAGAATTCCGGTAAGATCAAAATGGTTGATATTAAAGATATATTCATTATGATCATTATGTCACTTGTTTTCTTTGGTGTTGCTGTCTTCGGGTTGGGGAGCAGAGAAGTTCCGGCTACAGCATGGAATCCGGCCAAAGCAGGAGAGAGCTTTGTTGTTGACTTTGAAAAGGAAAGAAATATAGCCGGTGTTTATCTCTATTTCGGAATGCAGGAAGGCGAGGATAACAAGAGTTACAATGGAGTTTATAATTTAGAATATGCAGATCACGAAGGCAGCTTTAAATCCTTCACAACAGTACAAAAAAGAAAACTCTACGGGTGGCAGTATGTAGTTCCACAAAATATGGAAGCTGTTAAAACGAAAAGGATGAAAATCACTGTCGAGTCACCTGGTGGAATGATGCATGAAATGGTATTTATGGAAGAGGATTATTCCAAGCCCGTCAAAGAATTCAAAGTAGTGGAGAGCAAACTTGAAAAAGAGGATTTGGGGGCGGTTACAAACTTGTTTGACGAACAAAGCACACTAAAAAACCCCGCTTACCCAGCACAGAATATGTACTTTGATGAAATCTGGCATGCAAGGACAGCTTATGAATATATCCATGGACTTGAACCTGCCGAAAAAACCCATCCACCCCTTGGGAAACTTATGATATCTATAGGGATTGGTATGTTTGGAATGAATCCCTTTGGTTGGCGTATTGCGGGAGTTCTTTTTGGAGCACTCATGATTCCTTTAATGTACCTTTTTGGGAAAAAAATATTTAAAAAGCGTTTTTATGCTTTTTGCACTGCTTTTCTAATGATGTTTGATTTTATGTTGTTTGTACAATCGCGTATCGGTACGGTAGACGTTTTTATGGTATTTTTTATCCTTGCAATGTATTATTGCATATATGATTTCTATCAGAAAAAATCTTATGAAGTAGGTATAAAAAATACACTGCAGCCTTTATTTTTGACAGGGATTTTCTTAGGGCTAGGGGTTTCCTGCAAGTGGATTTCGGCATTTGGTGCGGTTGGTATTATCCTTTTAATTATTCTTGCAAAGTATCATGAGTTAAGGGACTACTATGCAGCCAAAGCCGGGTACAATTTAGGGAAAGGCTATATTGGGTCCATTTCTCAGATGATACAAAAAAGTAAAAAAGTGAATCAGGAAATGGTTATTAAAAAGTACCCATGGGTCCAAAACTATATGCAATCCAATGTAAAGAAAACCGTTTTGGGTATTTTATTGTTTTTAATTGTTCTTCCCTCTATAATCTATTTTTTGTCTTATATTCCTATCCTCCTTAAATATGAAAGCGGTTTTAAAGGCTTTTTTGAAAGCCAATCCTATATGCTGGGTTATCATGCAGGCACTTCTGAAGTGCATCAGTTTAGTTCTCCGTGGTGGTCTTGGCCGTTTATGACCACACCTTTAGGATTGACTTCCAGGGGGGATATTCCCTATGGAAAAGCATTAAGTATTGTGGATATGGGAAATCCTCTCATATGGTGGGTAGGCATTATTGCTGTGATTGCAACTGTATTTCTGGTGATTAAGAAAGGCGATAAAAGGATGATGCCTATCATAACTGCGTTTGCTTTTTTATATATACCATGGGCATTTGTTCCTCGGGTAATTTTTATCTACCACTTTTTTGCGTGTGTTCCCTTTATGATTTTATGTATCGTATATATAATCAAGCAGCTTTGCGACAAAATTCCTTCTGCGAGAAAAGGTGTTTATGGATACTTGGCAGCAATTTTTCTCTTATTCATTTTATTTTACCCCATTATATCCGGGACAATGGTTGATAAATCATATATAGATACTTATTTAAGGTGGTTTAAAGACAGCTGGATTTTTTACATGGGATAAAGCCGGTTTATACCCGGTGTGAAAAATACGCACTTTGAAGGCAAATAAGGATGACTAAATCTCAAAATCAATGCGGTCTCCCGTATGTGTACCCGTTCTTTGGATGGTTCCCACCGGAAGCTCAATTACCTGGTGTGCCTTAGCAATTATTTTTGAAACTTTCCAGGGCTTAATATCCTCAATAGTATAAACAACTACATTCATTTTGTCGATAAATACAACGTCTAAAGGGAATTTCATAAAAAACATATGAATAGATTTGCATGGAGTAATAAGGAGCCCATCTCCCTGGGATAGGCTTTTTTTACCCATAAGCCCCATAAAACGGGTGAAAAAAGTTTTTGCTACTTTTGCCTCGTTGGCTAGTTTGGTATTTCTTGTTAAGTTTTTAATAATCATGATAATCACCTTATGATTAGATTTGAATATGGACAAGGACAGGTCAAAATTAGAAATTATGCAATGTAAAGACTTTTATTCAGATTTAGCTGATAAAAGCGTTTTTATGTGTATTGTCAAATAGTTGCACGATATAAAATAATATAGCTTCTATACTCTATTATACCGCAAAATAGTATAACTACAAGAGATGAATTTGAGGAGTGAAGGATAGGCGGTATTGTTTTTTTTATGTGTAATTTGATATACTTTTATTGTAGATTGCGAAGTTGGAACATAATAAAAATTGAAGGGTGAAACACCTGGTTTCCTAGGTCCTTTAAAGACCGAAATATTATTTTTGTCGTTCGGTATCACTGAAATCTCAAATGGGTGGGAGATATATGGAAAAACGTGAAAGAAATAGGATCAGAATTGGATTGATAATGGACCAGATCAACGAAGCCTGCCAAGCCTCAATACTTGCAGGAGCAAATGATTATGCAAATCAGAACGATTTGGATCTAATGGTTTTTGTAGCAAATACAATAGGTGAACGCAATAATTTTACATATAACTATGATGTTTTACAACACTTCATATGTGAGGATAATTTGGATGGGCTGGTTATTATGACCGGGGCCATTTGCTTTTATTATTCGGCAGAAGAAGTAACAAATTTTTTCAGTAAATTTCACCCTATTCCGATGGTTAGTGTTGCCGGGACAATTCAAGGAACAACCAATATTCTTATGGATAACAAACATGGAACTATGGAAATGGCAGAACATTTAATTGAAAAACATCACTGCCGGAAAATTGCATTTGTAAAAGGACCTGAAAATCATGATGAAGCAGATAAAAGGTTTCTAGGGTATAAGGAAGCACTGGAGAAGTATTCTATTCCCTATGACGAAAATCTCGTAATTCCGGGAGAATTTACCTGGGAAGGTGGGGTTGAAGCCGCGAAAGTAATCCTTGAACATAGAAAACTGGATATTGATGCTATTGTATGTGCAGATGATGAGACAGCACTTGGTGTACTTGCGGTACTCAAGGAAAAAGGGATTAATGTGCCTTACGATATTGCACTTACAGGATTTGATGATACCGACGAAGCAGCATCTTGCACACCTTCACTTACCACTGTGAAACAGCGGTTAAGTGAGCAGGGAAAGATGGCAGTAAGAATTTGTTTTGATATCATCCAAGGGAAGCTAAGGGGAGGCAAGGATGTCTATTTGCCGGTAAGCCTTGCAATACGGCAGTCCTGTGGATGCTTTTCAATAATGGATTCTCATGGACAAGTTGGGGGAGAATCAAGCACTTCAGAGTGTTATTTGGGTATTGACGATACAGGTTTTAGAGACGAAACAATAAATAAGCTGCAGTTTGATCTGAAGGATCATGAAATCGATGAGGAAAATAAACAAAGGTGGCTGCAATATTTAATTGACAGCTTTTTTGAGTTTATGGAGAAGGACGAAGCAGAAGCCAAGTTTATCCAGGCTTTGAATGAAATTTTACATGGGTTTTCAAAATACAGTGAGGATGTTACTGTGTGGGTTAATGTTATATTAAGCCTAAAGAAATGTTTTCTGAATTACTATGGGAACAAAGGAAACAAGTATAAATTGGAATACGTTATACTAAGGGCAAGAAGCTTTATCAATGAAGTAAGTTTCAGCAAGAAATATTCAAATAAAAAGAAGACAAAGAACATATCATGGCTTTTGCGCATAATAGGGCAAGGACTTAACACAACCCTGGACATGGAAGGGTTGCTTAAATTTTTGGAGAAGGGCTTGGAAAAGCTCGAAATTGAAGGCTTTTATATATGTCTTTTTGATTATGAAAAAGGTGAGGAAAGGAATATCGAAAAAAAACTTCCGGCAAGGTCAAAGCTTATATTCGCTTATAAAGGCTTTAAAAGAATTTCAATAAATCCGGAAGGGATCATATTTCCTACAAAAGAACTTCTGCCCGATGTAAAGGAAATTAGAACGAAAAGAGAGACTTTGATATATATGTCCCTGTACTTTGGGGAAGAAAGCCTGGGTTTTATAATCTATGAATACGCAAACAACAGCAATTTCATTTATGAAGTATTACAAAACTATTTGGGCATGGCTTTAAAGGGTTCTTTGCTTTACAATGAAAGGACAAATGCAGAAGTTGAGCTGAAGAATGTTTTGGATAGGCTGGAGAAAGCGAATAGTGAGCTCAAAAATCTTTCACTTAAAGATGAGTTAACGGCTTTGTACAATCGAAAAGGATTTTTTATGCTTGCCGAAAAGCATTTTCAAATAGCAAAAAAACTGGAAAAAGATTCGATTTTGTTTTTTATTGATATTGATGATTTGAAGGTAATTAATGATCACTTTGGACATAAGGAAGGGGACCTTGTACTTAAAGGATGTGCGGATATATTAAGGAAGACTTTCAGGAAAATTGACATCATTGCCAGGATTGGAGATGATGAGTACACTGCATTGGTTGTAAATGCAGCAATATCCGACTGTGATGCGATTATTCAGAGGATTCATTCCAATGTGGACGAATATAATATGAATTTGGGAAAACCCTATAAGTTATCATTAAGTTTAGGATATTCATATGCTACAAAGGGGTGCAGTTGTTCCTTTGAGGAGTTTATTTTGGAAGCGGACAGAAACTTGAGTGAGAACAAAAATACAAGAAAGTAGAAAGGGTGCAGCTGCAAAAAATTATCATTAGGGATACCTTTTACAACCTCTTTCTAAAATCTAAACAAAGGTCTATTGCGGGCATGGAGGAAGTATTCACAGCATATTCCGCAAAATGGATGGTGCTAATATATCCTACATATATTAAACGCGAAAATTACTTTACATTTTAATTATTTATGAATTTACCAGACATTTTTTTAGACTCGACGTAAAATAAAATAAGAGGCTTTTGGAAAGGGGGTGCCGGCAGAATGGAAACATCGGATTATGAAATTATTAAACGCTGTCTTAAAGGCAATCAGGAAGCATTCTCAGAACTGGTTGCAAGATATAAAAAACTAATATATAGTGTTGTATATAATATGATCCAGGATAAAGAAGAAGTAAATGATATTTCTCAAGAAGTCTTTATCAAGATATATTTATCCTTGGACCGCTACAATCCGGAGTACAAATTTTCTACCTGGGCTGTGAAAATTGCAACCAATTATTGCTTGGATGTACTGCGCAAAAAGAAAGTTGATTCAACGCCTATTGAAGAAATTGAAAGTGTTTCCACAGATGCTGACACTCCTGAAGACAGGTACATTAAAAAGGAACGGAGAAAACAGATTCAAAAAGCGGTTATGGACCTTCCGGAGAAATACCGGGTGCCTATTGTACTTTTTCATCAGAATGGCCTTTCTTATGATGAGATGACAAAGGTATTGGATGAACCGATGACCATTATCAAAAACAGGCTTTACCGGGCGAGGATGATGCTAAAGGAAAAACTTTTGCCTAAGGGAAAGGAGGAGGTTTTATGAATTGCGAACAGGCAAACGAAATGATGATGAAACACTTTGACGGTGTAATGAATGATATTGAGAATGCTCAGTTTAAACAACACTTAAAAATATGTAATACCTGCAGTTTGGGATTTGCATCTTTAAGTGAAGTGTTCAGTACATTAGAGGAAGATGGAAATGTAGAACCTCCGGAAGAATTTGAAGAAAAAGTAATGGAAAGAGTACATTCGGTAGCGGCAAAACGGACTGAAAATATCAAGCGCAGCAGGATTTTAGTATATTGTGCGGCAGGGATTTCCTTGATTGCTTTAGCCGCAGCATTGGCAGTCAATCTAGGTGGAATAACGGATTCTATCGGTTCCTTTGTTAGCGATGTTGTTACCTTATATAATATCGCTACTGTTACAGCAAATCAAATATTTAAGGTATTTTCAGAGATGCTGAAAACCTATAATTATTACATTGCAGCAATGATGTTTATGTTTCTGGTTATACAGAAGCTGGCAATGAATATCCGGAAACAAGGCCGGCTGAGAGAGATGTATGCTTCTTTGTCAAAATATTATAAAAGATAAAAGGTTAAAATTAAAAATTAAAGAATTAAAAAATTGGTTAAACCGCCTGATTCAGGTGGTTTTTTTGATTATATGGATATACTTGGAATTAAGGAGGTTGGTGAATTTTCTTGCTATAAAGATCGAGAAAATGAATTCATATGAATAAATTGAATTTTCACAATATTAAATCAAGGAAATTGAAGCGCGATGTAAATTCTTTACCGCGTTCAATATAGTACCATACTCATTTTTCTTTATGAGAGAACAAAATCGTAAAATTTAGAAAATTAAACAATGAATACTTATATCGCTTGCAACCATACTAAATCAAAGGAGGTGTTTTAATATGGTTGCGGATCAAAGAGAAAATACACCACAAAATGCAGAAAAAGAGGATAATAACTCAATCCAAATTAAAAGACTGACGATGGACCGATACGGAAGAATCAAGGGGAATACAAGAAATGCTGCGGCTATTCCCTTCAATACCAAGACTTTTATTGTTTTGGGATGGATCAGTGCAGCTTTCACTGCCTTTGTAAATCCGTTGTTTGGTGCCCCGGGGGTTTTATTCGGCATGTTGGCAAACAGAAATTTAAAAGGAGTAGGAAATCCGGTGATTATAACCAATATTTTGTTTGCAGCGATTAATATTGTTTTTGGACTATTTCTTATAGCCCTTGTGAGAAGAATGGTGGGATATTGACCTAAGTAGCTGCTTCCTTGAAATATAAAAATAAGAAAAGCGGGAAATATAGATTTTATATAGCCTGCTTTTCTTTAAAACCTGGTGTTTAGGAGGTGTTCTAATGATTAAAAAAAGTTTTGTTTTTATATTAATGGTATCTCTTTGTATTTTCATAACCGGTTGTAGTGCAAATGAGGGAAACAAGCCCGAACAGCCGGTGCCTAAAAGATTAAATATTCAGGTTGAAGAGCGAAAAGTAAAGAATAATGTTTACCTTCAGGATAAGAATTTGAGCGGGTTCAAAGAAAGCGAGCTACGTGAGCTGCTGAAAACATATGAGGAAAAACTTAATAAACAGCCTAAAAATGCGATATTAGATGAAAGAAAGTGGAATATAATAGAAAGTGAAAGAAAAGGGAAAAGGGTAAAGGTTGAGGAAACTGTAAATTTACTGCTTAATGCATCGGAAGGGGAAAAGCATAAGCTCCTTGTGGAGGAAATAAAACCTTCGGTTACAAAAAAAATGCTGATGAGCAGAATAAAGGAAATAAGCAGTTTTTCAACACCCCTATTGGATAAACGGGAGGGAAGAATTACGAATATAGAAATTGCCTCTGAAAAAATAAATTATAAACAGCTGAGCCCGGGAGAAGAGTTTTCGTTTAACCGGACAGTGGGTAGAAGATCAGAGGAAAAAGGATATGAGGAAGCACCCATTATCATTAAAACGGAAAACGGCTTTAAAAAGGGGGTTGGCGTAGGGGGCGGTGTGTGCCAGTTGGCAACTACCATTTATAATGCGGTTGAAAATGCAGGGTTTGAAATTACAGAAAGGCATATACATTCCAAAGGGGTAGGCTATGTGCCGAAAGGACAGGATGCAACCGTATCTTATGGTTCTGTGGACTTTAAATTCATAAACAACAAATCCTATCCCATCATGATCAAAGTAGACCGGGATAAAAAGAATTTAACCATTACCATACTGGGAAATACAAACGGGTAAAATAAAATTATTGTCGAAAAAACTTTTTTTTTGTATAATTAGAAATGGTCAGCGTACAAATAGGTAATTATGTGGAATGATTTTACTTACATGACGTCATTTTCAATATTATACAGACAAAGTATTTGCAATGTTGACAAAACGCTGAGGATTTTATTTAATATATTATTATTATGCAATTTAAGAAAGTGAGGTGTATCCATGGTTAACAAAGAAGTAGTGATAATGAGTCCTTCAGGGCTGGAATCAAAACCTGCAGCAATGTTCATACAGAAGGCTTCCAGCTATAAGTCCAATATTTGGATAGAAAAAGGGGAACGAAAAGCCAATGCAAAGAGCTTATTGGGCCTTTTGTCTTTAAGTATCGGAAATGGAACAAAAGTTGTTTTAACTGCTGAAGGTGAGGATGAACAAAAGGCTGTACAGGAGTTGGAGGAGTATTTAACAACCGGTATCAGAGGAAATGTATAAAACATGGATAAATTCACTTTGGAAGGTGTGTCGGTTTCAGAAGGTATTGGAATTGGGGAAATATTTATCCTGCAGCAGGAAAATTTTATCATAAATAGAAGCAGCATAAAAGAAAACCAGATAAATGAAGAAATTGCCAAACTGGAGTTGGCGATTGATAGAACTCTGTATGAAATATGCGATTTAAGAGATGAATTGAGAAATAGGCTGGAAAGACAGGAGAGTCTTATTTTTGAAGCCTATAAATCCATTTTGGAAGATAGGTATTTTATTCAGGAAATCAAGGATATTATACACGATACAATGTGTTTTGCCGATAACGCGGTGGATATTTGTATCAAGGGTTATATCAAGGCAATTGAGGATAGTCATAATGACTATGCAAAGCAGAGTATCTATGATTTGAATGACATTTGTACCAGAATCATAAAAAATTTAAATGGTGAACCGGAAAACAAGGGAAACATCGAAAAGATTTATCATAAACAGATTGTAGTTCTAAAACAATTAACACCTTCAATTGCCGCAATATTGGGAAAGAAAAAAGTAATGGGAATTGTTGCAGATGGGGGTATTTCTTATTTATCCCACGCCGCAATTATTCTCAGGGGTCTGGGCATTCCGGCGCTAAGCGGAATAAAATATGATGAGGCAAACCGGTTTAAAAGTAAAATGGCGGTCATTGACGGGGGACAGGGGAAATTAATCATAAATCCGTTAAAACCGGAACTTGATCATTACCGTGAAATATTAAAAAATAATATTAGAAAGCAAAGATATCTTTTTTGGAAAAAAAATAAGCCGGCGATGACCAAAGATGAGCATAGAATTACTTTATCGGCAAACATCAACAGCATCGAAGAATGTGATGTGGTATTGGATAACCGTGCAGATGGCATCGGTTTGGTAAGGACGGAGATCCTGTTTATCAACCATTCGAAAATGCCCAACGAAAAGGAGCAGTTTGCAGCTTATACCAAAATAGCCAAGAAACTCAAGGATAAACCTGTCATCATCCGAACCATGGATGTAGGGGGGGATAAAGTTTTACGCTTTTTAAACAGTGAATCGAATTTATCTCACCAATACTTAAGAGGGTTGGAGAGATCTTTAGCAAATAAAGAAGAAATTACGGTGCAAATCCGCTCGATTATCAGAGCCACCGAGTATGGAAATATCAGTATGACTTTTCCTATGGTAAATAGGGCAGGTGAAATTAAAGAAGTTAAAGAAATGGTGGAAACAATCAGGATGAAGCTTTCGGACGAATATAAGAAAGCTTTTCCCAAAGTAAGGCTGGGTGCATTTATTGAGACCCTAAGCAGTTTAAGACATTTGGATGAAATTTTACAAGAAGTTGATTTTATAAGTATTGGCACAAATGATCTTTTGCAGGAGTTCTTAGCAAGGGATAGAAAGAGTCAGGAACTGGGAAACAGTGAGTATCTCCATCCTGATTTTATAAGAATGATCAAAGGGTGCATCGAAAAGGCCTGTCATTACGAAAAGCATGTGACGGTTTGCGGTGAAATGGCATCAGATGTGAGGAGTTCCGTTATTTTATTAGGAATAGGCGCGACAGATTTAAGTGTGCATCCCTTGAAGATTTCAAAGCTTAGGGAGAGTTTTCGTAAGATTACCATGGAGGAAGCCAAAAACTTGGCCAGTAGAGTAATTAAGAGTAGTAGCATCGAAGGTGTAAGAAAAATATTAACAAAGAGTATAGGCAATGGGTAAACTGTACTGTAAAATGTAGTAATATACAGTGACGGTTTTTAGGACGGACGTGATCAAACATGTTTAATATACAGGAAGAATTAAAAAAATTGCCCGAGAAACCGGGCGTTTATATTATGAGGGATGAAAACAATGAAATTATATATATAGGGAAAGCGGTAAGCCTTAAAAATAGAGTAAGGCAGTACTTTCAATCCCAGACAAATATGTCGCCCAAAACACGGGCACTGGTTTCAAGAATTCACTGCTTTGAATTTATCGTGACCAATACAGAGTTGGAAGCGCTGATTCTTGAGTGCAACCTGATAAAAAAGCACAAACCCAAGTTTAATATCCTTTTAAAAGATGATAAAAGTTATCCATATATTAAAGTTACTATGAATGAAGAATATCCCCGTGTCTTTATGACCCGGAGGCTTGAAAAGGATGGAGCGAAATATTTTGGGCCCTATTCAAATGTTTTGGCGGTCAGGGAAACCCTTGACTTGCTAAAGAAGCTCTTTCCCATCAAGGTGTGCAATAAAGTATTGCCGAGAGACGCGGGAAAGGAAAGGCCTTGCCTCAACTATCATATCTACCAGTGCCTGGGTCCTTGTCAGGGAGATGTAAACAGGGAAGAATACCGGAACCTCATGAAAGATATTTGCAGTTTTCTTGGAGGAAAACAGGAAGAAGCCATTAAAAGGCTGGAAGCAAAAATGAAAGAAGCTTCGGAAAATATGGAGTTTGAGCGGGCTGCGGGAATCCGGGACAAGATAATAAGCTTAAAGCATATTGCCGAAAAGCAAAAAGTAATTTCAAGTGCAATGGAAGATCAGGATGTTATCGCTTTTTCCAAAAGTGGCGATGATTCCTGTGTCCAGGTGTTTTTTATCCGGGCCGGCAAGCTTATCGGGAGAGAACATTTTATCATGGAAGCGCTCGGGGAAATTGACGATCATGAGCTGATGACTTCCTTTGTTAAGCAGTTTTACAGCAAAGCAGCCTATGTACCGGGGGAAATACTTCTTCAAAGCGATATTGATGAGCTAAATATTATAGAAAGCTGGCTCAACAGTAAAAGGGGCACTAAAGTATATCTCAAGGTACCTAGAAAAGGTGAAAAGCTAAAACTGATTGAAATGGTTGCAGAAAACGCAAACATTGCCTTAAGAAATTTTAAAGAAAAACTGGAAAATGATAAAACCTTGGCCAAAGAAGCTCTTCGTGATATTGCGGAGGCTTTGGATTTAGACCGGCTGCCCTTAAGAATTGAAGCCTATGATATTTCCAATACGGGCAGTTCGGAAATTGTAGGATCCATGGTTGTTTTTGAAAACGGTAATGCTGCTAAAAAGGAATATAGGAAGTTTCGGATCAAAGGGTTGGAGACGCAAAATGACTATGGTAGCATGCAGGAAGTCATTTACCGTCGGTTTAAACGTGCTGAGGAAGAGAAATCACAGACCCCGGAGAAGGAAAAAAAGTTTTCAAAACTGCCTGACTTAATTCTTCTGGATGGGGGATTGGGACATGTAAATTCGGTGAAAGAAGTGCTTCAGGAATTGGCAATATCCATTCCTATTGCAGGGATGGTTAAAAACGACCGGCACAGGACAAGGGGATTGATCTGGAAGGATGGAGAAATTGATCTTTTGAAAAACCCCAAACTTCTTAAATTCGTTACTTCCATACAGGATGAAGCTCACCGTTTTGCAGTGGAATATAACAGAAAATTAAGGAACAAAAGATATGAAGGCTCGGTTTTGGATGAAATCGAGGGAATCGGTTCAAAACGGAAAAAAACACTTATAAAACATTTTGGTTCAGTAAAAAAAATAAAAAGCGCAGAATTGGAAGAACTTTTAGCTGTGGAAGGAATCAACAGGGCTGTTGCAGAAAAGATATATGAATATTTTCATGATTAAAGGAGATTTTGTAAGTGAAGATATATGCAATTTCAGACCTGCACCTGGCAATAGGGATTAATAAGCCGATGGATATATTTGGTGAAAAATGGTCAAACTATATGGAGCGGATAAAAAAGCATTGGGAAGAAACTGTAGAGGATGAGGACGTAGTAATTATCCCGGGAGATATATCCTGGGCTACATACCTTGAACAGGCGGTAAAAGACTTTGCGTTTATTGAGGCCCTTCCCGGAAAAAAGATTATTTCCAAAGGAAACCATGATTACTGGTGGACGACAATGAACAAACTGGATCAATTTCTTTTCGGGAATAATTTCCCAACCATTCGTTTTTTGCATAACAACAGCTTTCAATTAGGAAAAAACGTATTATGCGGAGCGAGAGGATGGAAAAGTCCCGGAGATGATGATTTTGACGGAGAGGATAGAAAGATATATCAAAGAGAATTGCAGCGGTTGGAACTCTCCTTGAAAAGTGCTGTAGAGATTACAAAAGAGAGAGAAATTATTGTTGCTCTGCACTATCCGCCCTTTAATTCCAAAAAAGAGCCCAGCGGTTTTGTGGAAATAATGAGAAAATATCCTGTCCGGCTGTGTATTTACGGGCACTTGCACGGTGAGGGGTTCAAAAATGCGGTAACAGGGGAATATGAAGGAATAGAGTTTATATTTGTATCAGCAGATTATCTAAAGTTTAAGCCTCAAAAACTACCGTTATGATAAAATAAGTTCATTTTTTGTTGGAATTCTTCAATATGTTATGTTATAATGTAATGGCTGTTTGAAATCTATTTGGTTTAAGTAGCTTTTAACCCTTGAATAGAGTACGCAGCAAGCATTTTAGGGTAGATGCAGTAGTCAAATGCGATGAATTGATTATACGTTCTATAAGTCTGCAATCTCTTTTATTCGATAGGTTATTGCCATAAAAAGAAGGATTTTTGGAAACAGTTTTAGAAATATGTATTTGGAGGCTTACTCCAATTTTCATATTATAGATTATGCAAATTACTTTATGTCGATGGGATAAGACGGTAACCATGTTTTATTGCTGGGTTTAACGATATAAAGTACGATATATAAAAAACTAAATAATGGGAGGATTTGTTATAAATGAACGTTAAGGTTGAAAATGTAGAGAAAAATGTGGTTCAACTTGAGATTGAAGTTGATGCGGAAAAATTTGAAGAGGGTTTACAGAAGTCTTATTTAAAGAACGCCCACAAGTTTAATATACCCGGCTTTAGGAAAGGAAAAGCACCGAGAAAGATTGTTGAAAGGTATTATGGTGAAGGGGCACTCTATGAAGATGCCATTAATATCATTTGTCCGGAAGCCTATGATAAAGCCATAGAGGAAAATGATATTCATCCTGTAGACAAGCCTGAAATTGATATTAAGGAAATTGGCGGCGGGAAAAACCTCATATTCACAGCCAAGGTTACTGTAAAACCGGAAGTGGAGCTGGGAGAATACAAGGGCGTTGAAGTTGCAAAGGTTGAGGCCAATGTATCGGACGAAGATGTGGAAGCAGAATTCAATAAGGTTGTTGAGAAAAATGCCAGAATCATTACGGTTGAAGACCGTGGTGTGCAATCAGGTGATATCGCGGTCATCGATTTTGAAGGGTTTATGGATGGTGTTGCCTTTGAAGGCGGGAAGGGAACCAATTATAATCTTACCATCGGTTCCGGCGAATTTATTCCCGGTTTTGAAGACCAGTTAATCGGTACCAAAAAAGATGATGAAGTAGAGGTAAATGTTACATTCCCTGAAGATTACGGGAAAGAAGAGTTTGCAGGTAAAGCTGCAATGTTCAAAGTAAAAGTTCATGAAATAAAAGCAAAAGAACTTCCTGTGGTAGATGATGAGTTTGCTAAGGATATAAGTGAGTTTGACACATTGGCCGAATACAAGGAAGATTTAAAAAACAAACTTCTACATAAGGCCGAGCACAAAGCAGAACATGAAACCGAAGATGCTGTAATCGACAAAGTTACTGAAAATGCTACGGTAGAGATACCCCGTGCCATGATTGAAAAACAAATCGATCATATGGTGTATGAGTTTGGAATGAGATTGCGCTATCAAGGTGTTGAGCTGGAACAGTATCTTCAGATGATGGGCATGAATATGGGTGCCTTCAGAGAACAGTTTGCAGGTAAGGCGAAAAAAGATGTAAAGACTCAGCTTACATTGGAAAAAGTAAGTAAAGTTGAAGAATTATCTGCTTCTGAGGATGAGCTTGATGAAGAAATTAAAAAGCTTGCTGAAAATTACAAACAGCCTGAGGAAGAATTTAAGAAACATTTAAAGGAAGATGATATAGAATATATAAAGGGAAATTTGATTATCAGGAAAACGATAAAGTTTTTAGTTGAAAATGCAAAACTGGTATAAAGAATCTTTGATATGAAAGTCAGCAGCACTGATTTTTGCTTAAATATTCAATATACGGGTTTATTTTGATAAAAACTTGGGAAACAATATGTCAGTAACATTATTTTAGGAGGGAATACTATGAGTCTTGTGCCTATAGTTGTTGAGCAAACAAACCGTGGTGAGAGATCCTATGACATCTATTCCAGGTTATTAAAGGATAGAATTATTGTGCTTAGTGATGAGGTGAATGACGTCACAGCCAGCCTTATTGTAGCACAGCTTTTGTTCCTTGAAGCCGAAGATCCGGATAAGGATATCCAATTGTATATCAATAGTCCGGGAGGATCGGTTACTGCCGGATTTGCAATTTACGATACAATGCAGTATGTTAAACCGGATGTATCTACCATCTGTGTAGGTATGGCGGCAAGCATGGGAGCATTTTTACTTGCAGCAGGAGCAAAGGGTAAAAGGTTTGCTCTCCCGAACAGTGAAATTATGATACATCAGCCTCTTGGTGGGGTGCGTGGTCAGGCAACAGACATCCGGATTCATACCGAATGGTTAATGAAAATCAAGAATAGATTAAATAGGATATTAAGTGAAAAAACAGGTCAACCCTTGGAAAAGATTGAAAAAGATGTAGAGAGAGATTTCTTTATGTCTGCAGATGAAGCGAAAGCCTATGGAATAGTAGATGAAGTGATGGTGAGAAGATAAAAATGGGGTGGAAAGATGTCCAGGTATGATGAAAAGAAACAACTAAAATGCTCTTTCTGCGGGAAAACCCAGGAACAGGTAAAAAGACTGGTTGCAGGGCCCGGTGTTTATATTTGTGATGAATGTATCGAACTTTGTTCTGAAATTATTGAGGAAGAGTTTGAGGAAGCAAAGAATGACACCGAGCTGAGTGATGTTCCGAAACCAAAGGAGATTAAGGAAATACTTGACCAGTATGTAATCGGTCAGGATGCAGCAAAAAGGTCACTTTCGGTTGCCGTTTACAATCACTATAAGAGGATCAATACGGACCATAAAAATGCGGATGTAGAACTGCAGAAAAGTAATATTGTTATGCTTGGACCAACAGGATCGGGTAAAACTCTTTTGGCGCAGACACTTGCGAAGATTTTAAATGTACCCTTTGCAATTGCTGATGCGACATCACTCACGGAGGCTGGTTATGTTGGCGAAGATGTTGAGAATATACTTTTAAAATTAATACAAGCTGCAGATTACGACATTGAGAAAGCTGAGAAAGGTATCATTTATATCGATGAAATCGATAAAATTGCCAGAAAGTCTGAAAATCCATCCATTACAAGAGACGTAAGCGGGGAGGGTGTTCAGCAGGCATTACTTAAGATACTGGAAGGAACTACAGCTTCGGTACCGCCTCAGGGTGGGAGAAAACATCCCCATCAGGAGTTTATCCAGATTGATACCACCAATATCCTTTTTATCTGTGGTGGGGCCTTTGATGGAATTGATAAAATCATTCAAGGACGCATTGGTAAAAAGTCATTAGGTTTTGGAGCGAAGATTGAAAGTACAAAAAACAGAGATGTTGGCGAAACTTTAAAGCATATTCTTCCGCAGGATTTGTTGAAATTTGGGCTCATTCCTGAGTTTGTAGGAAGACTTCCTGTTATAGTTACGTTAAACTCTCTCGATAAAAGTGCTTTAGTGCAAATATTGACCGAGCCGAAGAATGCTTTGGTCAAACAGTACCAGAAATTGTTTGAGATGGACGATGTGCTGCTGGAGTTTGAACCGGATGCACTGGACTCTATTGCAGATAAGGCAATTAAGAGAAATACGGGAGCAAGAGGGCTGCGTGCAATTCTCGAGGAGATTATGCTTGACGTGATGTATGATATACCGTCGGCAGTCAACGTGGAGAAGTGCGTTATAAATAAGGAAACCGTTGAAAGCAATCTTGCACCGAATTTGGTAATTAATGAAAACAAAAAGTCCATTAAAAAACCGGCAGGTAAGAAATCCAGAGTTAAAAGAGAATCTGTGTCATAGAATGATGCATATAAAAAATAGAACCATGAAAACATGGTTCTATTTTTTATATGGGGAAGCAATCAGCAAAAATCATCCGTGTTTGATGCATGGATGTTTTTTATTAGCGGTATTGCGAAGCAATCACCATAAATCATCTGAGCTCGATGCTCAGATGATTTTTATTTGCGCATTCCTTTTAAAACACTAAAAGAAACCTCTTTGTCTAATTTGAAGAAACACAACTAAAATAAAACACAGCATTTGCCGGGGATAAAATGAAGTTCAAAGTAAATACTATGTATAAACAAGGCTAAAAAAGAAATGATAAATGTGTTCGGAATGGAAAATACGGATAAAAATAAAATGACCCGAAGGATGTACCGGATTAGTTAGAGATAACGAACTGTAAAAGTAAAAATTCGATTTCCGAAAGAACTGATATTCATTTTATTAAAAGATATTGGGCATCTCTCGAATTTTACTTATGTTCACACTTCATTATCTGGATTTAACGGAAGAATTTAAATACGGGGGAGGAAGGAAAATGCTAACCAGCACTTTTTTTATTATACAATTTTTTTTCTCGATTATCATTGGGATCTACTTTTTAAATTTACTTAAATCTCAGCAGGGAAATAAAAGTGCGATTGACAAAGAATCAAAAAAAGAGTTGGATAAACTCAAAAGAATGCGAGAAGTAAAACTTACAGAGCCTTTATCAGAAAAGACCAGACCGTCATCCATAGAAGATATCATTGGGCAGGAACAAGGGCTTAGGGCTTTAAGAGCTGCACTTTGCGGGCCTAATCCCCAGCACGTTATTATTTATGGTCCTCCGGGAGTAGGGAAAACTGCCGCGGCGAGGGTTATACTGGAAGAGGCAAAGAAGAGTGAGATATCTCCTTTCAGAAAAGATGCAAAATTTTTGGAGGTTGATGCCACCATTGTCCGTTTTGATGAAAGAGGAATTGCAGACCCGCTTATCGGATCGGTACATGACCCGATTTACCAGGGAGCAGGAGCATATGGCATTGCGGGCGTTCCGCAGCCCAAGCCGGGAGCCGTAACCAAGGCCCATGGGGGGATCCTTTTTATCGACGAAATTGGGGAACTCCATACCATACAAATGAATAAATTACTTAAAGTATTGGAAGATCGCAGAGTATTTTTGGAAAGCGCATATTATAATTCGGAAGATCCAAACATACCCTCTCATATCCATGAGATATTCAGAAACGGCCTTCCTGCCGATTTCCGGCTGGTTGGTGCAACTACCCGGAGCGCAGAAGATATACCCCCTGCCATTCGTTCAAGATGTGTCGAGATTTATTTCAGGCCTTTGATGGCAGGTGAAGTTGCAAAAATTGCAAAGAATGCCTCATTAAAAGGAAACTTCCAAATGGAGGACGGGGCAGAGGATTTGGTGGCAAAATACGCACAAAACGGTAGGGATGCAGTAAACATTATTCAAACTGCCGGTGGGGTTGCCCTTGTGGAGGGAAGGACGGTTATATCAAGAAAGGATATCGAATGGGTTATTGAATTTGGACACTATACCCCCAGAATGGATAAAAAAATCTGTGCAGGTGAATATGTAGGGTGTATTAACGGCCTTGCGGTATTTGGCAATTCTACCGGTGCAGTCATTGATATTGAAGTAACTGCTTCAAAAGCATTGAGCGGCAAAGGGGAAATAAAGGTTACAGGAATCGTTGAGGAAGAAGAAATGGATGGAAGAGGACACCGGTTCAAGCGGAAAAGTTCTGCTAAAGCTTCGGTGGAAAATGTACTTACTGTCTTAAAGAAATTCCTGGACGTAGATTGCAAAGAGTATGATATTCACCTTAATTTTCCAGGTGGAGTTCCTATCGATGGCCCTTCGGCGGGAATAGCCATCGCATCTGCAGTTTATTCGGCAGTAAAAAATATTCCCATCCCCAGTGATATCGCAATGACTGGAGAAATCTCCATACGGGGTAAGGTTAAGCCTGTGGGCGGAGTGCCTGCCAAGGTAGAAGCGGCAATAAATGCAGGGATCAAGAGGGTTTTGATACCAGCGGAAAATTGGCAGGAAATGTTTGAGGATATGGACATTGAAGTTATTAAAGTAGAAGAAATAGAGGAAGTGGTAGGGATTCTATTCGATAAAAAGGAAGAGGGTAGAATCGAAGTACCTGTAAGCGGCAATGTAGTCAGTGTTTTAACTGCATCCGGAGCATGATGCCAAAAAGGGTTAGGGAGTGATTGCCCCCTAACCCTTTTTGGCATTATACTCATCCTATTCTATAGATAACGAACTGTAAAATTAAAATTTCGATTTCTGACACCTAAGTAAACCAGGTATTTCATCTCTCGAATTTTACTATGTTTACACTTCGTTATCTATATATCAATGAAATTTTCATCGGTCTTCATATCTCTTTAAAAAACTTTATATACTGATATAAGGGTTTTAAGGATGATAAGAATTTTCATGAAACAGCAGGCTTCTTAAAATATGTATTTACAAACCCATCGTTTAATAATAAGATAAAAAAAGGTTTTAAATCATATAGAGATTATGGGAAATCGAAGGGATTCCATACCGGGCAGTTTAGCATGTTTGCTTTATGGTATACCAACGGTTGAGCACCGTATTTCTAAAAGAAATCAAATAAAAATTTATTGTTTGAGGGGGAATAGCGTTGGATAACATACAAGCTTTTATTTTAGGGATTGTACAAGGTCTTACGGAGTTTTTACCCATTAGCAGTTCCGGGCATCTCACCTTGTTTCAGAAAATGTTCGGGCTTCAGGGGGATGTGTTTTCATTCGATGTGGCTGTTCACATGGCAACACTGATGGCAGTGTTCTTTGTATTTTGGAAGGATATTTTGGATATTCTAAAGAAGCCCTTTGGAAAGTTTTCTTTGTTAATTATCGTGGGGGCCATTCCTACGATTGCTATCGGACTTCTTTTTAAGGATTTTTTTGAGGGGCTTTATGAGTCTGGTGTTAGTTTAGGCATAGAATTTATATTTACAGGAATGGTTCTTTGGTATGCTGAAAGTGCAAAGGGCAAAGGAAAGGGGCTTGAAAAAACTACATATGCTGATGCTGCCTTAATCGGAGTAGCCCAAGGGGTTGCAATACTTCCTGCTGTATCAAGGTCGGGACTTACCATTGCAGCGGCTCTTTTTAAGGGACTTGACCGTGAGTTTGCAGCAAAGTTTTCATTTTTAGTATCCATACCCCCTATTCTGGGTGCAACCATGCTGGATATTTTAAAGCTCATTAAGGGAACTGAGAAAATGGAAATCGGATACAGTCCTATGATTATCGGAATGGTTGCTGCGGCTGTATCAGGGTACTTGGCGGTAAAGTTTATGATTAAAATCATCTCTAAGGGAAAGCTGAGAGGATTTTCCTATTATGTTTTTCTCCTTGGCGGACTTATTTTGGTCGACCAATTGTTTACGGGAATCTTTTTTGAGAAGTTTTTCTAAGTGCAATATATGAATATTACATGAAAAGCAGGTGTTGGCATTGAGAGATACAAAAGAGGACTTTTATGTCCTGGGAATTGAGACAAGCTGTGATGAGACTTCTGCGGCAGTTGTAAAAAATGGCCGGCAGGTTCTTTCCAATGTGATTTCCTCGCAGGTTTGTCTCTTTCAAAAATATGGTGGTGTAGTACCCGAAATTGCTTCAAGAAAGCACGTAGAATTAATTGTGCCTGTTATTAGTGAAGCCCTTGAAAAATCGGGAATGACATTAGAAGATATGAACGCCATTGGAGTAACTTATGGGCCTGGCTTGGTAGGAGCTTTGTTGGTAGGCTTATCCGCAGCAAAAGGCCTGGCATTTTCATTGGACAAGCCCCTTGTCGGTGTGCATCATATTGAGGGCCATATTGCTGCGAATTATATTGATCATCCTGATTTGGAGCCTCCTTTCATTTGCCTTGTTGTTTCAGGAGGACACAGCCATATTGTCTATGTAGCGGATTACAACCAGTTTGAAATATTGGGCCAAACGAGGGATGATGCAGCAGGGGAGGCCTTTGATAAGGTTGCCCGTGCCATTGGACTTGGATATCCCGGGGGGCCGCTTATCGACAAGGCTGCCAGGGATGGAAATCCTAAGGCAATGGCTTTTCCCAGAGTTTATTTTGATCAGGGATCTCTGGACTTTAGTTTTAGCGGTATCAAGACAGCAGTATTAAATTATTTGAACGGAATGCAGCAAAAAGGGGAGCCAATCTCTGTAGAGGACGTGGCAGCCAGTTTTCAACAAGCAGTGGTCGATGTATTGGTAAATAACGTCCTTAAAGCGGCAAGAGCAAAAAATACCCGAAATATTGCACTTGCGGGCGGTGTAGCGGCGAATTCACTTCTTAGGAGTCAACTTAAAAACTTTGCAGAAAAAGAGGGATTCCGGGTGTTTTATCCAAGCCCTGTTTTATGTACGGATAACGCGGCAATGATTGCATGTGCTGCATTTTATGAATATAAAAAGGGGATTGTTTCTTCTTTGGATTTAAATGCGGTACCGGGGCTAAAGCTTGGGGAAAGATAAATAAGTGGATAAGCATATTTCAAAAGTTTTGCGCATATAATTTCTATTTGTGGATAACTCACTTTTATCCACATGGGAAATAATATTGCCCACACTGGATGATAGGCCTTGTCCGGGAAATATCCGAGAAAAAAAATCCACAATTTGCATATGGATTTCAATAGGAAATGTTTGTTAAATTTTTGCCATGGGCCTTGAAAGCCTTGAAATAACTAGTGCAGACAGGTTGGGGTTTTTGTGTTCATATTACAGGTTGTTGAAATTCCGGATGTGAATAATGTGGAAATATTTTAAGAAGTCAGTATTTTGGCAAGTTACGGCATGTGGATAAGTGTGTGGATACTGTGGATTAAAACATTTGTAATAGATTTCACTTTGGAAAAAATAGGTGAGTTATGAAATTTGCTGATAAAAATAAAATGATATATACGCTATTTAAAACCAATATTTTACCGGTTACATCCTTATGCAATACCGCATGCATTTTTTGCAGCCACAAACAGAACCCGAAGGAAGTGGAGGTTTTTCAGTTACCCAAATTAACCCTGGATGACTATGAGGAAATGATCGGCTTTTTGTCTCCAAACAAAAAGATTGTTATAGGTGAATCAGCAACCAGAATCATAGAGGGTGAGCCCTTTGCCAATAAGGATTTTATGCCCATCCTTAAAATCATAAGAAAGAAGTTTAAGAATACCCCTGTTCAAATTACTACAAATGGGATACTTCTTAATGAAGAAGTTGTAAAGGAGCTTGTGGAGCTCCAAAATATTGAACTGAATGTTTCTGTAAACGCTGTGAATCCCTCACTTCGCAAAAAAATTCTGGGAATTCAAGGCAGTCAAAATATAGAGGAAAAAATACTTCTTTTAAAAAATAGGATCAAGTTTAGCGGAAGTCTGGTATGGGTTCCCGAATTAATGGAATATAAGGATGTTGAGGAAGTCATAGCTTTGTTGGCTGAAAATGAAGGGGAACATGTTAGGGTATTTTTACCCGGCGTCACCGCTTCCGGAAACAAACTCAACATGGAACTCCGCCATATCTACAAGGATATGGAAGCCTTTGCTGTACAAATGAGAGAAAAATACAAATTTCCGGTTATAGTTGAGCCTTCATATATCTCAAGCCTGGATTGCAAAGTAGACGGGGTGATCCGGAATAGTCCTGCGTATACCGCCGGGATCGAAACAGGGGACATTATAAAATCGGTGAACGGAATGCAGCCCTCTACCCGGGTTGATGGGTTTAATAGGGCTTATGCACAAAAGGATCCGGTTTTAACGCTTTTAAGGCAAGACCGATTGATCGAGGTGAAATTGGAAAAGAAAAAAAACACATCCCCGGGATTTGTCGTATTGTATGACGTAGATCCGGACTTGGCATTGCTTATTAAAGACACAGTAAAAAGATATAATGCAGGAAAAGTCTTATTTGTCACATCGGATTTAGCTTTTGAAATGATACAAAGCTTCCTTAGAGCCAGCCTTTTTGACTTTGAGTATGATGTCCTTAAGGCGGAGAATTTATTTTTTGGAGGAACAATCCGGTGCGCCGGATTGTTAACTGTAAAAGACATTTTAAAAGCAGTGGAAGAGTTTTTACAATGTGCTGCCCGGCCGGACTTGATTTTACTTCCTCCTGCCATGTTTGATCATCACAATAGGGATCTGATCGGAGACTCTATCCATGAGATAGAAAAAAGGTTTGGCGTCACAGTAGACACCCTATAAGTTAGGATCATTTATTTTGATTGGTATAGGCATTGTAATAACCCAACACTTTAACTACATAATCCTGCGTTTCACGGAAGGGCGGAATGCCATGGTACTTGATTACATTGTTGGGACCTGCATTATATGCGGCAAGTGCCAGCTTGTAATCTCCATTAAAGGCTTTCAGTTGGTCTCTTAGATACCGGGTTCCTCCATCAATATTCTGTGCAATATCCCATGGATCGGTAACCTTTAATGCATCGGCAGTACCGGGCATTAGCTGCATTAAGCCCTGTGCACCCGCATGGGACAGGGATTTGGGATTAAATCCGGATTCCTGCTGGATTACAGCACGGATTAAATGGGGATCTACCCCATACTTCTTTGAAGCAAGCTCAATATTTGCATTAATGACGGACATGAGAACTGTCTTATCTTTAGGAATAACGGCACTGCTGGATGCCCTGGACTCTGTAGCTCTTTCGACATCCTTACTTCTGTCGTTGCCTTCCTTATCTACTGCTTTTGGCTTTGGCTGGGTGATTGGAATACCGGAAATCAATGGTTCATCATCATTAGGGAATCCGCCTGCATCCGTTTCATTTTCTAAATCGGTATCTATGATCGATGGAGTGTTTTTATTCAAGGCTTTGTCAAGATACTTCTGAAATGAAGCATCTTCTTCCAAACCGTCCATTTTTAAAGGAACCCTACTTTGAATTTCATATAATTTTTGTCTGAAAATATCCGAAACCTTTAACGACATCAAATCACCTCAAATAGCAGCGGGGCTGCGGTATAATGAAGAGATATACCCTAAATACAAGGGGGATGTAGAAACAAAATCCCTTAGAAGCACCCTATATTCTTATTATAATATATCGGAACATATTTTAAAATAACTAATGAAGAATGTTAATATTTCCTAAGGGAAAGCATTTTTGTTTCTGGAAGCCAATGAACCTAGTAATGAACGCTTTAACGGTATATGCGGCAGGTCATGGTTTGAATGTATCATCATTTTTATAGATTAAGATACCTCCAGTTTTGTGCTTTTCAAAAACTTGGAGCAGGCCCTTTTACGTTCACCGTCAAACTGTCTGACTGAGAAAAGCTTGCAAAGACCAATGGTGGAGTTGGCCAAAGGATTCATGTCGCTTACAACAAAATTTTCACACTGAATGCATTTAAAATCATTGTCTTTAAATGATTTGGATTGGGGCATAAACTTATGCTTTTTACACACGTAATCAGGGGAGACGGCACCCTCTTCCCTGCATAATATATCATTATTGACATTCATGCTTGTACCTCGGATACAATTTATACATGATTTCTTGGGCTTTATGCTATGCTTAAACACGTATTTTCCTCCTAAGAGCAAAAAGGTCTGATTAACAGTAGAGTAAAAAGGGTTATTCATACTCATTTGCATCAAAGCTATATGGATCATTTCTAAAAAGCACTAATTATTATCGGATTAATGAAATACTGCAATACAATGCAAATAAGTATCAGATCCTCTTTAATTTAGAGAGAATGCTTTGTTTCTCCAAAAAGTTATACCGGACAGTTTGTAAGGATTAATATAAACCGTTATATCCTTCCAGTTAACAGACTATATTATAACATTAACATTTTAGGTTTGGAACAGAATGGGAAATAAGCTTTTGATATTTTTAAAATATTTAGGAAGCGAAATAAGAAGCCGGTTTTATTTTGCGATGGACGATATTTTGAAAGGCCCTGCTTTTCGAAATTTTAACTGCTTTCAATGTATTAAGGCAATTCAGTACGGCTTGGCAAAAGATAAGTTTAATACATTAAATTCATATGATTTGCAGGAAATTTATTTTAAAAGTAAACTGTTTTGAAAGGCAAAAAGGCTTAAACTTTTATTGTTCGGGTGTAAAACCATTACAAGACGTATTGATAATATTTTGAAAAGATCATATGGTATTTACTTCTTTTATCCGTAAATGGTTTAAAAGTAAGAGATCCTAATGTATAATGATATAAAATGGGCAGAAAATATATTTGTTTACATAATAATTAGTTTCGTAAAAATTGTAATATGCTATCAATCTGATTGCTTGATGGTGCTCTACCATACAATCATCTCAACCGTTTACAAAGCCGTTTGAGGAAGGTTTGCCGTACATGCCACAGACCGGTGACAGCTGTGTAATTTCAATAGAAGGGGTATGCATAAAGAACATTGAAAGGGGTTAGCCTGATGCAGATAAAAAAGCCTGCGATATTAAGAAAAAGATACATTCCTTTTGAGACTGTTGATATTTCAAAAGACGAAATTCTATACCGAAGTGATGAACTCCTTATAACAAAGTGGGATGTTATAAGACCCAGAACGGATATCTCAAAAGGAGTATCATATACTTTTTTAAAGGACGGGATAAAAATCAGCAGATTTTACGATACCTGCGGGAATTTTATTTACTGGTATTGCGATATCATTGAGGTGCACTATGATGAAAATAAAGATGAATTTACCTTGGTGGATTTATTGGTGGATGTAAAATTAACCCATAAAGGAGAATTGATTGTATTGGATGCGGATGAGCTTGCGGAAGCTTTGGAACAGGGATTGATTACAAAGGACCAAGCCTGTGATTCCCTAAGAAAACTGGATGGGATTTTAAAAACGGTATACCAAGGATCTTTCCCTCCGGAAATATGTAAAAAGCAAGTGTTTTGGATTTAAGATATGCTATTTCAATTCTAGTCTATATTGAAAGGAATGAAAACGGGCAATGATTGATTTACATACACATACCACAGCTTCGGACGGAAGCATGAGTCCTCGGGAAATTGTAAGGCATGCGAAGGCAAACGGGTTATCTGCCTTGGCTGTTACCGATCATGATACGGTAGATGGCCTGGAGGACGCCTTGGATGAGGGGAAAAAGGTTGGTTTGGAAGTGATTCCGGGTGTAGAAATCGGAGTTGAGTTTAAGCCGGAAATGCATATTCTAGGGTACTTTTTTAACGGGTATACAAGGATCAAGGGTACCCTTGATAAGCTTAGGGAAAACCGTGAAGAAAGAAATCCTAAAATCATCCGAAAGTTAAATGAAATGGGATATGACATTTCAATGGACGAAGTAAAAGCCGAGGCAAGAGGAAACGTAGTAGGAAGACCCCATATTGCAAAGGTGCTGATTAATAAAGGCTATATGGATAGTATGCAGCAGGCTTTTGAAACACTTCTGGGAAGCGGCAAACCGGCATATTTTAAGAAAGATAAGCTGACAGCAGAGGCGGGTATTGGGGAAATTCTTGACGCAGGCGGGGTTCCAGTACTTGCACATCCCATTTATCTTGGGCTGGATGAAGAAAAGCTGGACATACTTTTTGCTACCTTAAAATCCTATGGTTTAAAAGGTGTTGAAACATATTATGTAGATCATTCCAAAGAGGACACCGGGCGGTTTTTGAAGCTGGCGGACAGATACGGGCTGGTTCCGACCGGAGGAAGCGATTTCCACGGGAGTTTTAAACCGGATATTGCAATCGGAAAGGGAAAAGGAAATTTACTTGTTCCAGATGAACTGCTGGAAAGGCTTAAAGGGGTAAAAACCGTTGGAATTTAGAATCATGATCAACCATATCAAGAAACCGGACCTCCCTCTTCATATTAAGAAGGAAAGGTCCGGTTTTTATATAGGTTCAAAGCTTAAAATTCTATAAGTCCTCCTTATTAAGGTTCAATAGGAGGAAGAATTTTCACCGGGGTTTCACTGTCGGTAAAGCTGCCGATGCCCAGTTGGCCGGAGCTGTTGTTTCCCCAGGTGTAAACTTCACCGTTGTCTTTCAATGCTACATAATGTTTTCTTCCGACAGAGACTTGTGTAATGTGATCCAACCCCGGAACTTTCTCAAAACGGATCAGTTGGTTGGGGAGAGCGTTCTTGTAATCGAAAGCACCCTGCCATACACTGCCGTCTTTTTTTAAAAATACAGCGTTAAATTGGCCGACAGAAGAAGAAAAAGTTGCTTCCGGTGACATGTGACAAGACTTTATATCGGTAGCAATGGTATTTCCGGCCTCGTTTACTACAGTACCGTCCTCCTTAAGAAAGAGACCGTTTTTACCCAGAGATACAATATTTGTAAGGTTTGTTTGGGGTAAGCCTGAAACGTCTTTCCATACTTGCCCTTCCCCTGTCAGGAGGTAGGAGGTATAGTAACCTGCATTGCAAATCTGGGTGACATTGGAAATTTTTAGGGATCCGGATAGTGTAAATGTTCCATAATCCACATCATGTCCTAAGCGGCCTACGGTTCCGTCATTTTTCAAGGCAAGGAATTGATCATAATAGTGATCCGAAGTAGTGTGAGTTAAACAAATATCTTTAATATTTTCCAAGCATTGTACTTTTTTCATAACTGGCTCAAATGGGGCATTGGGCGGAATACGGTTATAGAAACAATAATAATAGACATTTCCCTTATTAGAAATCCCGAAAAGATTTGCAATGGCTGGTGAATCCGCGGTATCTAAAACAATATGCTCGATTATCTCAGTAGAATCTGCCAAACCGTTTATTGCAAGTTTAAAAAAACATGGACTGCTTTTAAGGTTATAATAAGTGCCACTGATACTAACTTGGCCATTGATGTCCAATATAGCAGTAGTGTTCTTTATGGCAGCAACTTCCTTAAACGCGGCCGAGCCGGGAGTTGTCGGATATAACGGAATTACGGCAGGATAATTTGAAGGAACGGTATTAAAGTGTTTTACTATAATAACAATATCTGCCATACCGACGGCTCCGTCATTATTGATGTCAAGCTCTCGAACATAAAGGCTGTCGTTTAAGGTGCTGTTAAAGACGGAGATAATCTGAAGGATGTCTCCCATATTAATCGCATTGTCCTGACTGCCTTGCCATGAGGTATCTCCTGCCCACATGTCAAGAGGGGAGGATGGTGTACCCAGCACTGCACTACCGGATAAAACAACATTGGATATTGTCCGTGTAAGGTAGCTTGGCTTGCTGATTCTCACGGTATACCCGGGTGACAGTTGTTCGGGAATGTTGGTAATTGCGAAGTTTCCAAAGGAGTCTGTAGTTCCGGAGAGGTTGGTTCCGTCAATGGTTACAAGGAACCCTGATTTTAAATCCTGGTTTGTGTTTAATGTAGGATCAAAATCAAAGTCAGGTTTAATACAGCCCGAGATACTGTAGCAAATACCGGATTCCGCACTGGCAAATTGAACCCCGGTGGAAAAAAGTGAAATGACGAATGAAAGATAAATCAGCCAGGAAAGGAAATACCGGTTTTTTTTCTTAGATGTTTTCATACTTATACCCCCTATAATTACTTATATATATATCTATATCCATAGTATCAATATTTTTCAAAAGAATCCAGTGACATTTGTCATTCTCTTTCAACAAAATGAGATGGTTCCAAATCTGTGAGTTCAATTGTAAAAATGTACAGTTGTGAGACGTCTTGACACATAAAATTAACGTGGTATAATATAATAGCATTATAAATAGTGGTGTAGCATTACCCTTTCTTTCAAGAAGGGTAATTTTTATCTGGCTTAGTGATTTAATGCGGGCAAATAATTGCAGGTGGGAATAAAATGGTTAAAGAAGAATTGAAAGTGGTTGCCCAAAATAAGAAGGCAAGACATGATTACTTTATAGAGCAAACCTTGGAAGCGGGGATTGTTTTATCCGGGACGGAAGTCAAGTCCATCCGCTTGGGTAAGGTCAACCTGAAGGAATGTTATGCATACATTGAAAAAGGAGAGGTTTATGTCAGTGGAATGCATATCAGCCCGTATGAACAGGGAAATATATTTAACAAGGATCCCCTGCGGGACAGGAAGCTTTTGCTCCATAAATACGAGATCAACAAGCTTATTGGTTTAACTCAGCAAAAGGGTTTGACTTTGGTACCAACTCAGTTGTACTTTAAAAAGGGAAAAGTGAAGCTTGAGCTTGCCGTGGCAAGGGGTAAAAAGCTCTACGACAAACGGGAAGACATTGCTAAAAAAGATGCAAAACGTGAGATTGACAGAAAGCTTAAAGAAAGCTTTCGATAGTTGAAAATTTAATATGGGGGCGTAATGGTTTCGACGGGATTGTTGAGACTTGGATAGCGGGTAGAGGATTCTCGTGGGCCTCTTAAAAAACGAGAAACAAAAATTAAACGCTAACGAAAATAACGCGTTACCAGTAGCTGCCTAAGCAGCTGCCGTTCGGCCCAGGTTGCTGCACCTGGGGGTCCGGGCGTCATTAAGTCAGTCCTTTTGAGCGGGAAGGTTAAACTCTAGAACTGTCACAGCGGTAGCCTTGAACTGTGATGGATTTTAAAGGCTACTGATCCATAAAGCCTGCCCTTGGGCGTTATGGTGAGGGAATGTTAAAATAAGGGCTGCACCCGGAGAAGTTCTTGAGGATATGGTTTCGGACAGGGGTTCGACTCCCCTCGCCTCCACCAGTGAAAGCTGCACATTGTGCAGCTTTTGTCATTTTTAAGGTTGTTTGGTAGACTTGTAGGTGGACAATTATCTAAAATAATGCTAAAATGCTGCTGTGATTATTTTTTTAGGTAGACAATTAAGTTAGACATCAAAAAGAAAGTAGTGGTGTTATGGCGAGAAAAACGGTTGAAAAGAATATTGCTTTTGATGATGTAAAAAAACTTTATTATGTGACTATGGATTATGGCAAGGATAGCACTGGCAAGAGGGTAAAGACGACAAAAACCTTTGAAAAGAAAAAAGATGCACAGGCTGCACTCAAAAATTTTGAAGCAGATAAAACAAAAGGGACATTGGTATTTCCTTCTACCATAACCGTAGAAAATTGGCTTACATATTGGCTCAATGATATTAAATCAATCCAATGTGAAGAGACTACCCTTTATGGATACCGGAATATAATAAATAATCACCTTATAAACTGCTTGGGAAGCTATAAATTACAGGAATTAAGCCCTTCTATCATTAATAAGTATTTCAAGAAAAAGAAGGAAGAGGGTCTGAGTAATAATACTATAAGGAAGCATTATGATTTGCTAAAGGATGTTTTAAAACACGCAGTAAATGAAGATAAGGTACTTAAAAACCCACTGGATAAGATTGAACCCATTAAAACTCAAAAAAATGAAATGAACTTCTATAGTATTGAACAGCTTAAAACATTATTTACAGTGGTTGAAAATGACCGTATGGAAATAGTGGTGAAGCTTGCGGGAATGTTGGGGTTACGACGTGAAGAAATTGCAGGACTTAAATGGTTGAATATTGATTTAGAGAATAAAATTGTTACTATTGCGGAAGCAAGAACACAAGCAGGGAAGAAAACGATAGAAAAGGGAACAAAAAACCGTTCATCACACAGAATACTTCATATTCCTGACGAAATAGTTAGCCTTCTAAAAGGTATTAAGGATAAGCAGGACCAACAAAAAGACTTATTAGGGGATGCTTATATGGATGAAGGATATATTATGGCTTGGGAAAATGGAGAACCTTATAGACCTAATTATTTAAGTGATTTATTTAAAAAAATTATCGATGACAATAAATTACCTCCCCTAAGATTGCATGATCTGAGACATACTTTTGCAAGTATAGCAAATGATTTAGGGATTAATCTTTATGACATAAGTAAGGCGCTTGGCCACAGCCAAGTTGGAACTACAAGCCAAATATATACACATATGTTTGATAAGACACAAAAGAAAGCTATAAGTAAAATTGCTGACGTAATAGTTGAAGGATAGAATTATTCTATACATTTGTTTGATATTAAAAATAATTTTGGGACTATATCACTTTTTGGTATAGTCTTTAATTTTGCCCAAAAGGAGATTGAAGAAGAATGGATATAATAATTCCTGTTGCCTGTGATGCAGGCAATGACTCGATAAAAGTGATAGTAAATGAGAAGGTTACATATATAAGTAATCTTGTTAAAAGGGCAGATACTGCGAGAATGGTTTTTGGGAAAGGGGATATAGGCAAGCCGGAGGATTATTTAGATGTTACAATTGATTCTCCCGCTCTCAAAGGAAGTTACTACATTAGTGAATTGGCCGGATCCCTTGGTGGAGGAATGGAGAGCCTGGGAGGACTAAAGTGTGAAAATGATCTGCTCCTGGCTGCTATGCTTACAAGCATTGCCTTCTCATTAAAAGATATCGGGCAGGACTCACCTTTAGAGATTGCACTTGGTACCGGTCTTCCGGTTCATGAATTTTTTTCTCAGAACAGCAGCGGACAATATGACTATCAAAATGTTATCAAGTTTAAGAAACGTCTTCAAGGAGAACACATTATAAGGTTTAATTCAAACCTCTTTAGCAAAAAAGAGATTGTATTTAATTTAAGCAAGGAAAACATATTGGTGCTTCCGGAAGGCTATGCCGCATTGCTGGCGCTGCTCTACAAAAGTGATGGTTCATCTGCTTATCCGGAATATACAGCAAAGGGAATTAACTCTTTTGCCCTGGATATCGGAGGCGGTAGTGCAGATGTGTCGGCTGTTAGAGAAGGAAACTTTATGCAGCAGGCAATGTTTGGGATTCCAATAGGTGTAAACGAAGCCCATGATATGCTCTGCCAGAGGATTACAGCTAGAACAGGACTGCAGGGCTTTACTAGGCACAACCTTAAGCAGGTGCTGTTTGAAAGAGATTTCAACGGGCTGCTTAGGACTAGTAAAGAAGAGTTTGATTTAAATGAGGAAAAAATACCTTTCTACGAGAAGCTTGCAGAGAAACTACTGTACCAGTTTAAGCGGCAGCTTAATGTAAACAACCTTTCTACTTCAATGATTCATGTACTTTTCCTGATCGGCGGCGGAGGAAGTGAAATTGGTGATTATATCATAAAGCATTTAAAGGATGAGATACCTAAGATAATTAAAGTAGAAAACTCAAGGTCAAAAAACGTAGAAGGATATTATAGTTCCATTAAGTCACTGCTTCAAAATTAAAATATGTGTAGTTCGAGAAACCTTCAGGATCTTAGTAATGAGCCCGAGAAAACACACATGAAAAGATTGATAATAATAGTACTGTATGTTTTATAAGCGCTATTCGCCAGTAATTGGCCAATAAAGGAATATCTATCTATTAGATACTTCATAGCTGCCATTCTGCCGAAAGCATCCGGTGCCGATGTAAAAGGAGTGAATTTATGTTTAGCAAATGTACAAATCTTCATATTTATAAAAGTGAAATATCTAATAAAAGTGTTGGTCACTGTAATGTACTTAAAAAGGATGTTGCACAAAAATTTTTTGGAGATTGTGTTTCTCATAAAAGAGGATATTGCTATTGTTTTAAGAAAAACACTTCTGAATTAACAACTCAGGTTTAAATGGATTACATTACAGTAGGAAAGGATCCTTTATGAGTGTTGGAACTATTGGGATTATAATAGGGCTGTTAATGGGAGTTTTCTTTTTGATTTTGCCTGCATGGTTATTGTCAAGTAAACGTTTAAAGAAATGAATGAGTGAATCAGGAATCTTGCAAAATCACTCAAGAATAAAGCAAACAATTCACCTCAAATATAAATTACTTTCAATAATGTAATAGTAAATTCAAAACATGAAATATTGATTAAATGCAATAAAGTTTAGCATTAGTAAACGTTGAAACAAGTATTTATGATTTACTATAACAAACTGAAAAGTATGGTAAAAATACAAGTGGTAACAGAAAAAAAAACACAAGGTATCAAATTTACCACTACAAGTTACCACTAATGGGTATTAAAATTAAAATTTTTGAAGTTGAAATGTTACCACTATATGTTACCATTCCGGTAATGGAAAATAGGAATTTTATTAAGTGGTAACAATTAATAAAAATTCTTATTTTCCGAAGGGTCAAGGAAGAGATCAAAGGGGGGGCCGCCGCTTGCGGTGGGTCCACATGAAGATCGATTTATTGACCCTTCATTCCCCCCCAGGGGGAACGTAAGGGGGGAGTATTTTCCCCCGGTGGGGGACCGAAGGGGTAGTCGATGGTTTGGTGGTAAGCAGGGGAATGGGGGAGTGATTTGAGAGTGATTTGGAAGTGAGGATTCATTTTCGGGAAGGGAAGTGTCTAAAATGAATGAAAAAACTAATGGGCAATCCGAAACTTTTAAAGGGAAAATAGGAGTTGGAATGAGCTTCTATGCCAATCAACTTATGCTACTAAATAAGCTAAGGGAAGAAAGTAAAGATTTTATAATCATTGATCCCAAGGTGGATTACGCAGCTTTGATGCGTAAAAGGGTAGATAAAAATGTATAAGGCATTTGATGAGTTAATAAAAGTTATTGATTACCTTTATAGCGTAGATAGGGTGGTAGAAACAAAGGAAATGATTTGTATTACTCCCACAAATGCAAAAAAAGTTTTTGAAAAAAACGGGGTAAACCAAAAGGAATTTAAACAATACATGAACTGGTATAAAGATATTGGAATTGTTTTGGCAGATACAGATAAAAAACGGTTTACTTCTACACAGAGAATTAAAGGCAAACTTAGAAAGGTGGTTGCAATTAATAAACTTGGTTATGCTGCGTTAAAACAAATAAGAAGTTGGTGAGTATATGAAAAATCTGATTACTGTATTGTTATTGATTGCGTTGGCAATATATTCATTAGTATCAAAGCAGTATCTTATTATTCCATTTTTGATTGGTGTAGCAGTTGCATTATATTACGTTCAAGAGGGAATAAATTTTCTATTATTTATATTTGATAAGCTTTTTGATAAAGGGCAGGTAAAATATTTGCCTTTATTGGGAACTGACCTAAGCGAAGAACAAAAAGAGTATATCTTATACAGATTGAAGAAGGTAGAGCGCCTTTGCAAAGAGCCTGAACTTTTCGTTGTTTCAGAATATGCATCGAATTTAATTCACAAAATTCTTAGAGGTGAACTCAATGAAAAAGATATTGAAATTATAAATAAGCTAATGAATCTTCGCATGGGAATAAAAATATTTCAAGATTGACTCATTGTAAAAAGGAAGATTAGTTATGATATACATTAATGCTTCTACTATCAAAAGGAAAATAAATGCCATTAGAAACGAAAAGCTGAAGCTTGCTTTGCGCCTCCAAGTTTCTTCCGGATTAAGGGTTTTTGAAATAGCAGCTCTAGAATCAAGAGACCTGGTATTTAATAATGATGGCAGCATGACGGTGATTGTGAGAAAAGGGAAAGGGGGTAAATACAGAGAAGTGGATGTGAAAGATTCCTGGTTGCATGGTAAATTGAAAGAGTTTATACAGGTAAAGGAGGGGAAGCTTTTCTATAGTACAGAATCGTTGAGACTTAGATGTAGAGAATATGGAATAGAAACGCATGATCTTAGAAGAATCAATGCCCAGGAACGCTATAACGAACTCAAAAAAAACGGTCTTAAAAATAGGGATGCAAAGAATGAAATTCAAAAGCAGCTTGGCCACTCTAATAGGAAAACAACAGACCTTTACTTAAGGAAAAAGAAGGTGATCTATGAATGAGTGTAGACAAACAAATTGAAAAAGAGGTTGAGCATATCATACACAACATACTTGCCGGGGTTGGTAAATTACTTGCAAGTATTTTTTATGGGTTAAAAACCCTTAGAAAATGGGGTTTTCTATGGCTTTTAATATGGACTGTAGCAGGATGGGCCCTGATAAGATTCAGGACTCACATTTGGGCACCGGATAAGGTGGGAATAAAGCCTTTGGTATATGCAGGGTTTGCTTTTCCATTCTTTTATCTTTTTTACTCCGGAGAGAAATACAAAATTAAAAGAAATGAAATGAAGGAAAAATTCTTGGAAATAGGGTTTTTCAGCGGTCTAAAGACAATGACCGATTCATTCACCGGAGAAAAGTACCAGGAAAAAAATACACCCCTGCTCATTAAAAAGGAAGTTGAGGGGAAAAAGGTACTGTACACATTTAAAAGTAACATTCCATTACAGGCATGGCAAAAGAGAGGGCATGAGCTGGAGGCACTTTTTAACTTTCACATTGTTAAGCTGCAGCCAGCCCTGAAGTCAAAACAGGTCATAACACTACACACCATACCGGCAGAAGAAGGCTTGGGGGATTATGTTCCATGGTCCAATCAGTTTATAAGGATCCCGGAAGCAAAGCCAAAGGGTAAAAAGGTAGTTCAAGATAATAAATTCGAGTTGGTTTGCGGTTTAAGTATGTTGGATGAAGTGGTTTTCGATTTGTCCAGAAATCCGCACATCCTGATTGCAGGGCTTACCGGTTCCGGAAAATCTGTATTGGAAACTTGTCTTACCTGGCAGTGCATCCGGAAGGGTGCCGTGGTATATATGGTAGACTTCAAAGCCGGTATAGAATTGGGTCACTTTAAGGCATTCGGGGAAGTGGTTAAGGATCGTAAGCGGGTCATTGAAATTTTAGAAAAGCTTGTAAAGGAAAATGATCTTAGGCTTAACATGCTTGAGTCCGTTGGCTGCAGAGACATGGAGGAATTCAATAAGAAATTTCCAGAAAAGAAATTGTGTCGGGTGGTCCTGGTATGTGATGAGGTTGCGGAAATGCTGGATGCTACCGGAGCCGACAAGCCAACCAAAAATGAGATACAAGAGATATTAAAGCACCTGGCAACACTGGCAAGGTTAGGGAGAGCACCAGGAATCAACCTCATTATGGCTACTCAAAGACCGGATGCAAATGTTTTACCCGGCCAGGTTAAAGGAATGCTTCAGGTTCGTATTTCAGGATTAATGAAAGATAAACAAAACTCTGAAATGATTGTAGGGGATTCCAGCGCTGTAGAGCTGCCTGACGTAAAAGGCCGGTTTGTTTATTCAACCGGTGGAGTAGAAACACATCAATTCCAGGCATACCATTTTACACCTGAATATATTCAACCGGGGAGTTATAAAGTTGGGAGAATGCTCATGGAGGGAGATAAAGAAGAAATTCCCGATCTTACGGTTGAAAATATACAGGCAGAACCCAAAAAGGAAAATAAAAAAACTTGGTTCCAGCTGATTCCTAAAGGGTCAATTAAACCAGCAAAGGAAAAAGTTAATATTGAGCTGCAGCCGGGAGCTTCTCATCAGGATCCCCAGAAAGCCCCAGCGGAAGATAAACAACCTTTGCCAGTTGCAGCGGAACCAGATCCTGCAGAACCAGAAAACAATACATCTAAGGAGTTGGAACTTGAGCTTGATGACTTCTAGGATCTGCAACACAAGTAGAACAAGAAAGGAGAGTAAAAAATTGTTTAAGAAGAAGGAACAGGAACAAAAAGTTAAAGGTAGCCAAAAGCAAAAGGTTATACGGGTATTACTCATTGTGTTTATGGCATTCATTCTTTTGCGTGGTGTTACATCCGTATTAAGACCTAATAGTACAGTGACAGCAAGGGAGGTAATTGAAAGCTATACTTCTCAAAAGGGCTACAAGGAGAAAGTTGAGTTTGAAGCCCCGGCTTTCGCAAAAATGTTCGCAACCGAGTATTTTACTTATGATACAACCACAAGCAGTGACGAAAGCTACATAGAGAGGTTAAAGAAGTATACCAATATAGAGTTTCCTCAACCCTCCGGAAATGCTAAAAGCGAGGTGATAAATATTGAAGCCTATAGAGTGGAGTGGAGAGGGGATAAAACAGTCAATGTAGACTGTAAAGTTAAAGTAAGGTGCGCTGTTAAGCAGGTCTATACTTACCAGATACCGCAATCCACTCCTTCAGGATATATAAAGCCCTCCCCTCCCCCGGCATTAAAGCAAGTTGATGAAATCTATATGAGGGTACCTGTAGCAGAGAGTAATGGAAAATACATCGTAGACGGATATCCGCTTTTCCTTCCGGGAGAGGATCGGTCCAGTGAGTCTACAGCAGCTATCAAAGGAACGGATGTAAGTGAAGACGTTCAAAAGGAAATAACTTCAATGCTGGAAAGCTTTTTAAAAACCTACTGTATTGGAAACAGCACAGAAATATCATATTTTCTTCAGGACTCCGGGGAGCCTTACGGTTTGAATGGGAAATTCAGCTTTAAGGAACTTAAAAGGAACGATCTGCAGATAAAAGAAAGCGGTGGCCAATACCTTGTTTCCGCAGTATTCACTGTAGAGAATGCTGCAGGGATTGAATTCCTTCAGGGTATCCAGCTTATCGTAATAGAAAAAGATAAAAAATATCTCATCGTAAAATATAACTCAAAAATATAAAAAATTATAGGAGGTTTTCAAAATATGAGGTCAAAAACATATAAAAAAGTGGTTTCTATAAGTCTTATTCTTGTGATGATGCTATTGATGGCGGTAAGTTGTTATGCAGCCGACGATTTAAATGTTGGGCAAAATATATATAAATTTGTAAAAGAGCAAATATACTGGATTGCCCTGGTAATTGCTGCAATTATCATAGTACCCCTGTTTTTAAAGAAGGCATGGGTAGCCATGGTTACAACGCTTGCCGGAACAGCACTGGCAATATTCTTTATTTCCGACCCTGAAAAAATAAAAATGATTGGCTCCAAGCTGTATAACATTATCTTTGGAGCTTAACTTGGGGGTTATGATAATGGAAAGAGAGATCATCAAAACCTATGCAGGGGTGTGGAATACACCCCTTAAAATATATTCGTTTCAGAATTTCAAGCTGCCGGTCCCGATCATACCAAGGGACCTTATATACTTCCTGGTAGGTGCAGGGATCATGTTTATATTATCCGGATTCCCATTAATAAGTAAACTTCCTCCAGTTGCTAAATATGGAGCAATTCCATTTTTTCTTATGAAATTACTTACAAAGGTAAAGCTGGATGGTAAAAAGCCACATAAGTTTTTTTGGGCATTGATCCTATACTTCGCAGCATCAAAGCAATATGAAAATTTCAAGCCGGTGAAGATGCCTGTAAAGATGGCTTTTGATACACCGGTTGTATGTAAAAGGAGTGTGAAACTGTGATTTTAGGCAAACTAAATACAGTAGTAAATAATCTTAACTTTCCTATATCCTTCTACCAGGACAACATTATCTATAGTGAGGATAAAACGGTGTGGGGCTGCTTTCGGGTGGTCCCTTTCAATTATACATACCGAAGTGAAGAAGAAAAAAGGAATCTGAGGAACAACCTGGCACGGTTTATTGCAAACATGGGCCAGGAGGCAAAAATACTTATTGTACCCTTTTGTGACAACATCGAGGCTCACACTGAACACCTTGTTTCCAAACTAGACAGAACAGACGAACTCTATGAGGTGGCGAAAAGCGATCTGGAGAAAACAACTGACTACCTGGCAGGGAAAGCAAAGGAAAATGACAATGTAAACGACTACACTACTTATGTTATTGCAAAACTCAAAGTTACTCATGATTTGATTGAAAACTTCAAAGACACATTTTCATATTACATTAAAGAACCTATTCAAGCTCTGAAGGAATTAATAGGGGCCGATTTTAAAGACATTTTGGAAAGGGAAATGAAACAGTTTAAGAAGGCAGCTCTGGACTTTTGCAAATCACAATCAAACCGGCTGGCCGTAGTAGAAACTGTTCTGGATGAAACCCAATGGCTGCTGCGGAGGATTATGTTCAGGGGAATTGATGGGGATGAGGATTTAAGACCGGATTGGAAACCTAAATATGAAATTGTCACCAGCAGAGGAAAGAAGGCTGTAAGGCCATATTCCAAGGATGTGCTAACCCTTGCTCCTGGTGTAATCGATTCCAGTGAAATTGGACTTCTGAAAGTAAAGCATCCCAGAGGGAAAACATCATACCAAGCATTCCTTCCCATGTCATCCATGCCGGATGAATTTGAGTTTCCCGGGTGTGAATACATCAATGATTGGATCCTTGAGAGCATGAAATTTCCCGTTGAAATCTGTATCCACATTAACAACGTAAATTATCAAGATGGTGTAAAATCCATTGAAAATAAGAGGAAAGAGTACAACAGCCAGGTAAAACATATTGCGGATGCAAATGAGGAGCCACCGGATGACCTGTTAAAGAATAAGGAGGATATCGATAACCTTGAAAATGAGCTTAAAGCCTCAAGATTTCCTCTTTGCAGAGCATCTATCACAGTATGCGTTTCAGCAGGAACAAAAGAGAAATTAGAAAGAAGAATTACAGAGCTGCGAGGCACATTAAAGGATAATCACTTTATATTGGAGCGTCCCTGGGCAGACCAGCACCGGTTATTTATGGAGTTCATTCCCGGAGCTAGCCGTTATGTCAGTGACTATATCATACCTACCACCCCTACCGCCCTGGCTTCCGGAATATTTGGAGCAACCTGTAATGTTGGTGACCGGGAAGGCCCGTATATTGGTACTACCGGTATGCGGAATGTATATCTTGATCTCCTGGATGCGTGTTTAAAGAACCGCTCGGCAGCAGCGTTTTTTTGGGGAAACCTGGGGGTGGGAAAGAGCTTCAATGCAAACTTACTTCTATACCTTGCCGTTAAATACTGTGGTGCAAAGGCCCTTGTCATAGATCCTAAGGGGGACCGGGACAAATGGACCACGCATCTGCCCGAATTTAAAGGATTGGTAAGGGTAATAACCCTTTCAGCAAAAAATAAAGGCGCTCTGGATCCATGGATTATGTATTGGAATGATCCGGAGGAAGCAGCCACTCTCTGTTTAAATATCCTTGTGGATCTCCTGCAGCCGGACCGGAAAGAAAAAGTTTGCCTTCAGGAAGCCATAGGGAAAATCAAAGAGAGTGAAAAGCGGGGAATGATTCCCCTGGCAGAGCTGCTTTCCAATTGGCCCAAAGAAGATACAATGTTATATGAAACAGCGCTGCTCCTAGGCCGTCAGATTATGAACTTCAGAAAGGTAGGTCTTGCTTCCCTGATGTTTGGGGAGGGCAATGAACAGGGCTTGAGTTTTGATAACCGGATCAATATTCTTCAGGTGCAAAATATGAAACTCCCGGATAAGGAAACTCCCAGGGATCAATATACAGAGGAAAATATTGTTTCAAAAGTGCTTATGACTCCCATATCCCACTTTACAAAAAAGTTTGCCATGTCAAACCCGGGCCAGCCAACTATGAATATTGTAGATGAATTCTGGAGCATGGAGGGTCAAGGGATATTTGAATACCTGGCAAGGACCGGCAGGAGCTTATATACCTCAACGATCTTTATAGGGCATAGCGCTGGGGATATCAAAGCCACCGGGATAAGAAATGCAATAAGCTACAAGTTCTGTTTCCAGATCACGGATGGGGACGAGGCAAAAAGAAGTCTGGAGTTTTTGGGACTTGAGGTCACAAAGGAAAACATAGAAATGCTGCAAAAGCTTAAAAACAGAGAATGTATCTTCAGTGACCTTTACGGACGTATCGCAAAAATACAGTTTGATTGTGTATTCCCACATTTACAGGAAGCCTTTAAGACAACTCCCAAGAAGGAAAAAAAGGAGGATCCTGAGAATGAAGATGTTGCGTAACCCCAAGAGGTTGTTAGGTCTAACTTTGCTTCTCTTTCTGCTTATGATGCAGTCATCTTCCGTATTTGCGGTTTCGGATCCGTTTTCTGCGTCCATGCCAAAGGTAGATGACATTTTTGACTATACGAAGAATCCAAATCCCTATATAACCACCTATAAAGATAATTATTCGCTAGATGATACCGCAGGAATGTTTTCACCGGTAGAGGGAGCCCTAAACAGCATAGCGGATACAATGTTTCAAATGCAGTATTTTATGGCCCAATTGCTGGTCCTTATGTTTTGGTTTGTTTTTAACTTCAATATCTTTGATGTGTTTAAAGACTTGATAACCTCATTTTTAACCGAAATGAAGGTAGGATTCTTTGATAGTGTGGTTTTAATCCTTTTGACACTTACAGGGGCCTACTTTATTAAAAAGAAACTTCAAAGGCGGGTTATTGAATTTTGGATAGGATTAGGTATAATAGTTTTAGTGCTGGCAATATCTACCTTTTACTTCCAGAGTCCGATGAAAATTTTGAACGGTGTCAATAATGCTACCAACGGATTTTCCCAAATGATTCTTGGAACAAGTGACACACCGGTGGTTAAAGCTTCTAATGACCTCTGGCAAGTGTTTGTTGTTAAGCCCTGGCAGAATGCGGAGTTTGGAAATCCTGAACTTGCAAAAAAATTAACCGATGAAGTGTTAAGCAAATCAGATCCGGATGAAAGAGAAGCAATATTTGAAGTTCTTGAAGCAACCGGAGAGTGGGAAAACATGGGAAGTAAACGGTGTGCTTACCTGGTTGTAATGTTGGTACCTATGGGAATAACATATATTGTTCTCTTTGCTATATGCCTTTTAAGTATCGGTTTTCAAGCCTTAATGATGATCGTATTCCTGTTGGGACCCTTTGTTTTTGCTTTAGCGTTGATTCCGGAGTATGGCCCAGGAGTTTTGAAAAAGTGGGGGTTATTCCTTATCAGCCTGGCTGCTTCCAAAATTGTAATGGTGTTGGTTCTCAAAATCCTTACTGCCTTCCTAAAAGCAATGTTAAGCTTTGGAGATACCCAAGGCTGGGGAATGGTATTTATAGTCCAGTTAATTGCTTTTGCAATGATATTTTTCTTTAAAAAACAGATTGTGGAGATATTCATTATTACAAAGAAAAATGTTTCTAATGTTTACTCACTTAGTAACGCAGGAAATTCAGGAAGTTCAGGAAATTCAGGCAGGTCCTCCAGCACTACAAGAGTTTCAACATCCTCCAGCACGGTTACATCCGGAGGGGAAAATGTGGTACCTGTTTCATCTAAAACCTATCAGGTCCAAAGAAAGGAGCCTGTGGTCCTTGTAGATGATGAAGGGAATGAAAAACCGGATACTCTTGTAACAACCTTCAGGGTCAAGAAAACGAAGTTTAAAAAGCAAAGTTTAAGTACTGAGTAAAGGAGTGATATGGTACCATGAGAAAATATTTTTTAATGATTGTTGTTTCCTTATCTATCTTGCTGGCAGGATGCAGCTCTCCAAGTGATCCGGGAGATAAGCTTGTCGGAAAGTGGAAAGAGGAGAATGGTTTTACTATTGAAATCACAAAAGATAGTGACAGTTATACATGTGCTTTAGGAATCGATGATGATTCTAAATCCAGAATGGAAACAGGGGGAAAATGGGATGAGGAAAAGAAGAATTTAATTTTTTACAACAAAAAAGAAAGTAAGAATATATATATAGGGTATGATGAGGAAAAAGACCAACTATTACAATATTTCAAAAGCGGTAATTCTGCAAGGTATTCAAGGGTTAAATAGGTGATATATGAAAAATAAAATAAAGAAGCAAATAAAGTTAAAAATCTTTTTGGGGTTGCTTGGATCTGCAGCTCCTTTTTTATTCATCTTATTCCTGGTATTGGTTATAGTCGGAGGTACCAATTTACAGGCATCATTACAAAAGCAAGATGCATATACATTGGTCTTTGTAGATTCTATCCGGGCCTATAAAGCCACGGGTACTCATTTTTCCGAAATAATGGCATGTTATCTCCTTCAGACTAAGGACTTGGAAACCTACAATCCCCCTCTAATGAACAAAATTATTGACCATCTTAAAGCCGGTGGGAAACTATCCGATTTAGCGGATAAAGAAGATATACAAACCTTGAGCAGCGAATATAGGGCTATGTATGATGAGTTGGTAGAAAAGAGCGGAACAGATTATTATTATGCCTGTTACTTCCCCCTATCGCAAAATATCATCCTGCCCTCTCCAACGGCTGCCATAACTCCTACGGCAGAACCTAAAACACCACCATCGGCAACAATGGTTCCAGCGACTCCGGGCGGATCCACTACGGAGGCCCCAACCGGATCCGGTTCACCTGAACCTGATCCAACCCCAACACCGCTGCCTGTTAAGTATGATTACAGCAATGACTTCTTAAACGAGAGAAATTTTGATGATATTAAATTCCATGATGGTACTGATATTATGGCCGATGAAGGTACTCCCATTATAGCGGTTGAAAGTGGAAGAATTGAAACCATCGGATGGAACAATGCCGGGGGCTGGAGAATAGGAATAAGGAGCCAGGACGGAAAGCGTTTTTGGTACTATGCCCATATGCGGAAAGTCCACCCCTATTACAAAACACTAAAAAAAGGGGATTGGGTGGCAGCAGGGCAGCTCATCGGTTATATTGGCAGCAGCGGGTACAGTCATAACTTAACTCCAAATGCAATGCCCGATCCCGTGACACTCACAGATCAAAGGGCAGAGGATAAGAAATTTGTTGATCATTTACATATTGGATTGAAAGTAAAATTTGATGACAAACGGAAAGAGGAATGGGTAAACCCTTACCCTATCCTGAAGCTCCTGGAGGCCAACAAGTCAACGATAGAAGCTGAAGGTACCGATGAGTATAAAGCAATTACAAAATCACTGCAAGAGAGACTAATTAAATAAGGAGGAAAATCTATGTTAACCACGGCATATGAACTTTTACAGGATCATTTTTCAAGCTTAAAAAAACTACTGAGTAATGTAGAACCTACAACTGAAGAAGATAGAAAGGTTTATAGCAGCTTGGTTGGACTATCGGAGAACATTAAAAAAGTTGCAGTTGAGATAAAGGATTTTGAAGTAAATAGCCGCAGAGTATAGCAGAATACATATCAATCTTCCCTGTCCGTCAATCTCATAAATGAAGCACTGTTTTGACGGAAAATATTTTCCGGCTTAATACCGGGTAAAGGTTCAAACGTTGTTTCCCTTTCAGGGAGAGACGTTCCTTCAATAATGAGGATATCATAGACCGTATTAAATCCTAATAAAGCTGCAAGCTTAAAAATAGTCCCTATCTGAGTGGCTGAAATATCTTTGGATTTAAGAAGGTTATTCAAGGTTGGGTATGTAATATTCAGCTTATTGGCAAGCATATACATGCCCAGATCCAAGTCTATAGCCTTCTTTTTTATTTTCTTGCTGTCAAGTCTTAATGTAAAATCTAATTGACTCATATTAAATTCACCTCATGTAAGTAACGTATATACAATTATTATAAAATATATTTTACACAAGTGCAATAAATTAACAACTATAAATTTGAGTCACCTTTTTATATAGGTGGCTTTTTTCATGGAGGTTTTTCATATGGAAAGACTTAAAAGAGTCGTGATCAAAGAAGAATTTGTAGCCCTTACCGGAAACATGATTGATGCTGTCTTATTAAACCAGTTTATTTACTGGTCGGAACGGATTAAAGACTTTGATAAGTTCATCATAGAGGAGAAAAACAGGGCATTGGATGGAGGGGCCTCCCTGGAACTCCTCAATGGTTGGTTTTATAAAAAGGCGGATGAACTGGCAGAGGAAACCATGACTGGTCTTGCTCCCAACAACATCCGTAAGCATGTTCAAAAGCTAATTCAAAATGGCTGGATTGAGGAGCGGGATAATCCGGTAAACAGGTGGGATAAAGTAAAGCAATACAGGGTAAACCTGGTGAAAGTATATAGGGATCTTCTTGAAATCGGGTATGTGCTTCAGGATTATAGGGTAGATATTACTGCATTTGCAGGAGCCAACGAAACATTTGTGCGAAACAACGAATCGTATCTTCGAAGCAATGAAACGGAAAACCGAAAGGACGGAATGTCTGTCCGAACCTGCGAAAACGTAGCTGCAATACCAGAGATTACTACAGAGACTACTACAGAGACAGACTTAAATAAAAAATATTTAAATATAAATAAAGAGCTTGGAGAGATCCTCCAAAAATGCCGGCTTGAAATGCTTGCAGAGGATGCGGCACAGTCGGTTTATCAATGTGTTGTTGATTTATACCATGACCAGAGCTTTGCAGAAAAAAGCTTGAGGGTCAATATAGACGAGGTGCGTCAAAGACTTCAAGGGGTAAGCCTATATGTGATCCAAAGAGCTCTCGTAAACATGAGAAAAGCGGTAAGAGATGGGGCTCAGATATCCTCAAGCAAGCACTATCTAATGCACTGTATCTATAACGCTCTCACTGAAGAGGTTATAGCCACTATTACGTCTACCAGCCGTGAGGATAAAGAGATATTTAAGGACTGCAGGAACATTTTTGATGCTGCAAGAGCAGCGGGAGTTGAGCAGGAAGTGCAGCGGCTAAAGGAAAGCCTTCCTTCGGCAGCGTTTAACACTTGGTTTAGGGACACAGTCAAAGAAATAGATTTTGTCGGAGATGTGGTTAATTTTTATGTGGATGATGCGTTTATATGCAATATGATCAATGAGCGGTATGGGGAAGTTTTGAAAGAGTGCTTTGGTAGAAGGGCTCAGGCTGGAGTTTTGGCTGGGAGTACTAAGTTTGCATCCAACTACGTTAATAGCATATAGCAGCGTAAGTAAGCATTAAAATTACCTTAACGTCCTCAGAAGCTTAATACACCAATGCTAGAATACATAAGTCAACTTTTATTTCCAGTAAACTGTATAGCATAATTTACCGCATCGTTGTATACTAAATTTATAGAACACGTGTTCGATGTTGTTGTAAGGTGGTAAGTTATGGATAGAGTAATACTTCATTCAGACTTAAATAATTTTTATGCCAGTGTTGAATGTTTATATAACCCTTCACTTCGGGATAAACCCGTTGTGGTTGGCGGATCAGAAGAACATAGGCATGGAATTGTGCTCGCAAAGAATTATATAGCAAAAAAATATAAGATAACTACAGGCGAAGCTATCTGGCAGGCAAGGCAAAAATGCCCCGGTTTAGTTATCGTGCCTCCAAATTATGCGCTATACATCCGGTTTTCGAAAATGGCTCGAGACATCTATCGATATTATACCGATCAGGTTGAAAACTTTGGAATTGATGAGTCTTGGGTGCGCCCGTAAAAGTTCGAGAGAATGGGGCAAATATGGAATGTGCCAATAGCAAGGCACTAGAAAAGACATTAATTTCTATCACAAACTAGCTTAGCCGATAAGGGAAACCCAACGGTGACAAAAGCACGCTAGT
>JAOABQ010000097.1 GCA_026418275.1 Clostridia bacterium
GGTTTGAGGTCTCCCTAGTAAAACGGCACTTTGAAACTGTCGACCCACTATTCCGGGGGAGGGGCTTAGCTGGGAATTCTTCGGAGTCGGCCCGTAAGAAAGGCAAAAAAATAGGGGGGCGGAGTTTTTGAACGTATTTCCTTCGAAGACGCTTAATGAATAGCTTTTGGGTAATAAACAAAATAGTCATCGGCTAGAAATTCTAGTTGATGACTATTTTAAAGGCTGGGCTGAAACTCCAAAACGCTGTTCCAGTCAGGCCTTGTTGTTTACTCCAAGGTTCCTTCATTTTCAAATCAGAGATCAAAAATAAATTTGTACAAAATTTGATTATAAAAAGTTCAATCAAATTTTGTAGAGTATTATTCTATTTATGCAATGAAAAATTATTTCCCTTTCCTATCAAAAATATAGTTAAAGTAACACGCTCCTTGTCGTTTTCGGCATCATTGTATAAGCTTGTCGAAACATCAGTTAAAGCACGAATAGCATCTATGAGGCCTCCTAATCCATAATTCAACATATTTTCTGCTTTAGTCCAAACTATTGCTACCTTTTGATTCTCCAGATTCATAATACCTTCCCAAAGGGAATCAGAAAAAGCATCCCAATTAACTTTTCCGCTTATTGGTGGATCAAATGGTAAGCTATCTTTTACAGCCTTAAAAAATGTTTTAGAATCATATATGCAATCTCCGTCTATTTCAAGAACTTCAAAGTCTTGGCTTGAAAGGTCTATTAATAATTCATTTAAATTGTTTTCATTAATTAAGTTTATCAATGAAAATCTACTTTCCATATTTACTTAACCTCCGCTAGTATCATCTTATTCTAACAAATGCAGGATCTCCAGAATCCCCATAATGTGTCCAGGTATAATATACTTCATCCCCTGCGGTATTTGTCACTATTCTTCTTGGCCCAGCGCCGCTAGTTCCCGGTGCTGGTGCTACTCGGTACTCTTTATATCCCCCTGCTCCTGGAACTCCTGGTAAGTCACCTCTATTATTTCTAAAATTTGTTCCCCATTTTCTTCTTGTAGGACCAGTGGGTCTTGTTCCAGCATCAATATGGCTCAAAGTATTTGATATTGCTTGTTCCTCCTCTAATGGGAAACTTCCTGGTGTTATTCTTGTTTGAGAACGCTGTTGTCTTTGGAGCAATCTTTCATTTTGTTGCTGTGCCCTCCACTGTTCCTTTGTCATAGAACGCTCGCCAGGTTGTGGCTTATATCCACGACTTGATAAATCGCCACCTGGTGTACGTTCTGGATGCATTATTCGGTTTGCTTGCTCCTGGGCTTGCTTTGGAGTCATTCCTTGTTCACGGAATTCTTTGTACAAGTTATACTTTTGCTCACAAACATAACCGCTTGGGTCAATATATTTGATAGGGTTATTCTTCACGTATGCATATAAGTTTAGCCCATCACCACGGTAAACGTCTTCTTGTGTAAACCGTCCAACTACCGGGTTGTAGAACCTTGCCCGGAGGTAGTACTGGCCTGTAACTGTGTCGTACTGCTCACCGGCATAGCGGAACCTGTTATGTACTTGCTCGTGGGCTTCGATCGTGTTCCCAAATGCATCATACTTATACCTGTTTACCTCTGCACCCTTAGAGTCTGTAAGGGAAACGACATCACCGTGTCCCTAATTACGTAATACACAGGGCTTTTTATTAAAGCACCTTCCTTTTAGTGCTTTGTTTGTCATGATAGTAATGATCGTTCTACCAAGCTTTATTCCACGTTATTACCGTAGACCCAGGTAGTCTTTCAGCTACTATAGAAGGTTCTTTTCCACCTGCCATTTCCTCAATTTTAAAGTGAAAGGCTTTAAATTCTTTTTCCCAATCATTATGGGATGCAAGTGCATCAATACTTGAAATATAATTTTGTATTATTTCTCTAAAGAATTCATTGGTTATCTTTTTTCTATCAATAATAAGTAGTACTTTAGAAATTTTTTTCTCAGGGTCAAGCGCAGAACCCATATATTTGGGGAGTGAATAGTTTCTCACCTGTTCTGTAACTGTTGATATATCATTACTGATTGTTAATAGCTTTTTACTTTTGTTATTCTCATCTCTTATAGGCATAAGAATTAGGCCAAACAAGATTACCACAACGATTGGAATTAGAAACCGTAATTTCATTTTAACCTCACTTTCCAAAGTATGCTTTACACGATAGCATATATTTAGGCCCTGTATCAACAAGGCCCATATATATACTATCATGTGTTATTAGTTTTGGAAATAGTTGGCTTTACATATGCCCTCTCATCCCGCATCATACTATAAACGATTTTTGCTATTTGGCTCATGACGGCAATAAGCGCCTGCCGCCTAGTTTTTCCCTGAGTGATCTTTTTGTTGTAATAGCTTAGAAATGCATCATTTACCGGGCTTTGGTTATTCCGGCCCTTGCAAATGCTTCTTGCGGCTATGTTTCTGAATATCTCGTAAAGCCTTCGGTTGCCCTGCCTGTTTCTGAAATTCTTGTCCTTGTCACCGGATGAACAGGAAACCGGGCTGATTCCCGAATAGCGCAATAACTTGTTAGCACTTGCGAACCTTCGAATATCGCCTATTTCGCTTACGATGGCCGCTGCCGTGATCGTTTCAATACCGGGCATGGTTTCAAGCTTGTAAGGAAACTTCTTCATAAGGCTTTTGATCTCCCGTTCAATAACATCCATTTCCTTGGTACAGTGCTTCAATTCCTTGATACAGTGGGACACGATAAAATCCCTTGTCTCTTGGAACTTGGTAGATGTATCCCCGTCTCTTTCAACCAGCATCAAAATTTTCTCTGCATGGCCGACACCGAAAAAACCGCTGCTGCTGTTATACAAAAGCTCTCCTAGGTCTTCCTTGGTAACGCTTAATTCAACTCCAGTTATATACCCTTCATTATCCATATCATTGCAATATTCCATATCTATATCAAAATATTTATATACAGCATTTCTATATAGATAACGAACTGTAAAACTTAAAGTTTCCAATTTACCATTTATTTAAAGAAGTTACGGGCATACAACCATTGTTTTACTGCTTCAGGTCTAGCTTTTATATATGCCTTAAACTCTTTTAACCTATTAAGTAGTTCCTGCTCGTTTTTGGCTGCAGAACTTTGAGACATAAATTTTTTCATCCAGTTCCACATGTTTTCTTGTGGATTTAACTCTGGAGAGTATGGAGGTTGATGTATTAGTACTAAATCACTTTCATGAGCTTTGGCAAACTGCTTCACATCAGAGGACTTATGAATACCTGCATTGTCCCATTGGACAATGGTTAGCTTAACCCCTCTGGATTTATCGTAGAGCAGTAATTTTTCCAAAAACTTAATAATATGAGCAGCCGTCACAGTGCCTTCATCTTTTGTATATACATCGTACACAAAATCAAAGTGATTTAAAACTTCAGTTGCACCAATGATGTTAAGGCCTTTGTGACTGCCATTACGCTCAATGACTGTAGGTTTTCCTACAGGGCTCCATGAATAATAGTTGTTTGATTCAAGCCTTTTGCCTGTTTCGTCCATTGCCCACAGGGAAATATCTTCAACAGGCTCAATAATATCCAGCAGGATAGCCATTTTTTTTAAAGCTCTCCTGCAGCAGTTCATCTGCAAGGCTTGATTTGTAAACACCCCTTTTGTAGTAGAACCCAAGGCCTTTGAGCAGTAACCTTATCCAAGTATCAGAATACTTCTTACCATACGTGTCTTCAATATACCTGCATAAGATTAGAGTATTCCACTTATTCTGCTCATAGCCAAAGTCATATGGACTTTTATTTGTAACTATATTACGGATATCTTCAATCATATTATCATCTAATGAACTTGGAATATTGCCTCCTCTGTGGTCTGCTATACAAGCAATCCCTTTGGAATTCCAGTCATTAAGATACGATACTATGGTTGCGCGAGACTTGCATAGAGTATCCGCAATTATTTGTGGGTGCACACCGTTATAACGCATAATTACAGTTGCTACTATATCGCGTGTATAGTTACTCTCCGAGTTTTTTGCTATTAAATTTAAATCATCTATACTAAGTTCATAAAGTGATTTTACCTCAATACATTTTCTACCCATTTTCATTCCCCCTTAGCCCTCTATTTTAAAGGCTAATTGGGAATTTGGATACAGGATAATTTTAACTTTACACTTCGTTATCTATATGTCTTATTCATAAGCTTTAAACTGTCCAATTTATCTGATATTTTATTATTCCAGATCACAGGTATTTGCATATTTTCTTGTTCTATGTATTTCCCTAAATGATTAGTACTATTGGAATATTTCCGTTTCGGAGGCATAAGATAAATATATCCCATGCTACATTCCGCATCACATGTAATTCTCATATTTTCATCACCATCTAAATAATTTCTTCAAAGGCTAACCCCAAAATAAAAGCGGCAAATTTCATATCTCGGTCTGCATTTGCAACGTGCCCGAGGCTTAGTGATACATCGACTTGCCGAGGGCATGTAGTGGAGGCCAATAAGCATGCTTGTCTTGCGAATGTTTTGGATGTCGCCGTCGCCAATCAAAACTGGTATTGCTAAAAGGATTGTTGGGACATCTGCAACCTTTACAACCAAAGAAAAGTCCATTGCAGCTAATTGAAGAACTTATTGGCCAGAATCCACTTCACTGCACCCGGTGAAGTGAAGTGGTGCGCATTCTTCATGGGATGACCGATGTAGCCCTTCTTCATGGATCTTGCTTATCGCACCGAACGTGAATGCATTGTTAAGTGTAGTTGGTTGCCCTGTAGCTCAGAGACGACCAGGACGTGAGTCCCTCAAACTGCCCTATCCTGTATATAAATCTGATATTCTATAAAAGATGTATCTTACCGACCCCATATTTATTATATAATTCAAGTAATTCTCCGAAATCCGGATACTGATTAATTACATCATCAGAGTCTAAATGAGTATTAGAATCCGTAGAATACTCTGTCGCAACCATATTTTTATATCCCTTCTTTTCGAATTTTGAAGATAGTTCTCTATATTCATAAAAATGTAATTTTTTATCTAACTCAATAAATCCTTTCGAACGAAACTTGTTAAATAAATCAATTGATGTTGCACTAATATATTTAGAAGCAAGCTCTTTTAATAGCAAAGTAAAATTTTTAATATCTATTCCTTCTGGCAATTTTATAGTAACAGTTTGACTATTTTCATAGTATCCAATTAATTTTTTATACTTTTGAATCGACAAACGAATTAACGTTCTAGCTTTATCCATATATTCATCATAAACAACAGTATTCACATGTTCACCGTTTTTAAAAATCAATTCAATAACATGCTTGTAACAATGTGGTTTATTATGAAATCCAAAAAAATCATAAAACTCCTGCAATAAGTTATTACCAATGATGATTCCACCTGTATATCCAATCGGTAATCTTACCCCCTCATATTTCCAATAATCAAAATTCCCCCCACCTGAAGCCTTAACGGATCTCCATACTGGAGGATTATCAGTTTCAAGTCCAATACTCAACTGAGAAAGAATTAAAGAGCCATTTTCAATTATATATTTACAGTAGTGCCCTCTCCAACAAGCAGAACTTAAAACTACAGGAGAAAAACCATAATCACTTGGTTCAAATAATGATCCATTTTCTATTCTAATAAGTGAATATTCTGTATTCAAATAATCAACTTTGTCATCAATTTGAATTGTCATACTACTATCCTTTCAAAAAACAATTCTTGCAAAGTTCTTCCCCAATAAATCCGACACGCCGTGGCGGCAAATGCGACCAATTACACTTAATGGTCTGCATTTGCAACGTGTCCGAAGTTTAGTGACACTTCGACTTGCTAAGGGCATGTGGTGGAGGCCAATGAACAAGCTAGTCTTGTGAATGTTTTGTCCGTAACCTGTCAACACAAATGCTTTGATATGTGAAGTTCCCTGTCCCCCGAAGCCAGATGAGGCCATGACGACCGAACCTTTAATCTCTATTACTCCTCTAAAATCAACTCTATTGTCCAAGTCTTATTACTTGCTCTTTCTGATACAGTTTGAATAGTGTTAACTATTTCATCAAACAAATCCAACTCACCATTTGTAGCTTTTTCAATCATATATGTACTATATTCAACCCTTGAGTAACTAAAGCAATCCTGTTCTGTAGCATCTGTTCTACCATGCTCGATAAATTCTTTCAATTCCCCTACTAAACCTTCTTCATAAAGATTCTTCTCTCTTTCATAGTAAGCCCTAAGCATTTCACTGTTCAACCTTTGTTTAGATAAATTTGAGTTTTTCCAAATAATTTTGCATGGTGCTTCTAAGCCAAATCCTCCAAATAGGCAATCATCAAATCCTAATAAATCATTACCGAAATAATTATTAGGGGCATTTACAGCTTTAGCAAATTCCGCTAGAAAAGTGTCTAAATCATATACCTTAGCCCCATCAATTGTGTAAATTTCTAACATAACAATATAACCTTTCAAATAATTAAAACTATTCTGTATATTAAAAAACTTCAATGTAGTACCCGCCAAAAGCCACCCCAGGACGAGGCGGCAATGCAGGGAATTTCATATATCTACCTTCTTCACGAATGTCTATTTCGTATAATCGTATAAGTTAATTATTTGGTGGCTTACACGAGTTCTTTCGTATAAGTAATATATAGATAAAGTGTATTATTTTACATCTATATCGTCAAGCGGATTTCTTATCTTATTTATACTGCTAGTACTAACAGAAAATGTCCTAAGGTCCGTGGAATTTGAAGTAGCGTTCCTGACGACAGTTTTGGCAAACTGTTTGTTGGGCAACAAAATAACGAAAGGAGATGCCACAAATGGAATTATACCATGCATGGACAGAGAAGAAAAGCAAGAGCGGACTGGATTTATCAGTAGATTTTACAGAGTTAGAAGAAATGGCGAGCATAGGACTTTTGTCCTTATCAGTACAATTACGAGTCAAAGCATTAAAAATTATGCGTGAGGATGAGGTAACCTCTCATGCAGGATAAAAAGGCAAACACAGTCACTCACGAGCAGCATACAGGCATGGGTATGAAAAAGCAAGTGTTACTATGGGGGGCAAAAGATATCAATTGATAAGCCCAGAGTCAGAAGTAAAGATGGAAATAGAGAGTTGCCAATAGAAACGCTTTCTCATTTTCAGCAAGAAGATATTCTAAACCACGCCGTCTTAAAAAAGATTATTCACGGTGTACCTATGGGAACGATCAAAATATACTGGATGAAGTGCCGAAACAATCCCACTCTTTACCCAAAAGCAGTGAAGAGTCTAACGAAATGCTGTGATCAGCCTTCAGCCTCTATGAGCCCAAGGTTTTTTTCTTACCTTCATTTGATATCCCAAGCGCAACAATTCCAAGATATTCACCAAGTCTTACACCATAAATCTTCTGCTTGCATATTGTGATGAAAATACACTGGACGAAGATGGATATACAATCTTTTACACGGGTTCACCAACTTCTGAAACAGAAGTATCAAATACACTGGTAATTCCTTTTTCATTAGCACTGGAATTTTTAATATTATAATATACGATATATCAACACTTTTGCAAGCGCCCAGTGACAAAAAAATGGCCGGGCTGGAAACTGGGAAAAAACCTGAAAAAACCTCTTCCCTGCCGGAAAAAATGCCAAAAATGTCGACCCACTCCGCTTTTGAAAAATGCTCATTTTATGCGGGTTTGAGATCCCCCCTGGCAAAATGGTATTTTAAAACTGTCGACCTACTCAGCCGGGGGAGAGGTTTCTTCGAAGGAGGCCCGGGAGAAAGGCAAAAAACAAAATGGGCGGACGGGGTTTTTGAACGTCTTTTCCTTCAAAGGGTCCTCAAGGGCGGCTTTGGAGTAACAAAAAAATCGGGCATCAATAGAAATTTTCTATCCAATACCCGATTTTTAGGGAGTGTAAATAATTCTGTGGTGCGTCCGGGAAAGGACATATAGTTTAACAGGTGGAAATCCTGTCTGGTAATCCATAAGTCGTGGAACCAGTAGCGAGTCTTGGAGCATTATGAGTAATCATACTGTTTAAGCGTAGA
>JAOABQ010000047.1 GCA_026418275.1 Clostridia bacterium
AGCATGGGCTGTAGAGCATATGCCGCATATCCTTTCAGTGAAATAGACAACATCGAAGGGACTTCTGCCTAAAAGCATTTTTTCAAAGCCCCGGAATAAAAAACCTTTAGTTTTGGCTTCGACTACTATACCGTTATCAACCTGCACTTCGATTTCTAAAAATCCACTTATACGGGTAACCGGGTTTATAATTATTGTTTGTGACATTTATTCACCTTCTCTCGTAGTGTTATAGCTTATAAAAGGCTCCATCCTATCAGGAAAACCAATTTGTGAGCAGCCTATGCAGGGTGTATCATCCTTGATAGGCCAGTTCACATATTTATTCCACAGCCGGATAGGACAATCAGTTCTTGTTACCGGTCCGCGGCAGCCCAATTTGAACATACAGGTTAGTTCACCGAGCCTTGTTGCAAAAATACCCTGGTCATAAAAGGACCTTCTGGGGCACCTATCATGGATTCGGATACCATAAAACAAAATTGGTCTGTCTACATCATCAAGCTCAGGTTCGCCGTACAGAACAATGTGTGCTAGTGTTCCTAAAAACCAATCGGGATGACATGGACACCCTGGAAGCTTGATAACCTTTCGTTTGAGTAGAGACTGTATACTTACACTGCCAGATGGATTGGGATGTGCCGCAGAAACACCACCGTGTGTTGCACATGCACCAACAGCAATTACATGAGAGGCCTTTTCCCCTAAAAGATTAATTGCATCCAAAGCTGTAAAAGGCTTGCCCTTCCATCTGCCAATAATGTTATATAGACCATTGTTTTTAGTTGCAACAGCCCCTTCAACAGCAAGTACATAATCCGTACCTACTGCATTTATAAGCTTTTCTATTGCTTCCTCGCCCCAATCTGACATAAGGCTGTTGTTGAAAAGCAGGTTAACCATGTTGGTTATCATGTACTCGTAATCGGGGTTTGTTCCATCTATGAGGGATATTATGTTGCCTGAGCATCCTGTAAGCTCAAGCCATATTAGATTTCTCTTTTTTAGAGTTCCATTCCATATACTTTCATCGACTTCATCTAAAAGTTTTCTGGCTGTTTGGTGTTTACTGTTGTATTCGGGACATGAAATGCTTTCCTTATTCATTGTACCAACCGCCCTACTACTTTTAATTTTGATAAAATATTCTGACCGGCATGACACGATGTAAATTCCTGTGTTAGATCGCGCCCTGCAACAAGCCCGAAGTGTGTTGCTGCAGCCCATGTGGCAATGTTTGTTACATCATATACCACTCCGTTTACAGCTACATAAGCCGGATTCCCGTTTATACCATCATATCTGGATAATTGATCTAAAGTGAATACTGCTTGATTTACCTGGCCTGATTGCGCTGGCATACTGACAATGTTTTGCAGGCCACTGGGCTGTATTCCCTGTGTAAGCTGTTCAATTCCGCTTTCACTGCTGGGTAGGATACTGCTTTGTACAGGATTTATAGTATACTGAAAGGTATTAGAAGTAGTCGTACTTGCTCCAGGTAAAGCATGAGTAGTATTCAATTGATTAATCAACAAGCTGGAGTAATAAAGCCTATGTCTTATCTGGTTGAGTATTGCATTTCTTGTATATACGCAGGATATCATATAAAGTGAATTAACATAGTAATAGATTTCACCAGTAATATTTCTTAACTGCTCCTGTATTTGTGAGCTTTTGGGCATAAAAAGGCCCTCCTTAATTCTATGAACTCACTGCTATAATATTCATAGATAAAAGAAGTGTGTTTTATTATTACACGAAGCAATATTAAAATAGTATGATAGGAATATATAGTTTAGGTTACTTTATATCCGTTAATACTTCCTGTATAGGATTATGCAGGGGTGACACTATAGTATTTCAAATGTTTTTAATATTATTTACATGGGTAATATTTATAATACTGGATTTATGTCTTATAAGAATCATAGATGGGGAAAGCCTGAGCTTTGAGGATATGGTCAATAAGGAGCTTGTTACCTTAATCATAATCTGCATAATTGCTCCGGTTGTGCTTCCAATCTGGCATTTCGTTCTTCCAATAATAGTTTGTTAATTTTAGATTTTCTGTTATTCATTTTCCTTGAATCATCTAGTCCTAATACACCTTCTTGCTTGAAAATTTTACGAGATCTTTTTCCAGCAGCTTTTACGCGAATTATTCCTAAAGCATTAATATCGAAACCACACTCTTCAAATTTATCACACGGGACTATATTTGCACCTGGGGAATCTGTTATTTCAAGATATGGAAAACAATTGATTAATCATTATATGAATTTGATTTCTTTCAGAGGGGAGGTAAAGTAACTTGAAAACGTGTATTGCATGTGGAATGCCTATGAAAACAAAAGAAGATTTAAAGAAGTTTTGACTCATTCAAGTAAAATTAATTATAATTAATGTAGAGAAATAAAAACACGATCCGGTTGGTAGTCCGGATGCAGGATTTCCAATCAGTAACCTGCCCTCCTGGGGTTGTCCGTTCTCTTGAGAGTATACTAACAGGAGGAAGTAAAAATGAATACTAAATTGACGGTCTATTTTGATAATCCTTTCTGGGTTGGAGTATTTGAAAGACTTGATGATGGTTTGCTTGAAACTTCAATAGTTGTTTTGGTGCAGAGCCAAAGGATTATGAGGTTTATGCTTTTAATAAAACTTGAGCAGGAGTCTGGAAAACAGGAGAATAAAAAGGCATCCAAGGAAAAACGCGAGGAATTGGAGCAGCTCAAATTTGAAAAAAAGGCAGGAGAAAAAGAAGGAAAAGAAAAAGGGGCACTGATAAAAAATGGAGGAGTTGATAAAGTGGGGTACTCATTGGATTTGAGTAAAATTTCGATAGAAGCGTATAAGGAAATTCTAAAAAATCAATATCTGCTTCCGAGCAGAAAAATACTGCATCAGGATATGGATTCCAGTTTTGATGCCATACATAGATGTAGAATAAGGAATTTAGGTGAATTGAAGAATGCCTTATCAACTGCTCAAAAACTTAGTACGTTTTCTGAAAAGTCCGGATTGTCAAAAGATTACCTGACAATTTTAAGACGTGAAATTGGTAGTATTGAGCCAAAGGTAGTCTTAATCAAAGAGTTTCCGGAAATAGATGAAAAAACCATGGATTTGCTGACAGTTGCAGGACTTAAATCATCAAAGGATTATTTTGAATTTTATGATTCACTAAAGGATAAAAATGAAATCACACAAAAAATACCTATTTCAGAAGACAAACAACAAGAACTATATTGTCTTTGTGACCTTGTAAGAATCAATGGTGTTGGAGCAGTTGCAGCTAAAAGCTTTTTCGATGCAGGATATAAATCTGTTTCAGATATAGCGAACACGAATGCAGAAGAAATGCTGGAAAGGGTATCTGCGGTAAATGATATCAAACAATACTATAAAGCCAAGCTTGGAACAAAGGATATGCAGTTCTGCATTGATTTTGCAAGGATTATTGTGAGTGTAGAAGAAAATTTCGTTATTTTGTGAAATGGCAATGGATACAAAACTTATAATCACTTATTTCTTCATCAAAAATTGCTGTGAAGTTCAAAATTATATAATCTAATCAAAATCAAGTGGGCGAGCAAATCACCAATTTATTGGATCGTTCATTTTGAAAAAATTCATTTTGCGTGGAGGTATAAAAGGAGTAGAATTATTTGGAATAATGTGTGATAAGGGTTATAATAAATTATAATTTAAAAAGAGGGGGTTATAAGTTTATGAATTTCAATAAATCAAATAAGATGGCTTGGGAAGAAGCTTTTGATAATAGAAAAGATGGTTGGGGTGAAGACATTTGTAATCAAATACAAAGTGAAGGATATCCATTTTTAGAAAAAGCGCTAATTGAGGAACTGAATAATTTTGATTTAAAAGGCAAAACAATTGCACAATTTTGCTGTAACAATGGCAGAGAATTACTTTCGCTGTTTAAAATGGGTGCGAAATATGGAGTAGGATTTGATATTGCTGAAAATATGGTTTCGTTTGCCAATAAGACAGCTAAGAATTTACAGCTGAATTGTACTTTTGTTGCAACAGATATTTTAGATATTGATACAAGCTATGATGGGATGTTTGACTTTATTTTTATAACAATAGGAGCAATAACGTGGTTTAATGATTTAAAAGCTTTTTTTGACAAAGTATCTAATTGTTTAAAAGACGGAGGGTATTTGATTATTAATGAAATGCATCCGGTTGCAAATATGCTGGCAATGAATGGGGAAGAAAACTTTGATGCATCTTCACCAAACAAACTAGTAAATTCATACTTTAGATGTGACCCATGGATAGAGAATAATGGGATGGGTTATATGAGTGATCCATCCAAAGAGTATAAAAAGACCTTCTATAGCTACTCTCATACATTAGCTGATATTTTAAATGCAATAATAAAAAGCAATATGCAGATAAAAAAGTTAAAAGAGATTGAATATGATATTTCAGGATCATTTTATGAATTGAGTCATAAAGGTATACCTTTGTCATATGTACTTGTTGCTAATAAATGAAATGGAATTGATGTTGGTGTTGCCGGATTAAGCATTTATCCTTAAATTTTTGGACAATAAAATTTCAGTGATTATTATAATTTTGCGTAAATGTACAAACTTTAGACTCCTGCACCAGGGGTATTTTAAATATGGTCGTGTGTATTTGTATCATTTTAAAACCCAAATACACACGGAGACGGTTTGGCTGCTTGGGCGAAAATAGTAGGCAAAAATAAGGCTTTTGAGACTTTTAAGACGTAAAAACGTATCAAGGGGGATGGTTCTAATGACATAATAGGATAGCATGTCATTAGAACCATCCCCCTTGATATCTATTTTTATATAATCAGGCTAATGAGCAAAAGGAATATGTGGGTGCGAATTTATTTAGAAGGAATATTTCGCAGGGGTGTGTCAACTCAAGTATCATTCTGGAGATACTTCAAAGGTCAGCATTTTTCGTTTAGGAATGCTCTACTTATATTATATCATAAAAAGTGCTTAACTATAAGACTGTATAATATAGGGGAAATATGGTAACCTTATAAGAAATATTTTATTGAGGAGGAAAATATGATCCCAGAGAATAAGCAAACCGCTGTAGAAAATGCGTTGCAAGCAGCTTTTGGAATAAACAGTTATGATGATATCAAGGCTATAACCACAGGTCTTTCAAATGCACTCACATTTCGTATTGTTGTAAAAAATAAACCTTATTTAATGAAAATTGCACGTACCGATCAACTGAGCGACCCAACAAATTATTTTGCATATATGAAAGCAGGAGCAGAAGTGGGAATAGCTCCCCGAGTTTGGTACTTAAGTACGCAAGACAAAATTTCAATAACTGATTTCATAGAAGCTAAGCCATTTCCGATAAACAAAGCAAAGGAAATAATGCCAAAGCTTATTAGTAAGTTGCATAAACTTCCTTCATTCCACAAAGCAGTCAATTATTTTGATTCAATGGATAGAATTGTGCAAGGATTTCAAGCAGCAAAATTTCTTCCCGATAACTTGGCTGACGATATATTAAAGAACTATAACCGCATTAAAAATGTTTATCCCTGCCATTCTGAAGATTTAGTTTCAAGCCACAACGACTTAAAACCAGAAAATTATATATTTGATGGAGAACGTGCCTGGCTTGTTGATTGGGAAGCAGCTTTTTTAAATGACCGTTATTTAGATCTGGCTGTAGTGGCAAATTTTGTTGTTAACAATGATGAGGATGAGTTTCAATACCTTCAGGATTATTTTGGTGAAGCTCCTGACCAATACATACAAGCCCGCTTTTTTCTTATGCAACAGTTGCTTCACATATTTTACATGTCTATTTTTATTCTGTATGCTTCTAAAAGCGTACCTATTAAGATAGATAATATAAAAACAAACTTTAGAGATTTTCATAAACGCATGTGGGAAGGTGAAATTGATTTGTTTAACGATGAAAATAAACTACAATATGCATTAGTCCACATGAATCAATTTTTATCTAATATTAATACTAAACGTTTTGAGGATTCTTTGCATATTATTTCGGAAAATCAGCTTTCTTGATAATTCGTCCTTTCTTCAAGGTAGAATAGTTTGAAATGTATCTGGCGGCTATAAATTTATAAGCCGCCAGGAGATGGGTAAGATTTGATTTTATGTCAACTTATAAATTGAGTTTACGTAAATGAGATTTATAAGTCTTAGGATAATAGGGAAGAGAGATGGTTCCATCATAAGGCTTTATTAAACAGATTGAAGCTGTTTTTGCCTGCTTCCTTAGCTCTATACATTGCCGTATCAGCAGTATTTAATAATTCATCTACAGTATTTCCATCTTTGGGGAAAGTAGAAATTCCAAAGCTGGCACTTGTAATATAGTTTGTGTTATTCAACATTATTGGAGTACTAAGTGAATTAATTAGTCTTTTTATAAAACTTTCAACTTGATGTAATTCAGTAAATCCATTAATAGTTATTGCAAATTCATCACCAGCAAGTCTTCCTAAAAAACATGGTTTTTGAACAATCTGATTAAATCGACTTGAGACTTCTTTTAATAGAACATCCCCATAAAGGTGACCCATACTGTCATTAACTTTCTTGAAATTATCTAAATCAATAAAAACTACATAAAGACTAGTACCTTCTTTAGCTGCTTTTTCTAAGGATAAATGAAGGTGATCCAGGAAATGCTGTCTGTTGGGAAGACCGGTCAATGCATCATAAAAAGCTAATTTATGCAACCTCTCTTCTCTCTCTTTTAAAGGAGTTATATTGGTATATGCACCTACTATCATGTAAGGACTTCCTTTATTGTCAAAGAGGGCTTTAATTTTTGCCTTTATCCATAAATAATTCCCTTCCTTTGTTAGCATTCTGCATTCATTTTCATAATGACCGATATTATGCTTCAAGTAATTATTATAATTATTTTGAATCGTACATAAATCATTTTTATGTACTAGACTAAACCAATCCTTCATGCTAATAATCTCATCTTCAGCATAACCTAATGTGTTTAACCACCATTGAGAATACATTTGTTTGTTATCCCTTAAATCATATTTCCATATTCCATCACTGGTAGATTCTGAAACTAACTTGTATATTTCTTTTTGTAAAGTTATAATTTCATTGTTTTTGGCCTTAATATCTTCTATTTGCTCAAAATTCTTTCTAGCCCTTTCTACAAGCATGTTATTTACGATATATACTATTATTACAGCTATCAAATATATACCAATCCTTGTAATATAATCAGAAGTATCAAGACTTGCCAGCATACTAGGATGATTTATCCATAAATATATCTCGACTGAAATAGCTGCTACAGAATTATATATTATTGCAGTTTTATTCTCAGAAACAACTCCAATAATTAGACATAACAAAGAAATAGCCCAAACTGTTACACCGCCATTAAATTCAAATAATAGAATAATGGATATTACTATGAAAAATAGCATTAGTGATAGTATGTGAGTTATAACAAAGCTGTTAAGTTTAGAATTTTTCAGTTTAAAAGATATATATCCTAAGAGAATTAGAACAATACTAAGAGCAAGAATCTCTACTTTATTTTGATCTGTAAATAGACCTCGGGATACAAAGTTTACAACAGAACCACATAGAACTGTAATTGTTAAAAAGTCAGCTAGTATCTTATTTGAATCCTGATTTAAAATTTGAATATCTTTAACTTGTCTGTTTTTGTTCTGATGTTTCATTAGTATTCCTCCAAATAACATCATTAATTCGATATATTATAACATAAATCCATATTTTTTGCACGAGCATTGATTCGCTTTGAAACACAAGAAATTAATAGCACCTTATACAGAGATTAGCACAATGAGTTAAATCTAAAGGTAAAGAATAAGGAGGTTAAACGATAAATATAACTTTATTTTGATCTGCGCTATAAAGTAAAGGACAACTAACTATACCGTAAAAAGAAATAGAAAAAGATTTCTATGATGATCGAAGCCAGGGCTAACCATATAGTGCTACAGTTAAAAACCCTCCTCAGACAAAAGAGAAAGCACTTAAACTGGCAAATGAGCAGTTTATATATTGCACTGACATTGTAACACAAGGTGTAGGTAGTGTTGAGGCACTAGCAGCTACATTGTTAAAGTCGAAATATTGGTATTTCTGGTGGGATTGATAAATGTATGACATGTTTTTGTCTGAGAAGGCGAAAAAGGTGTATGGGGTAGAGGTGGTAGAGTCCGTTTGCCTCAATCACTTTACCTTCTCCATGTTTGATTTATGATTGTGATTGACAATTTCCACCCCGGATTATACCTTCTAAGATTATCGGACCAGAGGCCCCGGTTAATGAATTGAAAGGACGTATTGACACACGTGAGTTTGGCAACACAGATGCAACGGTAGGAAGGTCTACCCTTGTTGACCATGTTGGCGGATCCTCGGGAGAAGCAAACAACTGGTTGCCGAAACCGCCGATACCGGGTATGAAAATTTCGCCCGTATACATATCAAAGCTACCGAAAACTGTTGGCTGTGGTAATGTTGCCATAAAACTTACCGACTGACCTCCTCTGGGAGCAAAGTTTACATAAACCACTCCACCTGTTCCGAATGGTACACGCCCGCGAGGTTGTAAAATAGTACAACAGGGGTAAGGAATAAAGCCTGGTACACAAAGTACGTCTCCTGGGAATAAAACATTCGGATTTGGTATATGTGGGTTATTTACTGCAAGTGCTTCTAATCTTACCCTGAACATTTGGGCAATGGTAAAAAAAGTATCACCGGGAAGAACGGTATATCGCCCCAGAAATGCCGGAGGACAATTCTGGGGGACTCTTGGCTGCTGTCTGAACATAAAGGTTACCTCGCGTAATCGTAGTTTTACTTATAAGTTTTTGCTTACTGACCATAAATTGTTGCATAGCCATATAGATAGTGGATATGTCCGTCATTAAATGATGTAGCCGCCCGGTAGTAATGAGTATGGTCACCATCAACAGGTATTTCTGGACTTGTATATAAGGCATAGCGGTGTATGTGTCCATCATTAAAGGTTGTTTCACCCATCAAATAATATACATGTCCGGGAACATCGGGATTTAAACTGGTTACGCCTATATATCCATGTGTATGACCATCATTGAATGTAGTTCTCCCTCTAAAGCCATGACTATGCAATCCATCTGGCATAATAATCACCTTGATATCATATTATGTTTACCGGAAAATAGTTTGTGTCATCTCTATAGCTATTCTCTTATCGCGTTGTGTTAACTCTAAGTAATTGCTCAATAATCCGGGGAAGCAGCTTTAAACCCTTCCCATTACTAAGTTTGGGATTGTTTTATCATCCCATTTTTTTGAATGAAAGGACTTCATAAATTCAAAAAAGCTGACTGATTGTTTTTTGCATGTCTCAAG